>JAPPGF010000012.1:460-137725 GCA_028875075.1 Gemmatimonadota bacterium | reverse complement strand
ACCGGGTCGACAAAATCTGTAAGTGACGCGGTTACAAACAGATATGAATCTGATACAGTCCGCTGATAGCATTTGAGGAAAGTGTGAGCGTTCTTCCACCCTCCAAGTTCACACAGGACCTTGAGTGGATAGTTGGCAAGACGCAGATCGTCGGCGTATTGCGGCTCCCGGTGCTTCGAGCGGCGAGTCAGGAAGCTCACACCAGTACCTCTACACCGTCACGGAGGGATTGGCGTTGGCTCTATCAGGTTTGCGCGCATGAACGAGAAACAAGGCGTGAAGATGGCCGCCCCGACGACGGCAACAAACTCCGAGGCCGCAGGAAGGCTGAGTATTGCGTTCACGCGGTGATCTTCACGCCAAGTAGATTCGCTCATAGGGCTCACTGCGATTCCGTCTTTCCGTCTATCGCGACGCAGTGGAATAAGCCATGATCCAACAGTAGGAAACGCAGATCGTGAAGTCCTAGTTGGACTCTAGACGGTTCCCTGCCGTGATCCGCACCATTGGTGGAGTGCCGCCGCCGGGGGACCACCGCCGCGCCGCCCGTCTCGCAAGGAGGGCGCGGGGTCTGGCCGCTCACCCGCCTCAAGGCCTGTGCCGCTGCCTCCCGGCTGCAATCGCGTAGGACCGAAGCGTTCGTCCCCGCATCCGCCGTGAGGAGTTCTCCATCCCGCACGACGGGTGCGCGGAGAGAAGTCCTGCGGCTCGCGTGGCCGATTGTCCTGGCCAACTCAGCGGTCCCCCTTCTCGGGATCGCCGACGCGGTCGTCGTCGGCAACACGGGCACATCGACGGACCTGGGAGCCATCGCGCTCGGCTCACTGGTCTTCGGCTTCCTGTACTGGAGCTTCGGGTTCTTGCGAATGGGTACCACCGGGTTCACGGCCCAGGCATCGGGTGCCGGCGACGATGTCGAGATCCGGGCGACCCTGGGACGCGCGTTGCTGCTCGCCGCCGGCATTGGCTGCGCGCTCGTGCTATTGCAGGTTCCCATCGTCCGGACCGCAACCGTACTCCTCTCCGGGACAGCCGCAACTGAGGAGTTGATGCAGTCCTACTTCGCGATCCGGATCTGGGGGGCTCCCGCAAGCCTCGGGATCTTCGCCCTGATCGGCACGCTGGTCGGCCTGGGCCGTACCCGCCAGCTGCTCCATATCCAGTTCTTCCTGAACGGGCTGAACATCGCCCTCGACATACTGCTCGCAGGGGTCCTAGGCCTTGGCGTGCAGGGAATCGCGCTGGGGACCGCCATCGCGGAATGGACGACACTGGGTCTCGCTCTGCTCTCGGTCTTCACGATTCTCGGCCGGGAGGTGACGAGCGAGCGGCCCTTCTGGCCCTGGGATCGCATGCGCGACCCAAGAAAAGCGGCCCATGCCCTGGGCGCAAACGCCGATATCATGGTCCGAACACTCTTCCTGCTGGGCGGGTTCGCCTGGTTCACGAACGTCGGTGCCGTGCTCGGTGACGACGTGCTCGCCGCCAACCACGTCCTCCTCCAGCTTGTGACGTTGAGCGCCTATATGCTGGACGGATACGCGCACGCGACAGAAATCCTCGTGGGCCGTGCGTTCGGCACGGGGCGCCTCCCCGCATTCGATCGTGCCGTGCGGGCGGCCACCGAATTGGCTGCACTCTCTGCAGGAATACTCGCTGTCTCTCTGCTCCTGCTTGGACCACTCATGATGGCCGGCTTCGCCGACTTGTCGCCCGTGCGAGAGATCGCCGGGCAGTTCCTGCCGCTCGCCGCGGCCTACGTAGCCGTGTCCTTCGCGGCCTTCCAGCTGGACGGGGTCTTCATCGGAGCCGTCGGCACGAAGGACATGCGAAACGCGAGTGCGCTTGCCTTCCTCGTGTTCCTGGGGGCGTCGCTTGTCCTGACGGCCGCGCTAGCAAACCTCGGTCTCTGGGTGGCCTTCATCGTCTACGTGGTCGCCCGAGCGGCGGCTTTGGCGGTCCGTTATCCTCGCCTTCGCAGCTCGATCGGCGGGGGTGTTCCGGCCTCGCTGCCCTAGACCTCCAGCTTCCACAAGCCGGGGAATCGGCAGCTTCACCCGAATGCTCGCTCGCGGCCTCGTCAGGCGGGAACCTCGGGGACGGTAGTCGCGAGAAGGGCGGCGGCCACGAGCACGAGCACAGCCAGGCCGAGTTCTACCTTCGCGGTGATCCGTAGCGAATCGACACCGGCACCGCCTTCCAGCTCGGGACGTACGACCAACCAGTGGTACAAGCCGAGCAGCCCGACCAGGGCCACGAATCCGATCTTCCACATGAAGATCGCGCCGTAGAGACTCCCGAACAGCGTCTGCCAAGACCCCAGGATCACACGTGCGTTCACCACACCGGTGAACACCAGCACGGCCACCGCAGTTACCGCGACGGCCGAGAACGCCCGGACGAGCGAGGCCACCGACGAGAGTCGGCCGCCCAGCTTCGGTGGAACGTTCGCTTCGCGCACGGCGGGGAGTCCGACGAGTAGAAGCGCGAGCAGACCGCCGACCCAGGCGCCCGCGGCGGCAACGTGCACACCGTGGTTGAACACCATGTAGTCCTGTAGACGCTCCGTGCCCGAAGCGTGGCCGGACAGTGCCGGCACGACCGACACCAGCACGGCCGCGACCGCGATAGCCGCCCAACCTGTACGGTGTCCCTTGACTCCCGCGACCGACAGACCCGCCACGAGGAGCAGCGTCGCGGCAAGGTGGACCCACAAGCTCGCTCCCCAGAGGCTGTTCCACAAAGCGCTGCTCCTCGCGAGAGCCTCGGCGCCGAAGAGTTGTGTGGCCTGTACCGCGAGGCGGAGGGGCAGGAGCACGACCTGAAGGGCCGCCGCTGCCCAGCCGATCACCCACAGCTGCCGCATCGCGGGGATCGCCACGAGTGCGAACCAGGGTTCGCCCCTGAGCTGCTCGAGTATTGCCCAGCGGAATGCGGCCAGCCCGAGCAGCGCGACCGCGGTTACATCGAGAAGCCAACGCGCAAGCACCGGAAGGAACGCGGGCACGGCCACTTGATCCAACAGCGATTCGCCGTCCCCTCCAGACGTATCCGGCCCCTCTCCGGCTGCGCGGGTCCCCCCGATTGCCCGGGCCCGGTCCGGCGCGGGCGGAGCGAGCCTATCCGGAGCGTCGACTTCGAAGCCGTAGCTGCCGTTGATCGGGTGGCTGTCCAGCCCGGCCGTGACCCACTCGACCAAGTACGCGCCGTCGGAGAGCACCTGGGCGAGGGGTAGGCGCAACACCCGACTGGCCTCTCCGGACACGAGCCCTAGTGGCCCGGTCGCCACGACGCCGTCCGGTCCGGCGAGCACGACCGTCGAGAGCGCTAACTGCACCTCCGTGGAAAAGACCAGGCGGAGTTCGCGGACGGCGCCGCGCACGATGGTATCCGGCGCGGGAGTGGCCGATGACAGCACAGTGTGGGCCGGCACATACGGTAGTGCTGGCTCCGGAGCGTTCAAAATCGAAGTCGCGGCTCCCAACGGCCTCACGCCCGCGACGAGGCCGAAGCACAAGAGCGCCCGCAAGGCAGCGGAGCGGCGGCGCAGCTCGCGGGCCAGCACAGACGGCCTTGCTAGCGTCACCGTGGGCGGGTCGACGATAGCGGCCGGACCGACGCTGGCGTCAACGCTGCAATCCCGCGTCACGTAACCGGCACCCTACAGCGCGGCGGGTCCAAGGCGGGTGGTCCACTGTAGCCCGCAGTCTGGCGCGAGGACAGCGCACCGTCGATGGCCCCGGCGTCGGGGCCGCCACAAGCGGCCGTCCGCGCGTCATAGGAGCTGTTCACGAGCCGGGGGGGCACACGGGGGAAGCTCCGTGGAGGGTGCCGTACCCGTTTCTAGCGAGAAGACCCGAACCACGGCACTCCCGAAGAATCCGGTGCCGTCGCCGATGACACTGGGCACCCGAACAAGCCCGGTTGGATTGAAGCTCTGACCGCGAGCCCAATTCACGAAGTTTCGGTCCACGGCCGCTATCGCCACTTCGGCCTCGGCGCCCTGGGGCAGCCCCTCCCGGAGTTCCGCCGCGAGGTCTCGCTCGATCTCGGTACGTGAGAATATACCCAACTGGGACGGGTACACGACGACGGTATCCGTCGACGAGACCGACAGCCCCGTCAGCCTGAGCGGTTCGTGCTCCACGTCTATCCCCAGCGGTTCTAGCGCCGCGTCAAGCCCTGAGATCGTAGTCTCCGATATGTAAGCCTGGGCTCCGCTGGCGACCGACCACGTGATCTCGAAGTTCTGCTTGGGCGGCAGGGCGCAATGATCAACCTGGGGCCGGAGCAGGTCGAACGGGCCGGGAATGCTGGAGGTGGCCCGGACCGATCGGTCCGCGGGAAAGTCGATTCTGAGTTCGGCGATGTCTCCGGGCGCAATGACCCCGGGCCCAATCGAGAGACCGTGACAGGTCCCTGTCCCGAGCTCGGGGGTGACGACGGCACACTCGGAGGCCTCGATCTCGGGAATGTCGAAGACCCATCCTCCGCGCCCTGATTCGACGCGTACGACTGCACCCGGCACGGCGTCCGCCGAGCCATCCGGTCGAAGCGTCCGGTGGAGGAAGACGCGCATCAGCGCCCTCTCGTTTCCCGGCGTAAGCCCCGGGTGAAGCTGCAACAGCGCTTCCACGATCACCACGTCATCGCTCTCGACCAGGGTGACCTCGGTCAGTTCGCATGCGCTTGCGGAAATGGCTGCAAAGAGGAAATGGCCCGCAAGCCATCTCTGCACGCGTCGGCTCCTGCGGGTCCGCAGCGTCAAAAGGTCACTTCCACACCGATCGTCGGAAGCAACGGGAACATGCTGACTCCCGTCCTCGTAGGGGGCGATCGGTCGTAGTTGAAGAAGTAGAAGAGCACATTCTTCCGGTTGTAGAGGTTCAGAACGCTCAAGTTGGGCGTGATCGTGCCCCAGGACTTTTCGTAGAGCTTCCGAAGACTCAAGTCTAGGCGATGATACGTGGGGTATCGCTCGCCATTTCGATGCCCCAGCAGAACCGCGAAATCTGACAGCGGCTCGTTCACTCCTTCGGCACCGACCCACTCCAGGCGTCCTTCCTCACCGGCGAACCGTGAGCGGTAGAAGGCGAAGCCCCCTACGGCCCGCGTATAGGGGATGCCGGTCCCCACGTTCCAACGAAGGCCCGCGTCCCATCCGCCCCAGAAGGGGAGCTGAAGCACGAGGTCCAGATCCAAGCGTCGATCGAAGATCGGCGCGTAGGTGATCGTCGGCCGTGGCCTGAGCGGGGAGAGCAAGTCCTCGAAGCTCCGGTCCGCCCAAAGCAGCGAGAGCGTGATCCAGCCGGTGACGTCGCCGGCGTCCTTGCGGACCATCAGGTCCGCACCGTAGGAGATTCCTTCGCCCGCCACGATGTCGTCCAGCTCGTCGTTGGGGTCGTCAGCCGTATTGAGGGCGGTAATTCCGTCGAATGACCTATAGTAACCCTCGAGCGATGCCTCCCAGCCCTCTCGGAAGTAGCCTTCGATCCCGAGCTGGAACTGGTCGGAGCGGACGTGAGGTGCCCGATCACCGGCTAGCACCCAGACGTCGAGGCCGATGGGAAGCTCTTCATCCCGGATCGAGTGAAGGAACTGCGTATAATTTCCCAGGGAGAGCTTTAGCGCCCACTGGTCGTCGCGGATGAAGCGCTTGAGCCCGAGCCGGGGAGAGACCCCGAGCACGGGATCGCCCGGATCCGGCTGCCATCCATCGAAACGCAGTCCCGGTTCCACTAGCCAGGCCCCCCGGCGCCAGCTGACTTGGCCGTAGCCTGCCAGCAGCCAGCCCGCACCTCGACCATCGGCGAATACCGTGCCGCCCGTCGCGAAATGGTTGTCGTAGCTGAGGCGGTCCGCCTGCACACCGAGCCGTATTCCCGCGTTGCCGTCAATTGGCAGGTCGAGCGCCGTGCCCACGCGGAACTGCTCGATCTCGGTGCGAAGGTCAGTATCGTCGAAGTCGGGGAAGCCCAGGCCGCTGCCAAATCGGGAGAAGCTGCTCTCCATGGAGACCGATCCACCCCTGCGGAGGAGCCAAGTCCAGCGGACGCCGACGACATCGTTTCCCCAGTCCCACTGAACCTTGAGCGGAAAGCTGGAGTCGGTGTCTCGAAAGTCCAGAACGTCTCGACCGTGATAGGCGGTCACCTCGATCCGGTTTCCGCCCAGCGTCCACGCCTCCAGGGTTCCCTGGAGGTCTGTCAGGTGGTAGGGGAAGTCGAATGCGGGCTTCAGGAGCACGTCGAAGTACGATCGCCGCGCCGAGCCACGCCATCGGAACGAGGACAGGCCCAGCCTCTCCCTCCAAGCCTGTGAGAGTTCGCCCGACAGTGCGGCCCGCGCGGCGAGCAGAGATACCGCTCCCTCGACCTCGAGCTCTCCGTTGCCGGGATCGGTCTCGACGGTCAGGACCGACGATACGCGACCTCCATGCTCTGCGGGGAAGCCTCCGGATTGAAGCTGCACCCGGTCGACGATGTCGGGGCTGAATACGGAGAAGAACCCCCCCAAGTGGAACGGGCTGAAGACCGGCACGCCGTCCAAGAGGATGAGGTTCTGGTCCGAGGAGCCTCCTCTGACGTGGAACGTGGCCGAGAGGTCCGAAGTCGAGACGACGCCGGGAAGCACTTGGATGGCGCGAATCGGATCAGCCTCGGCCACACCGGGAACGTCGAGGATCTGCTCGACCGAGATCTCTCGGATGGTGGCCCCCGCATTCCGTACGAACCGACTCCTCTGCCGACTCTGGCTGGCTTCGACCTCGATGCCCTCGATCGCGATCGGGGCTGGCTCGAGAACCACGTCGATGTTGAGTTCCTGTCCTGGTCGAAGCGTGAGTTCCAATTGATTCGTGTGATAGCCTAGCCGCGCCAGCTCGAGGACGTAGGATCCGGCGGTCAGGCTCTGGAAACCGAAAAAGCCGAGCCGGTCCGAATCCGCGACTCGGACGATCGAATCGGCAACTCGGAGTGTCGCAAACACCGCTACTAGGGCGCCGCCGTCCCCGTCACGAACCCGGGCGTAGATCGAAGCCGGCTCTTCGGCCTGAGCGTGAACCTGCGGAGGCCAGAGGGTGAGCACAGCGAGGCCGAAGAGCAGAAGTCTCGCGCGACCCCGGCCGCTAGGTCGATGGGACCGGCTGTGCGCCGGAGTTCGACCCCGCCCGGTGTGGTCGACGGAAGTATCCGGCGTGAGCGCTGTGAACCGGCCCCGGGTCCTTGGAGGAGCGGAGCCAATCATGGCGCCTCGACGTCGTGCTCTCGATGGATCTCGGCAAGGCCGAACATCCACCTCGCTTGAGGAACCACGCGGGTGTCGCTGTTCGATGGAGGTAGCGATTTCAACCCTCGTCCCTCCAAGGTTCTCGGGGTC
The DNA here is from genome assembly GCA_028875075.1 of Gemmatimonadota bacterium. Taxonomy (GTDB): domain Bacteria; phylum Gemmatimonadota; class Gemmatimonadetes; order Longimicrobiales; family Gaopeijiaceae; genus UBA2988. Next base: position 130,348 of record JAPPGF010000012.1, on the reverse strand, counting down.
GCGAACGTAGGGGGCCCCCTGCATGGGCGTCCATCCGAAGCGCCCTGTTCAGAACTCCGCTCCGGTTCCCACATTGCATCGGTATGGCCGCAGCGGTCGCTCTGGGGCCCTCTCGGCCTGTCCAGCGCTGATAGGATACTGCGATGCGGGAATCGATGTTTCCGGAGCGTCTGCGAAGTCCGCGTCGGCAAGGACAAAGCCGTCTCGCTGCAATATCTGTCCGGTGACGACCGCAAGATGTGCGCATTGCGCCTGGGGGCCTCGGACGCAGAGCGCCGACGGCGAATCGATATGGCATGGGGCTTCACTATCTCCTCGCTTCTCACGGCGCGATCGCACCGTGCTCGGCTCTTAGATCGACGTTGGGGGGGTCGCCGGAACGCCTCGCCTGTGATGAGTGGTCTCTCCGTGTCCGCCGGTGGCGGAACTGGACCGGAGATAGTGCGGCACCGCCACGATATCGTACTTTCCAACCAATTCGCACCAAGTGTGGCGTTGACCTCCTCGGTGCCCAGATCCATTATGGCTACGTCGCTAAGGGGGTATTCTATCGTGATTGAATGGCTTGGCGTTGGCCACCTCTTCGAGCTTTCCCGGACGGAGGCGATCGCGGCGTTCTTCACCCCGCTGGTGATCTTCGCCGTTTTCTTCCTGGCGCAGATTATTCTTCCAGGTAGGCGAATTCCCGGTTACGTCGTCAACCCGGATACCGGGCAACCTAGAAACTATCGATTAAACGGCATTCTGGTATTTGTTATCGCGCTGATCGTGTGGGCACTTGAACTAACCGGGATGCCGCGTGAGTGGTTCTATCGCTCCTCGGTATATGCTGTCGCTGGCGGAACGATATTCACTACTGTCTTGGCAATCATAGCTGTGTTCAGCCAGCCGCAGGGAAGTGTAACGAATCCGTTCTTGGCGCTGTGGAATGGGCGGGCACAGGAGATCTCGTTATTCACCGAACGCTTCGACATAAAGATGTATTTCTACGTCGTCGGTGGGACGATGTTGTCACTCAACGCCCTGTCCGGTGCTGCGTACAACTATGAACTCTTCGGCGCAAACTATAACCCGGGTGTCTTCCTGTATGCAGCGTTCTTCACGTTCTACGTGCTGGACTACTTCATCTTTGAACGCGTTCAGCTCTACACTTACGATCTGATCCATGAGAATATCGGATTCAAGTTGTTCTGGGGTGGCCTCGTGGTCTACGGGTGGCTGTTCATACTTCCGTTGTGGGGTATGGCGGTTTACCCGAACCCCGGATTCTCGCCAGAATGGACATATGTCTGGCTCATCGGAACGACTACTCTATTCCTGTTCGGATGGAGTATCTCACGCGGGGCCAATTTGCAGAAATACACATTCAAGCGATGGCCGGACCGCAAGTTTCTTGGACTCATCGAACCAGAGTACATCGAGGCTGGCGATCGCAAGATCCTCTGTAGTGGTCTATGGGGTGCCGCCCGCCACTTCAACTATTTGGGCGAGGGATTTCTTGCCCTGTCGATTGCCCTGGTATTCGGATACGTCATTAGTCCGTGGGCTTGGACCTACTTTGTCTTTATCGTCACGCTGTTCACGTTCCGCCAACGTTTTGACGACAAGTTCTGCGCCGAGAAGTATGGCGCTGATAAGTGGGCAGAGTATCAAGCACGGGTCAGGTATCGGATCTTTCCGGGCGTTTACTGAGGGAGCTCCAAGTGGAGCCCTCCCAGGACGGACTCGGCTGCGGATTGCGGCTCACGGCTTGCTCCGGAGGACCGGTGGGACGCGGGAGGCAGCGGCTTGAGGTTAGTTGGGCGCTCGGCGCCGACCGTGTGCCCGGCTTGGGGATTGGTCCGGACCCCCTCGGGCGCGTCCGGCGACACCTGCTCTCCTGCCCTAGATGAGCGCAGGGCCCCGCTGTGCAGGCAACAGCGCCACCTCGAGATCGAATGTCGAATTGAACATGCGCGCCTTGCGCGAGACGGCCCACTGCTCGAGCAACAGGTCGCCGTGGCCGGTCAGGTCCAGTAAGACGCGGCCTCCATCGAGCTGTACTCCTACCCGTTCCACGCGTTGGAGGTGCTCGCGATCGAGGGCGTCGGCGATACGGAGGATCGCCGCGAGTTTCCGAACCCGGTCCCGTCTGTCGGGCTCCAACTCGTTCCAGTGCTCGTGCTCGTCGCTCGGCTCAGCACGGCGGTGATATCGGGCCACCAACGCGACCATCGGCGTCTCTTCGCTCGTGACCCCGGGCAGCTCTGAGTTATAGATGAGGTAGAGAGAATGCTTGTGGTGGCGCCGGTAGGACACGATCTGACCGATGTCGTGGAGCAGGGCGGCACCGAGCAGGATCTTGCGGTCGACAGCACCGAGGCCGTGAATGCCACGGAGCTGGTCGAAGAGCGAGAGCGACAACCGCGCGACATGGCGCCCATGCGTCTCGTCAAAGCGGTAGCGGCGTCCGAGGGCAACTGCGGCGTTCAACAGCTGTTGCTCGAGACGGGTGGCGTGCACGGCAGGGCCCGTGATGTCCTCGACGAGATCCACTACGATTCCTTCCTTCACGCCTACGCCGGGGATCACCAGCTCGTCGGCCTCCGCGAGCGTGGCAACCCGCTCGTATACGAGTGCGGCGGGAAAGACGACGTCCGCGCGGTCCTCATGCAAGTCGAATCGCTCCATGCGTTCGGAGACAGACATCGCCCCGAGCGAGCCGGCCACCTGCTTCAGTGCCTTGATCGGCATCGTGCGAACACCGCCCGCGTCAACCGGAGCCGAGACGATGTGTGCCAGGATCTCCGCGTTGCCTCCGGTCGCGACGACTCCGCTGACCCTCGTCCTCTTGAGCAGTTTGCGCGGCAGCTGGAGCACGTTGGTGTATTCCGAAACCAACTTGCGGAAACGCTCGGGCGAGGTCGTTGGGCCCCCGAGGTCTTCGAGCAGACGCACGGTCCCGAACTGGTGGGAGACCGACCAGTGGATCCCTTCCCGGTCGGCGAGCGACAGCTCGAGACTCCCGCCTCCCAGATCGGCGAGTAGCCACGTACCCTCGCGCAGGTCTAGTCGACCGCGAGCGGCGAGCCATACGAGCCGTACTTCCTCGCTGCCGGTTATGGTATCCAGCCGGATGCCCGTTTCCTGCCGGATACGTCTCACCAGTTCACCGCCGTTCTCGCTCTCCCGGACCGCACTGGTTGCGACCGCCCGATAGCCGCGGATTCCTAGGGTGTCGAAAGAATTCCTGAAGGACGCCATCGCCTCCACCGCTGCAGCCATGGTTTCGTCCGCCAAGCGGCCGGTCAGGAACGTGCTGTGACCCATCCGGATTGGCAGTCGCTCGTTGGCTAGCTCTACCCAGTGGTTTGGGTCGCTGAACTCCGCGGCGAGGAAACGGATGGCGTTCGAGCCGACATCAATCGCGCCGACACGGAAGGGGAAGAGTTCGGGCGAGGTCTCGGTCACGGATGCTGTCGGCCGACGACTGCGGGCCGAGTCCGTCATCGCGCGGTCGAATCCAGAGCGCCAATACCGGATGCCTTGAGTGTGGTCGTACGAGCGATGTCCGACTCCAAGGCGTCCTGCATGAGGGCCCCTTGATAGCTCAGCTCCCTCTCATCCCCCTGCGGGTGACGCAGCACATAGTTCCCATCCGCCGAGAGCTCCCAGGCCAATCGATTGTCGGAGAGCGCGAGGGACAGGATTCCCCGCAGGCGCGCCTGCAGAACTGGGTCGCGAATGCGCACCAGTGTCTCGACCCTCTCCTCTAGGTTGCGGCGGCGCCAGTCGGCGCTACCGATCAAGACCTCCGGCACGCCTCCGTTCTCGAACCAGTAGATGCGGTCGTGCTCCAAGAACGGTCCTATGATGCTGCGCAGGCGGATATTGTCGCTTAGCCCGGCGAGTCCCGGCCGCAAGCGACTGTGTCCGCGGATGATCAGCTCCGTTGGCACTCCTGCCCGCGACGCGGCGTAGAGCGCCCGCACCATCGCGACATCATCGATGGCGTTCATTTTCAGGATTATTCCGGCGGTCCGGCCCTCACGTCGGTGCGCGACCTCGCGGCCGATCAGCTCCTCGAGCGTTGCACGCAGGTCTCGGGGGGCGACAATGATCGAGGAATACCGCTGTTCCGGAGCGTGACCGGTAAGGTAATGGAACAGGCGGATCGCATCCTCACCCATCTCCGGATCGGCCGTGAACAGTCCCAGGTCGCTGTAGATGCGTGCAGTCGACGCGTTGTAGTTGCCCGTCCCGAAGTGGCAGTAGGTGCGGATGCCGTCGTCCTCCTCGCGCACGACCAGAGCGACCTTCGCGTGTGTCTTCAGCCCCACTAAGCCGTACGTAACGTGTACGCCGGCCCGCTCCAGCGCCTGGCCCCACTCGATATTGCGAAGCTCATCGAAGCGGGCCGTCACCTCGACCAGAACGGCCACCTGCTTGCCGCGCTCCGCTGCCCGGATGAGTGCGCGAATCACCGGTGAATTCTCCTGGGTGCGGTAGAGAGCCATCTTTATCGCGAGCACCCTTGGATCGTCGGCGGCCTCGTCGATGAACCGTTGAACGGTCGCGGTGAAGGAATCGTAGGGATGGTGGACCAGATGGTCCTCCTTGCGCACCAGCGTAAGGACCGAAGGCGACTCCTTTCCCGGTGCCGCCCGGAACGCGGCAGGTACCACGGGCTCCCAGGCCGGGAAGCGCAGCTCCGGTCGATCCAGATCCGCTACGGTCATCAGGTCGCCGTAGTTGAGCAGCCCTCGCACGCGATAGACGTCGAGCGTCGGATCGAGGTGCAGTTCACTGCACAGCAAGTCAACCACCGTGTCGGGCATCGCCGCGTCGACCTCTAGCCGGACGGGCGGGGCGAAACGGCGCTCGCGAATCTCTTCGGAGATCATCTGGAGCAGATCGTCCGCTTCGTCGCCGTCACGCCCCACGTCCGCGTTCCGGGCGACTCGGAAGGCGTGAACGCTGTCCACGCGCGTGCCCGGGAAGAGCTCGTCCATGTGTCGGGCGACAAGCGCCTCGAGCGGAAGGAAATGGCCGGCCTGGTCGAGAGGGAGGAATCGCCCCCTCCCCGTCGGGACCTTCAAGCGCGCGAACTGCCTGCCGGGGCGGACCGGATGGAAGAGGACGACTGCCAAAGACAGGCTGAGATCGCTGATGAACGGAAACGGGTGCCCGGGGTCGACGGCCAACGGGGTCAACACCGGGTAGACGACGCGCCGGAAGTAGAGTGCGAGACGTCGGCGTTCGGCGGAGCTCAGCGAGGCGTGATCGCGCACGCATACGTCGTGGTCGTGGAGCGCGAGTCGGATCTCGCCCCAGGTTCTGTCCATCGCCGCCTGCATGGGGACCGTCGCATCCCGAATGAGGTGTAGCTGCTCAAGCGGAGTACGCCCGTCGGGCGATGGCTGTGCGACCCCCGCCTCTACCAAGCGCTTGAGCCCACCTACCCGCGTACGGAAGAATTCATCCAGGTTGGTCTGTGCGATCGCGAGGAAGCGCACTCGCTCGAGAAGGGGGAAGCGCTCGTCCATCGCCTGGTGGAGGACTCGCCAGTTGAAGTCGAGCCAGGACAACTCGCGGTTGAAGTAGATGCCCGGGTCGGTCAGCTCCACGTCCGCGGGGAGGGCCGAGACGGTGGAGGGGACCGCGAATGGAACGGCCGTGGGCAGCGTCGCGTCTGCGACGGGGGCGAGGCGGGGTGCGTCCAAGGGCTACCTCTGCAGGTGGGCGTCGGCTCGGAGCCGACACGTGTTATCTTGTCGACACACTAGGGTAGGTCGGCTACCGCGGTGGCCGCTACTGGCGGACGCTGTCCGTGAAGCGATCGCGTGATGGCACGGACAGCTGCCGTGGCGCTGCGACGCCTCGACTGGCAGTCGATGACTCCACCGTAGGTGACCTCCCTCATCCCCGAGTTCGAGACCGGATCCGGCTGTTGGCTGCGGGTGGATTCAGACATGGGCGGGGAGGCCGGAGTGGCTACAGCGCAGAACCTCAGCCCGGCGCAATTGACTTGCCGGCCGTGCCAGGCCCCATTGCGCTCCTAGCTTGCGCTGGGCGCACTTGTCGCAGGCTATTGGTCACCCTGGCCCGGGGCGGTCTTCTGAGCGGGGGGCGTCGCGGCAAGATGGTGTAGGGCCATTCGCTCGATGCGAATGGACGCCCTGGGTCCCGGCTTGTTGCTCTCCACCACGGAGACACGCACCTCCAGGGTCGATTCCCCGCCGCCCAGGACGGTGCCCCGGGTCGGCGCGGCATCGGCGTAGTCTCGCCCGACGGCAACCGGGATGTGTCGGTGGTCGGCGAACGTGTTGTTGGTGGGATCGACCCCGACCCAGTCCATACCAGGGAGTAGGAACTCAGCCCAAGCGTGGCTTGCCGAGCCGGTAGTCTGCTCGCCGCTCACGCCTTCGCTGTGGAGATATCCCGATACATAGCGGCTGGGAATGCCCCAGGACCGGGCGATAGCGAGCATCACGTGGGTGTAGTCCTGGCAGACTCCTCGACCCGTCTCCAAGACATGTCCGATCGGCGAATGAACCTCTGTGCTTCCGGGCTCGTAGATAAACGCTGTGTGGAGGATGGATGCCGTGTCCCGGAGTGAGGCAACAGGGTCGGGACCCCGACAGATTCCATGGGCCGCGACAAAAGACTCTAGGGCCGCGCAGGGGTGCGCCAGGCGACTCGGATTCATGTACTCCCAGTAACGGACCGGGTCCGCTGCCTCCGCGAGGGCCTCCCAGCTTGGTGCTTCACCGCGACCTGGCGAGTCCAACGGGTCGCTCACTTCGACCAGCGATGAAGAGCGCACGGTGATTCGCAGGTGTTCACGGTGCATGTTGACGAGGTGACAGACGTTGCCGAAGGAGTCCGCGAAGGTGATCGGCACCGCGATGGGGCTGACTTCGAGCGAGAAATCCAGCAGCCGCTGGTGTCCGTCTTCGCGCGGTCGCAGCCGAAGCGTCAGCAGGCTTCCCCGGGCTGCCTTCCGGTAGCGGAACTCGGAAGTGTGCTCGATCTCCAGTCGTCGCCGTCCGGGCACGATCATGACTGCGGTACATCTTCTATTTCATAGTCGAAATAGGCGACTCGGATGTCGTCGTGGAGAAGGCGGGAAGATTGTCCGACTTGTTGAAGCAAGGCGCGCGTGGTGTCTTCGTCCTCGAGATCATGGTTCGGCCATTCACAGTCGATTCTGGCCACCAGCCGACCCGCCCGCCGCCCTGCTTCGAGGGTGAGCGGTCGACCCGCCGAAAACACTCCGAGCGCGTCCGAGATCACCCCGAGGCCGAAACGGATCGAGCGAGAGAACAGCGGGTCGGTCACCAGGAAACCAACCACGAGAGATGGTCGGACCTGAAGGGAAAACAGACGGCCGTATGCGACCCGTGCCCCGCAGATTCGCAGCAGCGAGAGCCAGTCCGATTCGGTCGGTTGCTCGCCGGCGGGAAAGGTGGCCAGTTGAGCGTCGATCAGGTCAGCGAGCAGTTGCGTCCGCTCGACGAAACGACCGAGCTGCAGGAAGTGCCAGCTCTCGTCGCGGTACATCGTGCTGTCCGCGACGCCGGCAAAGGTCCGTATGGCGTTCTCAGTGCTTTGGTAGAACTCCGCAGGCCGGTCCTGCCAGATGTCCTCGATGCTGAGCTCGCGCATGCCGAGGAACAGCAGATTGAGGCAGGTCCAAAGGTCCTTGTTGATGGTGTTACGCACCTGGCGGGCGTTCTCGCGCGCGGTGCCCAGGCAGCTCCGGACAGCGTCGGGATTGTCAGCTTCGAAGGTCAGGTCGTCGGCGAGCGTATACGCGTCCGCTAGCATGAACCAGTCGTCCCCCAGGTTGGATCCGAGTTGCCCCCCCAGCGGTACGCGACCGAGCGCGCCGTACAGGCGCCGCCAGCTGAGCTCGATTTCCTCGACCGACCGGTCCTTCAGGGTCTCGAGCTGGTCGATCAGCAGGCGACATCCATGCTGCGCCCGTTCGAGATAGCGGCCGATCCAGTACAGGCCCTGTGCGTTCCGCGACAGCATGCGCTCAGCTCGGCAAGACCCAGAGGTCCTTCCCGCCGCCGCCCTGGCTCGAGTTGACGACAAGCGAGCCGGGAGTCAGGGCGACGCGACAGAAGGCCCCCGGGACCAGGCGTGTCTCGCGGCCGTGCAAAACGAAGGGCCGGAGATCGACATGGCGCGGGGCGGCGCCCCCGTCCGACAGGCAGGGCGCGCAGGACAGATCGAGGGTCGGCTGGGAGATATAGTTGGCAGGATCTCTTCGGATCTCTTCGGCGTAGGCCGCGCGCTCGGCCGGCGTGGCGTGCGGCCCGACCAGCATGCCGTGGCCGCCCGCGCCCCCTACCACCTTGACGACGAGGCGATCGAGGTTGTCGAGCGTGTATTCCAGCCCCTCCGGATGGCGGCACAGATGAGTCTCGACGTTGGCGAGCATCGGTTCCTCGTTCAGGAAATATCGGATGATATCCGGAACGTAGGCATAGACGCTCTTGTCGTCGGCCACTCCGGTCCCCGGGGCGTTCGCGATGGCGACGTTTCCGAGCTGGTAGGCATGGAACAGCCCGGACGTGCCAAGCTGAGAATCCGGACGGAAGACCAGCGGGTCGATGAAGTCGTCGTCCACGCGGCGATAGATCACGTCGACGCGTCGTAGCCCCTCCGTGGTGCGCATGTGGACGAATCCGTTGTGGACCAGCAGGTCACTACCCTGCACGAGTTCCACGCCCATCTCGTGGGCGAGGAACATGTGCTCGTAGAAGGCCGAGTTGTACACGCCCGGGGTCAGCAGAACAATCGTGGGATCAGAGACAGCGGGCGGCGCGAGCTCGGCCAGGGTCTGGCGCAGAAGGGCGCCGTAATGCTCGATGCCACGCACGCGATGGCGTCGAAAAATGTCGCGCAGGCTGGTCTTCACGGCTTGCCGGTTGGCCAGCATGTAGGACACGCCGGACGGCACTCGCAGGTTGTCTTCCAGGACCATGAAGCCGGCGTGCGTACGCACGATGTCGGTCCCGCAGACGGACACGTACGCGCCCAAGGGAACCTCCACGCCGCGCATTTCCGTCCGGTACTGCGGGCAGCCGCGGACGACGTCGACCGGTATGACACCATCGGCAAGTACCTGGCACGCACCGTAGATGTCGGAGAGAAACTGGTTGAGCGCCTTGATCCGTTGCCGCAACCCGCGCTCTAGGAAATGCCAGTCTTCCGCGCTGACGAGTCGCGGGATGATATCGATCGGGATGATACGCTCGTGGGCGCTGCCCTCCCCGTAGACGGAAAACGTGATGCCTTCGTGCAGGAACGAGCGCTCGGCGCGTTTCTGCATTTGCGCGATCTCCTCACGCGGCATGTCCTTGAGAGCCGCCCATAACGCGCGGCAATGTTCACGGGGCGCATTTTCGGAGCCAAACATCTCATCGTAGTGGAGCGGGCCTGTACGATAGTCGGCAAAGAGGCCACTCCGTTCGCCTGAACGCCGGCCGCTGGCTCCGCTCTCTCGGTCGGACGTCTTCTGGTTCATCGTCTCGATCGAATCAAGTCGGCTGGAGCCTTGGCATGACACCGCTCGTAGTGGAGGTCACGGTCGCGCGAGTGGAGGAGGCCGCTGCCGTAAGGCGTTGCCACGCTCGGGATCCTGATGGCCCGTGTGAACGAGCGCAAGTACAGCGCTGGAGCCCACATCGGCGAGAACGTGACGGCTGGTGCTGGTCCTTCTTGGCCGACCACCACGTTGGCGACATCGCCCGGCGGCGTGCGGCCGAGCGCAGAGACTCTCGGGTGGCCGCTGAGCCAGCGCGCCAAGGCGCACGGACCTACATCGTCAGATGATCCCGATCGTCTCAGCCGGCACCCACCCGACTTTCCCGTCCCCGAGCACGATCTCCGCCCAAGCCCCTGTGCGCTGATCGACACGCACGCGTGCACCCTCGTGTACTTCGAAGAGAGTGAGGTTGTCGTCCGCGGCGGGAGCCGAACGCACTTGCACCACGGCGGAGAGGATGACGCCGCGCTCCACGCTCCCGATCTCCAGCTCCCGCACGAGCAGGCTGTTTCCCAGAACCAGTACCGCGATTCCGCTCGCGATCGCGATACGAGCCCCCAAGCTCCGAATCCAACTGCGATAAGCGACGATCCACACTGCGAGCCCGCCCGCGAGGCTGAGCCATGCAACCGACACGCTGCCGATCAGCACGGGTTGCGGCAGCAGGTCTACCCACCAAGCGATGACCGAGACCAGCCAGAACCTCGGTAGCGGCTGCACGTCGTCGACCGTGAGTGAGCTCGCCAACGTGAGGTTCGCTTCGACGTCGGGATCGCTGGGCGAGAGGGCCCGCGACCGCTCCCAAGAGAGGATGGCCCGGCCGAGATCTCCGGACTTGAAATACGCGTTACCGAGATTGTAAAGAAGCGGCGCGCTCTGGTAGCCCGCCGACAGGATTGTCTCGTAGGCCTCGATGGCAGCCGCGAAGTCTCCCACCTGATAGTGCCGATTCCCTTGGACGAAGAGCTCCTCCTGCGCATCGGCGCCAACCGCGAAGACCAAGGCCGACCCTAGCGCGACGGCCAGGAACCTCACCTCCGGATCTCCCGGTCGAGGCGCGTCATCAGCGAGCCCGCACGCTCCATGAAGCGAGCCCTTTCGCCCGAGTCCGTAGCGGGCGGGGCGAACCTTTGCCGATCGCAGTGCTCAAGGCACGCGGCCAGCTCGCTGATCGTGGAGGTGGACACGCCCGACAGCTGGAGCGTGGCGCAGAGGTCGTCCAGCCGCAGCCCAGCCTCGGCGAGATTCAGCCGGTCGGCGGCGAACCCCCGAAGTGCTTGAGCGACCTCGGCGTAGAACGGGCGCGCGTCGGTAGCCGCTGAGAGGTGGCGCGCTTCGGCGAGGCGCTTGCGTCCGATCCGTCCGGCACGACGGCCTCGGGCGTAGGCCAGGTCGCCTGTGAGTCGGTCCCGATGCCTACGAAGCGCGACGGCGCCAGCGATGCCGGCCACCGGCAGCAGAGCGACCATCCAGAACGCAGCGCCGGCGAACAGACGCCGGTCGGCGCGCCGGAGCATCGGCGCGCCCAAGTGGATGAAGCGGATGTCCTCACGGAGCTCCGTCACGCTCCCTCGCGCGCCGGGCGGCAGGCCAGTGACCGCCGTACCGGTAGCGGCGAGCGGAATTGGGTCGGTCGCCACGGTTCTGTAGTCGCTCGCGACCGGGTCGTAGTAGCTCATCGAGATCGGAGGCACCTCGTGGGTGCCAGGAGCGCGGGGGATCAAGACGTAACTGAATGTCTTGATCCCGCTGATCCCTGCGCTGGACGCCTGCACGGAGTTCGACGCTTCCGGCGCAAAGGTCTCAAAACCCTTGAGCGACGCCAAGTCCGGCGCGGGCACCGCCCGTATGTTGCCCTCTCCCGAGACGTGGACCGTGAGCGTAACCGCTTCGTTGACGGCCACGCTGTCACGATCGAGCGAGGCGGACACGTTGAGCGTACCGACCACGCCGGAGAACGGCTCGGGTCTTCCCTCGGGCAGCGCTTCGACCTCAATCGATAGCGGGTTCGAGATCAGGGCAGTCGCGACGGAGCTGCGACCGAAGTCGAAAAACCGCTGGAACAGGTCACCGCCGCGCGTACGGACTTCCGCCTCGACGCCGAGCGGCTCGATCGCCCGCGGGCCGGGACCCGTCGGGACGAGCACCGCCTGTCGGATCACAGCCGACACGTATTCCCGACCATCGCGCACGGCCTGCTCTACTTGCAGCTGCGCCGGCGGTTCGAGTTCCTCCACCCAGAACCCGGTCATGCTCGGGATCCGCGTGAAGCCGTATGAGGCCACGTCCACCCGGGACCAGATGCGGTACTCGACGACGAGCGGCTCGCCTTCCCGCACACGCGTGCGCGACGCCTCGGCGGTCACGAACAGGTCTTCGGGCGGGACTACGGACTCCGTGCCCGCTCCCCCGCCGGGCGTTCCGCCCGAGGGTGTCCCCGCGGAGCCCGGAGGCGGGGTGACGGTCACACGGACCGGTTCGGTCCGAAGCGTTTCCCCTCCGGCGCGGACCGCCACCGCAGGCACCTCGAAAGTGCCCTCTCGTATCGCCTGGTAGCGGTACTGGACTGTCAGGGAGAGCGACGAGCGTCCGTTGACGATCCGCATCGCCGTGCTCGTGCTCTGCCCAAAGTACTGAGCGAACGTATCGAGGTCGGGCGGAGCGGGATCAGCGTCCAGTGCCTGCGTACCGCTCACTTCCACGTTGACGGTGAACGTGCGACCCACCACGACGCTCTCCGAGGGCGCCAGGAAGGCACGGGCGCTGAGGGTCTGGGCGAGAGCCGCGCCGGGCGCTGCCGCCGCCGAGAGCACGACGAGGACCGCGGTCAGGATCGGGCGTGTCCGCCATGCACGGACAGTGCCGGGGGCGGGCTGGGGCTGGGATCGTTGCACTTCGCCTACCAGTCCTTGAGCGGTTTGGGATCGGCAGCTGCCACCGGCCTGCGATTCACCTCGCCGGCATCCTCATCGAACGCCTCCAGCAGACGCTCGGCCTCCTCTCGCGTCATCTGGCCCGGGAGTGCCTCGGTCTGGTCCTGCGCTGGAGGCTGGTCCGGTGAGTCCGGGTCCTGCTCGGGCGCGGCGTCGTTCGGCTGCGGCGGATCCTGTGGGGGTGGTTGGCCTGGGTCGGGTTGGTTCTGCGGGTCCGGCTGATCCGGCTGATCCCGTGGATCCTGCTGGTCCTGCTCGCCCGGCTCGTCCTGCTGCACCTGCTCGAGAACACGCTCCAGGTTGTGCTTCGCATCCTGGTTGCTCGGCTCACGGCGGAGCGCCTCCTTGTAGGCGTCGAGGCTCGACTCGAGCTGGCCGTTTCGGTAGAGCGCGTTGCCGAGGTTGTACCACGCGGACGCAGCCAGGGCCGGATCGTCGCTCTCCAGCACTCCGCGGTATGCCCGAGCGGCACTCTCGAAGTCCTCTCTCTTATAGAGAGCGTTGCCGTCGTTGAATCGTATCAGCGGCAGCTCGGGGTTTTCTCGGAGTGCCTCGAGATACTTCTCGTGGGCCTCCTGGAAGCGCCCCTCGTCGTACAGCCGGTTGCCTTGGTTCACCTGGGCTCGGCCGGCTTGTGCCTCCGCGTCGGAGAAGGCGACGAGCAAGCACGCGCAGGCCAGAGCGGCCGCCTGCGATGCGCTGCCCACCCTCCTCATGCTGGCCTCCGTCCCAACGCCTGGATCCATCCTCTCCGCTCGGGCAACAGCGCCTCCGCCAGCAGCAGCGCGAGAGCCAGCCCGAGAAAGACTTGATACTGCTCTTCGAACTGCGTGATCTGTCGGGCTTCGAGGGCCTCGCCGGTGCGGCCCGCGATCTCGTCGATCAAGTCCTCGAATCCGGTCGTGCCGTCGACACGGACGTACCGTCCGCCAGTGGCGTCTGCGACGCGACGCAACGTCACCTCGTCGAGCCGGGTCGTGATTACGCTCCCATCGGCGTCGCGCTTGAATCCGCGCCGGCGGCCCTCAGCGTCGAATTCCGGAATGGGCACTCCGGCCGCAGAGCCGATCCCTACCGTGTGGACCGTCACGCCGCCCCGTACGGCACGCTCGAGTTGGGCGTCGAGCGAACCCTCGTGGTCTTCGCCGTCGGTGACGACGACGAGCACTCTCTCCTCGCGTGCTCCGTTTTCTAGGACGTCGAGCGACATCTCGAGCGCCCTGCCCAGATCCGTGCCCTGTACGGGCATCAGGCCGGGCTCCATGGCGCCCAGAAACATGGTCGCGGCCGTGTAGTCGACGGTCAACGGACTCTGTACAAACGCGTCGCCGGCGAAGGCCACGAGCCCGATGCGGTCCCCATCTAGCCTCCGGATGAGACGCATGATCGACAGACGCGTACGCTCGAGGCGATTCGGCGAGACGTCCTCGGCGAGCATCGACTCCGAGAGATCCACGGACACGAGCACGTCCTGGCCGACGCTTCGGACCGTCTCGACTCGCGTGCCGAACTGGGGCCTGGCCAGGGCAAGGACGACGAGACTCGCGGCCGCTACGCGGAACGCCGCCTTGGTCCGCCTTGCGAGGCCGCTCACCGATCCCGTCAGCCTCTTCACGAGGTCAGACTCTCCGAAGCGTTCGAGCAAGCGCTGGCGCCTCTTCGCCGACAGCCAGTACACCGCTACCAGCGCCGGCACGAGCGCAAGCGCGGGAAGCCAGACAGGGGCGCCGAAACGGAACACCTAGGGAAGCCTCCGGAACACAGTCCGCGAGAGCGTCGCCTCGCCCAGCAGCAGGAAGAGGCCCACGGCCAGCACTGGACCGAAGAGCTCGCGGGTGGTCTCGTAGTTGGTGACCTCGACTTCGGTGCGCTCGAGCTGGTCGATTTCCCGATAGATCGCCTCGAGGCTCCGGTTGTCGGTCGCGCGGAAATACCTGCCCCCGGTGCGTGAGGCGACTTCCTGGAGCGTTGGCTCGTCGATGTCCACGGTTGCGGTCGCGTAGTAGCGGCCCCGTAGTGGATCGTCCACCGGGATCGGGGCCGTCCCCCGGGTGCCCGCGCCAATCGTGTACACGCGAATGTCGAGAGCACGCGCCATGTCGGCGGCGGTCACGGGCCCGATCTCGCCCCGATTGTTCTGCCCGTCGGTGAGCAGAATCACTACCCTGGAGGTCGCCGGAGAAGCTTGCAGGCGCTTGACGGCGGTGGCGATGCCCATTCCGACGGCCGTTCCGTCCTGGATCATCCCCGTCCGAAGCTCGCTCAACAGCGTTCGTACCACGTCGTAGTCGAAGGTCAACGGTGCCTGCGTGAACGCCTGTCCGGCGAAAGCGACCAGGGCGATGCGGTCGCTCGTGCGTCCGGCCACGAATTCCGAGGCTACCGACTTCGCGGCCTCGAGACGATTGGGCTGGAGGTCTTCCGCCAGCATCGACGTGGACACGTCGAGCGCGAGGACGATGTCGATCCCCTCCGTGGTCAGCTCCTGCGAGGCGATACCGGCCTGTGGCCGCGCGAGCGCGACGATGCCGGCGGCAATGGTCAGGGCCGAGAGAAGTTCGGGCGCACGGTGCATCCACCGCAGCCTGCCTTCCCTGGCCGCGCGCACGTGCTCCACCGCCGGGTAGCGGATCGCACCCCTGTGACGTGCTTCGCGCCGCCTCACCCACCAAAGCAAGGGGAGCACGGCCAGCAGTCCGAGTAGCAGGGGATCCTCGAAACGGAACATCACACGGCCGCAGGCGGGGCAGTCCCGACCAACTCCACCGCGCCCGCGCGCTCGGCGACGGGCCGCCACGGGATAGAGGCCTCCACGAGACGGCGTCCCAGGGCGAGCAGCTCGCTCGCCTGATCCGCTCCCGGGCGGACCTTGGCGAACTTCACTACGTCGCAAGTCTGCAGCATGCTCGCCAGTCCGTCCCGAAAGGCGCTGTCAGCCTCCGTCCATTCGAGTCGCTCGAGCACCTCGCCGGTCGTCATCTCGGGCGCGCCAACACCGAATCGGCCCTCGACGTACCTGCGCAGGATGTCCGAGGCCTCGATGTGGAACTCCTTCACCAGTCCCCGCCCGAGAAGCGGTGAGTGCTCGAGACGCGCGAGTGCCTCCAGGGCTATCTCGTGCGGGGGCCGCGGCGGTGCCCGGGGTCCAGCCGATTCTTCATCGGAGCGGCGCGTGCGGAGCCGGCGCCACGCAAGCCAGGCGAGGCCGACCAACGCGAGCGCGGCGAGCAGCCACAGGGCGAGCCGAAGCGCGCTGAGCGAGATGGCCAGCGGCCCACGGATGTCACGGATGTCGCCGCTCTCGTCGACGCCGACCGAGACGACTTGCACCGCGAGGAAGTCCGTGGTGAGCACCTCTTCGGTGGCCTCCGGAGCGACGACGCCGACCTCGAAGGCGGGGATATCGAGGTCGCCGAGCTCGAAGGCGGTGAGCGTGAGCTGTGCGACCGTACGAAGCGAGTCACCGGCCACTTCCGGAGCCGAGCGCCGCGCCTCCAGCACCTCGAACGGAGTCAGGGAGAGCGAATCCGGCCAGGCTACGTCCGAGCCCACTGGATGATGAACGCTCACGGTCATAGTGAGGTGATCACCAACCGTGATGCGTTGGGTATCCAGATCCGCGCGTATTCGGCTCTGGGCGTCGGCCGCGTCGGCGCACGCGATCAGGCATACGATGGCGGCAGCCATTCGATGGCGTGCCCAGGCGCAGGCCTCCCGCGATCTCACCGCAGTCTCCGGATCCTCTCCCGGAAGAAGCGGCGCAACGGTTCTACGTAGGAGACACCCGTCTCGATGTCGATCAAGTCTACGCTGCTCCGACGCAGCTCGTCGTCGAGCCTCTCCCGGCGAGCGTGCACGGTGCGCGAGAACGCGTCACGGAATCGGCCGCTCGACGTGTTCACCACGATGCGCTCTCCGGTCTCCGGATCCTCCAGCTCAAGGAACCCGAGTGGAGGCAGGTCACGCTCGCGGGCGTCCCCCACGCGGACCGCGATGAGGTCGTGCCGCCTGGCTGCCACAGCTAGCGGTCTTCCGAATCCCTGGTCATTGAAGTCGGAGACGAAGAATGCCACGGCTCGCTTTCTCTGTACGCGATTCAGGTACTCGAGTGCCCCGGCAATGTCCGTGCTCCGGGCTCTGGGTTTGTGGAAGACGAGCTCGCGGACGACCCGGAGCGCATGCCGCCGCCCTTTCCGGGGAGGGACGAACTTCTCGATCTGATCCGAGAAGACGATCAGGCCCGCCTTGTCGTTGTTCCGGATCGCGCTGAACGCGAGAAGCGCGGAGATCTCGATCGCGACCTCGGTCTTCGTGCGCTCCCGTGTCCCGAAGTCGCCCGAGGCGCTCACGTCGACCACGAGCATTACCGTGAGCTCGCGCTCCTCCTCCAACACCTTGACGAAGGGAGAGCCGACGCGCGCCGTGACGTTCCAGTCGATCGAGCGCACATCGTCGCCGAACTGATATTCGCGCACCTCGGCGAAGTCCATGCCGCGGCCCTTGAACACCGAGTGGTACTGCCCCGAGAACACTTCGTCCACGAGTCCGCGCGTGGAGATCTCGACGCGGCGGACCTTACGAAGGATTTCGCGGGGATCGAGCGCGCTCTGCGAAACGGCCATCAAGGCAGCCGCCTGCTAGGGAACCTCGACATGGTCGAGGATGCGCCTGACGACGTCCTCCGTGGTCGTCTCCTCGGCCTCGGCCTCGTACGTCAGGAGCACACGGTGCCGGAGCGCGTCCATCCCCATGGCTCGGACATCGTCGGGTGTGACGAAACCGCGACGACGGAGGAAAGCATGTGCGCGGGCCGTCTTGGCCAGGCAGATCGTGGCGCGGGGAGAGGCGCCGAAGGCAATCAGCTCGGTGAGGTCGCCAAGTCCGTACTTCGCCGGGTCGCGCGTCGCGAGCACAAGGTCGACGATGTAGCGCTCCACCTGCTCGTCCATGTAGATCAGTTCGGCCGTCTGGCGCGCGCCGATGAGTTCCGCCGGCGTCACGACGGGCCGGATCTCCGCAGCGGTGCCCGTCGACATGCGGCGCATGATCTCGAGCTCTTCGTCCCCGGCCGGATAGTCCACCGAAAGCTTGAGCATGAAGCGATCGACCTGGGCCTCCGGCAGCGGGTAGGTCCCTTCCTGCTCGATCGGATTCTGGGTGGCCAGCACGAGGAAGGGCTCGTCGAGCGGGTAGGTGTCTTTGCCGATGGTGACCGTACGCTCCTGCATCGCCTCGAGCAGCGCGGACTGGACCTTCGCCGGGGACCGGTTGATCTCGTCGGCCAAGATGATGTTCGCAAAGATCGGACCCTTCTTGGTTCTGAAAGCCTGATCCTTTGGATCGTAGACAAGCGTGCCGATCAGATCCGCGGGCAGCAGATCCGGTGTGAACTGGATGCGCTGGAATTTGGTGTCGATCGCTCGGGCGAGCGTACGCACGGTGAGGGTCTTGGCTAGGCCCGGCACGCCTTCCATCAGCACGTGCCCGTCGGCCAGCAGAGCAATCAGCAGTCGCTCCACCATGGTCTTCTGGCCAACTATCACACGGCCGACCTCTTCGAGCAGGCGCTCTACAAACGCGCTCTCCTGGCGGATCTTCTCTTGGATCAGCTCGATGTCCAGTGAGGATACAACCGTCGCCTCGGTCTCGGACACCAACTCTCTCCCCCTGCTTTCGCTTTCCCTGATGACTCCCCTTGAGCGCCCCGCCAGCCACACGCCTCGGGACGGCCGTGCGTCGTAGACCGACCCGGGCTCCCGTGGCCTGCGGTCTACCCCGGATGACCCACGTTAGTCGCGCCAGCACCCGGAATCCGTTGCCCGAAGACCGCGACGGCCCTCGGCCGGCGGCTCTACAAGCCGTTCGTCCCGGTCCGGACGCTCTAACGACACGGCTCCGGACGTGGCCGCGACGGACGCCCCCATTCAGTATGCGTCGCAGGAAAGCCTTTTGTCGGCCACCGAGGCCTTGAAGCGACGGCGCCGGGCAAAGCGATTGCCAGGCCAGCGGCCAGCCACGGTGCGGGCGCCGGACCTGTGATCGATCACCCCACAAACGAGAGTGGTCTTACTCGGCCTCCAAAGCGAAGACCTCGAAGCCCGCGTCCACAGCCGGTCGAACCCCGGACTTCCAAGAAAGGTTGGCACGAAGCGAACGCTCACGGATCCGGTCGTCCTCCAGGAGAGCGTTCACTGAGGGTACGAGACCCGGACGCTCGGCCGGCGGCGGACTGGACCGGGTTTGGGCTGTCCCGCCGGAGACGCTCGAGCGTATACTCGAACGTTGGCGTGGGCCGGAGACGGCTCGCAGGAGTCGTCCTGGTCGTGGAGATCGTGGCCGGGGGTGTGCCGGGGCCAGCCCCCCCGGCGTCCTATCGGGTGGAGAGGGCTGGAGCCCTGCAAGCGTGAGGTGCGCAATGAACGGAAGAAGAAGGGTCGGTAGGCTTACGCTGCTGGCGGCCGTACTCGTTGGGAGCGCGTGCGCGTCGAGTGGCAGGGACCCGTTTGACCCGAGCCAGACGGAGGAGGCGGAGCGCGTCACCCTGACCGTAGAGAATCAGAACTATTCCGACGGCACCCTCTACACCACCTGGGACACGGGAGTCCGCAGGCGGCTCGGCATGATCACCGGCCTGGCTACACGGGCCTTCGACCTGGAGGTCAGGGGCGCGCGGCTACACATCGAGGTCGATTTCATTGCCGGCGGCACGTACGCGCTCGGCTCGGTTCTCGTCTCCCCGGGCGACGATTTGCGGATCACGGTCCCGCCCGGCTGAACTGAGTCTGTGGAGCCGCGCGCTCCGATATCTCGACACCAACGGGTACGATCCGGACGATCCGCTCATGGCCATGGGACGGGCGAGCTTCATGGCTATGCGCCGCACGAGTTCGCCAAGGACATCTACAAGGTGCATGCGACTGACCCGTCCGCGAGAGTGCGAGCCCCGTGGAGATGAGTCGGCGGACACAGTTCGTGGACGCCGCCGTGAGTGCGGACCCCACGAACCGTGTCAACACGTTCATCACCTACTATACCTGGGGCGCATTGCTCGGCCTCGCGCGCGATCTGACGCTGCGGTAGGGTGAGAGCGGTGTGACACTCGACGACTTCATGCGCGCCCTGTGGGAGCGCCACGGCAGGGCTGAGGTTCCCTATACTATGGCGGACCTCGAGCGCATGTTGGGCGAGGTGTCGGGCGACGCCGACGTTCCCCGGCGATTCTTCGAGCGCCACATACACGGAAGGGAGGTGCCTGACATGACGGCTCTGTTCGCCCTAGCGGGGGTGCGGCTACATCCCGCCGACCCGGTGAGGCCCATCCTCACGCACGCGCGCCTCGTCGCCGCGATCGGCGGCCTGCGCTTGGCCGGCGGCACGGTGCGCGGAGATCCGCTTTACGAGGCCAGCGTGGACAGGGATGATCTAGTAACCCGGATCGCAGGTCAGGCTATGGATGTCGCAGGGGGGCTCGAGCGCGTGCTGGATCGCGTCCGGCCGGGCGACACGGTGGAGGCGGTCGGGCGTTCCCGCGGGGAGAGCTACCGTGCTTGGGCGATAGTGCAGGGCGATCCCACGCTCACCGCGACACCCAAAGAGCTGCTGCCAGGCGGTCGCCGCCCAGGCGCGGCCGGGCAGGCCTTCCGCGAGCGATGGCTCCGTTCGCGCGCCGGGGAGGTATCCCGGTGAGCGCCCGGACGGCGGCACTCGGTGCGTTGTTCGGCAAGGCGCTCGGCCAGCTGCGGACAGAGCTCCAGGGCTACCCGGACGACCAGAGCGTGTGGCGGTTGGCGCCGGGCATTAGGAACTCGGCCGGCACGTTGGCGCTACACGTCACAGGCAACTTCCAGCACTTCATCGGCGCGGGCCTCGGCGGCACGGGCTACGTGCGCGACCGGGACGCGGAGTTCTCCGACCGCGATCTTCCTCGTGAAGCCCTGCTCCGGCGCGTCGACGAGACGCTTGCTGTGGTCGGGAAAGCGTTGGGAGGCCTCGACGACGCGCTGCTCGAGCAGCCGTTCCCGGCCCAAGTGCCACCCGCCTTGGCGGAGGCAGCGACCACGCAGACCGTTCTGACGTACATCTACGGCCACTTCAACTACCATCTGGGGCAGGTGAACTACCATCGTCGGGTGCTCACGGGTGTGGGCGGCGAGGGCTGATTCTCAGAAGAATCTACCGCCAAATCCGCCGCCCCCGGGGAAGCGATTGTTGACGATGTTGTTGTAGATCGAACCGAACTGGATGGAGAATCCGATCTGCCCGCCGTACTCGAAGCTGGTCGCCCTACGTCGGAGGTCGAGCAGCGCCTCCTCGTCGGTGACGCCTGCAGCCGACAGGTAGATCTGGTTCTGTACCCAGGCCGCGTTGGCGCGCGCGTTCACGGAAAGACCCCGGGTGATGCGGAAGCGCAGGTTGCCTCTCGCGTCTATCCGATACTTCCCGAAGTCGTGCAGGAACCCCTCGTACTGCAGACGGACGGAGGCGTCCCCCCAGGGCTGACGCTGTGAGAAATCCACGCTGAAGGACTGCTCAACGAGTGTCTCCGCAGTCTCGTCCTCGATGGTCCTCTCATAGTAGCGGAAGTAGGACGGGCCGATGGTGTAGAAGAATGTCAGGGAGCGTCGCGTCGCCTCATCGTACGGGAAGAAGCTGTACTCAAGCGCCGGCGTGAACTCGATGAAAAGCTCTCGGTTCTGTCCCCGTTCCCTTCCGGATCGGCCCCGGAAGCCGACCGACCAGTGCTCGGCGACGGAATAGACCACCAGCGGATCGAAATCCCACTCCACCACGTGCTCCTCGAAAACCGTGCCGTCGTTGCGTTCGATCTCAAGGTCCTCCAAGTCCACGCCGGCCGAGAAATTGAGCTTCCAGGTCGGCGTGACCCGACTCGCGAACAGGTTGCCCCTGAGCTCGAGCGTCCGCTCCTTTTCCTCGCCCTCGATCTCGCTGTTCGCGTTTATCCTGAAGGACCAGAGATTCCAGGGATCGTCGACCTGCTCGTTCGTAACCAGGCCTTCAGGCGTGTCGGCTCTGACGCCGAGCCCTTCGACTCGCGTCAGACCTCGGTAGCCCGCAGACAGTGCGAAGCGCGCCAGCCCCAAACTGAGGGCGTGGGTCACGGTATCGAGCTGCTCCCTTTGGGTGTCGGTCGGCAGGGTCTGGATGCGCAGCTGGTCGGTGAGACCTTCGGAAATACCGCGGCCGATAAAATCGAGCTGGTACTCGCGACCCCCGGTTCCCGTGCTCTGGCTGGTCGTGATCACGTGGATCTCGGATTCCTCCGGGACCCGGATCCAATTCACCCAGTTGATCTCGGTGCGATAATATTGGTCGTTGCAGTTGGGTCCGCGGCAGTCCCAGAAGACGTTCGGCCGTGCGCTCTCGGCCGTGGAATCGACTGCCTGATGAGGTTGCTGGGCGGGCAGCGACGGGGAAGGAATGACCCATGCGAGGCCGAAGGCGATCAAGCCCATGCGTCCGAAGGAACACAGGTTCACCGGGACGGCATCGCCGGGGTCGCCCCCCGGAGAAAACAAAGGGCTCGGGTCCTCTTTCTCAAACCGTTAGTCTTGACCTTGAACGGTCGCGCCGAGAGGTGACGGAACCGCCTACAGATTTGAAAGACACGGATCCCGACCCGAAGATTGAATGACCGATCTTGGTGTCAAGGTGAGTATGGAGGACGGCATGGTTGAGCCGCGCTCTCGCCGCGAAGCACCCTCGCTACTTCTACGATGCGGATACATTCCGCCCACCGTCGAACGGTCGGATGGGTCGGATGCGGCTCGGGAGTGTACCGGACCGGAACGACAATGAAGAGAGCTATGCGCGCTCCGGCGACGTCACGGTCGAGGACCTGCTCGGATGCACCCGCGTGTGTCAGCCGTCAGCGTCGCGCCGGCGGGGTCGTACACGAGTCCTCCGGTAGAGTCGAGGCCGGTTACACGCTCGATGCGGCGGCGGACTACGACCTCGCTGCCAGTGACGGTTCCGCTGCGCCTATCGGGATGCGTCGGGAGCGCGGGACGATTGTTGCCGGGGGTCTGCTTCCCGCCGCCAGCCGCGATCCACCGTTTCCGGGCTATCCGTGCGCCTCTGCCGGAGCTGATTCGTCGACTAGTTTGTGAACAACTCGTTCACTGCGGCGCTGAGGTGGAATCGCCGCTCGACGATGCTCTGCCAGCCTTTGGGGCGGGCGTCGAAGAGATTGTCGACTCCGGCGCGCAGTTCGAGATTGTCGCTGAGGGGAAACGCGGTCTGGACATCGATCGCGGTCAACCGCTCCTGCGTCCCTGCTTCGGCGCCAACTCCGTCGGGCGAGAACTCGACGATCGGGGCACTGCCGGTCAGATGCCCCGTGATGTCGATACGCAGCCCGTCGATTTGCGTCGCAGTCCACGAAACGCGCACGCGGCCGCTGTGCCGGGCGCGTCGGCTCAGGCGCGTATCCGAATCGGACTCGCGTGCGTCCAGGAAGGCGTAGCCCGTCGTCAGGCCGAAGTCGCCGAAGTCAAGCTGTATCTGGGCCTCGAATCCTTGCGTGATCGCGTCCGTGACGTTGCGCGGCGAGAAGATGGACAGGCCGCTCGGCGTATGTCCCGCGAACCCGAGTTCGATCAGGTTCTCGATACGGTTCGAGTAGACCTCGGCATCGATCCTCAGATTCGATCGGGGGCGCCACTCGGCCCCGCCGGCGACACTCCAAGAGCGCTCGGCTTCGAGGCCCGGGAACCCCCGAAGCACGTAGCCTGCTCCCAGGTTGGCGAACTCCCAGGTCAGTTCCTTGAAGGAAGGTGCCCTGAAACCCCGAGCCACCGAGGCCCGAAGCCGGACGTGCTGGCCTGCGGGCCAGGTCAGCCCGAGAGTCGGCGAGATGTTCGAACCCCAGCGGTTGTTCCAAGTGAGCCGGGTTCCTCCGCTCAACACGGATTCCCCTAGGTGCCAGGCGTCCTGGAGGAAGAAGGAGAGCTGTCGATCCGTGACGCGCTCCTCGATCAGCTTGTCGGGAGAGCGGATGGCCCTGCCGGATGCGTGGATC
Source organism: Gemmatimonadota bacterium (assembly GCA_028875075.1). Classification (GTDB taxonomy): domain Bacteria; phylum Gemmatimonadota; class Gemmatimonadetes; order Longimicrobiales; family Gaopeijiaceae; genus UBA2988. The sequence continues at coordinate 106,836 of JAPPGF010000012.1, read as the reverse complement.
CCCAGGTCGACTTGGTGACGCCCGATAGCGACCGAATAGATGGCCGTAGCGCGAACAAGCCGCTCCCATTGACTTCGGTCGCCGTTACGGGCGATCGGCGCATCGCCCCGGGCACTGCGATGAAGGTGGTCATACTCCTGCGCGAAGATGCTGCCTGTCCACTCTCCGTAGCTCAGAATGCGGCGCGCCTGAAACCACGCGGAGAGTCCCGAGTTGTCGTTGAAGCCCGAGAAACCTCCGCCCACGGGCCAGCGCTGGCGCTCCCGCAGATAGCTGAAGTCCGCACGCAGGTCCCAGATCGGGCTGGCGCTAAAGTGAAGTCGGTAGCGCAGATCCCAGACTCTCGCGAACGCGTCCTGCCCATCGGTGACGAGCCCCGGCACTCGGTTGTCCTGGCGCCAGCTGCCGGTGGCACGGTATCGCAGGCGGCCTCCGCCGCGCACCGTGGCCTCGGCCGCCATCCGGCCCGCGGTGGCCGAGAGCGCTCGGCCGTCGACCTGAAATCCGGAAGCCGGGAGGCTGGTGATGATGTTGACCACGCCGCCAAGGGCATCGGAACCGTAGAGCGAAGAAAGTGGCCCCTTGACAACCTCGACCCGCTCGACACCGGACAGCGACATACGGCTCAGGTCACGGTCTTCGATCAACGCACCCCCGGCTGGCTGACCGTCCAGGAGAACCAGCACGCGCGCGCCGCCGATTCCGCGGATCATAAGGTTGGAGCCGATCGGCGGCGCGCGCGTCACCTGCAGTCCGGGCAGTTCTTCGAGCAGCCGGTCCACGGAAGCCGCTTCGGTAACGGCGATCGCCGCCGCTTCGATCGTGGCGATCGGGATAGCGATCTCCGAACGCCGCCGACTCCGAATGCTTGCGGTCACGACGATTTCGTCCAGCGCGAGCGGATCCCGGACTAGCCCGATGCGCCATCCGGCCTCGACGGCATCATCCCATGCGAGGGAACGTCGGCGGTATCCCAAAGCTGACACTTCGACCGTGCCCCCCGGGCCCCAGGCGGAGCCGACCGAAAAAGCACCATCCGAGTTCGCGCGGACTCCTTTGCCATCCGAACCTGATTCGGGGATCCACTGAACATCGGCCTGTGCGATGGCGGCACGCGATTCCTCGTCGTAGACGCGGCCCAGCACCGGGTGCTGCGCCACGGCGGGCCGGACAACCGCCAATCCCGCCAGAAGGATCCCGGCGACGCAGGTCGGCGCTGGCGCGCGCCAGGCACAACGGCGCAAGCCAAGCCGGCGGGTCGCTTGCGTCATCGCAGCCGCTGGAACCTAACCGACGGGTGTCCCGACGTTCCAGCAGCGTCGTAGTAGTCGAATATCTGCACCTTGTAGACCTCCTCTTCGGCGCGCACAAGGAAGACGTTGTAGGTTGGCCACATGCGGCTGTTCTCCTGGATGTTGTACCAAAACACGCCGCTCGCGTCGCTCACGGTCGCGGGGAAGGCACCCGAGATCACCGACAGAAAACCACCGTATTCGGGCGCGTCGTCGGCATGCTGAAGCGCCGCGAAGTCCTCCGATGGATCCATGGGGAAAGTACCGGCGCCGCAGGAGGCATTGATCTCGATCGTCAGATCGGGTGTCGCGGCCAGATCCCAAGCGCATCCTTGCGGCGGGTGATCCGGACTGCCCTGCTGGAAATCCACGAACGCTGGGCCGCGGGCCAGACTGACGTCGACCGTTTCGACAGCCCCAAGTGCACCGCCTGGATCCTGTCTCCGGTATTCCAAGGTCAGCCCGATGGGCCGCTGTCCCTGCATTTCAAGTTCCGAGACACGGAAGACGGCGTGACCGCGGCCGGAACCCTCGCGCATCTTCCAGGTCGCACCCGGATTTGCGACCAGCGTCCTGGTGCGTCCGTCGAAGCGGAACCAGGAAGCACCCGGGTCCGGGGCCAACCCATCTTCAACGAAAGCGGAAGCATCGGGAATGTTCGCTTCCGTTACCGCCTGAAACGCCGCCGCTCCAGCCTCGGGAGAGAGGGCCACGATTGCATCGGACGACGCATTGGCATTGTTCCCGAGATTGACGGCCGACACCGTGCCGGGACCGCCTACCCCGCCGTTGAGCCGCACCAAGAACCGCCGGAAGCCCATGTGCCAGTCCGCCGAAGTAACGGGATCCGTTGGCGACAGTAGCGTTCCGCCTTCCGCGAGGCTGAGATAGGCGAAGCCGACCGGTAACGAGGCGTCGATCGCCAACTCGCCTTCTTCGAAGACTTCCTCCGGCGCCGTGACCTCGGATTCGCAACTCGCGAGAGCGACAGCCGCGAGGATTGCAATGAGCTTGTTCATGAATGAGTCTCTCCTAGGGACCCCGGCATCCGTCGGGTTAGCGGCGGTCCGGCGGAGGGGGCGTAGGCGTTGGCAAATCGACTGACTAGCGGGGCTGTCGGACATCCGGTCCCGCGGTTGGCGGGCACGGCTTGAGTGGCGACGCCAAACCAGCGCCGCAGAAGCTGGCCGTGACGCGGTCAGCGACCCAGTCCGTGACGAGGGGGTGGGGGAGAAGGCCCGGTGTAGGTACGTAATCGTGTCCTTCGAGCACGTCGGCGTACGGCCCGAAGCCGAACAGACGGTAGGGGATCACGACGACGTGATCCCGCCGTTCACCCATCCCGGCGACCGCCTCGCGGATCTGCTGTTCTGCTGCGGTCCTCGCCGCAGGCCAGTCTTCCCGCAGCGTCGCGACCTGGACTTCGGCGTAGCCTTGAGACCGCAACTCGCGGCCCAATTCTTCCATCGCCGACAGGAGGCTGTCGTTCTCGTCCTCGCTGCCCATCCCGTGGGCGATCAGCATTACTCCTGTACCTGCGGGTCCAGGCGCATTGGCCTCCGCCCGGTCGGTGACTATCTGTGTGACCTGGGAGGATCCGGCCAGACCCTCCTGATCGAGCAGGATGTGCCCCGACAGCTGCAACAAGGGCAATTCGGTCCCCTGCACCATGCGATGACCGACGATCGCACGGGCGGGAGGATCCGCGCGAAGCCCGAAGAGATACTCGGTCTGGTGGCGGAAGGATGCTTCGGAGATGAACAGCCGCACGACCGCCACCGTACGCACGCCCTGATCCCGGAGCGAGTCGAGAGCTGCCTGAAGCGTACTCGGGTCCGCCATCCCAAGTGCCAACGTCAGGGGGATTCGCTCCCGAACCGGTGCGAGGGCTTGGTTGACATGCGCGTTCCATACCGCGCCGCCGCCGTGGGCCATCACGAGCACACCGGTATCATGGCCGACCGGTCGGTCAGGGGGTGATAGCGCCAATGACTCCGGCGCGCGTGCCCCAGTGGTCGTACAGCCAATCAGGGCCAACGCCAGAAGGCCATGGATGAATCCGTGCCGGCACCGAGGGCGGAGAGCAACGCAGGCGTTTCCTTGAGCGTGAGTCATTCCGGTTGTTTCCTTGGTATATTTGAAAATGAAACTCATTTTCATTTGCTGACGGGCGATGCCAAGATGACGGGCTCGGATGACGGGGTCAAGGGCTAGTCTTGTCCAACGGCCGATAAGGCTGAACTAGCGGATCTCTCCGGTGGGCGTGCCCGGATGGAGAAAGCAGGCGCTTCCCGACACTGGGGTCGCTGCTCAACCGGGGATTGCCGGACACAGCGGTGTGGAACCGGTGAGGACGCAGCCCCAGAGGTTCGGGTCGGGCGCAAGTACGACGGCCCGATTGGCCACGGGCTAGTCTTAGACGCGGGCGCGTTCGTGGCGGCACTCGAGTACGCCACCGGACGGGAAGCCACGATCGTCGGCAAGCCAAGCCCGGCCTTCTTTCGGGCCGCGGCTGAGTCCATGGGCGTGGACCTCCCAGATGTGGCCGTCGTGGGCGATGACATCACCACGGACGTGGCGGGTGCCTAGGCGTGCGGCGCGGCGGCTGTGCTCGTCAGGACCGGCAAGTTCCGAGAGGGCGATCTCTCGGGCGGCTCTCCCAAGCCGGACCTCGGGCTCGAATCGCTGGCTTCACTCCCCATGGCGCTTGGAGTCGACCTCAGTTAACGACCGGGCCACAGCCGGTTCTCCGCAACGGCTACGGCGTCCTAGTCCTTGTCAGAAGGCTCGTGAGCCGCGCAAGGCTTGGGAATCTGGACCCCACGGGGACCTCATGAGAGAATACGGAGTGTATAGGACCGAAGCGCTTGTCTAACAGACGGGGCGTGGCGCAGGCTGGTAGCGCGCCTGCTTTGGGAGCAGGAGGTCCCCGGTTCGAATCCGGGCGCCCCGATTGAACTTACGGGATCCGGAGGGTCGCGTGTTTGTAGATCATGTTTGCTAATTGGACGCGGAGCCAACCCCCGGTACTCCTCGATGGCCTTTCCTGAGCCGACCCTCGTCGGGCCTCTAGTAGCACTCTAGGCCCGTCGCAGCGGTCTTCCATCCGCCTAGGTCGCAGAGCACCTTGAGCGGCGGTCCATGAGATCGGAGTACAGCTGCGATGTGTCGTTGCGTCATGTTTCCTCTGGAACGAGCGGAGACGGGAACCTCATGCCTGAAGACGGCCAGCGGATGGGTGATGTCCTCAACAGCAGCCCGGGCCACGCCACGGCGCTCGTCCCCCTTCGGCTCGGCGGATCGAACCGATTCGCGGGCCAGCATAAGCACCGCGTTCGCTGCCCTAGTGCTTTCCTGCTCCGGGTCATCCGTCCGAGGCCGGTGGCCATATGACACCTTGACACGCTGGCCGTGCTGGCCGATGCGTTGAAGCGTCCGCCCACCCTGCGGCTGGAGTACAACGGCAGCAGTCGCAAACGGTGCGCCCGCGCCGCGGGGCACACCGCGACGAAACACGGACCAGATCGGAGGCATACCTTGACTGCACTCGAAGCGGGAAACGACGCGCCGGACTTCTCCCTCTTGCGGGCACTGGGCGAAGACCCGGTCACCCTCTCCGAGCACAAGGGCGAACCGGTGGTGCTGATGTTCGTACCGCTGGCCTTCAGCGGCGTCTGCACGAAGGAGTTCTGCCACGTCGCGGAGAATTGGGAGGTGTGGGGGTCCCTCGGGGCGCGCGTCTACGGGATCAGCATCGATTCACCCTTCGTTAACCAAAAATGGGGCGAGGAGATGGGGGTGCCGTTCCCGATCCTCTCCGACTTCAACAAGACGGCAGCTGCGGAGTATGGGGTGCTGTGCGAGGAGCTGGCGGGGCTCCGCGGGATCGCCAACCGCTCGGTCTTCGTCGTCGATGCGGAAGGGCGAATCAGCTATCGCTGGGTCAGCGAAGACCCTCGCGTGCTCCCCCCCTTCGACGAGGTCGTCGAGGCCGTCCGGGCGCTGGGCTGAGAGTCAGGGGACCGCCTCGTGGCAAGCCGGAGCCAGAGGCGCGACCCGGGGCCTGACCCTGTCGGACCCTCCCCGGCAGACCCGTCGGGAGAAGACCTGACCGCCCGGCCGATTCGGCCTCGGAGCCGGTGTTGAACCGACTGGGAAAGGCGAGGCCCCTTCCGGACGGGGTCCGTGCTTCCTTCCTTCCGGCCTCGCCCTCATCCCCGGGGCCTGCACATCGCCCGCGCGCGGCGGTTGGATGCGCCGCTCCGGGGGAGGGCGGGGACCTCGCGCGGGCCGGGACCCCTCGAGAGGAAGAAGTTAAGGGCCGCCTTCGCCCACGTGCCGTCCCGGTCGATGGGCGAATCCACCGCAGAGAGATCGGAGTTGTCGCGATGCCCGGACTACAGAGAGAACTCGACCACTTCATGGATGGCCTCAGGAAACGGAACCCGTACCAGACGGAGTTCCATCAGGCCGTGGAGGAGGTCGCGGCCTCCGTAATGCCCTGGTACCTGCAGCGCGACGACTACCGGAGTGCGCAGATCCTGGAGCGGCTCACCGAACCGGACCGGATCATCGCCTTTCGGGTCTCGTGGGAGACCGACGGCGGAGATATCCGGGCGAACCGGGCCTGGCGCGTGCAGTTCAATCACGCTCTCGGCCCCTACAAGGGCGGCCTCCGGTTTCACCCGACCGTGACTGATAGCGTACTTAAGTTCCTCGCCTTCGAGCAGATCCTCAAGAACAGCCTCACGGGTCTGCCGATGGGGGGAGCCAAGGGCGGCTCGAACTTCAATCCGAAGGACAAGAGCGAGCGCGAAGTAATGCGGTTCTGTCAGTCCCTGATGACCGGGCTGCATCGCTACATCGGTGAGGATGTTGACATTCCGGCAGGCGACATCGGGGTTGGTTCGCGCGAGATCAGTTACCTCTTCGGCCAGTACATCCGGCTCCAGAACCGCTGGGCGGGCGTGCTGACGGGCAAGGGGTCCTCGTTCGGCGGAAGCGCGGTGCGCACCGAGGCGACGGGATACGGCTGCGTCTACTTCTGCGAGCAGATGCTCAATCACCACGGCGAAGGGCTCGAGGGGAGGACCGTCGCGATCAGCGGGAGCGGAGATGTGGCGCTCTATGCGGCGGAGAAGGCGCTGCAGAAGGGTGCCAGGGTCCTCACGCTCAGCGACTCCGGCGGCTTTGTCCATATCCGCGACGGACTCGACGGGAATCAGCTGGAGTTCGTCAAGGAACTGAAGGAAGGCCGACGCGGGCGCATCTCCGAGTTCGCCGACCGGTACGCGGGCGTCGAGTTCCACCGGAATGCCCGGCCCTGGGCCGTCGGTTGCGAGATCGCGATGCCCTGCGCGACGCAGAACGAGCTCGACCTCGAGGACGCGAAGTCGCTTCTCGGCAACGGCGTCATGGCAGTCAGTGAAGGAGCCAACATGCCTCTCACAGCGGGCGCCGTGCACCTGCTTGCGGCCCGCGGCGTGCTGCACGCGCCCGGGAAGGCCTCCAACGCGGGAGGGGTCGCCGTCAGCGGCCTGGAACAGAGCCAGAACTCCATGCGGATCAGCTGGTCGCGGGAGGAAGTCGACGGACGCCTGCAGACCATCATGTCAGAGATCCATCGGCAGTGCGTTCGACATGGGGAACGGAAGGGTCGTGTCAACTACGTCGACGGGGCCAACATCGCGGGCTTCAAGAAGGTCGCCGACGCCATGCTGGCCTACGGCGTGGTCTGACCGGGCCGGGAATCTCGACCGGAGAGGACGCCGCCTTCCCGATCGAGCCGGATCGCCACTTAGGTACCGTCGACTCTCTGCTGGGTTACTTCCCGCAAGGAGGTGAGCTGAAGGTGGTTGATGGTACTGTGGTTCACATCCAGGTGCCGGTCTCGTCGTCGCCGGTCTGGTCCGGCGTGAGGTGCGATCTTACGATGTCACACCGCTCGCCGGCTCACCGTGGGCAAGTGCCGGCCCGGGTTGCCACCGGTTGCCGCGCAGGCCTCCAGTATTCATGGAGAAGGGGAACAATGGGCCGAAGGTCGATACTGCTGCTTGCGTGCGTGGCCGGCACCATCGCGATGACGGGCTGCGGCGGTGGCGAGCCGGTGGAGCCGTTGGGGCCCGAAGTGGATCTGGCTCCGAACCTCTCGGGCGTGTGGGAGCTGACGGCCTTCTCTTCGCAGCTGGTCACCGCAGGCGAGACGCTCGAGCCGCCCCTGATTTCGGGGACCTTCATATTGCGGCAGGATCCCCCGACGGGGAGCGAGGCCATGGGAACCTTCGAGATGTCCATATCGGTACCCGACGGATTCGGGGGGACCACGGCGTTCGACGATTCGGGCACGTTCACGGTGCGTAGCGACGGCACTTGGGAGCAGGCGGGCAACCTCAATCAGGCTAAGGGTACCTACACGCTGGAAGGGCGCATCTTTTCGGTCATAGTAACCGAGCCCGCCCTCGCGGTCTCCACCACGGTTTGGCAACGCACTTAGCCGTGGGATTCCGTCGCCTGCGGGAGTGGACCTCCCGGGTCGGGCGGGACGGACCCCCACTCCGTCGCCGCCGGGGACTGCCGGGGACACTCTTGTTGCCGGTGTCCGTGTCCATTGCGCTCCTGGGCGTCCGCGGCGCGCTGGCGGCCCAGGAGGTGGTCGTCAGGGGAACGGTGGTCGACCTCGAGGCCGGGAGTGCTGTCGCGGCGGCCGAAGTGCTCGTCCGTTCCACACAGCTGCGCACGCTGACCGATGCCGAGGGCCAGTTCCGGATTACGCTTCCGGGAGGGGACGAGGAAATCCGGCTGGTGGTCGCGGCCTGGGGCTACCGGACGGTGGAGCACTCGGTCGATCCCCGTGAAGCCGTGCAGGCGCCGCTGGAGATCTCGCTGAAGAGGATGCTTCTCGAGCTTCCGGGTTTGACCGTAACGGCCAACCGCGGCAACGTGCGGCCCGGCGAAGCGCCGGTCAGCGTCTCAGTCATCGGCCGGGACGAGCTGCGGCGGCGCAACGTCACCAGCCTCAACGAGGCGCTCCCCTTCGCGCAGGGGGTTACCTTCAACGCCGGCCAGATGGACATCCGCGGTGCCAGCGGCATCGCACGAGGCGTCGGCAGCCGGGTGCTCATGCTGCTGGACGGCCACCGCGTCCTGCAGAACGTGGGATCGTCGATCGACTTCGGGCTCTTGCCGCTCCTCGACGTCGAGCGGATCGAGATCGTGAAAGGCCCGCATTCGACGCTCTTCGGCGCGAACGCCATGGGCGGCGTGGTCAACGTGATCACCCGTCCTCCGCTCGAGGGCACGCAGACCATCGTGCGCGGATACTACGGGGTCTTCGACATCCCCGGCGGACGCGACTTCACGGAGGAGCGGCTGAGCATGCGGGGCCTCCAGATCCAGCATGCGCGCCAGATCGGCCGTGCCGGGACAACCGTGTTTCTCGGCCGCGAGGGCTCCGACGGCTTCAGGCAGAACGGCGACGTGCAGCGGTGGCGGTTTCGGGCCAAGACCGTATTCGGCGCGGAGACGGCGACCCCCTGGGAGGTGTTCCTCAACTGGAAGCACGAGGACGCCGAGGAGTTCTTCACCTGGCGCTCGCCGGAGCGCCCGCTGGAGGTGGACCCCTCGCAGCTCGACGACTGGAAGCGCGACATCTCGCTCGTCGTCGGCATGACCGCCAACGCCGTCGTCACGCCGGCGCTGAAGCTGCAACTCCGGCCGCAGGTGCAGCACGTGCGCTCCCAGAACTACTTCCACGACAACATGGACTTCCATCACTCCACCCGCTGGGGCGCCGACGTACAGTTGTCCCGGTTCGCGGGCGGCAGGCACTCCCTCACGACCGGCGCCGAGGCGTCGTACACGGAAATCTCCTCCAACTTTCTCAGCCCGACTCCGGCGGTCACCGACCTGGCCTTCTTCCTGCAGGACGAGATCGAGATCTCGCAACGCGTGCGAGGCACTACCGGCGTCCGTCTGGACCTGCACCGGGCTTCCTCGGTCGAGGGCGACTTCTCGGTCAACCCCAAGGTCGGCCTCGTCTTCGAGCCTAGCGACCGCGTGAGTGTGCGCACCTCCCTGAGCCGCGGCTACCGGGCCCCGAGCGTCTCCGAGCGCTACAGTTCGACGGTCGTGTTCGGATTCCGCGTGGTCCCCAATCTGGAGCTCCGCGGGGAGTCGGCCTGGGCCGGCGAAGTGGGCGCCACGATGAGCCCGTGGAACTGGCTGTGGTTCGACGCGGGAGTCTTCTGGAGCGAATACGAGGGGCTGATCGAGGTGGCCGGGGCCCCGGGCCGGGTGCTGACCTTCCAGTTCCGCAATGTGGCGGAGGCGCGCGTTCGCGGCCTTGACGCGGGCGTCCGGCTGGGCCTCGTCCCCGAGAAGCTGAACCTGCGTGCGACCTACCTCTACCTCGATTCCGAAGACAAGCGCACCGGCCGCCCTCTCACATACCGTTCGGCGCACAACCTGATGACGACGCTCTCCGCGTGGGCGGACCGGGTCGCGCTCGATGTGCGCCACCGCAGCCGGGCGGAGCAGGTCCTGGTCTTCCCCCTCGACGAACGGGGCGACATCACGCTAGTGGACCTGCGCATGGGCACGACCGTGGGGAACGTGGATGTCCAGGCCAAGATCGAGAACGTCCTGCAGGCCGAATACGTCGATGTCCAGGAGCGAAACCCGGGAGCCACCCGGAGCTTCCGCATCACCCTCACTTCCCGTTTCTGATCGCGGATCGAACGGCCGATGGCGGGCCGCCGGTGGCCGGGGCCGGCTGCGGTGACGCCACGGGCCCGCTGAACCGCGCGTTTATGAAGGTGGAGCGCTCGCTCCTCGTCGGCCGCGGGCTTCCGGGCCGCTTCTGGTACGCGCATCAGATCTACGCCCCCGAGCTGCACGACGGCTTCGCCGTGGAGACACTGCCCGGGGTGCGGGACGCGCTGTTCCTGGAGGAAGACCTCGACAGCGCCGAGCGGTACGCGTCGGATCTCCTCGACAGCCTTCGCGAAGCGACGGCGATCTTCGGGGAGACCGTCCCGTAGCCTAGGGCGGGCTCACGCCGGGTCGGGGCACAGGCTCCCGGTTTCCGGCCCGCTCCGTCGGCTCGCTGGCATCGGCGCTCGCCGCGGGAGCCGGGTTTATCCTGGTCACGCACCCGAACAACCCGACGGGAGTGGCGCTGACGCCCGGAGAAATGGACGACATCGTCCACCTCGCGGACCGGCACGGCGCCTGGATCCTCTCGGACGAGGTCTACCGGGGCGCTGAGCGCGCGACCGGTCCGGTCCCCAGCTTCTGGGGCCGCTACGACAGGGTCCTCGTCACCAACTCGCTCTCCAAGGCCTACGGCCTGCCGGGGGTGCGCGTGGGCTGGGTCGTGGGCCCGGACGACGTGGTCGAGCGGCTGTGGGCGCGCACGGACTACACCACCATCGCGCCTCCATCCGTCTCCGACGCCCTCGCCCGAATCGCGCTCTCACCCGGGGTCAGGCCCCGGATCCTGGCGCGCGCCCGGGAGATCATCCGCCACAATTTCGGCCTCCTCACGGACTGGATCGAGTCGGGCGACGGCCTTTTCTCCTTCACGCCCCCCGACGCCGGAGCGATCGCGATGCTCCGCTACCACGCCGACGTCCCCTCCCTCGAGCTGGCCGAGCGGCTGCGCGTCGAGCAGAGCCTGCTGATCGTGCCGGGCGCGCACTTCGGGATCGAGCGGACGATGCGCCTCGGCTTCGGCCCCCCGGCGGAGGAGCTGCTGGCCGGATTGGACCGGCTCCGCGAGGGTTTCACGGCTCGGGCGCCGCGCGCAGCACACGGCTACTCCGGGGCATGAGCTATTCTGATCGCATCGCCCCGGAGCCGGACAAGAGGGGCGGGACGAGAGTCATTGCCCCGGGGCGGCCTCACCTGACTCGACGCCGCCGCGACGACGTCCAGCCGGCCGACAACGCCGCTGGCTCGCTCCGAGGCTCGCGCCTAGAAGTGTATTCCCAACATCAAGCGGCCAGCGTACTCCCAGAGATCGGAATCGCACGCGATGCCCGCGGCTCCCGGCGCACCGATCGAGACGAATCCTCTCCGGTAGGCGGCGTCGATGTCCGCCATGGCCACGTGCGGCGGGGACGACGAGCTGAGACGCTCGCCCGAGACCCACGTGACGGTCTCAGCATCGTGGAACGTCCGTGTGACATCCGCCGAAGCACGAAGCGCGAACGCGCCCCTCCCGAGAATCTGCGCAGTCTCGACCGTGAGCCCGAAACCGCCGGTCCGGCGATGAAGATCGGGAAGCGACACCCGAGAATTCACCGCATCGGTGAAGCTGTCTATCGATAGGCCCACCCCAACCATCCAAACCCGAGGGGTCAGGGTCGTGCTCCCTCCCAGCCGGAAACTGCGGCCCAGCTCGGCGCTGACGGAGTAGCTCATCGCGGCCACGCCCGACTTCAGGGGGCCGCGCATCTCGGACAGCAGGTCGACGGCATGTGCGGTTGCGGTGCCGGAGAGCGGATCCTGATCGAGGCGGACGCGTTCACGCCGGGGGCCGCGGAGTCCCCGTTCGCGACGAACCTGCTGCAGCAGATGCGGGACATGGGGCTGGACGTCGAGCTCATCGCGCCCATCCACGGGCAGGTGGTGCCGCTCGGCGATTTGGAACGGCTGGTTCAAGAGCTCGCGACAGAGACCGGGGGGCTGAGCCCCCCGGTCTCGACCAACTACGAGAGCCGGGCAAGGCGCCGCCAACAGGTGAAGAGATGCTCCCGTTCGCCTGACATCGCCCGGTTCACCGCGAACCGGCGACTGTTCCCCCGCTCGCGAACCGATCAACGGGGTGGCGCCGTGATCTTTCCCAGTGACACGGGATACGTGCCGGCCCTTGAGGGGCGGCTGGAACCGGTTCTGGACACGCACGACCGCATGTACATCTATGCCGATAACGTCGCTGTCAACGGCGGACTCCAACAATCGGTTGCCTTCACGCCGGGAGAGGAACCACACCTGGAGGATGCGGAGGCGCACGAAGTCTTGGTGAGCATTGCGGCGATAGTAGGTCGCGCCGCGCTCGTGCAGTACCGACGCACTTGGCGCAGCGCCCTGCCTGTGAGTCCCCGCGTTTCGTGGGCCGCACGCAGCTCACCGCCGGCCGGCCGCTGGCGTTCGCACGGTCGAATCGGGCAATGACAGTCATCGGCGCGGACATCGGCAAAGCCACGATTGAGGGGCCTTACGGAGCGGCCCCCGCCGAGTGATCCGCCGCCATCAAGCTCCGCATGTCCGCGCGGAATCGGCGAACCGCGGCAGCGGCAGGACTACTCCGGAATCGCCCGGAGCAGCGCCCTCACGACCTGAGCGGCGTTGTTGGCCGCGAGGTCTAGAAACACCTCCAACTGGTTCGCGTCCTCACCGGCCCCGGCGAGGTCGGAGAGGCTGCGGACGGCAATGAACGGCACGTCGTTGGCGTAGGCCACATGGGCCACAGCCGCGCTTTCCATGTCCAACACGCGCGCGCCGAAGGTCTCGAAGGCCCATGCCCGGAACGCCGCGTTGTCGATGAAGGCGCCGCCCGAAACGCCTGAGCCGCCGACGAAGACTCTCGGCGGTTCACTCAGGCACTGCTCTTCCGCCGTGCAGCGGGCTAGAGCCACCTCCTCGGCGATGCGGGCGGCTCTGGCCAACATCGCCTCATCCGCCGGAAACCAGAACCGCGTTTCCGGCCGATCGGCGCCGGCGCGGAGCACGGTCACGGCCCGCGGGAACATCATTCCGAAGTTCCCGTACGGGTATTCGAAGGAGGGGATCGTGGCCCAGCCGCCGTCGACCTCGCGGGCAAAGAGCATCTCCAGGTACTGCCCCCAACGATCGGCGATCACGACGTCGCCGATATTCAATTCGGGGTCCACGCCGCCTGCGATGCCGGAGAACACGATCCGCTCGATGGCGAAGTGGTCCAGCGCGAGCTGCACGGTCATCGCCGCGTTGACGACGCTTATTCCGCTCAGGAAGAGCAACACGCTTTGACCCCCCAGGGTGCCGGTCGTGAACTCGACGCCGTTCACCAAGCGCACCGACGGCTCGTCTAGCTCTTGCTTGAGGATCGTCATCTCCGGGGCGAAGGCGGAGATCACGGCGATCCGCGGCGTGTCGTCGCGGACGGCGCCCGCGTCAGCCGGAGAAGGCAGCGCTGCCGACAGCAGTAGCCCGGCGAGGCCCGTGGTCAGTGTCCGTAGTGCGGCAGCGCGCGAAGTCGGTCCGAGTAGCGTCATCATGGCGTGTTCCGCATGAGCGTCGGTGCAATACGGGAAGGGCGCGCCGGGGCGGCTTGGTCGTTACGCGAAGCCGCCCGCTCCGCGCTCCCGAATGTGGTACCACCCGACAGTTTGCCGGATCACGGGGACGGTGGCCAGTCGCCCGCGCCGCGGTTACGTATTCATGCGTTGCGTGGCCGACGCTTGCTTCCCTCGGGCGCTGCTGTCGGCACGTTCCGTCGCTCCTCCGCTCCCCACTGCCGCCCCTGCAAGGTGACGGATTCCTCGAGCACCCGACCGACGCCTTGCCCCACCCGTGCCGGATACGTGGCCCTTGCGGGTCGCCCGAACACAGGGAAGTCCACGCTTCTCAACGCGCTACTGGGCGAGAAGCTCTCGATCGTTACTCCCAAGCCACAGACGACCTGGCAGCGGGTCACGGGCATCCATACGTCGTCGTCCGCGCAGATGATCCTTCTGGACACCCCCGGGCTGTTTGAGGCGACAGGCCTGCTCCAGCGGGCGATGCTCGAGTCGACCGTAACGGCGCTGTCCGAAGCAGACGTCGTGCTCTTGGTCCTAGACGCTGGCGAGGCCATCGCGGACGGCGATCTAGAGACTATCGAGGAGGCGCTGGCGCGCTCGGAGGCTCCCCGGATCGTCGTCCTGAACAAGATCGACACGGTGCCCGGCACGCTCCTGGGCCGGCGGCAGCAGTGGGTGGAAGAGCGGTTCGGCGCGCGCGCTTTCTTGATCTCCGCGTGTGACGGGACCGGTATCGAAGCGCTCCACTCTGCGATCACACTGGCACTGCCGGCCGGGCCATTCCTCTACCCGGAAGACGAACTCGCGTCCGCGCCGGTACGTTTCTTCGTCGCGGAGATGGTCCGTGAGACCGTCTTCGAGCGTTACCAGCAGGAGATTCCGTACTCGGTCATCTGCCAAGTGGAGGAGTTTCGCGAGGACCAGTCACCCGCCTACATCGGCGTGAACATCTTCGTCGAACGCCAGTCGCAGAAGGGGATCGTGATCGGCAAGGGAGGTGCGGGGATTCGCGAGCTGGGTCGGGCGGCACGCCTCAAGGTCGAGCACTTTCTCGGTCGGCCCGTGTATCTGCAACTCCGGGTCAAGACGCTCGCGGGCTGGCGGCGCAAGCGCGGCGAACTCAGGCGGCTCGGCTTCCGCTTGGCCGAGCGTCCGCACGAGAATCGCTGACGAGAGACGCTTTGATGAGCGGTACCCTCCCGCGATGGCTACCGCTCGTGTGCGCAGTGTTGGTGGCGGCGAGTCCGCTGCGTGCGCAGAGCGCTCCACCCGAGGGCGGCATCTTTCTCCTGCTTCCGGTCGGGGCCAAGGCCGTCGCACTGGGTCGCGCGATGACGGCACAGCCCGGGGCCGAGTCCGTCTTCTGGAACCCCGCGGGGCTCAGCGAACTGTCTGAGGGTCGGCTGCTCTTGTACCGCGGGGACTACGTCGCCGGCAGCGGCACCGCAGCGTCCGGGCTGATGAGCCGTGCCGGCATCGGCGCAGTAGGCCTCACCTATCAGCTGCTCGACGTGGGCGAGCAGGACCTCACCGACGAGCAGGGCAACGTGTTGGGGACGATCACGGTGCGTAACCACCTCGGCGTGGCCTCGGTCGCTACTCGAGTATTCGATCGGCTCAACATCGGCTTCAACTTCAAGGTCGTGCAGTTTCGGCAGTCGTGTCGCGGCCAGTGCCTGGACGCGGGCGTCACGGCCACGACCTATGCGGTCGACGCCGGGATCCAGTTCACCCGGCTCGCCGGACTCCCGCTTCGGGTCGGGGCGATGGTCGCGCACGCGGGTCCCCGCTTCCAAATACGCAACGAGGAACAGGCGGATCCACTCCCCACGCGCATGCGCGTCTCCGCGGCGTACGAAGTGCTGGGACAGTTCGTGGAAGTGACCGAGCTTGAGCTGCACGTCACGGGCGAGGTCGAGGACCGATGGCACGATCCGGGCTCGCCCGCGCTCTACCTGGGAACCGAGTTCGGAGCCGTCGTCGAACAGGCACTGCTCGTCGCGCGAGCCGGCTATGTGAAGGGGAACGGCGAGCAGCTGGATGGCGCGGCCGTGGGCGTGGGTCTGCGCTACGATCGCTTCGACGTGGGAGTCGCCAAGTCGCTCGCGGCCACCATCACCGGCGAGACCGAGCCCGTCCACGTAACCTTCGGGCTCGTCTTCTAGGCCGTCGTGAGCCTCGCACCGCTCGCCGCGAGGGCGCTCCTCCTGGGCGCGGCGCTCCTGTTCCCCGCGACGCTTGCGGCGCAACCGACCCGTCACGTACCCGTACGGCCGTGGGCGTCGGCCGACGGGGCGGGCAACCTGCTGCGGACGGCCGAGAGTATCGAATTGTCGACGACATCCACGGGGGTCGTGACCGCTGCCTCGCTGCTCCTGCCGGGAACCGGGCAGCTCCTGCTCGGGAAGATGCGCTGGCCGGCCTATGCCGCTCTTGAAGCGATTGGCTGGTTCGTCCACTTGGAACGTCACCGCGAGGGACGGCGGCTGCGTAACGAGTATCGTGAGCTGGCGTGGCTCGCCGCGCGTGCTGGCGCGGCGGAGCCGCGTGTCGACGGGGATTGGAAGTACTACGAGAGCCTCGAACAGTGGCCGACGTCGGGCCGCTGGGACGCCGATCCAGAGCGCGCGGGCCTGCAGCCGGAATCCGATCCCCGGACGTTCAACGGGGCAGTCTGGACGCTCGCGAGGGACCTCTATCTGCCCGACGAGAGCGCGCAGGATACGGAGGCGTACGCCCGGGCGCTCGAATTCTACCGGGAAAGGGCGTACCCGCCCGAGCTGTTGTGGGACTGGACGGCAGAGGAGGCGAGTCTACGGCGGTACCGGGAGCTGATCGATCGCAGCGACGCCGCTCTGCGAACGGCTACCGTTGTCTTGGGCGCGGTGGTGGCGAACCATCTCTTCTCGGCGGCCGACGCGTTTGTGGCTGCGCGTCTCTCCGGCGCCTTCAGCCTCTCGACCGCCGCGGTCCTCAGGAGGGGACCCTCCGGTCCGGTGTTTGAATGGCGACTTGAGCTGCGGCAATGACTGCACGGGACGGTGGCGATTGGGTCGTCGGGAAATCCTTGCCGGGCTCGGGGTAGGTGCTCGACGTCGGAATGCAACCACCGCGGCGAGGCGGAAGGAACCGTCTCGGCCTCCCCGTCGGCCAAATTGTCCGCCCTCGCGCGGCGGCGATCCCTCACCACGCCACTACTCGCAAGGCGCCGCCAGCAAGCCATGATCCGAACCGTTCGCTGCTCCTCCTGTGCGACATCGTTCTCGGTCGATCCGCGCAAGGTCCCCGAGGAGGGCGTCTACGCCCGCTGCAGCGCCTGCGACGCGGTGTTTTTCGTGGCCGCTGACGAAGCGCCGGCGAACTCACAAGACGAAGCGAACTTCGCCGACGAGGCGACCAGCAACCCTGACTCGCCCTCCGAGGTGGAGGCCGCCGGGTCGATCTCCTCCGAGCCCGCAGAGGCTGGCGCGGCGGCGCCGACCGGGGCCGAGGCCGAGGGAGCTCCGAGCGAGTGAGCGCCTCCGGGGCGCCGTACCTCCGGCGATTCGCACGAGAAGGTGTCTCTCCTGGCCGGGATCGTGGTATCGGGCACCGACTGGCAGACTTGGGGGCGGCATCGGCATGTGCAGGGTGGCGGCACGTTAAAGGACGGCTTCGAGAACGAGACCGAGAGGCCCGGGGTGGGTACGCGCAGCAGATGGGCGGGGATTCGGATGAGAACCGCAGCTACTCGTCGACGCTGTGAACGGGATCCCGGCCGGCTGCCCGGCAGGCCTTCCGGACAAGACGTCTCCCGGAAGATCCTTCGAGACTACGGCCAGCCGGCCGCCGTTGATGAGTCCTCGGGGGAGCGGGCATATTCTGTGACGTAGGGCTGTCTCTGACCTAGTCCGCGGCTGGGTCTCATTTTGCCGGAGGTGAAACGATGACGGGTGAGGAGTTGGAGCGGTTGTCTAGGCTCGCCGACAGGGTCAGCGAGCTCCGGGGGTATCTTTGACATCGATGGCCGGCGTGCGCGTTTGACCGTGCTCCAGGAACAGATGTCGGCCCAGGGCTTCTGGGACCGCCCCGGCGAAGCGCGCGAGACCATTCGACAGGTCAACCAGCTCGGCGGATGGGTCCGGCCCTGGGACGAGCTGTCGCGCGGGACCGAGGAGCTCGGCGAGCTGGTCGAGTTGCTCAGGGAGACGCCGGACGCAGAGCTTGAGAGCGACGCAGGGCTTGAGCTCGCGAGCCTCGAACAGGCGCTCGAACACCTTGAACTGCGCACCATGATGCAGGGAGAGGAGGACGCCCGGGACGCGATCGTCACGATCCAACCCGGTGCCGGCGGGACCGAGTCACAGGACTGGGCCGAGATGCTGCTTCGCATGTACACTCGCTGGGCCGAGCGGCGCGAGTACTCGATAAGCGTGCTCGACCTTCAGCCCGGAGAGGAGGCCGGGATCAAGGGGGCCGCGCTCGAGATCTGCGGCGATCATGCGTATGGCTACCTCAAGGCCGAGAAGGGTGTGCATCGGCTTGTTCGCATGTCGCCTTTCGACGCCCAGGCGCGCCGGCACACATCTTTCGCGAGCGTCTTCGTCTATCCGCTGGTGGCCGACGACATTGAGATCGAGATCGAGGAAAAGGACTTGCGCGTCGACACGTACCGCTCTTCCGGGGCGGGGGGGCAGCACGTGAACAAGACCGACTCGGCCGTGCGCATTACCCACGTGCCGACCGGCATCGTCGCCCAGTGCCAACAGGAGCGCTCGCAATACAAGAACAAGGCGACCGCGATGAAAATGCTGAAGGCCGCGCTCTACGAGCACGCGCTCACCGAGAAGGCCAAGGAGAGGGAGCAGCTGGAGGCGGCCAAGACCGAGATCGGATGGGGCCATCAAATCCGCTCCTACGTGTTCCAGCCTTACACCATGGTCAACGACCACCGCACGGACCTCAAGGTGAGCGACGTGCGCGGGGTCATGGACGGAGAGCTGGATCCGTTCATAGAGGCCTTCCTCAAGAAGTTCGGCGCTGGCGAGGCCGCGTGATCCCCGATTGCCGGTCGAACGCCTAGTGTGACCGAGGAGCCGAGCAGGGTCCAACGCGACCGGATGGAGAAGCTCGAGGAACTCGATCGTCTGGGCATCCGGGCCTACGAATATCGATTCGATCGTAGCCACACGTCGAGAGAAGCCGTCGCAGCCTTCGGTGCCGCGAAGCGCGGCGGCACTCTGGATGCGGAGGGCTCGGGTCCGACCGTCCGGATAGGCGGCCGGATCGTGGCCTGGAGGGGGCACGGCAGGACCGCGTTCGCGCACCTGGAGGACGGGGAGGGCCGGCTCCAAATCTACTTCCGCAGGGACGTGCTGGGAGACGAGCAGTTCGACGCGCTCGGCCTGCTCGACGTGGGCGACTGGCTGGGCGTTCAGGGATGCGTCTTCCTCACCAAGACCGGCGAGGTGACGGTGCGAGTCGAGGACTGGCAGCTGTTGTCCAAGTCGCTGCGACCCATACCCATCGGCAAAACCGAGGTGGATCCCGAGACGGGCGAGCGGGTGCACCACTCGGCGTTCGCGGACACGGAGTCCCGTTACCGCCAGCGCTACGCCGACTTGGCCGCGCATCCGGAAGTCCGGGCGGTCTTCAAGGCGCGCAGCCGGGTGGTCACTGAGCTCCGAGCGTTTCTCGACTCAGACGGCTACCTCGAGGTTGAGACCCCGGCACTGCAGCCCCTCTATGGCGGTGCCGCCGCGCGGCCCTTCACGACGCACCACCACGCACTCCATCGCACCATGTACCTGCGGATTGCCGACGAGCTGTACTTGAAGCGTCTCATCGTCGGCGGATTCGAGAAGGTCTACGAGATCACGCACGACTTCCGTAACGAGGGTGTGGATCGACTCCACAATCCCGAGTTCACGATGCTGGAGTTCTATCAGGCGTTCGCCGACTACCACGATATGCTGGATCTTGTCGAGCGTCTCTTGGAGCACGTCGTGCGGGCGGCCACGGGAGGCACGGAGTTGAACTACCGGGGAGAACAGCTCTCGTTCGAGCGTCCCTTTGCGCGCACCGGCTACATGAGCGCACTGGGCGAGGCGCTCGGAGCCGACCCCGGCCGGCTCTCGGACGACGAGCTCCGCCACCGTGCGCTCGATCTCGGAGTGCCCGACGTCGAGCAGGCCGGACGCGGCAGACTCCTCGACAAGCTGTTCGGGGCACTGGTCGAGCCCGGGCTCGTCCAGCCGACGTTCGTGATGGACCACCCGGTCGAGCTGTCCCCGCTGGCCAAGGCCCATCGCTCCGATCCGGACGTGGTCGAGCGGTTCGAGCTCTACGCCACCGGCACCGAGCTCGCGAACGCCTTCAGCGAACTCAACGACCCGCTGGACCAGCGCGCGCGCTTCGAGGCGCAGCGCACGCTTGGGCAGGCGGGCGACGAAGAGGCCCACCAGGTCGACGAAGACTACTTGCGTGCGCTCGAGTACGGCATGCCGCCCACCGGCGGTGTCGGCGTCGGTGTTGACCGCCTGGTCATGCTGCTGACGGACCAGCCCTCGATCCGCGACGTGATCCTCTTCCCGGTGCTCAGGGAGGAGCGGTAGGGCAGGGGGCCGAGCGAGGGATTCTTCCGGGACTGCACCCGCCGGTGGGAAGCCGGGGCAGGATCAGGGAGCGCGGCACGCGAGGCGTACAGGGGAGTACGTCGCAGGGCACCCGGCGCGACGCGACCGTGCCTCCGCGCCAAACCTAGGAGAGCGCCGCTTGAGAGCTTTCGACTGGTACATCGCGCGGCGCTATCTCGCCTCGAGGAAGCGTGGCCGGCTGCTCTCGCTCATCACCTGGATCGCGCTCGGAGGTGTGACGGTGGGGGTGACCGCGCTGATCGTTGTGATTGGCGTGATGACCGGCATGCAGCAGGACCTGCGGGCCAAGATTCTGGGCTCCACGCCGCACATCCTCGTCCTCCAGCAGGGAAGCGCCCTGCGTATGGCCGGCTGGCAGCCCGTACTTGACAGCACACGGACCGTCCCCGGCGTGGTCGCTGCTTCACCGTTCGTCCTCACCCAGGTCACGCTCCGCAAGGAGGACTACGCCCAGTCTGCCGATCTCTACGGTATCGCGCTCGAGTCACTCGACGCCGCGGTTACCGAGATGGAGGAGGGGATCCGGTCGGGAGTCCACGATCTGAGACCGCCCGCCTCCGGCCTCGCTCCCGTGCTCGTCGGCAGCGGCCTCGCGGGCCGGCTGCAGGTGTTCAAGGGCGACACCGTGCTCTTGGTCTCGATGGAGAACCTGCGACCGGACCTCTTCGGCGCGCTCACCCCCACGCTGCGCCAGTTCGAGGTCACGGGCACGTTCACGACGGGGATGTACGACTACGACAGCAAGAACCTCTACACGACCATCGAGGCCGCGCGGGACTTGCTGGGCCTGCCCGATTCTGTGGTATCCGGCCTGGGTGCGCGCACCTCCGACCCCGACCTTGCGCAGGCGGTCGGGGAAGAGCTCCAGAACCGGCTCGGGTTCCCGTACTACGTGGAGAGCTGGATTACCACGAACCGCGCCCTGTTCAGTGCGCTCAAGCTCGAGAAGCTCGCGATGGGGCTGATCCTCTTTCTCATCGTGCTGGTGGCCGCCTTCAACATTGTCAGCACACTCGTCATGGTCGTCTCCGACCGAACCCGCGAGATCGGAATCCTCAAGGCGATGGGCATGACGAGCAACGGCATCATGCGCGTGTTCGTGCTCCAGGGAGCCTGGATCGGATTGATCGGGACGGTGCTCGGTACGCTGTTCGGAACCACGCTTTGCTGGTTGCTCGACCGCTACGAGATCATCCAGATCCCTCCCGACGTCTACTTCGTCGACCGGCTGCCGGTCTCGCTCGAGGTGGCTGACATCGCGCTGATCGTCGTGGCCAGTGTCGTGGTGGCTTTCGCGGCTACGGTCTATCCGGCGCTTCAGGCCGCCCGGCTCCAGCCGGTCGACGCAATCCGCCACGACTGAGCGCCCCTTGTCCGAAGCCGTTGCCCGAACCGTCGTTGCCCGCCCGCCCGCGCAGCCGTGCCCGGCCCCACCGCTCACGGCGCTCCGGCTCCACAAACGCTACCGGGGCGGCGACGGGAGCGAGGTCAGGGTGCTCGAGGGCGTGGACCTGCGGGTCGAGTCCGGGGAGGCGGTCGCCATCACCGGCGCCTCGGGGGCTGGCAAGTCGACGCTGCTGCATCTGCTGGGTGCGCTGGACTTGCCGACGTCCGGCACGGTCCTGGTGGACGGGCGCCCGATTTCCGACCTCGACGAACAGGGGCTGGCCCGGGTCAGGAATCGCCGCGTCGGGTTCGTGTTCCAGTTTCACCACCTTTTGCGCGAGTTCACGGCGCTCGAGAACGTGCTCATTCCGGCCCTGATCGGGGGGGCGTCGATGGAGCAGGCGGAAGAGCGCGGGCGCCGCCTCTTGGGCGCCGTGCAGTTGGAGCATCGGCTGACGCACAAGCCATGGCAGCTCTCGGGCGGCGAGCAGCAGCGGGTCGCGGTGGCTCGCGCGCTCGCCAACGACCCGCTTGTGCTGCTGGCCGACGAGCCGTCGGGCAATCTCGACCGCCACGCGAGCGAGCACCTGCACGACCTTCTCTTCGAGCTCCGGCGGGAGAAGCAGCTCGCCATGGTGATCGTGACGCACAACGTCCAGCTGGCCCAACGGGCCGACCGTATCTTGCACCTTGAGGACGGACGGCTCCATCCCCGCGCTCGCGGGTAAGGCGAGACGACCCCGGACGGGACGCGAGGATGGTCTGCGAGAGCTGTGGTGATCACGAGGCGGTGATCCACCTCACCGAGATCAAGAACAACCAGATGAGCATGACTCATCTGTGCGAGAAATGCGCCGCAGCCAAGGGCGTTGAGGCCGCCGAGGGTCCGCCCAACCTCCCGCTCACCGATTTCCTGGCCCAGATGGGCGACATCTCGGAGCCGAGTCCGCCGGGCGAGGCGACCTGCGCTTTCTGCGGCCTCACGTTCGCCCAGTTTCGAGAGACCGGAAGGCTTGGGTGCCCGCACTGCTACGCGAGCTTCGAGGACCACCTGCGGGGACTGTTGCGCCGAATACACGGAGGCACGCAGCACGTCGGCAAGGTGTACCTCCCACTGGATCCTACGGCCTCGGAGCGAGCCCAGCGCCTGGAGGGACTCAGGCGACGCCTGCAGCGGGCGGTCGATTCCGAGGATTTCGAGCGAGCCGCTGACATCCGCGACCTGATCCGGTCGCTTGAGCCCACTTGAGATGCGCCTGCGCGGAGCGGAGGCAAGGCGGAGAGGCAGTTTGCCATGGAGGACCTGACGGCAGTCCCTGACTCGGGGCTGGGCTGGCTGGAAGCGAGTGGGGATCACGCGGACATGGTGCTCTCCACGCGCGTCCGCCTCGCGCGCAACCTGCAGGGCTATGCCTTCGGACCCAGGGCTCGCGTCAACGACCGCGAGGCCGTCCTGAAGCAGGTGCGCGCCGCCAAGGAGAAGGTCACGCCCCTGAGTGGGTCCACGGTCGTGAACCTGCCCGCGCTCGAGAGTCGCTCGCGCCGGATCCTGCTGGAGAGGCGCCTCATCTCACGGGAGCTGCTGGGTGGCAATGGCTCCGGGCCGGCCGAGGGAATCGCGGTGGTCCTCTCCGGGCACGAGCCCTGGTCGGTCATGGTCAACGAGGAGGACCACCTGCGGCTGCAAAGCCTGCTCGCGGGACTGCGCCTCTCCGAGGCCTGGAACTTGGTGGATCGGCTCGACGAGGATCTCGGGCAACAGCTTCCATATGCGTTCCACCACGAGTTCGGCTTCCTCACGAGCTGTCCCACCAACGTGGGCACGGGCGTCCGCGCAAGCGTTCTCATGCACCTGCCGGGGCTCGTCCTGACGAAGGAGATCGGCAAGGTTCTCCAGGGGATCAGCCAGGTGGGACTCACCGTCCGCGGTCTTTACGGCGAAGGAAGCGAAGTGGTGGGCAACTTCTTTCAGGTGTCCAACCAGACAACCCTGGGCAAGAGCGAGGAGGACCTGATCGATCAGCTCGACCGGATCGTGCGCCAGGTCCTTGAGTACGAGACGCGAGCTCGGCAGGTGTTGCTCCGCGACGCGCGGGCCGTGACCGAGGACAAGATCTGGCGGGCCTACGGGCTGCTGCGGTATGCCAGGACCCTATCGTTCGAGGAATTGATGAATCTGCTCTCCGGGGTGCGGCTGGGGGCAAGCCTGAAACTCCTCCCTGAGGTCCGTGTATACACGCTCAACAAATTGATGATATTCACGCAGCCCGCTCACCTCGAGCAGGCGGCGGGTCGAGACCTCCCTCCCCAAGAGAGCGACGCGCACCGCGCGGCCTACGTGCGACGCGTGCTGGCGACTGAAGGTACCGTCGGCGCGGACGAGTTCCCGGACGACCGAGCCGGCGACAAGCCTACCGGATGAGCCATGAACTACAACTTCACTGACAGGGTGCGGAAGGTGCTGGCCATGGCGCGCGAGGAGGCCATCCGCCTCCAGCACGACTACGTCGGCACGGAGCACATCCTGTTGGGCCTCATCCGCGAAGGCGAGGGAGTCGCGGCCGCGGTGCTGCAGCACCTGAACGTGGACCTCGACCAGATCCACGAGCGCGTCGAGGAGTCGGTCCGCAAGGGGAAGGCCACCATCGCCTTGGGCGAGCTCCCCTACACGTCGCGCGCCAAGAAGGTGCTTGAGTTCGCGATGGCCGAGGCCCGCGACTTCAACCACTCCTACGTGGGCACCGAACACCTGCTGCTCGGGCTGCTGCGCGAGGAGAAAGGGATCGCGGCCCAGGTGCTGAACGCGCTCGGAGTGACGCTCGACGAGGCCCGGGCCGAGACGCTCAAGGTGCTCGGCTCGGACGTAAGTCCCTCCGAGCCCGCGGCGATCGGCGGCGGACAGTCGCAACAGCCGGGCCAGAAGGGCGAGAAGAAATCGAAGACGCCCGCACTCGACCACTTCTGCAGGGACCTCACAGAGCTCGCCCGTGAGGGCAAGCTCGATCCGACCATCGGCCGGACCACGGAGATCGAGCGCGTGGTCGAGATCCTGTGCCGCCGCAAGAAGAACAACCCGGTGTTGATCGGTGAGCCGGGCGTGGGCAAGACGGCCATCGTCGAGGGGCTCGCGCAGCTCATCTCCCGCAACGAGGTCACCGACGCGCTCAAAGATTTCCGCGTGCTAGCGCTCGACATGGCCGCCGTGATCGCGGGCACCAAGTACCGCGGTCAGTTCGAGGAGCGCCTCAAGGCCGTGATGAACGAGATCCAGCAGAACCAGAACGTGATCCTGTTCATCGACGAACTGCACACGTTGGTCGGTGCCGGTGCCGCCGAGGGCGCGATTGACGCGTCGAACATGCTGAAGCCGGGCCTGGCGCGCGGGGAGCTTCAGTGCATCGGTGCGTCCACGCTCAACGAGTACCGCAAGTACATCGAGAAAGACGGCGCGCTCGAGCGCCGCTTCCAGCCGGTGATCGTGGACCCGCCGTCGCCGGAGGAGACGATCGAGATCCTCAAGGGCCTGCGCACGCACTACGAGGACCATCATCACGTCGTGCTCCCCGATGTCACGCTTGAGCAGGCCGCCAAGCTCTCTGACCGCTACATCACGGACCGGTTCCTGCCCGACAAGGCGATCGACGTGATTGACGAGGCCGGGGCCAGGGCGCGGATCGCCAGCCAAGTGCCGCCGCCCGAGGTCGAGGAACTGAAGGACGTGCTCGCCGGGATCAGCGAGCGGAAGGAAGCGGCCATCCGCGACCAGGATTTCGAACGTGCGGCCGAGCTGCGTGACCGGGAGCGGGACCTGCTCAAGCAGATCAAGGAGAAGCACGAGGCCTGGGAGGAGGACCGCAAGCTCCATCGGCCCGAGATCTCTCAGGACGACGTGGCATTCATCGTCAGCCGCTGGACCGGGATCCTGGTCACGCGCATCCGCCAGGCCGAGACGGAACGGTTGGTCCACATGGAGGAGGAGCTCCACACACGCGTCGTGGGCCAGCAGGACGCGATCGCGGCGATCAGCCGGGCCATTCGGCGCAGCCGCGCGGGTCTCAAGGACCCGAAGCGTCCGATCGGCTCGTTCATCTTCTCCGGCCCGACCGGTGTCGGGAAGACCGAACTCGCCCGCGCGCTCGCCGAGTTCCTGTTCGCTGACCGCGAGGCGCTGATTCGCGTCGACATGAGCGAGTACATGGAGAAGTTCTCGGTGTCGCGCCTGATCGGTGCGCCTCCAGGATACGTGGGCTACGAGGACTCCGGCGCACTCACGAAGGCCGTGCGTCGACGTCCGTACTCGGTCGTGCTGCTGGACGAGGTCGAGAAGGCGCACCCCGACGTGTTCAACATCCTGCTCCAGGTGCTCGACGAGGGACACCTCACCGACAACTACGGCCGGGTGATCGACTTCAAGAACACGGTGCTCATCATGACCTCGAACCTGGGCGCCCGGGACATCTCCAAGGGCGGCGGCTTGGGATTTCAGCGGGCCGATCCCAAGTCCAGCTACGAGTTCATGCGCGACAAGGTGAGGGAAGAGATCGAGCGGGCGTTCAACCCGGAGTTCCTGAACAGAGTGGACGACACGATCGTGTTCCATCCGCTCGACCGGGAGCAGATTGGCCAGATCGTGCACATCTTGCTGAGGGACGTGCACGACCGGTTGGCCGAGGAGCAAATCACGCTCGTGCTGAGCGCCGAGGCGATCGATTTCCTCACCGAGAAGGGCTACGACGAGAAGTTCGGGGCACGGCCGCTCAGGCGAGCGATCCAGCGCTACTTGGAGGATCCGCTCTCGGAGAAGATCCTGATGGCCGAGTTCAGCTCGGGTGACGAGATCGAGGTCGGCGTGACGGAAGGCGGGGAAGGCCTTTCCCTTCGCGCCGGATCGCACACGAAGACCTGATGCGCGCTCGCCGCACGCACGACGCCGAGAAGGTCGCCGCCCTCGTGGCGGCGGCCTTCTTCGCCGTTCTGACGCCCGCCAAGGGCCGGGCGCAGGATGCTCCCATGGTCACCCCCCGCGTCGTCGTCGACTCGGTCGAGGTGGTAGGCAACACCCGCAACTCGGTGAACATCATTCGGGCGTACTTCGGCGTGCAGCCCGACGCCAGTGTCTCGTTCCGCGATATCCAGCGGGGCACCAAGGAGCTGATGGCGTCGGGGCAGTTCGCAGACGTGTCTGTGCGTGCCGTGGACTCCGAGGCGGGCAACGACCGGGCCGTGCTGGTGGTGGATGTGGAGGAGCACCCGCACGTCAGGAACGTCTCCTTCGTGGGCCTGCGAAACGCCAGCGAGAGGGAGACGCGCGACACGACCGGTCTGGAGCCCAATCAGCCGTACTCGCCCAGCGAGGTCGCCGAAGCGCAGGCGTTCATCCGCTCCGAGCTGGCCAGGAAGGGTATCCCCTTCGCCCGTATCGAGGAGCGGCTCGAGCCGGTGCCGGACACGGTGAACGTGGTCGACGTCGTGCTGGAGGTCACCGAGGGCACACGGGTCACGGTGGCGGACTTCCGGGTGCACGGATCCGAGCGCGTGGCGGCCGAGGCCATCGTCGACGCCATGGCGATCCAGCCGGAGGGGTTCTTGTGGTTCAAGTCCGGCACGTACGATCCGACCCTCTACGACGAGGATCTCGAGAACGC
Source organism: Gemmatimonadota bacterium (assembly GCA_028875075.1). Lineage (GTDB taxonomy): Bacteria > Gemmatimonadota > Gemmatimonadetes > Longimicrobiales > Gaopeijiaceae > UBA2988. The sequence continues at coordinate 79,594 of JAPPGF010000012.1, read as the reverse complement.
GATCCCCGCCGTCTACTACGCGCGCGGCTTCCTCGATTTCCAGATCCTCGAAGACACGCTAGTCGTGGACCCGCAGACGGGCAAGGCCCGCATCGAACTGACCGTTGACGAAGGGCCGCAGTACCGGATCGCAGACTTCTCCGTCGAGGGCAATCGGGAGTTCCCCGACAGCGTGCTCGAGCTGTACTTCAGTCCCGAACGTGGAGGCCTGCTTGCCGGGCTTGGCATCGGGGGCGGCGCCGAGGCGGTTGCGGGTCGCGTTTTCGATCAGGTGGCGTTCGAGTCGGCCGCCGAAGAGGTCCGCGAGCTCTACGCCAACCAAGGCTTCCTCTACGCGCAGCTGATCCCGAGCATCCTCAAGAACCCGGCACGGGAGGGCGAGCAGCCGACGGTGGACGTGAGCTGGGTGATCCGCGAGGGTCTGCCCGCCTACATCCGTCGCGTGGCCGTGACGGGAAACGACTATACGTACGACTGGGTCGTCCGCGACCGTGTCTTCCTCTTGCCGGGCGATCGCTACAGCCAAGCCCTCGTGCTTCAGAGCTACCAGAGCATCGCGTCCCTCGGGTTCTTCGAGACGCCGATGCCGCCGCCCGACATCCAGCCCGACCCCGAGACCGGGGACGTGGACATCATCTTCAACGTGCGCGAGCGGCAGACCGGATCGGTGAACTTCGGTACTTCGGTGGGAGGAGGAGTGGGGTTGTCCGGCTTCGTCGGCTACGAACAGCCGAATCTGTTCGGCCAGGCCAAGTCGGGTCGACTGAGGTGGGACTTCGGGCGCTACCTCAACAATTTTGAGCTTTCCTTCACCGATCCCGCGCTCCTGAAGAGCCAGGTGAGCGGTTCGGTCAGCCTGTTCAACGCCCGCGACCGCTTCTTCCAGTTCGCGACCGGCCGGCGGCGGCGCGTCGGCGCGTCGGCGAACTTCGGTTTCCCGGTACCCAACGCGACACGTACTCGCGTGTTCACCGGATACTCGATCGCGCGTACCGACTATGAGCTATTCAGCGACGTGGACGACACGTCGTTGTTCGGCCTGCCGCCAGGAACACAGAGCACGTTCCTGTTCGGCATCACCCGCAACACCGTGAACCACCCGATCTTTCCGACGCTCGGCTCGCGCCAGAGCTGGAATATCGAGGTGAACGGCGGGCTCCTGGGCGGCGACGGCGACTTCATCAAGCACAGGCTGGAGGGCACCTGGTGGGTGCCCGTCGGCCAACTCGGGGGCGGCGCAGCGGGTGCCGGCGGGCCGCAGTTCGCGTTCGGGCTCTCGCTGCGGGCCGGCGCCATCTTCGGTGACGCGAGCCGTTTCCCCTTCGACCGATTCTTCATGGGGGGTGTACAGTTCGGGGAGGAGCTCAGGGGCTATGACGAGACCGCCATCACGCCGTTTGGTTTCTACGCGGAGGGGGCGGCGGGCATCCAGGAGGGTGACCGGATCGGGGACGCTTTCTTGTCGCTCACGGCGGAATACGCCCTGCGCATGAGCGACAACGCCTCGATTTCCGCCTTCCTGGACGCGGGCAACGTGTGGGCAGACCCGCGCGACGTCGATCCGAGCAGGCTCTACCGCGGCGGCGGTGTCGGCGTCCAGCTGATGACGCCGTTCGGGCCGATCGGGATCGACTACGCTTACGGGTTCGACAAGCCCGAGCCCGGGTGGCAGTTCCATTTCAATATGGGCGGCCGCGGGTTATGACCGACCGCGACCGCACAGGGGAGACTACGATGACGCGTACGCTGTTCGCCGCAGCCGCACTCCTGCTGATATTCGGGGCGCCTGGCGTCACGGCCGCCCAGATGAAGATCGGATACGTGAACTCGCAGGCAATCCTGCCCGAGACCCCGGGTGCTCAGGAGGCCCAGGAGCAGTTCGATCAGGACATGGAGAGCTATCGCTCGGAGGTGCAGCAGATGGCCACCGAGCTGGAGGACCTAGTCCGGCAGTACGAGCAGCAGCAGGCCATGTTGTCCCCCCCCGCCAAGCAGCAGCGTGAAGCTGACATAAGGACCAGGCAGCAGGCTTATCAGGAGCGCCTCGCCGCCATCGACGAGCAAGCGGCGCAACGCCAGCAGGAGCTTGTCCAGCCGGTCATGGACAGGATCAACCAGACGATCGAGGAGGTCCGCGCCGAGGGCAGCTATTCGCTCATCCTGGACGTCGCGGCCGGAGGTGTCGTGGCCGCCGATCCTATACTTGACTTGACCCAGGAGGTAATCCAGCGGTTGCAGGCGGCGGCGGACGCCGCCCGCTGACTGGAGCGCCGGGCGGGATGCCCGAACCCGCGGCTCCGTTGCGCCCCCCCGGCGCAGCCTCCCCGGCGCCCTCGCCCCCCCTTGACCTAGGCGAGATCGCGGCCCTCCTTGGCGGCCGGCTCGTCGGCGAGGCGGGTGTGCAGATCCGCGGCATCGCGCCGCTCACGAATGCGGGTCCCGACCAGATCGCGCCGTTTACCGCCCCCCGGTATCGGGACCAGATCCCGGCCAGCCGCGCGGGCGCGCTGCTTGTCTCGCAAGAGCTGGAGGCCGGGCTGTCCGATGCCCGGCCGCGCGTCGTAGTCGCCGACCCGCACGGTGCGCTGATTCCGCTGCTCGGCCGGTTTCACCCCTCACCCGCGCGTTGCCCTGGCGTGCATCCGACCGCCACCTTGGGAAGAGGGGTCGTGCTCGGCGCCGAGGCCGAGGTGGGCGCCCACGCGGTCATCGGCGACCGTACGACGCTGGGGGAGCGCGTCCGCGTCGGGAGCCACGGGTCAATCGGGGCGGGGTGCCGGATCGGGGACGACACGGTCCTGCACTCCCACGTCAGCCTGTACGACGGTGTCCGCGTGGGTGCCCGGGTGATCCTGCACGCGGGCGCGCGGATCGGCAGCGACGGCTTCGGTTACGCATTCTCGGGCGGCGGGCACCGAAAGGTCCCTCAAGTGGGCGGCTGCATTATCGAGGACGACGTCGAGATCGGCGCCAACAGCTGTGTCGACCGCGGCTCGATCGGCGACACGGTGATCGGCCGGGGGAGCAAGCTCGACAACCTCGTCCAAGTGGCCCACAACGTCCGCATCGGACCTCACTGCATCCTCACCGGTCAGGTGGGGATTGCGGGCTCCACCACGCTCGGCGCGGGTGTGATGATGGGAGGGCAATCGGGGGTCATCGGGCATCTCGTCGTCGGAGACGGAGTGCGGGTCGCGGCCAAGTCGGTTGTCTTCCGGGACGTGCCCGCCGGCAGCACCGTCATGGGAACGCCTGCAGCGGACCAGGGACCGATGCGCAGGGCTTGGGTGCTCATCCCGCGCCTTCCGGAGTTGTTCCGCCGCCTCCGGGCGCTGGAAGGTGAAGACCGCGGTCGGGCTCGAGCGCCCGCAAGGGCCCCGTGAAAGAGCCCAGACAGCGTACTCTGGCCCGGGAGATCGCGCTCGACGGCGTGGGCGTGCACTCGGGAAGGGCCGCGACTGTCACGATGCAACCCGCCGAGCCCGAGACCGGTATCCGCTTCCGGCGCGTCGATCTCGCGGGCCGCCCCGAGATTCCGGCGGATCTCGATCACGTGGTGAGTACCGAACTCGGGACCCGCCTGGGCACCGGCGACGTCACGGTCATGACCGTGGAGCACGTCCTCGCGGCGCTCGCAGGCCAGGCGGTGGACAACGCCCTCCTCGAGCTCTCCGGGCCCGAGCTCCCCATCCGGGACGGCAGCTTCCGCGACTACGTCGACGCGGTGCGGGAGGCCGGCGTCGTGGAACAGAATGAAGCGGCGCGCGTCCTGCGCCTCAAGGAGCCTCTGGCTGTGGACTGTGACGGAGGCGCGTCATACGTGGTCGCGCCGGCCGCCGGGCTGCGTCTGTCCACTACGATTGAGTTCTCGCATCCCGTGATCCGCCGCCAGTACGGGTCATTCGAGATCACACCGGACTCTTTCGCGCGCGAACTCGCCCCCGCGCGCACGTTCGGCTTCAGGGCGGACGCGGAATCACTCCTCGAGCGGGGTCTAGCCTTGGGCGCCTCGCTCCAGAACACCGTCGTGCTGGACGAACAATCGGTCCTCAACGATGCCCTGAGATTTCCGGACGAGTTCGTGCGCCACAAGGCAGGTGACGTGATCGGGGACCTGGCGCTCCTGGGCGCGCGCATACGCGGCCACGTGGTAGCCGAGCGCCCCAGCCACAGAGGCAACGTCGCCTTGGCTCGTGCGCTGGCCGACCTACAACGGCCGAGCGACGGCCTCCCGGTCCTGGATGCGGGCAGGATCATGCGGTACCTGCCCCATCGTTATCCCATGCTGCTGGTGGACCGGATCGTCGAGTTCGAGGCCGGCAAGCGCATCGTGGGCATCAAGAACGTCACGATCAACGAACCGTTCTTTCAGGGCCACTATCCGCTCCATCCGGTAATGCCAGGCGTCCTTCAGGTCGAAGCCATGGCTCAGGTGGGCGGACTGCTCTTGCTCGAGGGCAACGAAACCCCAGGAAAGCTCGTCTACTTCATGACGCTCGATGGCGTCAAGTGGCGCCGTCCCGTGACCCCGGGGGATCAGCTGGTGTTCGAGGTCGAAGTTCTTCAACTAAGGCGTCAAGTCTGCCGCATGCGCGGCACCGGAACCGTAGACGGCCATCTCGCCGTGGAGGCGGAGATGATGGCCAAGATCTTGGACGCATGAGCGGGGCCGCGGTCGGAACACCCGAGCGGGCCGAAGCCCGCGTCCACGCGACCGCGCTGGTCGACGACAGCGCCTCACTCGGTGGCGGCGTCGTGGTCGGGCCGTACTCGATCGTGGGGCCGGGCGTGACGTTGGGCGCGGGAACCACGGTCGGGTCACACGTGCTGATTGAGCGAGACACGGTGGTGGGTCAAGACTGCCGGATCTTCCAGGGCGCGGTGCTCGGGACGGATCCGCAAGATCTCAAGTTCAAGGGCGAACGCACGACCCTGGAGGTCGGGGACCGCACGGTGGTCCGCGAGTACGCGACCGTGAACCGTGGGACGGCGGCATCCGGCCGAACGGTGGTGGGCAGCGACTGCCTCCTCATGGCCTACGCCCACGTCGCTCACGACTGCGAGCTGGGCAACCACGTCGTGCTGGCAAACACCGTAAACATGGCGGGGCACGTGCTGATCGAGGATTGGGTGACCGTCGGCGGGCTCACGGCGATCCATCAGTTCGTGCGCATCGGCGCGCACGCCTTCGTGGGCGGGGCCTCCCGGATCGCGCAGGACGTCCCACCCTACCTGCGTGCGGCCGGCAGCTCCCCCAAGCTCTACGGTCTCAACTCCGTCGGCCTCATCCGCCGCGGATTCTCCGAGGAGGTGCGTCAGGCGCTCAAGACCAGCTATCGCCTGCTCTTCCAATCGGGTCTCAATATCTCGCAGGGCCTGGCACGCGCAGAGGCAGAGATTGATCCGTGTCCCGAGGCCCTACACCTGCTCTCCTTCATCCGAAACAGCGAGCGGGGCATAATCACCCCATGAGTGCCGCCGAGCGCAGGTTGCGCGTCGGCGTCGCGGGTGTGGGAAGTCTCGGGTTCCACCACGCTCGCATCCTGTCCGGCCTTCCCGGGGTTGCCCTGTCGGGTGTGTACGACGTGCGCCCCGAGCGGGCGCACGAGGTGGCCGTCCGCGTTGGCGCGACGGTGCTTCCCACGCTGGACGGCCTGCTGGACAGCGCCGACGCGGTCGTCGTGGCCGTGCCCACCTCCTCCCACGAGGAAGTGGCGGCGGCCGCGCTCTCCCGCGGGCGCTCGGTACTCGTGGAGAAGCCGATCGCGCCCACGCTTCAGTCCGCCGATCGGATCTTGGCTGCTGCCGAAGCGGCAGGGTCGCTCATCCAGATCGGCCACGTCGAACGGTTCAACCCGGCCGTGATCGCGGCTGCGCCGTTCCTGGACACGCCTCTCTTCGTCGAATCGCACCGCCTGGCGCCGTTCTCTCCGCGGAGCACAGACGTTGCCGTCGCGCTCGACCTCATGATCCACGACGTGGATTTGGTCCAGAGCCTTGTAGGCGCGCCCGTGCGGGAGATTGCGGCCGTGGGTGTGCCCGTGCTCACGGCAAGGGCCGACATCGCCAATGCGCGACTAGTCTTCGAGTCCGGCGCGGTGGCCAACCTCACGGCCAGCAGGATATCGGTCGAACCCATGCGCAAGCTCCGCGTCTTCCATCGATCCGGCTACCTGAGCCTCGACCTGGCGGCAGGGCACGGGGAGTTTCTCCGTCTGCGGCGCGGGTTGCCTGCGCTCGCGGACGAGTGCGCGGAAGCATGGCCGGACGGCGCACCCGATCTCGCGCGCATCGTGGAGCGGATTCCGATCCGGGGCGACGGGGTCGAGCCCCTGCGGCGCGAGCTGGAGAATTTCCGCGACGCCGTGCTCGGACGCGCTTCTCCCGCCGTCTCCGGGCAGGAGGGCCGAGCGGCGCTGCAGCTGATCCTCGCTATCGAGGAGAGGATCCAGGAGAGCGCGCCGGCCGCGGGCGGAGCTCCCCGGCATGGCTCCCGGTGGCCTCCAGGCGCCTGAGTTGCGCCCCGAACCGCCGCGCGGCCTGAGGCCTCTAGTGAGCGCGTCTCCTACGATCCTTCTGCTTGCGGGCGAGGCTTCGGGCGATGAGCATGCGGCCCTGTTTGCCCGCGCGCTCCGAGAACGTCTGCCGGGCGTACGTCTCGCGGGGCTCGGCGGGCCGCACATGGCTGGCGCCGGGGTCGAGCTCATGGAGGGCCTCGACCGACTGGCGGTAATGGGCTTCGTGGAGGTGCTTGCTCACCTGCGCTTCTTCCACAGCCTCGAGCGCCGCCTCGCTGCCCTGCTTGATGCCGGTGGGGTCGACCTCGTGGTCCCGGTCGACTATCCGGGCTTCAACCTGCGCATAGCACGTCTCGCCCACCAGCGCGGGATCCCCGTGCTCTACTACATCGCCCCTCAGGTGTGGGCCTGGAAGGCGGGTCGTACGCGAAGGCTCGCCCGGGACACTGACCGGGTCGCCGTCGTGCTGCCGTTCGAGGAGGCACTGCTCCAGGCCGCCGGCGTGAACGCCCGCTTCGTCGGGCACCCGCTGCTTGAGCTGGGGGTGCCCGACGTTCGGCGTGAGACGCTGGCATGCCGATTGGGGGTTGACCCCGCCCGGCGCCTGCTCGCACTCCTGCCGGGCTCGCGCATGCAGGAGCTCGACCACCACGTCGCTCCGTTCCTAGCGGCGGCCCGCCGGGTCCAGGAGGAACGTCCGGACGTCGCGCCGGTGTTGGCGCGCTCAACGTCGCTGCCCGATGAAGCCCTCGACGGGCTGGGAGTTCCGGTCACCACCGATACGCGCGCGCTGCTCGCTCACGCTGACGCCGCGCTGGTCAAGTCCGGCACCGGCACGTTGGAGGCGGCGCTCGCCGGCGCTCCCTTCGTAATGGCGTACCGCACGCACCCGCTCACGTGGGCCTTGGCCCAGCGCCTAGTACGCGTCCCCCACGTTGCCCTGGCCAACCTGGTCTCGGGACAACGCGTCGTGCCTGAACTGCTGCAGAAAGCGGCCACGCCTGACCTACTGGCCGCCGAGCTCCTCCCGCTCCTTGATTCAGCGAGCCCCGAACGCCGACGTGTCCTGGCCGGGCTGGCCCGCATACGGGCGGCCCTGGGCACTCCGGGCGCGTCAGGACGGGTGGCCGACTTGGCGGTCGAGCTGCTGGACGAGCGGCGGCGAGCACGGCCGGGGGGTTCCGGGTGAGCCGCCTCCCAGCCCTGGTCGGCGAGGCGCGCTTCCGCGCCGCCGGCCTGCTCGGGCAAGGCCTACTCCGGGGGCTCTTCGCGACCGTCCGCATCCGCGCAGAGGCCGAGGAGAGCTTCTTGCGATTTCGACGCGAGCGCACTCCCGTGATCTTCGTCGTGTGGCACGGACACCTACTTCCGCTGATCCATCGACACCGCGGGACGGGAATCGTGGTTCTCGTGAGCGAGCACGCCGACGGCGAGTACATCAGCCGCGTGATCGAGCGAATCGGTTTCAGCACCGTGCGGGGATCAAGCACGCGCGGCGGCGTCGGGGGGCTCAAGGGGCTGATCCGAGCGGCCCGTGCGGGCCGCGATCTGGCCCTGACCGTCGACGGCCCCCGAGGGCCTGCACGAGCGTTCAAGCCCGGCGCCCTGCTGGTCGCCCAGGCCGTCGGGCTCCCGCTCGTGCCTATCGCGGTCGGTGCGAGCGCCCAGTGGCGCCTGCCGTCCTGGGACAGTTTCATGGTGCCCCGGCCGTTCTCGGTTGTCCGGATCGCTTACGGCGAGCCCAGGCGGCTCGCGCCGGACGCCGGGCGGGAGACGCGGGAAGATACCGCACGGGAGCTCGGCCACGAGCTCGAACGACTGAGTTCCCGGTGCTCTGAACCTCTCCCGGGGGGCGGCCGAACTAAACCAGGAGTTCTGCCCTGAGATCCGCTGCAGAGGCGGCTCTGCGCCGCTGGTGGCAGGGCGATATGGGCCCCGCTGGGTACGCGCTGTCGGTCGCTACGCTTCCCCTTGAGCTCTGCTTCCGGGCGGCCACCCTCGGACGGGCGGCGGCGCACCGGCGAGGGGTTTTCGAGGCCCGTGCGGCGCCGCTGCCCGTAGTCTCGGTAGGCAACCTCACCGTGGGGGGGACCGGCAAGACACCGCTCGTCGGCTGGCTCGTGCGTGTCTTAGTGAAGGCTGGGTATCGGCCCGCCGTGGCGACGCGTGGCGATGGCGGGGACGAGTCCCTCCTGCATGCCCGGTGGAATCCGGAGGCCAGTGTCCACGTCTGCCGCAACCGGCTGCGGGCCGCCCGAGCAGCGGCTGACGAGCGGGCGGACGTGGTCGTGCTCGACGACGGTTTCCAGCACCTTCGCCTCGCGCGGGATCTGGACCTCGTGCTCCTGGCCGCGGAGCAGCGCTTCCCGGGTCCGACGCTCCCGCGCGGGCCCTACCGAGAAACACCCGGTGCGCTCGGGCGCGCCGACTGGATCATCGTGACGAGGCGGGTCGCCTCACGAGCCACGGTGGCGCTCGTAGAGGCCGCGGCGCGGGCTAGGGCCCCACACGCGGGGATCGCCCACGCGCGTCTCACGCCCAGAGGCTGGCAGGATCTTGAGGGGCAGCCGGCCGAGGCCCCTTCCGGGGACGTGCTCGCGGTGGCCGGCGTCGCCGGACCGGAGGCATTCTCGGCACTGCTCGGACGCGCGCTCGAAGGGCGTGTTGAGCTGCTCCCTTTCGCGGATCATCACCGCTACGGGCGCGCGGACGCGGAGCGGATCGGCCAGCACGCGGCAGGGCGCACTGTAGTGGTGACCGAGAAGGATGCCGTCAAGCTCCGGACCTACGCCCGGGCGCTTCCTGACACGCGCGTGCTCGCGCTCGGGGTCGAGCTGGAGCGGGGCGCGGACGAACTCGAGGGTGCGCTACTGCGCGCCGCTGGCGGGGAGCCCCAGGAGAAAGCCCGATGACGGACCTATTGCAGCAGTGTTGGGCTCCGACGATGACTTGGAACACCACCTGCGTGACACCCTGGTGGCCGGGGCGGGCCTCTGTCACCGGTGGGCCGTGGAGACCCTGGTGCGTGAGGGGCCCGAGCGGGTTCGCGAGCTCATGGCCCGGGGTACGTCGTTCGACTTGGGGGAGGGCGGCCTGCTGGCCTTGGGTCGCGAGGGCGGACACTCGCGGCGCCGGATCGCGCATGCCGGAGATCGGACGGGTCGCGCCATCGAGACCGCTCTGCTGGATGCAGTAGCAGCCTAGGCGCGTGCGCGGGTGCTCGAAGATCACCTGGGGGTTGACTTGCTGCTTGCCGAAAGCCCAGCTAGCGACCACCCCGTCTGTCGCGGTGTCGTGGCGCTCGATCACCGCCGCGACGTTCTGGTGCGGGTCCGCGCCCGCGCCACGCTACTGGCCACGGGTGGCTGCGGACAGGCCTACAGGCACACGACGAACCCGTCGATCGCCACGGGCGACGGGGTCGCCATGGCGCACCGGGCAGGGGCGCGCATAGCGAACATGGAGTTCATCCAGTTCCACCCCACAGCGCACCACCCGACCGAGGACCCGGTCTTCCTGGTCTCGGAGGCGCTCAGGGGAGAGGGCGCCGTCCTGCGCCGCGTCGACGGCGACGCGTTCATGGAGCGCCACCACCCACTGGGCTCGCTCGCGCCGCGCGACATCGTCGCGCTCACGATCGACCGCGTACTCAAGGAGAGCGGAGACAGCCACGTGCTGCTTGACGTGTCTCCGATCCCCCACGCCCACCTCGAGCGGCGCTTCCCCGACACTCTGGCCGGATGCCGCAGCCGCGGCGTAGACCCTTTCGGTCGCGGCATCCCCGTCGTGCCTGCGGCACACTACGTCTGTGGCGGGGTCTTGACGGACGGCGATGGAGCCACCTCGCTTCCCGGCTCGTACGCTGCGGGTGAAGTCGCCCGCACGGGGGTCCACGGTGCCAACCGTCTCGCGTCCAACTCGCTGCTGGAGGCCGTCGTCTTCAGCCACCGCGCCGCTCAGGCCCTCGGTCGAAGCCTGGTCAACACGCCGCCGACGGTCGGTGAGGAGTGGGTCGCCGGAGCGGGCACCGAGCCGAGAGCCGTGGACGGACCCGACCACGGCGGGCCTGCACCCGACGAGGCGGAGCTGGCACGGGACCGCTACCGCGTGCGCGAGCTCATGTGGGAGCAGGTCGGCATCATGCGCAGTGATACCCGGCTGCGACGGGCGGACGAGGAGCTCGAGCGGCTCCGCTCGAAGCACGAGGACCGCTGGCGGCACGCTTGCTGGACCGCAGCCTCGACAGAGCTACGCAACCTGCTGGAGACCTCGACTCTGATCGTCCGCTGCGCGCGGCTCAGGCGCGAGAGCCGCGGGCTCCATCAGAACGCCGACCATCCGTGGCGCGGCAGCGAACGGTTCCTGCACGACACGGTCGTACGGATCCGCTGACCGTGAAGATCACGCTCGTGGCGGTCGGACGCGTGCGGGGTTCGCTGGCCGAGGCATTGCGCGAATACGAGGAGCGCGCCCGTCGGTACTGGAAACTCGAGACGGTCGAGGTGGACTCCGGGGCGGGGAGCGGCCGCCGCGAACCGGAATCGGTCCTGCACGCCGAGGAGGCGCGCATTCTGGCCCGCACCCCGCCAGGGGCGAAGCTTGTCGCCCTCACTCGGGGCGGCCAGCCCCTCGGCTCTCGTGCGTTCACGTCCTACTTGGAAGACCACGCGCTCAACTCGAAGGACCTAGTCTTCGTGGTAGGCGGCGCTTTCGGCCTGAGTGCCACGGTCCTCGCCAACGCGCGGCAGCTCACGCTCTCGCCGATGACGCTGCCGCACGACATCGCTCGGCTGGTGCTGGCCGAACAACTCTACCGGGCTGGTACGATCCTCCGCGGCGAGCCCTACCACAAGGGTACCTGATGGCGTCGAGGCTGGAGGTCCAGGTGGGACGTCCGTGGACCGGCCTCGGGGGTGCGTATGCCCGCGGGGAGCCGAACGCGCTGCGCTGGTATGCCGGCAACTGGCAGGATCCAGATGCATGGCGTACACGCGCTCGGGAGGTGGCCGAGTGCTTCACCCCGGACGCGCGCGCTCGTAGCGTGGAGTTGTTGGACGCGCCCGCTCGGGCGACCCGGGAGAAGCTCCGGCGAGTCGCCGCGGGCGATGGGTTCATGGTCAGCACAGGCCAGCAGCCCGGACTCTTCACCGGACCGGGCTACACGCTGCTCAAGGCGCTGAGCACGGTCGCCCTCGCACGCTGGCTCGAGGGCCTGCTCGCCGTGCCGGTCGTGCCCGTCTTCTGGGTGGCTTCGGAGGATCACGACTGGGCAGAGGTCGACCACGTGGATCTGGTCGGTGCGGACAATGAGCTGCATCGCGTGAGCTTGCCCGAACCGGCGGGCGCGGGCGCACAGCCTCTGCATCGGCTGCCGCTCGGAACCGGTGTCGAATCAGCCCTAGATGAATTCGCCGGGCTGCTTCCACAAACGGAATTCACGTCCGAGTATCTTGACGTGCTCAGAGAAACCTGGCGGCCAGGGGTCACGATCAACGACGGCGTTCGGACGACGCTGGGCAGCCTGCTCGGGGATCACGGCGTCGCGTTCTTGGATGCCGCCGATCCGGTGCTCAAGCGCCGGTCGGTCCCCGTGCTTGAGGCCGAACTCCGAGGGGCGGGCGCGCACGAGGCCGGACTGGCTGCCCGAGGGGCCGAGCTGCACGCTTCGGGCTGGCCTCTCCAGGTGCCTATCCTGGAGGAGGGGGTGAACCTCTTCGTGGAAGGTCCGGCGGGCCGCGAGCGCCTCTACCGGAACGGCGAAGTGTTCCGGTTGCGCAAGAGCGACACCCCGCTCCCTATGGATGATCTGTTCGCGCGGCTCCGCAGTGAGCCCTCCACGATCAGCCCCAACGTGCTGCTCCGGCCCGTGGTCGAGGCGTCGGTGCTGCCGACCCTCGGCTTCGTCACGGGACCGGGCGAGACGGCCTACCACGCCCAGTTAGCGCCACTCTTCGCGAGCCACGCTACCCCTCAGCCGCTGGTCTTCCCGCGCTTTTCCGTCACGCTAGTCGAGGGCAAGGTCGCCAAAGCCCTCGACAATCTTGACCTGGATGTTGCATCACTCGCACATCCCGTCCACGAGCTCATGGCGCGGCTGGCCAGGGAGGAAATGCCCGAGCCCGTGACGCGAGCGCTGGCGGAGCTCCGCACGGCGCTGGATCGGGGAACCGCCGAGCTGGTCGAGGCCTCGCGTCCGGTCGACCCGACACTGGCGGGGCCCGTCAGTCACGCCCGGAGTGTGACCCTGGCAGCGCTCCGCGGCACGGAGCGCAAGATCCTGCAGGCAGTCAAGCGCAGGAACGAGACGCGCCTCCGGCAGCTGGAGAAGGCCAGGGTGCACCTGTTCCCGCGCGGAGCCCCGCAGGAGCGAGTGACGAGCCCACTCTACTATCTCGTCCGCTATGGTCCGTCGCTGCTCGAAGAGCTCCTCGAACACTTCGCCCGCAACTTGCCCGCTCCTGGGCCAGCAGACTACGTGGCGTCCTCCGCTACCCCTGAGTAGACTTGGCCAATGACTTGGTTCCTGCTGGCCGTCCTGGTCCTGCTTGTCCCCATCCTCGCCATCGTGCTCGACTCCCAATTGGGCCGTGCTCTCGCGGCACGGCTCGAACGCCGCGACATCGGATCGCCCGGCGGCCCCTATGCCGAGCGGCTCGCGTTCCTCGAGAACGAGGTGGAACGACTTAACGCGGAGGTGCGGCGGCTCGATGAAGAGAGCCGGTTCATGAACCAGCTCCTCGAGGGGCGGACCGGGGAGCGTCCTGTGCTGGGCAAGGGTGAGCGGAGCGACTGAATCAGCCCCGACCCGCAAGGGGGGAGGGGGAGCCCGCGCGGCCTGGCTGGTTGGCGCGGGCATCTTTTTGAGCCGGGTCGCAGGCGTCGTCCGCGAGATGGTGTTCTCGTTCTACTTCGGCAACTCGGCGGTCGCGGACGCGTGGGGCGCGGCGCTCCGCACCCCCAACGTCATCCAGAACCTTCTGGGTGAAGGCACCCTCTCGGCATCGTTCGTGCCCGTGTACGCGCGCTTCCTAGAGGAAGGCCGGGAGGAGGAGGCAGGCCGCTTCGCCGGAGCCGCGCTCGGCATCGTGAGCGTCGTCGCCTTCGGTGCCGGACTGCTCGGCCTGCTGCTAGCGCCCTGGATCGTCGAGACGCTCTACCCGCTCTGGACGGAGGAGAAGCAGGCGCTCACGGTCCGTCTGATCCGGATCCTGTTCCCTATGGCCGCCGTCCTGGCCGTATCGGCCTGGGCGCTCGGGATCCTCAACAGCCATCGGCGCTTCTTCGTCAGCTATGTTGCCCCTGTGCTGTGGAATCTCGCGATGGTGACCGCGCTTGTCACGTTCGGCACCGTGCTCGGATGGAACGCGCAGGGGCGCGACGCGGATCTCGCGGCGGCGCTCGCGCTCGGGGCGCTCGCCGGGGGCGCGCTCCAATTCGCGGTGATGCTTCCCTGGGTTGTCCCCGTGCTCCGCCACTTCAGGCTCTCGGTCAGCCGGCGGGTGGCCGGAGTGCGCGACGCCCTGCGCGCGTTCATACCGGTGGTGGCCGCACGCGGGGTCGTGAATGTCTCAGGGCTGCTCGACATCGTCCTGGCGGGGCTCTTGGTTGACGGGGCGGTCTCGATGCTCCGCTACGGCCAGACGCTATACTTGCTGCCCATCTCGCTGTTCGCGATGTCGATCGCGGCGTCCGAGCTGCCTGAGCTCTCCCGTAGCGGAGCAGGGAACCTGGAGGCGGCAGGCGACCGGGTCCGGCGCGCGCTTGAGAGGATCTCGTTCCTCCTGATCCCCTCGGCGCTCGCGTACCTGACGCTCGGCGACGTGTTCGTTGCCGCGCTGCTTGAGCGCGGCGAATTCGATCGCCCCGACACGGTCGCGGTCTACGCCGTGCTCGGCGCCTACACGCTGGGCATCGCCCGATCGTCACGCTCGCGCGTCCTGTCGTCCGCCTTCTACGCTCTCCGTGACACCGGTACCCCGGCGCGGGTCGCCTACCTGCGCGTTGCCGCATCTCTCGCCATCGGCGTGGCGCTGATGTTCCCGCTTGATCGTGTCGAGGTCGATGGCCTGAGGCTCGGCGCCGTCGGGCTCGCGCTCGGTGCAAGCGCGGGGGCATGGCTCGAGAGCGTGCTCCTGCATCGCCGGCTGAACCGGGCGCTCGGGCCTCACCGGCCCGGGGCAGGCCGAGTGCGGCGCATCACCACAGCCGCTCTGGCCGCAGCCGCGTTGGGCATCACGGCCAAGGCTACGCTCGGCTCCGTCCTTCCGGCCCGGTCTGGACTGGCGGCCCAGCTGTTGGGCCCCGAGTCCCCATTCACGTGGCCGCTCGTTGCGGCAGGAACGGCCACCGTCTTCGGGGTATCCTATCTGGCCATCACGTCCGCTCTCGGCGTGGGCGTGCCGCTATCCAAAGTCCTCCGCCGATCGGAGCCTTCGTAGCACCGCCCGGTCCCCGGGTCGCACTTGAGGGGGCCCTCCGCATGAAGGCACCCACACTCCACAACCAGATCGACGCGTTGCCCACGCAGGTCGGCGTCTACCTGTTCAGATCAGCCGACGGGGAGACGCTCTACGTGGGCAAGGCCAAGTCGTTGCGCGCGCGGGTGCGGAGCTACTTCCGCCGTGAAGTGGGCGGCGTGAAGACCGAGGAGCTGGTGCGTCGGGTGGGGTCGATCGAGACGATAGTGGTCGGTACCGAGGCCGAGGCGCTGATCCTCGAGGCCAACCTGATCAAGGAGTACCGTCCGCGCTTCAACGTCCAGTTGAGGGACGACAAGCGATATCCGTACATCAAGGTCACGGTGCAAGAATGTTTCCCGCGCGCGTGGGTGACCCGCCGGGTGGTGAACGACGGTGCCCGCTATTTCGGGCCGTATCCTTCGGTCAGCAACATGCGGCGGGCGCTGGACGTCGTGAAACGGCTCTATAGCGTGCGCTCCTGTCGCTACGACCTGCCGGACGAGGCCCCCAGCCGGCCGTGCCTCGACCACCACATCGGCTGTTGCCAGGCGCCGTGCGTGGGGCTGCAAACGCAGGACGCCTACCGAGGCATGATCGATGAGATCCTGCGCGTCCTTGAGGGAAACGTGGAGGACGTACGCCGAGAGGTCGAGGGGCGCATGCGGGAGGCCTCCGCGCAGCTCGACTTCGAGCGCGCCGCCCGCCTCCGCGACGTGATCGCCGGGCTGGAAGGACTCGCCTACGAGCAGCGCGTCCAGCGCGTGGGGGGCGGAGATCACGACGTGATCGGCCTCGCACGCGACGGCGCGACCGCGGCTGCGGTGGCACTGAAGGTCCGCAGGGGCCGCCTCCTCGGTCGCGACACCATGCGCTTCCATGACCTCGGGGGCGAGTCGGACGCGACGCTCCTCGCCAGCTTCGCCGCGCGCTACTATCTCGGCCGTGGGGAGCAGGCCGTGCAGGAGCTGGCGCACGAGATCCTGCTGCCGTCCGACTTCGAAGACCGCGCCCTGTTGGGCAATGTGCTGTCCGGCAAGGCGGGCCGCCGCGTACGCACGCACGTACCGTTGCGCGGGGAGAAACGTCGTCTGGTCGAGCTCGCGAACCAGAATGCCCGGCACGCGCTGGAAGACCGGGTCGCCGCGCTTTCCGACGCCGAACGCGCGGACGAGGCACTCTACGAGCTGCGGGACCGGCTGGACCTCAAGGTCGTGCCGCGCTTGATCGTCTGCTTCGACGTATCGCACTTCCAAGGCGCCGCGACGGTCGCTAGCGCCGTCGTGTTCGAGAACGCCGAACCGCGTCGGGCACAGTACAGGCACATGCGGATCCGCGGCGAATGGGGAAACGACGACTTCCGCAGCATGAGCGAAGCCATCGGGCGTTGGTTCGGGCGCCGCCTGGAGAAGGGCGGGCCGCTTCCCGATCTCGCGTTAGTCGACGGGGGCAAGGGCCAGCTGTCGGCCGCACGGAAGGCATTGGCCGATCTCGGCGTCGAAGACGTGGCCATCGCTGCGCTCGCCAAGCGAGAGGAGGAGGTGTTCGTGCCGGGTGTGGTGGAGCCGGTTCTGCTCGACCGCCGTGACCGAGCCCTGCAGCTGTTGCAGCGCGTGCGGAACGAGGCGCACCGCTTCGCCATCCGTTACAACCGGAAGCTGCGGGGCCGACGCACGATCAGAAGCGCTATCGGCGACGTACCGGGGATCGGGCCGAACCGCCAACAGGCGCTTCTCGCGCGCTTCGGTTCACTGAAAGGAATCCGCGAGGCGAGTGAAGACGAAATCGCACGCGTGCCCGGCTTGTCACACGTGCTCGCGCGCCGCATCCTCACCTATCTGGGGCGTTGACGTGAGCGTGCGCGTCCGTTTTGCCCCGAGCCCGACGGGACGCCTGCACCTTGGGAACGCACGGATCGCCGCCTTCAATTGGCTGTTGGCGCGCCACCACGGCGGATGCTTCATCGTCCGGATCGAAGACACCGACTTGGAGCGCGCGGTCGCCGGATCCGAAGCGGCGATCTTGGCCGACCTGCGCTGGCTGGGCCTCGACTGGGACGAGGGCCCCGATATCGGCGGGCCCTGCGGGCCCTACCGGCAGAGCGAGCGCGGAGCCGTGCACGGCGCTGCCGTCGAAGGGCTGTTGGCCAGCGGCCGCGCCTACCGTTGCTGGTGCACACCCGAGGCCCTCGGCACTCTATCGAGTGGGGTCGCGTCCGCTCGTAGAAGGCGCGGAAGCAACGCCGCACAACGTTATCCCGGGACCTGCCGAGAGCTGTCCGCCGACCGGCAGCGCGAGCTCGAGTCCTGTGGCCGGACCTCGGTGGTCCGCCTCCGCCTTCCCGAGGTGGACTCCGTGACGGTGGTGGACGCGTTGCGGGGGTCCGTGACGTTTCCGATGAACGATCTGGACGACTTCGTGCTGCTGCGCGCCGACGGCCGTGCCACGTACAATCTCGCGGTCGTCGTCGACGACATGGCGATGGAGATCACGCACGTGATCCGTGGCGCCGGCCACCTCTCGAACACTCACAAGCAGGCCATTCTCTTCGACGCCCTCGGTGGCCCGCCTCCCGTCTTCGCCCACCTTCCCACAGTGCTCGGGCGCGATGGCCAGCCGCTCTCGAAGCGCCACCGCTCGGATTCGCTCACGGGCTTGCGCAAGAGAGGCTACCATCCAGTTGCGATCGTCAACTACTTGTCACTGCTCGGATGGTCCTCCTCCGACGGCCGCGAAGTCCTCAACCTGGAGGAGCTTATTGAGCGCACGTCGCTCGACCGCGTGGGCAGCGCCGATACTATGTTCGACCCCGGCAAACTACTCTGGATGTCGGGCCAGCACATCGCTGGTATGGGTCTCCACGAGCTGGTCGCCGCCGTACGCCCCTGGCTCGCGGAGAGCGATCTTCCGGGGGAACGCGCCGCGGCGACCGTAGCCGCACTTCGCTCACGGCTGCAGACGTTCGGCGACATAGGCGAGCACCTGCACCTGATTCATCCTCGGGCGGCCGCACTCGATGTCGCACACGGGGAGCTCAGGAAGGATCCGCTGGCCCGTTCCCTGCTGGAGGCTGTCCGCACGGGCCTCGCCGCCGAATCGACTTGGGAGGCGGCCCGACTCGGACGAGCGGTACGGACTGCGGGAACACAGGTGGGCGCGACCGGGCCTCGGCTATTTCATCCCGTGCGGCAGGCCCTCACCGCTACGTCCAGCGGCCCCGACCTGGGTCAGGTCCTCGCTGCCATCGGGCGTGAGGAGGTCCTCGCCCGCTTGTCGGCCGCTCTCTCCGAGTGGGCCGTCTGAGCCAACTGGCGGATGGCGCGAGGAGCCCGCCCCGGCCCGGGCTCCTCGCGAGGCGACGCTCACCCCGGGTCCCGGTGCGCATTTGGCGGTACGCTCCAGCCAGACGTTCTGGAGGTCCAGAGCGTGAGTCAAGTCACGGCCGGCACGTGTAAGTCATCCCGGAGCTGACGATGGACGACCCTCGGGAGACGCTCACCCCTGCCTAGGGCTCCCGTCCTGCTGTGTCGGTCTGGCCCTTGTCCCATGGCTATGCCGCTAGTAAAGTTGCGCGAGGATTCAACAATGGACTGTCGAGGGTGCACTGTCTCAGACCGAGGCTGTGTGAGCGTAGCAGCGGGGGGTGGATCTAATGGAGATCGAAGTCGCCAAGGAGAGAACCGGCGAAGTACTAGTGCTTTCGCCTGTTGGACGATTGGACAGCGGAAACGCTGGCTCGTTCGAGTCCGTCGTAATGGAGCACGTAAACGACGGAGAACGGCGTATGATCGTAGACTTTGGCCGTCTCGACTTCATCAGCAGCTCGGGCATGCGGGTGCTCCTTCTTGCCGCTAAGGCGTTGAAGGCCCAGCAGGGAACGCTTGTTCTCTGTTCCATGAAGGACCACATCGAGGAAGTCTTTCAGATCAGCGGTTTCAGCCAGATCATCCCCATCAAGGATTCTCGCGAGGCGGCTCTCGCTGTAGCGTCCTGACGGGGATGGCGCGCGCGGGATGGTTCCCGCGGGCGAGTGCGCGCACAGTGAATGCCTGCTCAAGACGCTGATGACCATCGCAGGTTCTGTGTTCGGAACCTCACGCACCTAGGTCGTTCGAAATGGCGTCGCCCCCCGCATGTCGGTGCCGGGTCGTCTGTTATGGCGGGAAGGGCCACCGGTCGAGGCGCTTACACCCTCCGCCACGCTCCTGCGGTTCGCAGGAGGACGACGCTTGAGCCCGGCGTGGCAAACAGCGCGCTAGAGGCCTAGGGCGGGCATGTTCCGCCAAATTCGACTTCACGTACTCGACCGTCCGGGAGCGAAGTGACTCTCCCGAGCAAACCGGGTGACTCCAGAGCCGCGCGCGACGCCGTGGACGTCCTCGCCAGCCGTCCGCCGGAAGCCGGTACGGTCCTTCCCACCTCATCCACGATAGGACATCGCCTCGAACGAATCTCGGAATCAGCTCTCTCCTGGGCGAGAGAGCGTCTAGTCCATGCCGCCTTACGGTTGGGCGATTCGCGGGCCTGGGCCGGGGGCCACACGGTCACGGCGTTCCCTGAGCCAATCGTTCGACGGGGTGCGAGCTCACCGATGCGCAGGACGGGTACATTTGGCTCTCACGGGATGGTCTTCGCAGACTAGCTGCTGTCCCACTTGCGTGTGAGGTGTACCGCATATGGATGTCCAGGACACCGACCGGAACGCCGGTGTGCGCTACGAGCCCGACGAGAAGCCGCCGACCTTGCTCTCCCTGGGCCTCGGGGCGCAACTGGCCGTCCTATGCATCGCCGGCATCGTACTGACTCCTGCGATCGTGATTCGAGCGGCGGGCGGGAGCGAGTCCTACCTGTCCTGGGCCGTGTTCGCCGCGGTGGCGATCAGCGGCGTAAGCACCTTGACGCAAGCCGCACGCTTCGGCCGCGTCGGCGCCGGCTATGTGCTGTTGATGGGTACGTCCGGAGCATTCATCGCGGTTTGTATTACGGCCATCGCGGAAGGCGGGCCGGCGATGCTGGCCACTCTGGTGGTCATCTCCTCGTTCTTCCAGTTCAGCCTCGCATCCAGGCTTTCGCTTTTTCGACGGATCCTTACACCGGGCGTAGCGGGCACCGTCATCATGCTGATTCCGGTAACGGTGATGCCGCTCATCTTCGACATGCTGACCGATGTGCCGGGGGAGTCGTTGAGTGCTGCCGCATTCGCCGCGCTGGCTACGGTTCTGGTCATCGCCGGTCTCGCCCTCAAAGCCCGAGGTACGCTCCGCTTGTGGGCTCCGGTCGCTGGCGTGGCGGCCGGATCGGTGGTGGCCGGTCTCTTCGGCATCTACGACACGAACCTCATAGCCGAGGCATCGTGGCTGGGAGTGCCATCAGGTGGATGGCCGGGTCTGGACCTGAGCTTCGGGCCGACGTTCTGGGCCCTGCTTCCGGCGTTCGCGTTCGTCACGCTGGTCGGGGCGATCGAGACCATCGGGGACGCGGTTGCGATCCAGCGCGTCTCCTACCGCCGCGCCCAGGCCGTCGACTTCCGCGCCGTCCAGGGCGCGTTGGCCGCCGACGGAATGGGCAACCTCTTGTCGGGCCTGGCCGGCACCATGCCGAACACCACCTATTCGACGAGCGTTTCGGTGACCGAGCTCACCGGGGTTGGGGCCCGTACAGTCGGCATGGCGGTGGGCGCCGTGTTCGTCGGGATGGCGTTCCTGCCGAAGGCACTCGCTGTGCTGCTGGCGATACCGGGGCCGGTCGCGGCGGCCTACATCACGGTTCTCATGGCAATGCTGTTCGTGATCGGCATGAAGATTGTCGTGCAGGACGGCGTAGACTACCGGAAGGGTTTGGTAGTCGGAGTGTCATTCTGGATCGGCGTGGGTTTCCAGAACGGCGTCATATTCCCTGAGTACTTCGGCGGCTTCGTAGGCGGCCTGCTGCAGAACGGGATGACGGCAGGCGGCCTGGCGGCGATCGTGATGACGATGTTCGTGGAATTGACCGGGCCGCAGCGGCGGCAGATGGAGACCCAGTGCCATCTATCGGCTCTACCTGAGATCCAGACGTTCCTAAGTGACTTCGCATCACGTCATGGGTGGGGTCGGATCATGCGCAACCGCCTGGACACGGCGGTGGAAGAGACCTTGGTGACCCTGCTCCAGCGCGACGAGGGCGACGAGACGCGGGAGGCGCGACGTCTGCAGCTTGTGGCGCATAGGGAGAACGGCAGCGCCGTCCTTGAGCTCATCGCCTCGAGTGACGTCGAGCAGAACCTTCAGGACCGGGTCGCGTTGCTCAGCGAAGACATGGACACGCCGAGCGTGGAACGGGAAGTCTCGCTGCGGCTGCTTCGTCACGTCGCGTCCTCGATCCGGCACCAGCAGTACCACGATACCGACGTCATCACAATTCGCGTGAAGGCGCCGGCGCCTGATGCGTAAGCCTCCTGGCTGCCGGCCCTGCGGAACACCTCTGCAAGCACGGACGGCGCCTGAAGGGCTTGGTCCGAGAATGTGTCAGCCGGGCATCGAGTAGCTCAGATGGGATACGAGGCCTATGGATCGACCTGCCGGTAGAATTTCGTCGTACCGTTCTCGGTGGGCATGCTCTTGGTCGAGTGCCAAGCTCCGTCGTAGCGGGCGATGCGCGTGGCTCCGGCGTACTGCTCGGTGGCTCAGAGCTGCCGCCTGACAGCGTCCGCGTCGAGACCGCCGGCTCGCTCTGCGGCCTCCAGGAACAACCGGACTGCATGGTAGCTTGCCGCGTCGACCCCGGTGGGGTCGTCCCGTACTGTGCCTTACACGCGTCGACGAACGCGCGAGCGCTCGGCGATCGGGACCAATGAGGGCGGAGACTTGATCCGTTAGGATCATGGTCTCGGCGGCCCGCACGGCCGCCTCCGCATCCTCAAGTTCCACTTGTGCGACCAATTCGACGGAGCGGCCCGACAGGCCCCCGCGCCTGTTGACTTCATCTACGGCGATCCTGGCGGCATTCCAGTAAGTGAGCCGGTCGCCCGAAACGAGAAAACCGAACTTCACGGAGGCAGCACCGCTGCCAGCAACAGAGGAGGGCGTCGTCTGGTCTCCGCAAGCAATGAACACGATGGCCGAAGCGCAGGCGAGGTGAGTCCTCTCACGGCAAGCTGTCTGATCTACGGGCTCGAGGATCGAAGCGGCGAAACGAGACCGTCCGAGCGAGAAGCGGGGAGCCGTCGCCCCGGCGAGTACGTCTTCGTAGATGGTAGGTCCGGATGCGATGAGTTCCCGACAACATCCTATCGGCCTTCTCTCGTAATCGCACTTGCAGGCAGCGGGACGTGCGTACGCGGAAGTTCGTAGCAGCCAAACCACGGGAGTCAAAGTGGGCGCACTCCGAACCAACTACAGCCAACTGGGGCGAACACAAGACACAGTCGCAAGATCTTCCCGAGGAGCGCTTGCCAAGCCACTCCATCTCGGGGGCCGCGTGTTCGGCCGACCGCCCCGCGCTCCTGCCCGGGCACGGCGCCTACGGGGGTAAGGTCGAGTTCGACTTACGTCCGGTGTCTGATGCAGCCGGACTTGGCAATGCCCCTCGGTACCCGATGCTCAGGAGCAAGCGGCGAGCCTCGAGGAAGCTCTGGGTCGGCGTTGACTCAGTAACCAAGGCCACGTACTGATCGACTGGCGGCACGGACATGGTGAGACTTCAACCGAGTACGGTGGGCCCGATGGCCCGGTGCCTCGGCCAGGGAAGCGTTTCGTGACCAAAGAGCATGCCTACGACGATATCGCCGAGCACTACCGGGAGTCCAAATGGCTCCTCTTCCGGCACTACATCGAACGCTACACCTTGTTCAAGGTGTTGGGTGACCTGCGAGGACGGTCGGTGCTGGACTTGGCGTGCGGCGAAGGAGTCTATACGCGCCAATTCAAGCGGACAGGCGCGGCGGAGGTCACCGGGGTCGACATCTCGCGGGAGATGATCGCACTAGCCGAAGCAGAGGAACGTGCGGACCCACTAGGCTGTCGCTACATCCAAGAGGATGCAGCGACATACGTGCCAGATGCTCCGTTTGACATCGTGACGGCTGTCTATCTGTTCAACTATGCCCGCACCCGGGAGGCGTTGGACCGCTTCTGCCAAACCTGCTTCCGCGCGCTAAGGCCGGGCGGGCGATTCGTCGGCTTCAATGACAACGTCCGCAACCCGCCTCGGCCAGGTGTGTCACTGGCCAAGTACGGACTCGATAGGACCTGCCGATATCCACCCTGCGAAGGCGATGTCATCCAGTATAGAATAACCAACCATAGCGGTCAGGCGTTCGAGTTTGAGAACTTCTACCTTGCACCGGCCACGTACGAGGCCGCCGCGCGCGCTGCCGGCTTCGATGACTTCCGCTGGGTCGACGCTGCGCTTGAGCCCACGGAGCGGGACGATCCCTACTGGGACGACTTTCTGATCCATGCCCCGCTCACCGCATTCAGCGCGTCGAAACCAGTGACTTCCTCCGGAGAGCCCTAACCGACGTGAAGTCCGGGCCCGTCATCGACGACCCTGGGCGTCACCCGCGTAAGTAATGTACCGGCGCCCGGAGGGGGCGTCCGCGTAGACGTTCGGCGAACCGGTGCCGTACGGCCGATCGAGCACCGGGGCCCGGCATGCAGGCCTACGCCAAGCCCGCCCAAATCGCGACAGAGGCCTCGGGCTGGCATGCGAGCCCATACGTGCTGGAACGCGGTGTCCTCCCGAAAGCCCTTCCCAGGTTAAGCCCGGGACCTGTCCGGTCGCGGTGCCGAACCTGTTTCTTCGTCTGTGGCGCCCGTGTTCCCCCTAGCCGTCGGGCTACGGGTGCGGGTCAAAATTGATGAAAGCGATCTCGAGCGGCGTCTCGGGGATCGGCGTATCGCCGGGCGGATATCCGTTTCGCTGCAGCACGTAAGCCGTGACCGCGCGATACTGCTCGGGAGTCAGCCCGCCCCCGTCTCCGTACGGCATGCGGGTCGAGAGGAACTCGTAGAGCTTCCACAACGATTGCCCGCTCCACATGCCCATGAACTTCGTTCCCCACAGCGGATACGAGGCGTTGTGGCAGTTCGAGCAGATATTGCCGAAGATCTCGGCTCCCGCCTGGGCCTGCTCCTCGGTATAGACGCCGGACAGGGACGAGCGGGGTTCAGGAAGTTGTGCGGCGGCAGGAGACGACGAACCGGATAAGAGGATCAACGCACAGAAGAACATCGCAGGGTGCAGGTCGGACGTGATCCGCATCAGGTCTCTCTTGCTGGACTGGACGATCCCGGCCGGCCGGCCGACGGAAAAGAATATAGCCAAATAGTAAGCGGCTGTGGCGAGGTGAGTCTAGGGGTTGGCGCTCAAGCCGCCGTCCGGTGCCGGCCAGGACTTCGATGCCTGATGTACTCCCAGGCGATCGGCACGAGCGAGAGTACGATAATAGCGATCACGACGAGTCCGAAGTTCTCCGCCACCACGGGGAGGTTGCCGAAGAAGTACCCTCCTAGGACGAAGATCGCGATCCAGACGATGCCGCCAGTGACGTTGAAGAAAAGGAAGCGCGGGTAGGCCATGCCGGCTGCGCCCGCCACGAACGGTGCGTACGTCCGCACGATGGGTACGAAACGGGCCAGCACGATGGTCTTTCCTCCGTGACGGACGTAGAAACGGTTCGTACGCTCGAGGTATTCCCGCTTGAGCACCCGGTAGCGTCCGTCGAAGGCCCGTGTCCCTACCGCAGAGCCGATCGCGTAATTGACGCTGTCGCCCACGATGGCGGCCGTGACGAGCAGCGCCAGCAGGACCTGAGGGTTCAGCCCCGGACCGGCCGCCAACGCGCCGGCTGCGAAGAGCAGCGAGTCACCCGGCAAGAAAGGCGTGACGACGAGCCCGGTCTCGCAGAAGATGATCAGGAAGAGGATCGCGTAGGTCCACGCCCCGTACTCCGTGGTAACCGTGACGAGATGGCGGTCCACGTGCAGGAAGAGATCGACGACGTCCCTCAGTTGTTCCATGAGTAGGCTGGGCCTGGAGGTGGGAGTTCGCGCGCGGAACCTCTCGCCAGACGAGGGCCGGCACAAGCGGCACGTGCGCTCCGAACTGGAAATCGCGCGGCGGGCGACTAGGTTTCGGCCGTGAGCGCGGAAACTCTTCGCCCGCCCTTACTGAGATCCCCCCGGCCCGTACCTTCCTGAACGATCTCCTCCGAGTCCGGCGAGCTGCTTGCTCCGGTCTGCATGGATCACCGGCCGAGCTTCTCGAAGCGGACGCTCACCGCGGGCATGCTCGAGAGCCTGCTGCTATTCGATCATCGGACGTTGGGCCCGCTGCTGGAACGGTGGACCGCCAACACCGATGCTCGCCCGCTCCTGGATACGCGTGCCGAACGGGCGCGCTTCCTGGGAGGTGGGGCCGACGGACTCTTCAGCTTCGCCGATCATCCGGTGAACCTGACACGGATCCTGTCACGCGCGCGGTTCGCGCCGCTGCCGTATGATCCGCCGCCCGTCATCGGAATCGCGCCCGTGGAGCGACGGGCGATCGCCGGCTGGCTGACGCGTGTGGGTCGCAGCGGGCAGACGCCTCCGTTCGCGTGGTGGGATCCCGCCGTTTCGGGGCTCGTCGCGTTCGAGCGCGCGCTCGGGGAGGGTCCCCCAGCCGATTGGTGCGAGTGGTTCCAGGGGTTCGCGCTGGTCGAGGGCGTACTGCACGGCCGGGCGGTGGGGTGGTGTGATGCCACGTTCTATGACGGAGTCTGGGACTACCGGGCCGACCACGGCGCACCCGCGCAGCTGTCCGGGAGTCGGTCGCTCTCCTCGAGGGCCTGCGAACCCTAGATCTCTCCCAGGCGTCGAGCGCGGCCGACGCTCTCAGGCTCACCGAGCCCGACGTGTCCCAACTGCTGCCGCCTTCCATTGTGCTCGACGCCGCCGTCGCCGTGTATCTCGGGGTAGGGGACACAGGTAAGGCCCGCGCAGCTCTCAACGCTCAGCTCCTGCGGAGCGGTCGTCCGTCCGACGACATCCGGAACCTCGTGCTCGGAGCCCTGGTCGAGGAGTCCCGGGCGGCTCCGTAGGCCAGCGCGCGGCCGTCGTCGCTGATGGCAGGCAGCGGGACGAACTGTCGCGGCATCGCGTGGCGCCCGGTATCGTTGCGGTCGTCAGCATATCGGGGACTCGACCGCACCACCGAGAGACTATGCGACGGATTCGGACGTTGCGACCGCCGATGGCACGACCTCGCTGCCGTTGCGCCACGCGCTGCGAACGGTGACTCTCGGATGTTGGCTCGCCAACTGACGGCCCCGGCCCGGCGGGTCAGCCGTGTCGGGCGATCGGCTGCCGCGACGCACGCGGCGGCCCGTGACTCTGATCTCTCGGGCCTAGTACTCGTCCCGCTCGTGGTGCCCTGTCGTGGCCCTTCGCCTGGGAGCCGCTCTTGGACCTGTTGACCTGGGCGAAGGCACTGGTTCTGGGCTTGGTAGAAGGCACGACCGAGTTCATTCCCGTATCCTCGACCGGCCACCTGATTCTCGTCGGCCGCTGGCTTTCTTTCGAAGGCGAGGTGGCCGTCACCTTCGACATCGTGATCCAGCTGGGCGCCATTCTCGCCGTGCTATGGGTGGAGAGAGTCAAGGTGGTGTGCTCGCTCACCGGCTGCCGCACCGACCCCGTGGCGCGACGCTTCCTGCTGAACGTCGCGATCGCCTTCGCACCAGCTGCCGTGCTAGGCTTGTTGATCCACGACATCATCACGGAGCGATTCTTCGACCCCGTGGTCGTGTCGGCGTCGCTCGTCGTTGGGGGGATGCTGATCCTGGCCGTCGAGCGATGGCACCGCCCGCCCAGGACCGAGACTGTCGATGACATCACACCCGCCCAGGCGCTCGGGATCGGGCTAGCCCAGACCCTTGCCCTGATTCCCGGCGTCTCGCGCTCCGGAGCCACGATCATGGGCGCTCTCGGCCTGGGTGCCTCACGCGTTGCGGCGACAGAATTCTCTTTCTTTCTCGCGATCCCGGTCATGCTGGCCGCGACCGGGTACGAGTTGATGGGCAGCCTCGATCTCTATTCCCCCGAACTCGTTCCCGTGTTCGCCATAGGATTCGGCGTCTCGTTCGTGTCCGCCTTGCTCGTGGTGAGGGCGTTCCTCGGCTTCGTCAAGAAACACACGTTCGTCCCGTTCGCCTGGTATCGAATCGTCTTCGGTGGGGTGTTGCTCGCGTCTTACTGGACCTGACCTGCTTGGCGGTCGTGGGAGCGCCCGAGGCCCGCGAGCTCAGAAGGTGACCGAGACCTCGAATGGGTAGGCGACGGGACGATTGGCCGCATCCCGGGCCGGGAGGAAGCGCCAACCCGAGGCTACGAGACGGAGCTGCTTATCGTAGCCACGGTCACCGCTGGAGACCAGGACGTCGACGGCACTTACCGCACCGGTGCTGTCCACCTGCAGCCGGACCTTGGCCGTGCCCCCGCGCACGGGGTCGGTCGCGACGGGTGGCATCAAAATGGTGAGCGGTGCGGGCGGGCGGATGCCCTGGGCCGGCGTGCCGGCGCCGGGTCCGGCGCCGGACCCTAGACCCGCTCCCCTGCTGCCGCCCACGCCTCTTCCCCTGCCGGGGGCCGAGGCTCCGGCGCCTCCGGCGGACGCCGGCTCCGACGGCGCTGGCGGCGCGACCACGGCGGGCCGGTCGGTCGCAAGCGTCTCCAGGCTAAGCTCGACGTCCGCCACTTGGGCGATCTCCGGGAGCTGAAGTTCCGGGACTGGGATCTCGGAAGGGACCGTGAGTTCCTCGGGAGTGGAGCGCGGCGCCGGCGACCCCCAGGCGAGGCGGACGACGGGGGACTCACCACCGCCACCATCCTCCGTGAGCTCCGCGAACAGCCACGTGGGAGCGCCCGCGCGTTGCGGGGTCGGGCCGCCCTGGAGCAGGATTGCTAAGACCGTGGCATGCATGGCGGCGGAGCCGGTCAACGTGACCATCCAGCTCAGGCGCTCCTGGCGCCGGTCGCCCCGGATGAGGGTCGCCGGAAACTGCCTCACGGGACCCCCGTCAGTGTGCTTCTGCCGGACGCATGGCTCTTGAGGCGCCGGCAAGCTGGATCCGCATGCGATAGAACGAACGCCACACGAAGACCAGCCCGACCACCAGGAAGATCACCGCCAAGGCGGTGCTCACCCCACGGCTAAGCTCGATGGCGAGTTCCACGGCGAGCAATCCGAAAAGGGTCGTGAACTTGATGATCGGGTTCATCGCAACCGAAGACGTGTCCTTGAACGGATCGCCGACCGTGTCGCCTACAACCGTTGCCTCGTGCAGCGCGGTGCCTTTCTCCTTGAGGTCGACCTCGACCAGCTTCTTGGCGTTGTCCCAGGCTCCGCCTGCGTTGGCCATGAAGATCGCCTGGTAGAGACCGAAGATTGCGATCGAGATGAGGTAGCCGATGAAGAAGAAGGGCTCGGTGCAGGCGAATGCGAGCGTCAGGAAGAACACCGCGAGAAAGATGTTGAACATTCCCCTCTGCGCGTACTGCGTGCAGATCTCCACTACCTTCTTGGAGTCCTCCGTCGACGCCCGCTCAGTCGAATCCAGCCGGATGTTCCCCTTGATGAACTCCACCGCGCGGTAGGCGCCGGTCGAGACCGCCTGCATCGAAGCTCCGCTGAACCAGTAGATCACGGCGCCGCCGGCGATCAGCCCGAGCAGGAAGGGCGGGTACAGGATCGAGAGCCGCGCGAGGTCGCCCGAGAGCCCATCCGTGAGGAGCATGATGATCGAAAAGATCATCGTCGTGGCCCCCACCACGGCGGTTCCGATCAGCACCGGCTTGGCGGTCGCCTTGAAGGTGTTGCCCGCGCCGTCGTTTTCTTCCAGGAAATGCTTGGCGCTGTCGAAATTTGGAGCGAAGCCGAAGTCGCGCTGAAGATCGTCCTGGATAGTCGGCACGCTCTCGATCATCGACAATTCGTACACCGACTGGGCATTGTCGGTGACCGGGCCGTAGGAGTCCACCGCGATGGTCACCGGGCCCATGCCCAGAAAACCGAATGCCACTAGGCCGAACGCAAACACCGCCGGCGCCGTCATCAGCTCGACGAGGCCCAGCGTGCTAACGGTGGCCGCGCCCGCCATCAGGCCGAGGATGGCGGCACCCATCCAGTATGCGCTGAAGTTCCCGGCGGTGAGGCCCGCGAGGATGTTGAGCGAGGCCCCGCCCTCCCGCGAAGCGGATAGCACCTCGCGGACATGACCTGAGTTGGTGGACGTGAAGATCTTGACGAGCTCCGGGATGATGGCACCGGCGAGTGTACCAAACGAGATGATCGCCGAGAGCTTCCACCACATGCTGCCGTCCCCGAGATCTGGGATCAGCAGGCGGGACACGATGAACGTGAGCGTGATCGAGACGATCGACGTGAGCCAGACCAGGCTGGTGAGCGGAGCCTCGAAGTCCATCGTCGCGGCGTCGGCGTACCGCCCTCGGGCCAGCATTTGGTTGACGGCGTACGACAGCACGCTCGCGCCGACCATCATGATCCGCATTGCGAAGATCCACACTAGGAGCTGGACCTGAATCACCTCGTCCGGCACAGCCAACAGGATGAAGCTGATGAGCGCGACACCGGTCACGCCGTAGGTCTCGAATCCGTCGGCCGTCGGACCCACAGAATCGCCGGCGTTGTCACCCGTACAGTCCGCGATCACGCCCGGGTTCCTCGCGTCGTCCTCCTTGATCCCGAACACGATCTTCATCAGGTCGCTGCCGATGTCGGCGATCTTGGTGAAGATGCCGCCGGCGATGCGTAGCGCGCTCGCGCCGAGTGACTCTCCGATCGCGAAACCGATGAAGCAGGGACCGGCGAAGTCTCCCGGGATGAACAGCAGAATCGCCAGCATTATGACCAGCTCCACGCTGATGAGCATGGTGCCGATGCTCATCCCCGCCTGGAGGGGGATCGCATACGTCGGGAAGGGTTTGCCCCGCAGGCTGGCGAACGCGGCGCGGGAGTTGGCGAACGTGTTGACACGGATACCGAACCATGCCACGCCGATGCTGCCGAGGATGCCGACAACGCTGGAGAGGAGAATGACCGAGACGCGGACCGCGTCCATGTCCTGCAGCACGCCGAAGTAGATCACGATGATGGCGCCGATGAACAGCTCGAGGACGACGAGGAACTTGCCCTGCTGCCCCAGATAGGTCTTGCACGTCTCGTAGATGAGCTCGGAGACCTCGAGCATCGACCGGTGGACGGGGAGGGCCTTGAGCCGCCGGTAGACCCACAGACCGAAGACCCCGCCGGCCGCGCACACGAGCAGGCCAAGCATGAGCAGGCTGTGGCCGTCCATGCCGAGCATGGTGACAGACGACAGGTCGGGTAGGACGAGGCTGGCCTCACCTCCGTGTGCTTCCTGGAGGAAGGCGAGAAGGGCAGTCGCTCCGAATGGCACGGGTCAGCTCCGGCTGGGGACGTGGGCATCGAAAACGGCGCGCCGGGCCCCTGCGGGGCGGGTGCGCGTGACGGCGCTGTCAGGGGCCGTTTCAGGCGGGCTCTGAAGCGGCAGAAGGCTACCGCGGAGGGTCCTCGCGGTCAATCTTGGCCCGGCTCCCGCGACGGTATCAGCGTCAGTTTGGAACCGGATTGGCCGGAAGGCGACACGGACCGCGGCCGTCCTGGCGACGGCGTTCAGCGCCGTGCCCGTGTGGCCCGCTGCCCTGGCAGTGGCACAGGACGCCGGTGGGTGGAGGGGGGGTGGAAGCCTACCCTCGCCAGCCACCGGTGGGGGCGCGAAGCGTGGCTCCAAAGGGTGAGCTGCTCCTGATCGCTAACGGGTCATGAGCCCGCGGAACACCGGGCCGGTTCGGCCTCCTGTCTTCGAGGCTCACCGGCCACATGAAGACGACCCCTTACGGGTCGGCGATGATGGCCATGGGCCCGACATCCGGAAGTTCGAGCATGTTCAATTGAGTTCCTACCAAGCTCCGGGCCTTCATTCCGCAGGCTTCCGCATCCGGTGTCGAGATGTAGACGAGTCAGTGCGGCGGGCGCCGGTGGCGGTGAGTTCCGCCGGAAGTTGCATGAGACCTCCGACCGGCGTGTCATCGTTCATCCACACGGTGTACAGGGTCTCGCTTCCCTCCCACTCCCTGGTGCCCCAGCCGATCACTGCACGGTAGAAGTCGGCGGCGGTGGCCGGGTCCGTCGTGAGCAACTCGCCCCAGCAGAATCGTCCGGTCGGTGTTTCGGTCACTCTCCCCTCCCCGGGTCTGCTCGGTGTCCACACGGTCGCTCCTATGTCGTGGTATGGGACGGGCGCTGGGCAATGCGCGTGCCCTTGGCGGTGCGGATGAGGGTGCCGGGCGGCGTGACGCGCATAAGGCCCATCTTCATCCGAAGGCGCTTGGTATGCCTGTTGGGTCGACCGCTATCTAGCGGACCTCGGCTCCTCCTCGCCGATCGTCCGCAACAAACCGATCGCGGGCCGGCATGATCACCGCAGGCAGGGCCTCGGCATCCATCACCGCGTCATCCGGCACGACGCCGTTCAGATGGAGAAGGTAGGCGACGACCGCGTACGTTTCGTTCGCGGTGAGGATTCCGGGGGTGAGCTGGGGCATCGCTCTGCGGATGAAGTCGTACAGGGTTGTCGCGTACGGCCAATAGCCGCCGATCGTGCGTGACCCCGGCCACTCCTCCCACGGAGCCGTGCCCACCAGGACGTGATAGGGGCCCTCGGTCCCGGTCGGGCCGTGGCACACGAGGCAGTGGGTCCGGTACACGGCCTCCCCTTCCTGCACCGTCCCGCTTCCCTGTGGAAGCCCTTCCCCATCCGGCCTCACATCGATATCCCAGAGGAAGATCCTGTCCTCCGAAGCGTCCTGTCCGAACGAGAAGCGCTCCGGCGCCTCCAAGGGAAGCGGGTAGGGCGACTCCATGCCTTCCCCCTCGCCAGCTCCGGACATCTCGCAAGCGACGAGGATCAGCGACGCGCCGGCAGCGACCAAGCCCTTCACACGAGATCTCCCAGCCCGAACGTCACTTCTCCCGTCGATGCGACCTTCCAGGCCCGCTGATGGTTCTGGTGGTAGGACGTCCGCTCTCCCCGAACGTCCCAGAGCTGGTGAACCGTAGGCTGGACGTAGCCCGTCTCGTCCGTCGCACGGCTCACGATGAGTGCCTCGCGCCCGCTCCACTCCCAAAGGTGCCGGAACCGGACCGTCGACTTCGACAGAACCGGCCGCTGGAGCTGGGCGTCTGCCCAGCTTCGGCCTCCATCCGTGCTGACCTCGACCCGAGTGATCCGGCCGCGGCCCGTCCATGCGAGCCCCTTGATCTCCCACCAGCCGCGATCCGGCAGCGCGTACGGGTACGAGGGGAAAGTGATCACTGACTTGGCATCCATTACGAAGCTGAACTGGCGGGCCGCGCCCCCGCGCAGGGGATCCGTGTATTTCGACGTCTCGTCCCGGGTCATCGTAGGCCGATCGGTGATCTCGAGGCGGCGCAGCCACTTCACGCTGATGTTCCCTTCCCAGCCTGGCAGGAAGAGGCGCAGCGGGTAGCCCTGTTCAGGCCGGATCGCCTCCCCGTTTTGCCCGTACGCTAGGAGCGCGTCATCCATAGCCTTGTCCAGCGGCACGCTCCGCGACATGAGGGCCGCGTCCCCGCCTTCAGCCAGCATCCAGCTCGCGCCCAGGCGCACGCCGACCTCCCGCAGCACCCAGGAGAGTGGGAGGCCGGTCCACTCGCTCGTGCTCAGAAGGCCGTCGAGCGCTTGGACGGTGATGTCAGTAGGCATCCGGTCGCGGCTGTAGGCCCCTCCTCCGTTGCCCGAGCACTCCAGAAAGTAGGTCTGAGAGGCGCACGGGTAGCGCTTCAGGTCGGCCATCCGGAACATCATGGGACGATCGACCATGCCATGAATCAGGAGCTCGTGGTCCTCGGCGACGATGTCGGGCACACCGGCGTGGTGCCGTTCGAAGTGCAGATCGGCGGGCGTGATGGTCCCGTTCAGGTCCTGCAGCGGAGTGCGCGACGAGCTGGACAGGTTCTGGTTTCTTACCAGCCGGCTCGGCTGCTCACCGGGGGCTCTAGCGCCGACCTCGGAGGTCGGACGTCCCGGCACCTTGCTCGGATCGCGCAAACCCTCCGGGGCCTCCTGCGCCTCCAGTCTCACGGCATCCGTTTGCGTCCGCAGCAGGCCTGCCGCGATGACGCCGGACGTGGTCGTCAGCCAGGCGCGTCGAGACAGCTTGGATCGGTCCATGTCTAGGCTCCCTAGCCGCTTCCCGTGTGCGTGTTTCCCCCAACCTGCTACAGGAACCGCACGGGAACAAGAAAGGCCACAGGTCCGCATCAGGTCGAGCAGTTCCAGGACTCCCCGCAGAGCGGCAGTCACCAACGATGGCCCGGACAGGAGCAACGAGAAGGCGGTGCTGACGCGGACACGGGAGCGAGGACTACACGGTGGACAGCCTCAGTGCGCATCGGATGGCGGTTGGGGTCGGAGGGGGAGTGCACTCCAGGTTCGAGTCGGACCGTGGGCCTCGGCCGGGGCCGTACGGGTGGACGCGCCGAGACGCATCGATCCCGTGTATTCGGAGGGATCGCCGTCGGAACCACGGATGAGTTCCGAGTCGTGGCATCGTGCGGCCCGTCCTCCAGGCTGCGGGTGGGCGCGGAAGCCGGCACGGTCGCTTAGCCGAACCGGTGGGGAACAATGGCCGGTTCGACGCTACATTCTCTGTCGTGATCCGTGTAACGTTTCTCGGGACCGCGGCCTCTCGTCCTACCGTCGGCCGCAACGTCGCCGCCCTCGCCGTCCAGCGGGAGGGTGATCTGATGCTGTTCGACTGCGGGGAAGGCACTCAGCGACAGATGATGCGCCATGGTACCGGCTTCGGAATCGGCGCCGTATACATCACGCACATGCATGCGGACCACTTCCTCGGGATCAGCGGCCTCTTGCGCACGCTCGGGCTGCAGGGAAGACAGGAGCCAGTAGAGCTGTTCGGGCCACCCGAGAGCCGTCCGGCCCTGGAGACCGCGGCACACCTCGGGGTCGAAAGGATTCCGTTCAAGGTTCCGATCCGCGAGCTCGCCCCGGGCGATACCGTCCCCCGTAGCGGATACAGGGTGGTCGCCTTCGCCGTGGATCACGGCGTGCAGGCCGTGGGCTACGCGCTCGTCGAGGACGACCGTCTGGGGCGCTTCGACGCGGAACGCGCCCGAGCGCTAGGTGTCCCTGAAGGCCCGCTCCGTGGCCGGCTTCACCGCGGCGAGTCCGTACAGGTCGACGGGCGCGTTGTCCGGCCGTCTGACGTGGTCGGGGCGCCCCGGCCCGGGCGGCGGGTAGTCTACACCGGCGACTCCCGCCCCTGCGCCGGGACCCGCGAGACAGCACGCCACGCGGATCTTCTCGTACACGACTGCACCTTCGGTGAGAAAGAGGCAGCACGTGCACGCGAGACGTATCACTCCACGGCTGCGGGCGCTGCTCGCACCGCCCGCAAGGCCGGCGTGCGCAGCCTTCTGCTCACGCACGTGTCGGCCCGGTATGCTGACAATCCCCGGGCGCTCGAACAGGAGGCGGCCGCCGAATTCCCAGGTGCACGGGTCGCGCACGACGGGCTGGTGCTCGAGATCCCGTTCTCCGAGTCCCTCGATTGAGGCGGTCATGAGCGAACCCCCCAGCCGGCTCCCGGGATCCTCGAGCGGGTCCACTATCGCCGTAATTGGGCTCGGGTTGATGGGCGGCTCTTTGGTGCGCGCGCTGATTTCGCGCGAGGACGGCACGCGTGTGCTGGGTGCCACACCTGACCCCCGTGACCGTGCAGCTGCCGAACGCGTACTGCGTGTGCCGGCCGCCCCCGACGCGCGCGACGTGATCGCGGACGCCGATCTGGTCGTCTATGCGGCACCGCTCGCGCCCATTGTGGAGATGGTGCCCGTTCACGCGCCGCTGCTCCGCGACGACGCCGTGGTCACCGACGTGGCC
The DNA here is from genome assembly GCA_028875075.1 of Gemmatimonadota bacterium. Classification (GTDB taxonomy): domain Bacteria; phylum Gemmatimonadota; class Gemmatimonadetes; order Longimicrobiales; family Gaopeijiaceae; genus UBA2988. Next base: position 44,633 of record JAPPGF010000012.1, on the reverse strand, counting down.
GGTCTCAAGCGCCCGATCCTCCATGCGGTGCAGCGGGCGGGGCTCTCGTCCCGCTACGTGGGTGCGCATCCGATGGCGGGCGGGGAGCGTTCCGGGTTCGACGGCGGCCACGAAGATCTGTTCCGTGACGCGCTGGTCTGGCTATGCGCGGACCGCGGAGTCGAACCCCACGCCGCGCAGACTGTCGAACTCTTCTGGTCGAACCTCGGTTGCCGTCCCGAGTGGACCGACCCGGAATCGCACGACCGGCTAATGGAGAGGGTCAGCCAGCTGCCGCAGCTCACGGCCAACGCGCTCGCTCTCGCGCTGGAGGACTGCGGAGCCCGAGCCTCGGACCTGGGACCCGGTGGCCGTGACATGACACGCCTCGCCGAGAGTTCCCCTGAAGTGTGGCGCGATCTGTTCGCTCACACTGCCCCGGAGTTGGCCGGCCTGCTGCGCGACCTAGGCGGTCGGCTGGAGGAGCTGGCCGTACGGCTCGAGTCGGGAGAGCTCGGGGCGGTCGCCGAGCTGATGGCGCGGACTGGCCGTTGGCGGGTGGGCCGGGGCAAGCGCGCGAGCGAAACGGAATGATCATCACGGTGCCGGGCGACAAGTCAGTCACCCAGCGCGCGTTGATCTTCGCAGCCATCGCCGAGGGCCCGAGTCGCCTGCGCGGCCTCCTCCCAGGTGCGGATCCCGTCTCCACGGCCGACGCCCTCAAGGCGCTGGGTGCAGAAGTCCCGGCGCTGGCCGTCCAAGAGGGTGAGACCGTCGTACGCGGGCGGGGTCTGCGCGGGCTGTCGGCGCCGGATGGTCCGCTCGACCTGGGGAACAGCGGAACCGGCGCGCGCTTGCTTGTCGGCGTGCTCGCAGGCCAGCCGCTGCGGGCCGTGATCACGGGGGACGCCTCCCTCTCCCGACGCCCCATGGCGCGTGTGACGCGGCCGCTCTCGCGCATGGGCGCGCGCTTCCGCTTCCTGCTGGACGAGGACCGGCTCCCTCTCGAGATCCAGGGCGGGGCCCTGCGCCCTCTCACGTACGAACTCCCGGTCGCAAGTGCACAGGTCAAGAGCTCGCTGATCCTCGCGGGCGTGGTGGGCGGCGTGTCGGTCCTGCTCTCCGAGCCGGGACGCTCGCGCGACCATTCAGAACGGATGCTCGCCGCCATGGGCGCCGTCGTGAGGTCCGGCCGCTCGGGCGAGTGCTGGCGCGTGGAGCTTCGCGACCCGCCCGGGCGGCTTGAGCCGCTCGATCTGGTGGTTCCGGGGGACCTGTCCTCGGCGGCGTTCCTGATCGTGCTGGCCCTGCTCGGGGGTGCGGGACGCGAGCTGAGTGTGCGAGGCGTCGGACTCAACCCGACCCGCACGGGTATGCTCCCGGTGCTCGAGCGGATGGGAGCCCGCCTCGTCGTCGAGGCCGAAGCCGAACAGGCCGGAGAGCCGGTCGGTACCATCACAGCTCGTGCCGGCGAACTCCGTGCGACCGAGATCGGCGCGGCCGATGTCGTGGCGGCGATCGACGAGATACCGATCCTTTCCGTGGCGGCAGCGCGCGCCCACGGAACCACGCGGATCACGGGCGCAGGAGAGCTCCGGCACAAGGAGACCGACCGCATCCGCGCGCTGGCGCTGAACCTGCGCGCGGTCGGGGCCGAGGCGGAGGAGCTGCCGGATGGGCTAGAGATCCAGGGCGGGGATCATCCGCTCTCGGGCACGGTCGACTCGCTGGGCGATCACCGCATCGCGATGGCGTTTGGTGTGCTGGGGGCCCTGCCCGGGAACGACATACGTGTTCGCGGCGGCGAGACCGTGGACGTGAGTTTCCCGGACTTCTGGACGCGCCTAGCGCAGCTGTCTTTGCCATGACCGGGCCGAAGGCGCCCGCGCACGGCTCGCCGCGACCGCTCGCGGGCCCGATCGTCACGCTTGACGGGCCCGCGGGCGCTGGGAAGTCGACCACGGCGAGGGAAGTCGCTTGTCGGCTCGGGTTTCGCCATCTCAACTCCGGCACCTTCTATCGCGCTCTCGCGTTCGCGCTACTCGACGCCGAGATCGTGCCCGAACGCTGGAGCGAGCTGCGAACGGAGCACTTCGACGCGCTCCCGCTTCGGGTCGAGCCTACCTCCGAAGGCTTTCGCACCATGCTCGATGCGCGCGTGCTGGAAGAAGAGCTGCGATCGCCGCTTGTCACCGGCGAGGCGTCCCGCTTGGCCGCGTTCGCGCCCGTGCGGGCATGGCTGCTTGGTGTCCAGCGCGAAGTGGGGCGGGGTGGCCGGCTGGTCGCGGACGGCCGCGACATGGGCACGGTTGTTTTCCCCGAGGCTGAGCTCAAGTTCTACCTGACGGCGGATTTGAGCGCGCGCGCGCGCAGGCGGCTCCGCGACCACGGAGTCGATGCACCAACGGTGGCAGAGATCGAAGAGGAGGCCCGTCGTATCGAGGACCGTGACCGGTGCGACTCCGAGCGCCGGCACGCACCGCTTCGTCGCCCCGACGACGCCTACGAGATCGACACGACACGACTCGAGTTCGATCAGCAGGTCGAGGCAATCGTGGCGAGGGTTCTTGGAGCGGGCTGAGCGCTACGCAGCAAACGTATTCACACCCCGGGGCTACCGGGGGCGGAGCCCCTAGAATGCAGCCACCGAGGCCCGCCGAGCGGACCTCGTCCGAATTGTCGCGCCGGCCGTAGACGGACGACAGCGACCCGGGGGCGGCGCACCGGCACGCGTCGGGGTGCCAGCCTGCGACCGTGCGCCAATCCGGTTGACCGCCTCGGCAGGCCTGTCTAGCTTGCTTTCGCTCGGCTGCCGGTATGGAGCCTCTCTCTCCGTGACTCCGCACGACTCCGGTCGCCGTCGGAGCCGAGAGCGCGCCGAAGGCGTAGCGTGTTCACCTCAATCCGGGCCGCCGGGTCCGGCAAACGTACCCCCGGGAGGCCGGCCGGGGACGAGTCAGACTCATGACCCCCACTGATCCGACGTTCCCTACCTCGCCCGAATCTGACGAAGAGTCCGGCGTCGCCGTCGACGCCCTGACCGGTGAAGTGTTGACCGACGTTCCCGACGACGATGTGGACGGCAGCCCGGCGGGCCAGCCGAACAAGCGCGTCTCCCCCGAGTTGCTAATGGACCCCTACGGGGAAGAGCCGCTCGACATGTCCCGCGACGAGTTCGCGAAGCTTCTGGGCGACTACGCCGAAGACCTGCAGGACATACGTGAGGGAGAGATCGTCAAAGCCAAAGTGCTTCGGGTCACCGAGAACGCGGTGATCCTAGAGTTCGGCTTCAAGAGCGAAGGATCAGTTCCCCTCGACGAATTCAAGGACCCGCCCTCGGCCGACGGGGAGGTCGAGGTTCTGCTGGAGAGCTTGGAGGACGACGAGGGCGTAGTCGTACTGTCGAAGAAGAAAGCCGATTTCCTGCGCGTATGGGAGAAGATCAAGGACGCCTACGAGGCCGACAAGCCGGTCAAGGGCACGCTGGTACACAAGATCAAGGGCGGCGTGACCGTGGACCTGATGGGTGTGGACGCGTTTCTTCCGGGCTCGCAGATCGCGCTGAGAAGGGTTCCCAACATCGAGGACCTGATCGGCGATACCTACAAATTCAAGATCATCAAGCTCAACAAGCGGCGCCGAAACATCGTGGTCTCGCGCCGCGTGATCTTGGAGGCGGAGCGCGCAAGGAAGCGCGAAACTCTTGTGAAGGAGTTGCTTGTCGGCCAGGTGCGCGAGGGCGTCGTAAAGAACATCACGGATTTCGGTGCCTTCATCGACCTCGGTGGGCTCGACGGTCTCCTTCACATCACCGACATGTCTTGGGGCCGCGTCGGTCATCCTACCGAAGTGGTGCACATCGGAGCGGCCATCGACATCAAGGTGTTGGACATCGACTGGAACCGGGAGCGCATCAGCCTCGGGCTCAAGCAGCTGCTCCCCTATCCGTGGAGGGAGATCGACAAGAAGTATCCGATCGGGTCGCGTGTCCGGGGCAGGGTTGTCTCGATCACCAACTACGGCGCCTTCGTGGAGCTCGAGAAGGGCGTCGAAGGACTGGTTCACATCTCCGAGATGAGCTGGACCCGCAATGTCCGCCATCCGTCCAAGCTCGTCGCGATCGGCGACGAGGTCGAGGCGGTCGTGCTCAAGGTGGATCCAAACGAGGAGAAGATCTCGCTCGGGATGAAGCAGGTCGAGGAGGATCCGTGGCTCGCGCTGCCGGTCAAGTATCCGACCAGTACGGTCTTGGACGGCGTCGTGCGAAACCTCACGTCTTTTGGCGCCTTCGTGGAGATCGAGCCCGGCATCGACGGCCTAGTGCACGTCTCCGACATGAGCTGGACACGCCGTATAGAGCATCCTTCGGAGGTGATACAGAAGGGCGAGCCGATGCGCGTCGTAGTGCTCGACGTGGACGCCGAGCACAAGCGCATCAGCCTGGGCATGAAGCAGTTGCACGAGGACCCATGGCCGCAGATTTCCGAGCGGCTCATGCCGGGCATCGAGTGCGAGGGCAACGTGGTGCGCGTGCAGGACCGAGGTGTGGTAGTGGACCTAGGAGACGACATAGAGGGCTTCATACCCGCGTCGCATTCTGGCGTCGAGGACGCCGATCGCCTTGAGGAGTACTACCACGCCGGAGATCCGCTCGACCTTCGCGTGGTCGAGTCGGATGCGACCAACCGCCGTATTGTGCTCGAGGTGCTGACGAAGCCCGAGCGCAGGCCGCCCGCGCCGCAGTCCGCCGCCGCAGACGCGCCCGCGGTGGCGGAGGGCGAACGCCCGGCGGAAGCGACGACCTCCGTAGATGCCGATGAGGGAGAGGCTCCGTCCGAGACGGAGGCGACCGTGGAACAGGGCACTTCCGAAGCGGCAAAGGGGGAAGAATCCCCGCAGAGCTGACCGCGCACGCCATCGCCAGTTCGACGATAGCCAACGCCGGGACGCGGGGATGAACTCAGCCCGCCCCGGCCCAAGGGTCTTGCACCGTCTCCTTGTGCTGCTGGCGCCGTGGGGGTGTACAGTGGTCGGCAGCGCAAGTGGTGGGGGTGCCCTGCCGCCGGATCCGGTGCTCTCCAACGAGCGGCTGTCGCGCTCCGAGGAGACCGTCGCAGTCGAGCTCTTCGAGGACGCTCGCCGGGCCTACGCGCTCGACGACTTCGAAGCGGCACGTGCGGCGAGCGAGGAGATCGTCGAGCGCTATCCGGGGGCTCGCGTGGCCGGACGCGCGCTTCGGCTGCTGGCCGACGTGGCCTACGCTCAAGGAAGCTGGCTGGAAGCGGACCTCCACGCCCAGCGCTGGATTCGGCTCGTGCCCGAGAACGACCCTCGTGTGCCCCAGCTGCGCCTCCTCCAGGGCGATGCGCGGATCCGGCAGGGGGATGTGGGTGGCGCCCTCGATCGTTTGACAGCACTTGCGCCCGACGTACCTTCGGCAATTGCGGATTCGGCGACCGGGCTCGTACGCGCGGCCGCGAGAGATCTCGACTCCGAGGAGATCATTGCCCGGCAGGAAGGGCTCGCGCGCCGTCATCCGTTCGCGGCTGCGCTGCTCGCTGCGCAAGCGCGCGCGCTCTACAACGAAGGCGAGCGTACGGCTGCCCGTCGTAGCGCTGAGGCTGCCCTGCAGGCGGGGGCGGTGGAGAGCGACGCCCGGGTCAGCCGCGTCGTCCTCGACGACGGCATCGAGGCCTCCCTCGGGATCACGGGACCCGTAACGGTGCTCGGAGTTCTGCTCACGCGCACGGGCCCGCCGTCGCTCACCCGGTTCGCCCAGCTGGTCGAGGAGGGCATACGCGCCGCGGCCGAGGCGATCCCGATCGCGAGCGGTTTGGAGATCGTGGTCGAGGACGACCACGCCACACCGGAGGGTGCTGCCGCCGGCATGCGCGCGCTCGAAGAGGCGGGGGCGGTGGCCGTCGTGGGTCCGCTTGATGCGACCGAGCTCTTCGCCGCAGCGCGTGCCCGAACGACCCCCCTGCCACTGGTCTCGCCGACGGCGCCGGAGGCACCGCGCTCACAGAACGTCTACACGCTCGGCGGCTTCGATCCGGAGGCGGCCCGGACACTCGCGCTTTGGGCCGCCGACACGGGGCTGCGGCGAACGGTGATCGTCCACCCGCGGGGCGGCGAAGCCGAGGCCGAGGCACTGGCTTTCGAGGAGGCGCTGAGGAACTCCGGTGGCACCGTGCTCGCACGCTTCTTCTACGAGCGGGGAGCCACCTTCTTTGAGACGCAGATGCGGAACGTGGAGAACCTGCGCCCTGACGCCGTTGTGTTGCCGTTGCCGCCCGAAGACATCGAGACCGTGGCTCCTCAGATCACCTTCTTCGGTCTGGATACGCTGGACATCCGCGTATTGGGTACGGACGGCTGGACACGACCGGAGGTGCTCGACGTGGTGGCCGAGCGGCACACCAACGGCGTGGTGGCAGTCGTTCCCAATGGGAGCGAGGGGAGCACTGCGGGCGAGGCCGCGCTGGTCACGGCCTACGAGGCGTTGTTCAGGCGGACGCTTCGAAGTCCGGTGCCGGCGGTCGGCTTCGACGCGGCCGCCCTCGTCCTGAATGCGCTGGCGGGCGGAGCCCGCACCCCTGCAGCCCTTGCCGATGCGCTCGAGAGTATGGACTTGTTCGCCGGGGCGACGGGCGAGCTCGGCGTGGCCGAGGGGCGGGTCGTGCGGGAGCACCGCGTCGTCTGCATCCAGGGCGGTCGCCTCCTTCCCATGGATGTTGGTGAGCAACCCGTGCTGATCGATCGCCGCCCGCCACCGGACTCCACGGGGGAGAGGCCGCCGGTCGCGATCGAGGGAACGCCCGTCATGGTGCTCTGTCCAGGGGTCGCTGCACCCGCAGGCTTCGCGGCCCCCCGCCTGCGGTGAGCACGCGCGACAGGTTTGAACGGTTCCAGGAGCTGCGGCACCGGTCCGAGTTAGGGGGCGGTGAAGAGCGCCTCGCCGCACAGCACGCTCGCGGTAAGTTGTCGGCCTGGGAGCGCCTGGAGCTTGGTCGTGGCTGGGCTGGACGCGACCGCGTCATGGCACCGTCGCGTGATTGAAGAACCGGACTTCCGCACGGGGCGGCTCTCGATCGGCTACGCGGACGAACATCTGGGGCTCAACGAGACGAAGATCGTCGTCGGCGCTCGCCGCGCCCGGCGTGGCCGCCCGCGTGGGTGCCTCGGGAGGGCTCCATGTGCTCGAGTGCGCGGCCGGCGGCTGATGCGCTACGCCGTCACCATCGGGGACCAGACCGTCGAAGTGGAGCTCGGGCCAGACAGCGTGCGTGTGGATGATCGAGCCTTGGCGGCCGAGCTGACAGCCGTGCCTGACAGCCCGGTTCGCTCACTCCTCCTGGGCACCGCGTCCCACTGGGTGGTGGCGTACGCCTGGGGCAGGGGACGGTGGGATCTCCGGCTCGGAGGCTGGCACCTCACCACGGAGGTCCTTGACGAGCGTACGCGGGCGATCCGCGCGTTGACCGGGGCGGCAACGGTGTCGGCGGGAGCCCGGCCCGTCCGGACTCCGATGCCTGGCCTGGTGGTCCGGGTCGAAGTGGAGGAGGGCGACCAGGTGCGCCCGGGCTAGGGCCTAGTGATCGTAGAGGCGATGAAAATGGAAAGCGACATGCGCACCGAGGTCGCGGGGGAAGTCCGGGCGGTCCACGTTCGTGCCGGGTAGACGGTCGAAAAAGACCGGACGCTGATCGATCTGGCTGCGACTACCCAGTCCTGAGCGGCCAAGCCCATGGCCGGTGACGTGCGAGCGAGTACCCGGCCTCGAGGTAGGCACATGTTAGCTTAGCTGGTTCTTTCTGGACCGTGGACTTCCAACCCCGTCCCCTCATGCCGACTTACGAGTACCGCTGTCCGAACGGCCACAGCTTCGAGGTCTTCCGGAAGATGTCTGATCCTCCCGAGGCGAGCTGTCCGGAGTGCGGCGACGGTGCGGAGCGCGTGATCTCAGCGGGCGCGGGATTCGTCCTCAAGGGCGAGGGCTTCTATGCCACCGACTACCGCTCGGAGGACTACAAGCAGAAGGCCCGCATCGAGGAGCCCGGTGGCGATCCGGCGTCCGGCACCGCAGGGGGCATAGGCGAGTCCAAGGCGGACAAGCCTGCGGTGGAGAAGAAGGAGGGCGGCGAGGCCGAGCGCAAGGCCAAGCCCAAGGAGTTCAACGGCGAGTGAGCGGGTTCTCCACGAGCGATCCCCGGCCCGCGATCGCCGGGGCGCTTGCTCGGGCTGTCCGAGAAGTCGACGCACGAGCGGAGTCCCGGCCGGACATCCGACTGGAGCGTCCGCGCGAGGCTGTGCACGGCGACTGGGCGAGCAACGTCGCAATGGTGCTGGCCAGGCAGCTCGGACGCCCGCCGCGCCAGCTTGCGGAAGAGATCGCCCGCCGGATCGACCTCGCCGGCACGGGTGCGAGTTCGGTCGAGGTTGCTGGGCCGGGATTCCTGAACTTCCGTCTGGCTGCGGATTCAATCACGCAGGCGCTGGCGGGCATCGTGGCCGACAACGAAGCCTATGGTCGAAGCGCGGCTGCGGCGGGCGAGCCCGTCATCGTGGAATGGGTCTCGGCGAACCCCACTGGCCCCCTTCATCTCGGACACGGCCGCCAAGCCGCCCTGGGCGACGCCATCTGTGAGCTGCTTGCGGCGACCGGTTGGGCCGTGCACAGGGAATTCTACTACAACGACACGGGCAAGCAGATGGACCTGCTGGCGCGCAGCGTGCACGCGCGGCGCTGCCAGCTGCTCGGGCTGCCCGCCGGTGTGCCCGAGGGCGGCTACCGGGGCGAGTACGTCCTGGAGCTGGCGCGCGAGTACGAGGCGACGACCGCAGACCCGATCGACGACGGGGACACGACGGAACGGCTGGATGCGCTACGCCGCTTCGTGGTCGAGCTCCTGCGCCGGGAGCAGGACGTCGACCTCAAGGATTTCCAGGTCCGCTTCGACACCTACTATCTCGAGTCGTCGCTGTTCACCGACGGACTGGTCGCCAGCACGGTCGAGGCCCTTGAGGCCACAGGGCATGTCTTTCGGCAAGACGGCGCTGTATGGCTCCGCACGACCGCGTTCGGCGACGACAAGGACCGTGTGATGCTGCGCAGCGATGGCACCACCACGTATTTCCTGTCGGATGTTGCGTATCATGTCACCAAGTGGCAGCGTGGATTCCGTCGGGCGATTAACGTGCAGGGCGCCGATCATCACGGCACGACTACGCGCGTCCGTGCCGGGCTCTTGGCTCTCGGACACCCGCAGGACTTTCCGGAATGGGTGCTGCATCAGATGGTGCGCCTCGAGCGGGGTGGCCGGGAGGTGAAGTTGTCCAAGCGCGCCGGCGGCTACACCACCCTCAGGGAACTGTTCGAGATGGTGGGCGTGGACGTGGCGCGCTACTTCTTCCTCATGCGCAGGCCCGAGGCGCACCTTGTGTTCGATCTAGAAGCGGCGCTGGATCAGTCGGAGAAGAATCCGGTCTACAAGGTCCAGTACGCGCACGCCCGCATGTGCAGCATCTTCGCCAAGGCGGGGGATGAGGTAACCGCGGTTGCGCTGGCACCGGGGCATGCGGATCTCTCGCTCCTCTCGCACCCGGCCGAACTCGATCTAGCGAAAGCGCTCGCCGAGTTTCCGGACTTGATCGCTCGGGCGGCCGAGGCACGCGCTCCGCATCTGCTCTGCGAATACCTAGAGCAGACTGCGGGTACGGTGAATTCCTGGTATCACGAGGGCAACCCGAGCCGGAATCCGGAGCTCGCCGTGCTGGTGCCCGATCCGGCGTTGCGGGCCGCCCGGCTCGTGCTGGCGCGGGCGGCGCGCGTTGTGCTGGGCAACGGATTGCGCATGCTGAACGTGTCGGCTCCCGTGCGCATGGAGCGCCGGCTTGAGGATACGGTCGAGCCTGTGACAGGGGGCGGACCCGACGAGTCGTCCGGCTCGTAGGTGCGAGCCGGGCCTGGGAGGAGATTCTATGCTGGTGGTGGGCAGCGTTGCTCTCGACCACGTCGAGACCCCCTTCGGCAGCGTGGAGGAAGCCCCCGGCGGATCGGCGATCTACTTCGCCGCCGCGGCCTCCGTGTTGACGTCGGTGCAAGTAGTTGGCGTGGTTGGGACGGACTACCCGCGCGGAAAGCTCGCCTTTCTCGCGGAACAGGGGGTGGATCTCACTGGCGTAGAGACGGCCGACGGCGAGAGCTTCCGCTGGAAGGGCCGCTACAGCTACGACCTGAACGAGCGCGACACGATCTGGACCCGTCTCGGTGTATTCGCGCAGTTCCGTCCGCGCATCCCGGACCATTTCCGCGACAGCCGCTCGGTCTTTCTAGGCAACATCGATCCCCAGCTGCAACTCGACGTGCTCAAGCAGGTGCGGCGCCCGCGGCTGACCGCTTGCGACACAATGAACTTCTGGATCGAGCGTAGCCGGGAAGCGCTGCTAACGATTCTCGCCCGGGTGGACATCCTCTTGGTAAACGACTCGGAGGCGCGGCAGCTGGCCGGCGAGCCGAACTTGCTCAAGGCGGCACGCTGGATACAGGCGCGCGGACCCGAGTGGGTAGTCGTCAAGAAAGGGGAACACGGTGCGATCTTGTTCGGTAAGGATTCCGTGTTCTTCGTACCCGGGTATCCGCTGGAGCAGGTCTTGGACCCGACCGGTGCGGGGGACGCCTTCGCGGGCGGCTTTCTGGGCTGCTTGGACTGGACCGGGGGCACTTCCGAAGATGATTTCCGGCGCGCAATGGTGTACGGGTCGGCTCTCGGTTCGTTTGCGGTGGAGGCCTTCGGCGTGGATCGCCTGATCGGGCTCGAGCCCGATGCCGTGGTCGAGCGCATCCGGCAGTTCCGAGACATGACTGCCTTCGAGCTCGAGATGCACGTGCCTCCCGATGGCTGAGTGGTCTGAGAACGCCCTGGGGGGCGGACGCTCTGAGGCGCCCGTCAGCTATCGGGAGGCGGGCGTCGATCTGGACGCGGCGGCCCATGTCAAGATGCGGCTCAAGGACTTCGCGGCTGCGACGTGCGATGTCAACACCCTGTCCTCGGTGGGCTCCTTCGCGGGGTTGTATGCGCTTCCGCCCGGGCTCGCCGAGCCGGTGCTCGTCTCCAGCACCGACGGCGTGGGCACGAAGCTCAAGGTTGCGATCCAGGTCGAGTGCCACGACACGATCGGTCACGACCTGGTCAACCACTGCGTGAACGACATCCTCGTGCAGGGCGCGCGGCCACTCTTCTTTCTGGACTACTTGGCCGTGGGCGAGATGGACGAGCGCATCGTCGGCGACGTCGTCTCGGGCGTAGCGGCAGGCTGTCGGGAGAACGAGTGCGTACTGCTGGGCGGCGAGACCGCGCAGATGCCCGAATTCTACCGCCCCGGCGAGTACGACCTGGCCGGATTCGTGGTGGGCGCCGTCGAGCGCGACAGACTGCTGGACGGCAGGGCCGTGCGGGCGGGAGATCGGCTGATCGCGCTCGGGTCGGCCGGGCTTCACACCAACGGGTACACGCTCGCCCGGCGGATCGTCTTCGACCGAGTGGGGCTGTCCACGGAGGATCCGTTTCCCGGCACCGGTCGGAGCGTGGCGGACGAGCTCCTGGCCCCCCACCGGAGCTACCTGAGGCCGCTTGCACCGCTCCTTGACGAGGGGCGCGTGCTTGCCCTCGCGCACGTCACGGGAGGGGGAATCCCCGGCAACCTTCCGCGCGTGCTGCCAGACGGGCTCGGCGCCGTCGTGGAGCGCGGCTCCTGGGAGCCTCCCCAAGTGTTCGCCTGGCTTCAGGAAGCGGGAAGAGTCGAACAGGCCGAGATGGACCGCGTGTTCAACATGGGTGTCGGCATGATCGCTGTGGTCACGGTGGCGGAGGCGGACACAGTGCTACGGGCTCTGCGGGCCCGGGGCGAGACCGCGTGGCACCTTGGCCGGGTCGAGGTCGGGGCGGGCGTACGCTATTCCTAGCCCGCGTGGCTGGCGCCCGGGACCGATCGCCGCCGGGTCCGGCATGACGCCTCTGGTGGGGCCCCCTCCCGGGGCTCTAGTGCGCTCGATCGTCGGGGCTGTCGCGCTCGCATTCGCCCAGGCCCCCGTGTCCGCGCAGGTCACGCGCTCCGAGATGGTGGTCGAGTGCGTGGGCTCTGTCCCGAACCTTGCGCCGCTCTGTGTGGAGGGCGTGCTCGCGCTGGAAGCCGCACGGGGCGGCATTGGCATCGCCGCCTCGCAGGGTTCCGCCGTCCCCGGCAGCTCGAGCACGCTCGGGCGTCGGCTGGGCTTGTCGCCTAGAGTCGCTTTCTCGACCCGTGCCTCGCTCTCCCGCGTGGGCATGCCCGATCCTAGAGCGGGAGAGGTGCGGGCCGGCGGGCGGGCGTTCTTGGTGCCTGCCGCAGAGGCCGCGCTCGCGATGGGCGTGCTCGACGGCGTGTCGGTCCTGCCGACGGTCGGCGGAATCTTTTCGCTCGACCTGATCGGGGCCGTGGGCATCGCCAAGCTAAGCGAGGAAAACGGCTTCGCGGGTCCGGTGCAGTGGCTCGGCTACGGCGTGCGTCTGGGCCTGCTCCGTGAGTCGTTCACACTTCCGGGGCTGAGCGTGACGGCTATGCGCCGCCACCTGACGGAGACGCAGTGGGGTCGGGAGAGCGAATCGGCGCACGCGGTATTCCAGGCCGAGGGCACGTCGGTACGGGTCACCGCTGGAAAGGACTTCCTCGCCTTCGGTATCCTCGCGGGGTGGGGCTGGGAGCGCTACGACGGGACGAGCACGGTGGGAGTGGCGCCGAGGGGCGTCGCCCGAGCGGGTCAGGCCGTGTCCAGCCAGTTCGCCTCCGACCGCACCCTCCTCTTCGGTGGGCTGTCGTTGACGTTCCTAGTGCTTCAGATCGCCGCCGAGGGCGGCTTGGCCACTGGCTGGGATGCCGTGCCCGATCGTGATCTAGGCGGGTACGATCCCACCGCCGGGACGATCTTCGGCTCCCTCTCCGCACGGCTCACCTTCTAGGACCGATGGCCGCTCCGACCGAGTTCGGGCCTCCTTGGCACGCTTCCACTCTCCCGTCCGAAGCTCCACTCGTGCCGCTGCCGGAGCATGAGCTTGCGCTGCTGGAACGGGCCATCCGTCTCGGGCGCCGCGGCTGGGGCAGGGTGCACCCCAATCCCATGGTGGGCTGCGTGTTGGTGCGTGATGGTGAAATCCTGGCCGAGGGCTGGCACCGGGAGTTCGGAGGTCCCCACGCCGAGGTGGACGCGCTCGAGCGCGTCCGCGGTTGTCCCGGGGGCGCTACGGCGTTCGTGAGCCTTGAGCCCTGTCGCCACCATGGAAGGACGGCCGCCTGCACCGAGGAGCTGGCGCGCGCCGGAGTCGCACGTGTGGTCTACGGGGTCGCAGATCCGCACCCCGCGGCGGGCGGTGGCGGCGACGTGCTGCGGGCGGCCGGCGTGCGGGTAGAGGGACCGGTTTGGCCGGAGGCGGCGGGCCGCCGCGAGAACCCCGTGTTCTTCCACGCGGGCCTGCAGCCTTTCGTAGCGATCAAGCTCGCGCTCTCGCTCGACGGCAAGATTGCCAGGGTTCCCGGCGGGCCGACGCGGCTCACGGGCCCTGAAGCCACCGTCGCGGTCCACCAGTTGCGGGCGGGGTTCGACGCCGTACTTGTAGGGGCTCGCACGGTGCACGCGGACGACCCGCGGCTGACCGTGCGCGAGGGAGGAATCGAGCCCAGGGTGCCGCCGGCGCGTATGGTCGTGGACCCGGACGGATCGGTGACCGGCGAGCGCTCCCTCTTTCGGGAGCCGGCGGGACGAGTGCTCGTGTTCGTCGCCTCGGGCGTGGATGAAGCGGTGCTCGACCGGTTGGAGGGCGCTGGCGCCGACGTGCACCGGGTCCCCCGAAGGGATCGACGACTCGCTCTGGGGCCCGTGCTCGAAACGGCCGCGCGAGTGGGGATCCGCTCCATCCTCTGCGAGGGCGGAGGCCGGCTGGCCAACTCGTTCCTGGCCGAGCGGCGCGCAGACCGACTCTACCTCTTCTACTCGCCCATCGCCCTCGGGCCCGATGCGGTGCCCGGCTTTCCGGGGCCGTTCCCCCGGGCCATCTGGGAGCAGTGGCGTCTGGCCTTCCCGCCGGCCAGGCTGGGGGAGGACGTGCTCTGCGTCTACGACCGGGAGGCATGAGCTGTGTTCACGGGCATCGTTGAAGCGATCGGAAGCATCCTGGCCATCGTCCCGACCGAGGGGGGGCGGCGCATCCGGCTCCACTGTCCGGAGTTGGCTGCGGACCTGCGGGTCGGAGCGTCGATCGCGGTGGACGGGGCGTGCTTGACGGCGGTCGAGATCGCAGCGGAAAGCTTCTCGATCGACCTGACGGGAGCTACGCTTTCCCGGACGATCGCTGGCAGCTACGCAGAGGGATCCAGGGTCAATCTCGAGCGAGCGCTCCGCTTGGGCGACCGAATCGACGGACACCTTGTGCAGGGGCATGTGGACGGCATGGGAGAGGTCGTCACCGTAGCTACTGAGGGGGGCGCCCGCCTCGTCGATGTGACGCTTCCGGCCGAAATCGCTGCCGGCACGGTGCTCCACGGCTCGATTGCCGTGAACGGGGTGAGCCTCACCGTGAGCGGGCTGCCCGCACCCGATCGCTGCCGCGTGGTGTTGATCCCCCACACCCTGGAAGTCACGACGCTCTCCGGCCTCCGCGCCCGCGAGCGGGTGAACCTGGAGGGGGACCTGATCGGGAAGTACCTGGGTAGGATGTTCTCCGCCAGGAGCCCGACTACCCCCTCACCCGGCGATGACGCTTCGTGACCCACCTCGTGCTCGATGGTTCGCCAAATCCTCCGTTCAGCCGAGTGGAAGACGCCCTCGAGAACATTCGACAAGGCCGGCTCGTGATCGTGGCCGACGACGAGGACCGTGAGAACGAAGGCGACCTCGTGTGCGCTGCCGACGCCGTGACGCCCGAATTGATCAACTTCATGGCTCGCTATGGCCGCGGGTTGATCTGTGTCGCGCTCACCGAGGATCGGGCGGACGAGCTGGATCTCGGACACATGACCGAGCAGAACACCGATCCCCAAGGCACGGCGTTCACGGTCTCGGTTGACGCCCACCAAAGATTCGGCGTCAGCACGGGCATCAGCGCACAGGACCGGGCCACCACGATCGGCTTGCTGGTCGATCCGACCGCACGCCCCGCCGACCTGCGGCGCCCCGGCCACGTGTTCCCGCTCAGGGCTCGAGCCGGCGGAGTGCTGCGGCGCGTCGGCCAGACAGAGGCCGCCGTGGATCTGGCCCGCCTCGCCGGCTACCGGCCGGCCGGGGTCATCTGCGAGATCCTCAAGGAAGACGGCACGATGGCGCGCCGCCCGGAGCTGGAGGTGTTCGCCAAAGAGCACAAACTGCGCTTCATCACCGTGGCCCAGCTCGTAGCGTATCGGCTGAGAAAGGAGCGGCTCGTCCAGCGCATAGCCGAGGCGAGCCTGCCCACGGCCCACGGCGACTTTCGGGTGATCGGCTACCGGAGCCTCGTGGACGAGCGCGAGCACCTCGCGCTGGTTAAGGGCGAACTGGCGGGTGAGCCCGAAACGCTCGTGCGCATGCACTCCGAGTGCCTGACGGGCGACGTTTTCCGCTCGGAGCGCTGCGACTGCGGGGAGCAGCTGGCTACGGCGATGCGGCGCATCCAGCAGGAGGGCAGGGGCGCGATCGTGTACTTGCGCCAGGAAGGGAGGGGCATCGGTCTCGGCAACAAGCTCCGGGCCTACGCACTCCAGGACGACGGACAGGACACCGTCCAGGCCAACGCTGCGCTCGGATTCAAGCCGGACCTCCGAGACTACGGCATCGGCGCGCAGATTCTGCTCGACCTGGGCCTGCATTCGATCCGACTGCTCACCAACAACCCCAGAAAGGTGGTCGGGCTGGACGGCTACGACATCCAGATCGTGGGCCGCGAGCCCTTGCAGGTCCAGCCGGGCCGGCACAACGAGCGCTACCTGGATACCAAACGCTCGAAGCTCGGCCACATCCTCTGACCAGGCGGACTCCCTTGAGCACCGGCGACGCCTCGTACGCGCCCGCCCTCGAGGGGCACGTCTCGGGTGCCCGGCGCCGCTTCGCGGTCGTCGTCTCCCGCTTCAACGCCCAGGTAACCGAGACCTTGCTCCACGGAGCCATGGGCGGTCTGCTGGAACACGGCGTCACCCGCGACGCGGTCGACGTGTTTTGGGTGCCAGGAGCGTGGGAGTTGCCGCAGGCCGTCGGCTGGCTTGCCAACAGGGGCGATTATGCGGCGATCCTCGCGCTCGGTTGCCTGGTCCGTGGTCATACGGCGCACTTCGAGCTGATCGCGGCCGAGGTCGCCCGCGGCCTTGCCGACGCCGCGCGCGTGAGCGGGCTCCCCGTGGCGTTCGGCGTGCTGACGACGGAGAACCGCGAACAGGCGATGGAGCGTGCCGACCCCGAGCACGGCAACAAGGGTCGCGAGACCGCCCTCGCCGCGCTCGAGATGGCGGAGCTGCGCCGGCGCGTGGAGCCGCGGCCGGACTCCGGCGCGCGTTGAGCCTCTCACTAGGTGGCCGTGAGCGCATCGACCGCATGCGGGCACGGGCCTGGGCGCTCCAGGTGCACTACAGCTGGGAGAGCGCGGGCTGCCAAAGCACGCTGGGACAGACGTTGTCCGTCTTGCTGAGCAACCGCCGGATCGCCTCCCGGAGACTGCCTTATGTCCGGCGCCTCCTGGCGCTCGTGGACCTGCATCTCGTAGAGCTGGACGACGCCCTGCGTGACGCGCTTCAGAACTGGCGACTTGAGCGCCTTTCGGCCATCGACCGTGGTATCCTCAGGCTGGCCGCGGCAGAACTCTCCTATGTGGACGACGTGCCACCCAAGGTGACGATCCAGGAGGGGATCCGCCTGGCTGAGCAGTACGGGGGTCCCGACTCGCCCCGTTTCGTCAATGGCGTGCTCGACGCCCTCTACAAGCGCGAACCGCGCGTGTGAGCGGCCGAGGCCCTGAGCGAAGCGGCCCGGTTGCGGCCGCGGATCCCGACACGCCGTCTCCGCTCGATATCCTCGTGGTCAACTGGCAGGACCGAGAGAACCCACGCGCCGGGGGCGCGGAAGCCCACCTCCATGAGGTGTTCGGCCGGTTCGCCCGGTGGGGCCACCGCGTCACCCTACTCTGTTCCGGCTTCGAAAGCGCGCCCACGCGGACCAAGCTCGATGGGATCGAAGTGCACCGCGTGGGAGGGCGTTACTCGTTCGCCACGATGGCCGGCCGATACTTCAAGGACCATCTCGCCCGGCGCGCTTTCGACGTGATCGTCGAGGACCTGAACAAGGTTCCGCTCTTCACCCCTAGGTGGACGGCCCGTCCGGTCGTGCTGCTCGTGCATCACCTCTTCGGCGCCACGGCATTCCAGGAGGCGTCCCTGCCTCTGGCGGCCGCGACTTGGTTGCTCGAGCGTCCTGTTCCGCGCGCTTTTCGCGGAGCGACGGTGATCGCGGTGTCACAGAGCACGCGGGCCGATCTCGTAGCGCGTGGGCTCGACGCTCCCCGGATCGAGGTGGTTCCCAACGGAGTCGACCTCGGGATCTACACGCCGGACGAGAATGTCGCGCGATCTCCGGAGCCCACCGCGCTCTACGTGGGTAGGCTTAAGCGATACAAGCGTGTTGATCTGCCCATACGGGCGATAGCGCAACTGCGTGAGCGGGGCCTTCCCGGAAGACTCGTCGTCGCGGGCCGTGGCGACCGCCGGCTGGCTCTCATGCGGCTGGCGGCCTCGCTCCGTCTGGGCGAGGATCGCGTGCGCTTCCTCGGTTTCGTGTCCCAGGCGGAGAAGATCGCCCTGTTCAGGGAGGCGTGGGTGCACGTTCTGACGTCGTCGAAGGAGGGTTGGGGGATCGCCGCGCTCGAGGCGGCGGCCTGCGGGACCGCCACGGTCGCGAGCGACGTGCCCGGCCTGCGGGACTCGGTCGTGCACGGCCGGACAGGATGGCTGGTTCCCCACGGCGACATCTCGGCGCTGGCGAACAGACTGGCCGGGTTGTTCGCCGATCCAATCCAGCGCGATAGGCTGGGAGCCTCTGGGCGGAGCTTCGCCGAGGGTTTCTCGTGGGAGGCATCGGCCAGAGGCGTACTGGGTGCGCTGCAACGGGTGGTGGCCCGGACGCGCTCCGGCGTAGAATCCAATCCCGCGGGCGCCCGGCTCCCGCCGGACGGCGGCAGCGGAGCGTCTTGGGACCCTTCGGCGGAGGAACGGCACTGAGCCCCGACAACGACTATTCGAAGGGAGGCAGGCGGGCGCCCCTCACCGTGCGAGAGGTCTTCGACGCGCGGCGCGGCTCGCTGGCCCTCGAGGTGCTCACGCCGCATGCCTCCCTCGACCGACCCGTCGTCGATTCCGACATATCGAGTCCCGGCCTGGCACTGTCCGGCTTCATGGACCGCTTCGCCGAAGGGAGACTGCAGGTGTTCGGCCAGACGGAGATGAGCTACCTGGCGGGCCTCGATCCCGGAACGGCTCGCGACCGGCTGCGCAAGCTGTTCGGGTTCGACATCCCGGCGGTCTTCGTGACCAAGGGCCAGGACGTGCCGGACTGGTTCCTTGAGCTCGCGGTCGCCGCCGGCATCGCGGTGTTCCGCAGCGCGCTATCCACACGCGACTTCTTCGCAGTGATCAAGCCGTTCCTGGAAGCCGCGCTGGCGCCCCGGACAACTTTGCACGGTTCGCTGGCGGACGTCTACGGCGTAGGCCTGCTGTTCGTAGGCCAGAGCGGCGTAGGAAAAAGCGAATGCGTCCTCGACCTGGTCGAGCGTGGGCACCGACTCGTGGCGGACGATCTCGTGATGGTGTCCCGCCACGGGAACGAGATCCTGATCGGGAAGGGCCACGAGCTTCAGAGCCACCACATGGAGATCCGGGGTATCGGGATCATCGACGTCGCGGCACTGTTCGGGATTCGCGCGATTCGACTGCAGAAGCGGATCGAGGTGATCGTCCACCTTGAGTACTGGGACGTCGATCGGAATTACGGACGCACGGGGCTTGAGCGGGACAGCACGAACATCTTGGGTGTTAACGTGCCGCGGCTGACCGTGCCCCTGAACCCTGGGAAGAACATAACGGTCGTGTCGGAAGTGATCGCGATGAATCATCTGCTGCGTTACGCAGGCGTGGACGCGGCGGCTGCGTTCGATCAGCGCGTGCGCGCGGCCATGACTTCCGTCCAGGAATATCTTGAGCAGGACTACGAGTGAGAGCCGTGAATGAGACGGCCGCCCCGCCTGCGTACGGGGTCGTGCTCGGCCACGGCGGCATGGCCACGGGGCTGGTAGACGCGGTCCACCGCATCGCAGGCGTGGAAGGGAATGTCCTCATCGCGCTCTCGAACGAGGGGAAGGGGCCGGAGGCGCTGAGGGACGAGCTGGCCCGGACCGCCGGGCCGGGCCCCGCGCTCGTCTTTACCGACATGCACTCCGGGAGCTGCGCGCTCGCAGCCAGGCTGGTATGCCGCAGCAGGGAGAGTGCCGTGGTGTGCGGGGTGAATCTCCCGATGTTGCTGGAGTTCGTGTTCAACCGGGAGCTGCCGCTCGACCAGCTCGTTCCGCGTCTCGTCGAACGAGGTCGGGCCGCCGTCACCGCGCATCTGCCCAATGCCGATTCTCCTGTTCCGGGTTGACGAGCGGCTCATCCACGGCCAGGTCGTGATCGGTTGGGGTAAGCAGCTCCAGCCGGATCGCTACGTGGTCGTCGATGATGAACTCGCCAACAGCGAATGGGAACAGGAGCTCTACCGGCTGGCGGCGGCGGACGCCACGGACGTGGGTTTCTGTTCCGTCGCCGACGCACGCGAGCGCATTGCGTCGTGGAGAGCCGGCGAGGCACGCACGGTAGTACTCACCCGCGACCTCGAGTCGATGCTCGGGCTCGCTCGGGAGCACGCTATGGAGGGCGAGAGCGTGAACCTCGGAGGAATCCACCACACGGAGGGCCGCCGCCGCGTCCGGCCCTATCTCTACCTCAGTGCGGAGGATCGCGAGCGGGTGCGGGCGCTTGCCGAGGAGGGCGTGACGGTCTCGGGTCGGGACCTTCCGGGCTCGCTTGGAGTCGGCCTGGATAACCTTATCGAGGACTGACAGGTGACGCTTCTCGGAGCCTCGCTGCTGGGTGGTGCCCTGGCGCTCGACTCCACCTCCGTGGCGCAGCTCATGCTGTCTCGCCCCCTGGCGGCCGGATTCCTCTCGGGATGGCTGTCCGGAGACCTGCGAGCGGGTTTCCTGGCCGGGGTGATCCTGGAGATCTACCTGCTGGTCGCCTTTCCGGTAGGCGGCGCGCGCTTCCCGGAGGGCGCTACGGCGACCGTGGTGGCGGCGGCCACCGCCGCGACGCATCCTGGCCCCGGCCCCCTGGCGTTGGCCGTGGGCTTCGGTCTGGTTTGGGGTCAGCTGGGAGGTTGGAGCATCAGCGGACTGCGCAACCTGAACATCCGCGTCGTGCCCGATCCGATGCACTCCGAACTCCGGCCCCGTCGCGTGGCGGGAGGACACCTGCTGGCGTTGCTGTTGGATTTCGTCCGCGGCGCCCTGGTGACCGGAACGGGGGTCTGGCTGGCGGATCTGGTAGTAGCTCACCTGAACGGGCGCTGGCCGCTCGGTCAGCCCGACACGGTCGGCTTGTTCCTGGTGGGCGCCGCGGTATCGGCCGGTATCCTGCTCCAGAGCTTCGGCGGCTTTCGCCGCCGCCGCACACTGTTCCTGGTCGGCCTCGCGGGCGGCGCTCTCGGAGGACTGCTCCTTTGAGCGCCGTCACTTCGTCTGCGCGCGCGTCCGCATTCCTGCGTTCCTTCACCATTCAGGGATCATGGAACTACCGCACGATGCTCGGGGGCGGCTTCGCGTTCGCCTTGCTGCCTGTGCTGCGCCAGGTGTTCCGGGGCCCGCAGCTGACCGAGGCGCTGCGCCGGCACACGGAGCACTTCAACGCGCATCCCTACTTGGCCGGCCTGGCCCTGGGGGCCGCGGCGAAGCTTGAGGCCGACGGCTGTGACCCCGAGCTCGTGCGGCGCTTCAAGACGGCGATCAAGGGACCGTTGGGCGGGCTGGGTGACGCGCTCGTATGGGCAGCCTGGCTGCCTGCGACCGCCCTGCTCGGGCTCATTGCGCATTTCAGCGGAGCGCCGCCCTGGCTGTGCGTGTTGGTCTTCTTGCTGCCATACAACCTCGGTCACTTGGCTCTGCGTCTGTGGGGATTTCGGACCGGATTGCGCTGGGGGCATGAAGTAGGCCGCGTGCTGCGCGAAGCCGCACTGGGCCGCAGGACCGAAACGGTGAGCAGGGCAGGCGCACTCCTGCTGGGCGTGTTCGCAGGGCTCGTGTGCACGGTCGGTCCTGCAGCGTCGGCCGCTGGACTGCGCGGCGGCGCCAGCGAGGCGTTGTGGCTTGTCCTGGCGGTGGGCGCCTTCGTCGTGGGCCTTGTGGGCGGCGTCCGCGTCTGGCGGCCCGCCGCCGTGGTTGTGGTCGGTGCCGTGGTGAGCATCCTGACGGTGGCGGCGCGGTGAGTGGCCAGACGCGCCCGGACCAGGGCCGGCGATGAGCGGGGACGCCGTAGAGCGGAGCGTTCAGATCGTCAACCGGGCCGGGCTGCACGCGCGTCCCGCCGCGCAGCTGGTGAAGCTCGCCAGTGATTTCCCGTGCGATATCGAGATCGGCAAGGACAGACTCACGGTGAACGCCAAGAGCATCATGGGGGTGCTCATGCTCGCCGCCGAGCACGGGAGCGAAGTGGAGCTCCGGTGTAGCGGTGAACGCGCGGGCGAGGCACTGGACGCGCTCACCCGCCTGATAGCCAGCGGTTTCGAGGAAGAGGCGTGAGCCGTCGAGTGCCGAGCCGGCTCTTGGGAGCCTGTTGATGTCCGTGGTCGTGGACGGATTCGGCGCCACGGAGGGCATCGGTTTTGGCCCCGTGCAAGTGCTCCATTGGGGAGCGCCGGAGGTCCCGCACCAGACGGTGTCGACGGAGCTCGTCGACAGGGAAGTGGAGCGCTTCCACGCGGCGCGCGAGTGGTCGCGCCAGCGGTTGAATGAGCTCAAGGCGCATGCCGAGGAACGCCTGGGACCTGTCGAGGCGCGCATCTTCGATCCGCAGATCGTCATGCTCGACGACGTGGAGATCGCCGAGGGCACCGTGCGCTACATCCGAGAGAACCGCCTCAGCGCGCCTCGCGCCTTCCAGTGGCGCATGCTCGAGCTCCATACCATGTGGACGCGGCGGGCCAACGCGATGGTGCTGGACAAGCTGAACGACCTCGAGGATCTGAAGATCCGACTGCTCACCCGTCTCTTGGGCCTGCCCGATCCGACGGCGGTCGTGCTCGGCGCCGATCCGGTCATCCTGGTCGCGGCCAACATCACGCCCAGCCTCACGGTGCAGCTCGATTCCGAGCAGGTTGCCGGCATCGCGACCGACGGCGGCACGCGTACGTCGCACTGGGCCATCCTCGCCCGCTCGCTCTCGATCCCCGCCGTCGTGGGGCTCAGGGACATCACGACCCGGGTCAGGGAGGGGCAGCTGGCCATTCTGGACGGGCGCATCGGGCGCGTCGTGCTGGATCCGAACGAACACGACCGCGCCGTGTTCGAGGAACGCCGGTCCCAGCTCCTCGAGATGGAGGAGGAGATCGTCGTGTTGGCCGGCCAGGAGTCGGTCACTCGTGACGGCCAACCGGTGGTGCTGCGTGCCAACCTCGATCTTCCCGAGGAGGCAGACGACGCGAAGGACCACGGGGCCGAAGGGGTCGGCCTATACCGCACGGAGTTCCTGGTGGTCGGCCGCGCGGTGATGCCGGGGGAGGAAGAGCAGTACGGCGCCTATCGCGAGGTCGCAGAAGCGTTTGCGGACGGTAGCGTCTACATCCGCACCTTCGACCTCGGCGGCGACAAGTTTCCGATGTTTCTGCACATGCCCGCCGAGGAGAACCCGTTCCTCGGGTGGCGTGCCATCCGGGTCTGCCTCGACGAACCGCAGCTCTTCCGCACCCAGCTGAGGGCGATCCTGCGCTCGAGCGCGCACGGCGACGTGCACGTGCTGCTGCCGCTCATCAACGACAGCACGGAAATCCAGCGCACCAGAGCCATGCTCAGGGAGGAGGAGGACACGCTGAAGAAGGCGGGCACCGCGTACGACTCCGCCTACAAGGTGGGGATCATGATCGAGACTCCGGCAGCGGCCCTGGACGCGGCGGAGCTGGCGAAGCACGCGGACTATTTCTCGATCGGCACGAACGACCTCGTGCAGTACACGTTGGCGGTAGACCGTGCCAACGCGCGTCTGGCGAGCATGTACAGTCCCTTCCATCCCGCCGTTGTGCACCTGCTGCGCCAAGTCGCGGGCGCCGCACGGTCGGCCGACATCGAGGTGAGCATCTGCGGGGAGCTTGCCGCGAACCCCGTGGGGACTTTCTTGCTGCTCGGACTCGGCATTACCTCGCTGTCGGTGGCCTGGCCGGCGCTGCCCGAGGTGAAGCACGCCGTGCGCAGTTTCAGCTTGGAGGAGGCGCGCCATGCAGCTCGCAGGGCGCTGGCCGCGTCCAGCGCGAGTGAGGTCTTCCGCGCGCTCGTCGACGGGATCGGGAACTCCGTGGACTTGGCCGCGTTCTCGGGACGCTGGAACTTGTCCCCCGGCGGTTGACAGGGTAGCTTCCGGCGCCTCCGCTCCGGCGCCTCCCGTCCGGAAGCTTCGTCACCACCTGAACCCACTCTAGGAAGGCCCGTGGGCCGCAGGCTCTTCACGTCCGAGTCGGTAACCGAAGGGCATCCCGACAAGATCGCCGACCAGATCTCGGACGCCGTGCTGGATCGTATCCTGGAGGACGACAGCCACGCGCGCGTTGCTTGCGAGACGCTCGTGACGACTGGGCTCGTGTTGGTCGCGGGAGAGATCAGCAGCGAAACTGAAGTCGACATCCCCCACATAGTGCGCAATGCCCTGTGCCAGATCGGCTACACTGACCCGGCCTACGGCATCGACTCCGAGACCTGTGCGGTCCTGACGGCGGTAGACCAGCAGTCCGCCGACATCGCGATGGGGGTGGACCGCGGTGGCGCCGGCGACCAGGGCGTGATGTTCGGCTATGCCACGGACGAGACCGAAGCGTTGATGCCCGCGCCGATCCAGTTTGCCCACCGCATCACAAGTCGTCTGGCGCACATGCGCAAGTCGGGGGAGCTGGCCTACCTGCGCCCGGACGGCAAGAGCCAGGTCACGGTCGATTACGACGGCGCTCGCCCCGTGCGGGTTCACACCGTCGTGGTCAGCGCGCAGCACGGGCCCGACGTGTGCCAGGACATGATCGGCCGCGACATCATCGAGAAGGTGGTGAAGCCGGCGATCCCCGCCCCACTGCTCGACGATCGATGTGTCTTCCACGTGAATCCGACCGGTATGTTCCAGATCGGCGGCCCCCGCGGCGATGCCGGTCTCACGGGCCGGAAGATCATCGTGGACAGCTACGGAGGAGCCGGTCACCACGGCGGCGGCGCGTTCTCCGGCAAGGACGCCACGAAGGTTGACCGTTCGGCGTCGTACGCGGCGCGCTGGGCTGCCAAGAACGTGGTCGCGTGCGGCGCCGCCCGGCGCTGCGAGATTCAGCTCGCGTACGCGATCGGGGTCGCGGAGCCGGTATCGGTCCACGTGAACACGTTCGGAACGGCCGTGGTGGAGGACGCCGCGATCGAGAAGGCGGTAGCGGGGACCTTCGACTTTCGCCCCGGAGCGATCATCGAGACACTCGGGCTCAGGAATCCGATCTACGCTTACACCGCCGCCTATGGGCATTTCGGCCGGCAAGCGGAGTACGTAGACGGACCGCGCGGGAAGATGTGGCTCTTCCCGTGGGAGCGGACGGAGCAGGCGGCACAATTGCGCGACGTTCTCGGGCTCTAGAGCACGCGGGTGGGCGAACCCGCCTCCCCCTGGGGAGTACTGTACGCGAGGTTTGCTCTCTCCCCCCTGCAGGCGGAGCAATCGCGTGCTCGTCGAGGTCAAGGTCCAGAGCCTCGGGCTAGACCGCTCCAGCAACACACCCGTGGTCATCTTGGAGGAGACGGGCGGCGAGCGCGTGCTGCCGATCTGGATCGGCCCCGGCGAGGCAAGTGCGATCGCGATGCAGCTGGCCGACATGGAGTTTTCTCGACCGCTCACGCATGACTTGCTGGTCGCCGTGCTGAACGGGCTGGGCGGTAGCCTGCGGAAGGTAGTCATCAGCCGTGTGGAAAAGAACACGTATTACGCGGAGCTGATCGTCCATCGCAACGGCGAGGTGATCTCCGTGGATGCGCGTCCGTCCGATTCGATCGCCATAGCGCTGCGTACCAAGGCGCGGATCTTCGCCCAGGATGACCTACTGGAGCGCGCCTCCATCGAGATCGCCGAGGAGGCGCCGGACCCGGGTAGTACGCCGAAGGGCGAGGGGCCATCGGAGACCATGGATCCGGAGCAGCTAGAAGAGCACTTGCGGCGCCTGAATCCCGAGGACTTTGGCCGCTTCACGCCTTGAGCTGAGCAAGGCCGCGTTCCTCTTCCTCGCCGCCGCCCTGTGGGCTGCGGGATCGGTTGACGGGCAGGAGGTCGGCACCGCCGAGCTGCGGGGACGGGTGCTTCTGGGCGAAGACCCGTTGCCTTCGGTGCGAGTAGTGCTCCATCGCGTGTCCGCTGGCAATGCCGGGCCGGTCGACAGCTTGCGCAGCGGAGCGGACGGCCAGTTCCGATTCGGTCTTCCGAGCGTGCCCGATGCTTCCACGTTCGCGGACGTGTGGTTCTTTTCGGTTGACCATGAGGGCGTCGAGTATTTCGGGACGCCGATCCACGGAGCTGCACAGCTGGACAGCCTCCATGTCCTGCAGGTCTACGATACGACCGTGGCCCCCGCCGCCGGCGCGCTCCTTCCGCTCTCGGCTCGCTACACGATGCTCGAAGGGGAGCCGGAGGGGTGGTATGTGACCGACATGATGCAGCTCGTCAACGACGGAGAGCGGACGCTGGTAGCGGGGACGGGAGGAGCGACTTGGGTCTATCCGCTACCGGCCGGGGCCGTCGACCTGGAGATCGGCGGGGAACAGATGGCCCCCAACGCGGCACGGATCGTTGAAGGAGCGTTGCGCGTGACGTCGGCCATTCCCCCGGGACAGAGGGAAGTCCTGGTGCGTTACCGTCTGCCCGACCCCTTCGTGACCTTGCGCTATCCTGGCGTCACGAGTGAGGTCGGGCTGCTCGTGCGCGAGCCCGCCCCCCGTCTGGCCGTGGAGGGGCTCGTCAGCGAACAGCCGGTCGAGATGGCTATGGGCGTGCGCTACCAGCGCTACACCGGGGCGCAGCTCGTGGACGCGGTCGTGTCGGTCCGAGAGCTGGTCGATCCGCCCGAACTTCTGCTGGGTTGGGTGGCGGTCAGCATCGCGATGACACTGACCGGCGCCGGTGTCTTCGCAGTGCTGCGGCCCCGCGACGCAGTAGCGCGCATGGCCTCGGCCGTGCCCGCCGCAGACATGGACGTACGCATGAGCCCGTTCGAGCGCCGGCAGCTGCTCCTGTTGGAAGTGGCCCGACTGGATGAGGAAAGCCCGGACGGCACCGTCCATGAGGACCAACGGAGCGCTCGCCGGCGGGCGCTCCTCCGGCGCGTGCGGGAGCTCGGCTCCGACGCTCCGTGACGGGTCGGCCGTCTCGGGGGCCCGCGCGCCGCCCGTCGCCATGGGGATAGTCACGACGCGCGCAGTTCTCCTGCGCTCGTTTCCCTACAGCGAGACCAGCCGCGTACTGCGCTTCTACACGGATGCCTTGGGCACGGTTGGCGTCATGGCTAAGGGGTTGCGGGCCGGCGGAGGGCGACGGGGCACTTCGCTTGAGAGCTTCACCGAGGGCGGCCTCACCATCTACGTGAGACCCACTCGGGAGCTTCAGACGTTACGCGAGTTCGCGCCCACGCGCGTGCGCCGCAAGCTCGCAGCCGACCTGCCCCGATTCGGTGGCGGAGCGGTGCTCGGCGAGTTGGTCCTCAAGCATGCGGGCGAGGAGGCGAACCCTCGGCTGTTCGACGTCCTGAGTCGTGCGCTCGATCGGCTGTGCGAGGTGCCGGCAGAGTCGGTGTTGCCCGCGCTGCTCCAAGAGGGCTGGCGCCTAGTGAGCACCCTCGGCTACCGACCCCAGGTCGAGCGCTGTCTGGAGTGCGGAGTGTCCCCGACCGACGAGCTGGTTAGGTTCGACCTCGCCGGGGGCGGCATCCGTTGCGGTCGATGTGCCCCGGACCCGGCGGGTCCGCGGCTCGGGCCCAGAGCGCGGGCGCAGCTCTCGGCGCTGCTCGACCAGAGCGGGCCGGCCCCCCCGACGCTCGAGCGTCCGGTTGTCCACCTCCGGCTCCTGTCGGACTTCGTGACCTACCACCTGTCGGGTGGGCGGCCGCTCGCCTCATTCGAGGTGCTCACCGGGCTGCTCGGGTCCTGAGCCGGAGGGAGCCGAGCGCGACATCACCCGGTTGCTCGGGAAGCAAACCTCGAGCTTCCGCGCGCCGCCTGGCCGCCGATCGGCGTCCCTCGGGGGCCGGAGCAGCGCGTGACCCCTGGCATGTGGGCTCGTCGGCCTGTGGCGGTGGCTCTTTCCGCCAGGACAGTGTATGATACAAGTGGGGAGGTGGATTTTCCGCGCGTCGCCGGGAGAATCGATCGATACCAACGCTACTGACCGCGCTTAACCTGTGATACCACCTGTCTTGCGTGCTTCGGGGGTGTGGCTCGCCGCCCTCGCGGTGCTTGCTGTTTCCTCTCTTCCGGCCCAGGAGACGGTCGAGCGCCCGTCCGGCGGCTTCAGCCTCGGGCAGAACTATCCGAATCCGTTCAATCCGGAGACCCGTATCCCGTTCGATCTGAACGAGGAGTTGTTCTCGGACGGGGAAACTCCTGTGGTCTCCATCCGGATCTTCAACATCTTGCAGCAGCTGGTCGCAGTGCCCACTGCTCTGCGGCACCCCTTGGGCGAGGGTGTCCCGGTGAGCGACCTGGAGTACCCGGGTCCCGGACGATATGAAGCCTACTGGGACGGTACGGACGGCAGCGGGCGAGAAGTGGCGTCGGGCATCTATCTCATGCAGCTCACCGTGAACGGCGTGAGCCAGACCCGAAAGATGTACGTGACAAAGTAGCCCGAGCGGGGATGTCCCAGCTCGCGTCGTGTCGGGAAGTCAGCTTGCGGCTGGACAGGTCAGGGCGCTCGCTCTTCGAGCAGGTCCAAGAATTCCCGCGGCGTCGTGATCGTCTGCAGGGTCGCGGGTACGGCCGGGTCCTTTCCGAATTGGGCGATCTTGCCCAGCACCGGGAGGTATTGGTTCGACACCTCCAGCGGAGGCGCTACGATAAGGAAAAAGTGGTACACGGGTGCGCCGTCGATGGCCTTGAAATCGATCCCGCGCGGCTTGCGGCCGTAGGCCAACCGCAGGCGGTTCGCTACCAGCGAACGACAGTGAGGAATCGCGAGCCCCTTCCCGATGCCTGTGGATCCCAGGTTCTCGCGGCGTCTAAGGGTCTTGAAGAGGATGCCTTCCGACTTCGGATCGAGCCGGAGCAGGCGGACCAGCTCCTTCAGCAGGTCGTCTTTGGTGTCCGCCTGCAGGTCAAGGCTTACAGCCTCCTCGGTGAAGAACTCCCGCAGCTTCATGTATCGGCTCCAACGCGTTCGGTGACTGGCACGAACAAGAGAACGTGATATCCTGCTACCGGTCCCACGGTTCCTCACTTTAGCCCGCTGCGACCCGAGACTAGTTTCCCAGTATGACCGACGCGTTTTCGCGGGCTGCATCTCCCCCCGACGGGGGCGACCTGGTCGCGCTCCTTCGCAGTGGACGCACGCCTCTGTTTCTCGCGCCCCAAGCGGGGGTAAGCGAGTCGCCGTTCCGTCGACTCTGCCGCGAGTTCGGCGCGGACGTCGTGGTGACCGAATTCGTGAGCGCCGACGGCGTGGTCAGGGGCAACGTCCGGACCCGTGACTACTTGCGCTTCGAGCCTGAAGAGCGCCCGATCGGAGTGCAGATCTTCGGGGCCGACCCAGTGATGATGGCTGAGGGGGCGGCGTTGGTAGAGGAGATGTTCGCGCCCGACTTTGTCGACATAAACTTCGGCTGCCCCGTCAAGAAGATTGTGCGCAGGAACGGCGGCTCGGGATGCCTCCGCGATATGGACTTGGTCGAGGCCATCATCCGGGCCGTTAGGGACGCAGTCCGCCTCCCGGTCTCGGTCAAGATCCGCAGCGGCTACGACGAGAACAGCCGCGATCCGGTCGCGATCGGGCGTCGCTGCGAGGAGGCCGGCGCACGCTGGATCACCCTGCATCCGCGCACGCGCGCGGACATGTACGGGGGTAAGGCCCGCTGGGCGGAGATCGCTGCGCTGGTAGACAAGCTCTCGATTCCCGTGATCGGCAACGGAGACGTGCGTAACGGTCTGGACGCGCGTCGGATGCGCGAGCGAACGGGTTGCCAAGGGATCATGATCGCGCGGGGCTCGCACGGGGATCCGTGGATTTTCGCCCAGGCGCGGGCCGCGCTTGACGGCCGTACGGTTCCCGGTGACCCGGACATCAAGGAGCGCTTCGAGATCTGTTTGCGCCATGCCCGCAACGCGATCGCCTTCGAGCGCGAGCCGCAGAAGGGTGTGATCGAGTTCCGCAAGCACCTCGGCTGGTACACAAGGGGGCTGCCAGACGGAGGGAGCCTGCGGCGGCGGTTGTTCGAGGCACGGACACTTGAAGAGGTGGAGGGGCAGCTGGTCGGATATCTGGAGACGTGGCTGAGATTCGCGCGTCCGGCCGCGAAAGCGGCGCAGCACCGGGCTTGCCCTAGGCCTAGCATCAGCGCCTGAGCGTCTTGAGTGCGGTGCTGACTCCGCGGGCGGCTAGGGCGATGAGCGTTCCAACGAGGAAACCTGCCGAGCCGGCGAGGGCGGGCATGCCGACGAGCGCCAGAAACGCCATCGCCGTGCCCCAGTTCAGGCCGGTCGTGAGCGTATCCGCGACCAGACCACCGACCGAATAAAGGACGCCGCAAGCCAGGCCTAGGTAGGCCGCCCACGTGCCGAGCCTGATCGCCGTGGGCAGGATCTCCATGAGGGAATCCGGCCGCTTGCTCCATACCCCGGAGGCTACTGCCGTCGCTGCCGTGCACGAGCACGGGGCCCGCGCACGCGCGAGCCGACTACGGGATCGGCCGCATCAGTGGAATACCGCCCTCCGAGGGTGAGATGATCACGTTGTTCTCCCCGTCCGCCGCCGCCTTCAGGGCCTGGAGACCTTCGTACGCGAGGTAGGCACGGCCACGGTCTCCTACGAGCGACTCGGCGATGATTCTCTGCGCGTCACGAATACCTGCGGCCTCGGCGCGGCGCTGGTTCGCCTGTTCCATCACGACCTCGGTCTGGTACTCCTCCGCGGCGACCTGTTGCTCCCGCGCCAGCTTCTCCTCGACAGCGACGCGAATGGCCTCGGGCGGATCGATGCCGCGCAGGAAGAAGTCGGTCATGACGATGCCGCGCGGCGTCAGTTGCTCCTCCATCAACGAACGGATGCGCGGGGCGAGGCCGGCTCGCTGCTCGCTCAGGATGTTCGTCGCGGTGACCTCGGCCACCGCGTCGCGGACCGCGCTGCGGTATGTGTTGTAGACGAGCGCCTCCACATCCACCGGCTCGCCGACCTCCACGTACAGGTTACGGACCCGAGCGGGATCGACGCGCCAACGGAAGGCCGCGTCGACGTTGATCCGGAGCTGGTCGGCGGTGAGGACGTCGAGAATGTCGGAGCCGTTGTTCCGCGGGTGCTGAATCTCGCGAAGATCGAATACCGTCCAGTCCCGCAGGATCGCGTGGTAGAGGCCCTGTCCGTAAGTCTCCTCGGACACGGCTCCGGTGATGGCGTTCATCTTGACCGCCGCCTCGTACGTGTCGACACGCGCGCAGCCGCTGAGCAAGACGACGGCGGCGAAGAGCAGGCAAGCATGGGATCTCGGCATCGGAACCTCCCGGCGCGGGAAACAGTCTCGGAGCCCAGCAGAACCCCGTCCACGAAACCGTGGTTCCGATCCCGGCGGCGTCTGAAGGCCCCGAAGGGATTGTGCGCCGATCATGGAATCAACCTCGGCTCGTACTTCAGGAGAAAGACGCCCTCACGGCCGCTGGACACGACGAGCGTGCCGCTCTCGAAGAAGGGATAGTTGCTCCAAGAGCCGTCGAACCCAACGTGCTCGCTCCACGGAACCGTGTCGAGGTAGCCGACCTCGACCGGGTTCAGGGGATCGCGGATGTCTAGGATCCTGAGTCCGCTCACGTAGTTGGACTGATACATCAAGTCGTCTTTGATGTACAGGTTGTGGTCGATCGTGAACGTCGTACCGAAGTGTTCCTTCACCATCAACGGATCGTCCAGGTCCTGTACGTCCCAGATCAGCGTGCGTGTCCCGGGCATGGGCTGATCCGCGCGGACCGAATTGGATTCGTCGCCTTCGTCGTTCATGTAGAAGTACTTGAAGTCGGGCGTGATCCAGCCCTGGTGCGCGTACGCAGCGTTCGGGTAGTCCGCCACCGCGATCGGTGTCGGATTGGCCTTGTCGGTCACGTCGGCGATGGAGAGCGCCGTCTCGTTGGATCCGAAGCAGATCTCCTTGCCGGCGTGCTCACGGTCGGGACCGTCGTATGTCAGACACAGGGCATCATGCGTGTATCCGGTGCCGACCCGGCCGGTGCGCGAATCCGCGAAACAGCCCGCGAAGCTGGGCTGTTTGGGCTCGCGGATATCGATCATGTGGAGAGCACCTCCACAGGTCTCGCCACCGCTGTTCGCGCCCACGGCGTACGCGAACCCGGTCTGCTCGTTGACGACGATGTTGTGGGCGCTGGCGATCTGGCCGTAGAGTGCGTCGGGCTCGAACGTGGCGGGCATGTCCTGGACATCACGAAGGCGCGCGAGGTCAAAGATCTGCATGCCGTGCTCGAACGCCCCGTCCGCCACCACGTACGCGTGGTTACCGTAGACCTTGATGTCTCGCCACACACTCGCCCGGGAATCGGGTGTCTTGGGTAGGTTGCCGACGTAGGCGGGCCGGTTCGGATCCGTGACGTCGATGAAGGCCGTGCCGTCCGTGCGTCCTACGAGTGCATACTCGCGGCCGGTCTCAGGGTCGGTCCATCCCCACACGTCGTTGGTCTCGGCCCCACGGCCGCCCCCGATCTCCTGCACCGGCAGGAACGAAAGGATGTCCACGCTTTGGCAGGGGAACTGATCGGCTTGGCCATCCGTGCACACCACGTCCTCCCCGGTCAACGCAGCCAAGGGTGTGGGCGTGGGGCCGATCAGCTTCGCCTCCGGCGTCCACTCGTCGCCCAAGCGAGTGAGGATCACCGCGGAACCCAGCCGGTAGTCGTCTCCGGGCTGGCCGACGACCGCCACGTCCGCTCCGACTGCGATCACCGCGCCGAAGTCGTCGCCCGGCTCTACGTCGATTCCGCCGATCTTCGTGGACCCGGCGTTCGTGGGGTCCGCCGTGATGCGGTAGATCCTGCCGGCGCGATCGGTGCCCGGAGCCCCGACCCAGAGGTCGCCGGTGCTCGTGTCGATCCAAGTGCCGAACTCGGCGCGCTGTTGTCGGTCGTAGGCGGTGAACGTGAGCTGCTGCTCCCAGGAACCGGTGACCGGGTCCCGCTCGTACACCCGCACCGCACCCCGGAAGCCGTCGGCTCCGGGCGCACCCACCAGGGCCCGGCCGCGCAGCCAGCCCACCGCGGCCCCAAACTGGAGTCGCGCGGGCGCGCCCACACCGGGCTCGAGCACGTACTCGAGCGTCCACTGACCGGGTGCTTGGCGGCGGTAGACGTAGGCCGCGCCGCGACTCTGGTTGCCAGGCGTGACGGCTCCGACCAGGAGCCGCCCGGCGGCGGCGTCGTACGCCAGCGACCAGCCGAAGAAGTGCTCGTCTCCGGCATCCTCGGGGCGGAGCTTCGCCTCTTCGACCCAGCGGCCACCGGCGTCACGCCGAAATACCCACACCGCACCGGTTCGGAGATGGCCGAGCGCGGTCACGAACAGGAGACCGTCCGCCGTGATCCCTACTCGTCCGAAGAAGTCGCCGGGCTGAACGTCGCTTGGCCGGAACCGTTCGACGAAGTCCCAACCCTCCCCCGCGCGACGGAAGCGCCACACCGCCCCTTCGGAGTCCTGGAATCTCGTGCCACCCACGAGCAGATCATCGCCGTCGATCGCCAGGAAGCGTCCGAAATAGTCGCGACCGGCCCCTGCCTCGGGACGCGAGAGCGTATCGGTCGGCTGCCATTCGTCGCCGACGCGGCGGTAGACATAGACG
Organism: Gemmatimonadota bacterium; assembly: GCA_028875075.1. Taxonomy (GTDB): domain Bacteria; phylum Gemmatimonadota; class Gemmatimonadetes; order Longimicrobiales; family Gaopeijiaceae; genus UBA2988. The sequence continues at coordinate 11,269 of JAPPGF010000012.1, read as the reverse complement.
AGCGCCTGTTCCCGATCGTCCGTCGGTGCGCCGACCAGCACGCTTCCACCGTCCACCGCGACAGAAGCCCCGAACTGCTGCGTGCGGGCCTCGGTTGCCGGCATCAGAACGGTGATCGTCGCGATCATCCAGCGTAGTTGCCTCGTGCGCTGTCGTCCCATCGATAGATCCCTCGTCTCAATAGGCCTCGCTCGTTCTCTCCGGAGGCGAAGCGCGATCCTCATGGCTCGGAGAGCCGCTCGAAATAATGCAGCCCTCCCCCCGCGCCCCCAACCAATAGGTCTTGGTCGCCGTCTCCGTCCAGGTCGGCGAGAGTGGGAGCGCTGTAGGCAGGAGACGACTCCGGCCGGAGCATCGCTTCGACCTCCACGAACCGGACCTGCGTCCTAGTACCCTCGTTCAGGAAATGCCGTATGCCCTGACGCTCGCTTCCAATGAGCAGGTCCAGATCCCCGTCTCCATCGGTGTCCGCCAACACCGGCGCGCTGCGCCGGTCCACCTCGATGTCCGCGTAGGCGTCGCTCAGCAGCTGGAAGCTCGGCGCCCGAGGCGTGCCGACGTTGCGGTAGTGGTTGAGCGCGCCCGACGCCTCACCGACCAAGAGGTCCAGCAGTCCGTCCCCGTTGAGATCTCCGAGTGCGGGTGTGGCGTTGCTGCCTCGCGTCAAGGTAACGAGGGCGCTGTCCGCAAGCTCGAAGCGCGCACCTGAGGCGCCGCCGACGTTGCGGTAGTACCGCAGCCGGTCTCGCCAGCTTCCGAGGACCATGTCCGGGAAGCCGTCGCCGTCGAGGTCGCCGAACGCCGGAGCGTGATGGTAGTCGGGTGCGACGTCCAGCGTTCCGGCTGCCCGGAAAGCCGGAGCGAGGGCTCCGCCCACGTTCTCGAAGACATGGATTGCCGAGGTCGAGAAATCCCCCGGCTCGATCCGGTTGGCCAGCAGCAAGTCGAGATCCCGGTCTCCGTCGACGTCCAGAACGGCCGGAACGCTCTCGCTTCCGACGTCGATCTGGGTGAGGTAACGGCGAGTACGTAGCCGGAAGCGAGCCTCGGCGTCTTGCTCGAGGAACAGCAAATTGTCGGCGGTCGAGGCGTTGGCGTCGAACGCTCCGCCTAGGACTCCGATGAGGAGATCAAGGTCGCCGTCGCCGTCCGCATCTCCGAACGTGGGGGCGTTGTAACCGCTGGTGCGCACCGGATCGTGGCCGGGGAACAGGCGAGGGCTCGCGGTGAAGTCCGGCTCCGCACAGCTTCCTCGGTTCTCGATCAGGAGGAGGCCGGATTCGAAGAAGTCCCCCCAGAACAGATCCACGTCGCCGTCCCGATCGAAGTCGGCGAGGGTCATGGTGTTGGCTCCGTGGCGTCCGGGGGGGCGTCTTTGACCGGCCGCCCCGATGATTTCGATGTCTTCAAACCGGTCCGTGACCCTGCGGAATCGGGGCACCGGAGCGCCCGGCTCGTCCGCTGCCTCGTAGTGCGTGATCGTCCCCACGGTGCGACCGATGAGCAGATCCGGCAGGCCGTCGCAATCCAAGTCCGCGAGATTCGGGATGTTCTGTCGATCCGAGAAGATTGCCTGGCCTTCCGTGTCGCGCAGCGTGTCGGCCGCGAGCTGGAAGGCCGGGGTGGCCCCCGTACCCCGGTTACGATAGAGGCGCACGTAGCTGAACGGCTCCTCTGCCAGGAGGTCCATCCGGCCGTCCCCGTCCATGTCGAAGAAACGATACCACTCCCCGACGCTCAGTTCCTCGAGCCGATCGGGTCGGTACACGTAGCGCGCTCCCGGTCGGCCGTCCGAGACACGCTCGAAGTACATGAGCTGGTCCGTGTACTCCTGCAGCACCACGTCCAGGTCGCCGTCACCGTCCAGGTCCACCCATTGCGGTCGGGGAGCGCTGAATCCGCCCAGGAAGGGCAGAGCATAGGGACCGTTTTCCCCGGACACCTCGAACGGGGCGATCCGACGTTCGAAACGGAGGGCAGTTCCCTCCGCTGCACGGCGCTCAGTCGGTGATACGCCTGCCCGGCCCGCACTCCCGCCATCCGGGCTCCCCGCAGTGCACGCCTCCATGGCGAGCGCAGCCAGCAGCGCCCAAAGCCAAGCGCGAGCGTGTGGCGTCCGCTGCCTCACCGCGCTCCCGCCACAGCCACTCCGGCGCCGTAGTGCGGTACCTCGATCACGTCGAGCACACGACGCGCGGGCACGTCGATCACAACCAACGTGCCGGCGCTAGGTCCGAACCGCCCTTGGCCCGAATAGTCTCCGGACGTGTTGCGATTGGATAGGAAAGCTCTGCTCCCGTCGGGAGAGACCACGATCCCGTGCGGTTCCGCAATCCCTTGGCCTCGGATCACTTCGGCCACCATCCAGGAAGAAGCCTCGACGACCGTGACCTGGTCGGCCGCTAGGTTAGCGAACCAGACCTCGCCGCCGTCCGGCGTGAAGGCAGGGTGCCACGGCTGCGGCCCGACGTCGATCTCGTGGGTCAGGCGCATCGCCGGGGCCTCGGTGATATCGAAGACGAGAAGTTTGCCCGTCCGCTCGGCCGTCGCTACGAGCGTCTGTCCGTCGGGCGAAACCGCGTACTGCATGAGCGCGTGGGCATCGTCGTGGCCTTCGGTCAAGCGGGTCAGGTCGGCCCGGCCGCTGCTGGGATCGAGCCGCACGAGCGTGTTCTCGTGCATGCTGCCCGTGAAGACCCAGCGGCCCGCTGGATCAGCGGCCAAGGCGTGTGGCATGGGCACGAAGACATCGATCTCTTCGAGCGCCATCGACCCTCGCTCGATCAGGCCGACGCGCTGCGGCGCGTTGACGGCCGACATCGAGCGGCCGACGGCCATGTGGTCGTTGCCCACAAGGGCAAGCATGCCCGGGACTTGGAAGGTGACCGAATCCACGGGCTCGTTTCTTCGGTCGAACTTGAGCACCCGGTCGCGACCGATCAGCGTCACGTACCAGTGAGATCCGTCGGGCTCGACAGCGACGTGGTGCGGCCTCGGATTGTCTCCGTAGCCCAGTTCCGTGAGGTCGACGACCTGGACCGAGCGTCGCGCGACGTCCACGACCGAAACCGTGCCCGAAGCCTCGTTCGCCACGTAGACGAGTTCGTATGGGGCCACCCGGGCGGCTTCGCCGCCGCGCCCGCCGCTGGCGCAGGCCGTGACGGCGAGAGGCAGGAGGCACAGGACGGCGCGCCGTGAGGCGACGAGGCGGGATCCGCTCATTTCACTCGGGCAGGCTCACGGGGCGGCGGCATGACCATCCGTCTCGGTGCGCGCAACGAGACGGTCCTGCGGCCGCTCTCGGAGGGTGCTCGCTGCGGCGCTCGGGCGCTTCAGGATCGCACGCCAGCTTCCTGGGCCGTCACGCTCGGCTGAAGCTTCATGTTGAGCATCCGCAATGTCGCCGCGACGCCGGCGAACACTTGGTTCACGTGGATCCCCCGCGTCCTGAACGTACGATCTCCGTCCTTCCACGTGATCAGCACTTCGGTCAGGGCGCTGGGCTGACCTCCCTTTGGAATCCGCAGCTCGTAGTCGACCAGGGCGGGGAAGTCGAACGAAGGGGGAAGGACCTTGGCGATCGCGTCGATGAACGCGTCGAACCCCCCGTTCCCTGATCCGGAGGCGCGGTGGACGGCACCATTCACCTTGGCCTCGAGCCTCACGCTCGAGCCTTCGTCGAGCCGACTCGTGACCGAGCAGGCGAGGAGCTCGACCTGCCTGTAGTCGTTCGTCTCCAAGACATCCGCGATGACGAACGGCAGGTCCTCCGGCGTGACGGTCGCCTTGATGTCTCCCAGCTCTACGATTCTTTGGAGCACCTTAGCCTGTTCCTCCGCGGTGAGGTGGATGCCCAGCGCTTCGAGGTTCCTCTCAAGTGACGCCTTTCCGCTCATCTTCCCGAGCGCGTAGCTGCGCTTGCGGGCGAAGCGCTCAGGGGTCAGCGGACTCTGATAAAGCTTGCCCTTGCTGTCCCCGTCGGCATGGACCCCGGCGGTCTGCGTGAAAACGTCGGCGCCGACGACGGGCGTGTTACCTGCGATCCACTTCCCCGAGAAGCGCTCGACCATCTTGCTGAGGTCCGTGATCCGGGCCTCATCGACTGAGAGCCTCATGCCGAGTTTGTCGCGCAGCACGACCGCGACCTCGGCCAGGGACACGTTGCCCGCGCGCTCCCCGAGGCAGTTCACGGTGCAATGGAGCGTGCGTACGCCGGCTCGGACCGCCGCCATGGCGTTGGCCGTGGCGAGCCCGTAGTCGTTGTGGGGATGGAAGTCGAAGGTCTGCTCGGGGAAGCGGGTGATCATGTCGGAGACGCCGTCGTACACTTGTTCGGGTGTCATGACGCCTAGCGTGTCGGGCAGCATGACGTGCGCGATGCCCGTCTCCTGCAGTCCCTCCACCATCGCGTATACGTAGTCGGGACCGTCGCGGTAGCCGTTCGACCAATCCTCAAGGTACACGTTGACGCGCAGCCCCTCGCTCAGTGCGGAATCGACAGTCCGGCGGATGTCGTCCAGGTGGGCGGCGAGCGTGCGCCGGAGCTGGGTACGGCAGTGTCGCTCGCTCCCCTTGGCCAGCAGATTCATCACCCGCACGCCCGTGGAGGCGATCCAGGCGGCGCTGCGTGAGCCGTCCACGAAGCCGAGCACTTCGACCCGATCCGCATGACCGTTTGAAGTCGCCCACTCGGCAATCCTGGTCACGGCCTCGCGCTCGCCCTCGGAGACGGCGGCCGACGCCACCTCGATCCGATCGACGCGGAGCGAGTCGAGCAGCGCCTCCGAGAGGCTCACCTTTTCGGAGGTAGAGAAGGAGACGTGGCGGCTCTGTTCCCCGTCCCGCAGGGTGGTATCCAGCAGCTGTACGTGACCGGTCATGCGCGTGGTGAAGGCGTTCGGCCTCTGATCGACGATCGGGCTCGGGCGTGCCCGCCCCTCGGAATCGGCGGGTCCAGACCGTTCCATGATAGTACAGTCCCGGTCATTATGCTGCCCCGCGTCACCCCCGACGACGAATGAGCCATGAGTGGGGCGTGTATTCCAGGCCGAGACGAGGTCAATCCGAGGCTCCAGCGTCAGGGATTTGCGCCAGCCCGTGCTTCCGCCACGGCAAACCACAACCCTCCCGTCGAACCCAAGAACGAGAGGGCCGTGCCAGGGTGGCTCGGTCGAATGCAAGCACCGGCCACGCTCGTCTCCCCTCTCCGGATCAGGGTACGCCGAATCGGCGAACATCCGCTCGGTTCGCCCGTTGCCCCCCTCCGCTCCCCGCCCGAATATCACCACTCATGGTCCGTGGTCAGCCCCGAGCCCGATGGCCGTCCCAACCCTTGCCTCCAGTCTCGTCTCGCAGCCGGGAGAGACTCCCGAGGGCCACCATGGCGGTTTGCCCTGAGCACGTGGCGCGGGACAGAATGCCGGGCTCATGAGTACCGCACAGACGGGGAGGTAGCGCGTGGCGTTGTATGCGACCGTTGTTACGACCCTCGGCATCTGGGCCTTGGCTGCGATCGCGCTCGGCCTGGGCCTCGGTGCCGGGCTGGCCCTGCCCCGCGGCCGCAAGCTCGTCGTGCGAGCACTTGTCGGCCGGGAGCGTCACCCGATCGGTTGGGCGTGGGTCACGGCAGTGATCGCTGCGGCTGGGAGCCTGTATCTGTCCGACGTCGCCCACCTGGTGCCATGCGAGCTGTGCTGGTATCAGCGGACCGCGATGTACCCGCTCGTGTTCGTGCTGGGCGTGGGCCTGATCGGTAGAGATCCCGGGGTGTGGCGCTTCGCGCTCCCGCTGTCGGTCGCTGGTCTGCTCGTCGCGGCGTACCACGTGACCATCCAGTGGCAGCCGACGTTGGATATCGAGATGTGCGCCGAGGGGGTACCGTGCACCGCCCGCTACGTGGCCGTCTTCGATTTCGTCTCCATACCGACGATGGCTGGCGCCGCCTTTCTCCTGATCACCGCGGTAATGTTCCTGTTGCGGGCGCTAGAGCGGGAGGGGGCGGCCGAGTACGGCGCCGAGGCCTGAGGTGGAAGCGCCGCCTCGGCTGCCGGCGCGCGAGGGTGGGCCGGCGTTCGAATTCGACAGTAGCACGGAAGTTGCGCTTCGTGGGGCACTCGCGAGGGCACGGTGGCGCGAGCGGCAGGCGGTTCTCCGGGACGGCTACGCTAGGGCACCCCCGAAGCGGCGGGCGTGAGGCTGTCGAGGCCCAGTAAGACGGTCGGCTTCAGCAGCGCTCGTCGTCGAGCGCCCGGATCTCGACCTCCGCAGTTCCCAGCCAGACGAGATCCAGCGCCATCGCAGCAGAGTACGACAGATCGATTATGCGGTCCCCCCGCGGGTCGAAGACGAAGGGGCCCCGGTCGTTGACGCGCACGACGACCGTGCGATCTTCGTCGAGGCGCCGGACCTCCACACACGTGGGGAGGGGAAGGCTGCGGTGCGCCGCGGTCAACGCATACATGTCGTAGACCTCCCCGCTCGCCGTCGGCTGGCCATGGAACGGCTCGCCGTACCACGAGGCGATCCCCACGTCCCGGAAGCCTTCGCTAGAGGCGAGTGTAGTGTAGCGTACTCCCCTCACCACGTACGTGCTCGGGAGGGGCTCGTCGGGGCTCGGGGGAGAGGCGGGAAGCGGTCCGGACACTCCGCCGGGATAACCGAACGCCGAGCATCCCGCCGGCGCGAGTGCCAGGAAGAAACCCAGCGTGACGGCTCGAGCCCGAACGCGCCCCGGACGAGCACCGGACTCGTGGCTGCGCGGCGGCGCTTTGCTCCATGCGGGCATCGGGGACGCTACTGCTGCGACGCCAGCCAACCGGGCCGCCCGTCACCCGCCCGCACCCACAGGTAACCGGAGAACTCACCCCACACGGCGACTCGGCTGCCGGGCGGCAGTGGTTGGACAACCGGCGCCTCTGGCGCCGGCTCCGCGCGAATCGGGACTGGATTCAGCGCAGCCAGCACCTCCTCGCGTACCGCACTCTCCGCGTTCTCGGTGGCGGACGACGGCAGCCAGCCCATCAGGCCGTCCGGCAGGCGCACGCGCCACCAACTGCCGCTCCCCGCAGCTAGACGCACGGGCGTATGGCGGGGCAGCGAGGCAAGCGCTTGCGCTCGCGACCGCGGCCCCGCGCGAAGCGTCGCGGACTCCGTCGACACGCGGGCCCAGTGACCCAGGCGTTCGGGCGCGCTCGGAAGCCCGGGGAGCGCGCCGCGGGGTCGGACGATGTAGGGGAAGGGGTCCTGTGGCCCGCGCGCGTGTTCGTCGCGCGCGTATACGCCAAAGTGTAGGTGGGGGGACGTCGTGCGCGCGTTCCCGGAGTTCCCCACGTACCCCAGCGTGTCACCGAGCCGCACCCGCTGGCCGTTGGATACCCGCTGGCTATCGAGGTGCGCGTAGTACAGGCGTTGTCCGCGCCGCTCGTCCCGCAACCACACCACTCGCCCTCCCCGCGGTGTCTCGCCGACCCGGTACGCGATCCCGTCTGTGGCCGCCAGCACGGGGGTGCCGCGCTGGGCGAAGATGTCGACCCCGTGATGGGCGCGCGCGCCTCCGTCTCGCGGCTGGCCGAACGTGCTCCCGATGGCGCTGGGGTCCGCTCCGTCGACCGGGAACGACAGCGAAGGGTCGAGCGAGAGCATGAGCTGATAGCGGCCGCCGCGCAGGAGCTCGGGCTGCAGCCGCAGGACATATTCCCCGTCGCGGTACGGCTCGTACACCATGCCGTCGGGCAGCGAGTCGACGCGCGCGAGCGGGCGGAGCGGGTCGCCGCTCTGCGCCGGCACGCGGAACAGGTCCACGAAGACACGCGCCGGGTCCTGCGCGTAAAAGCTCGTGCGAACCGTGAGTACCTGCCCACGCTGGAGTGCGAGACGCAACCCGACGGCGCTCGGCGCGTCGGCGGACAGGAAGCCCTCCTCGCGGTAGGGCAGACCGACGATCAGCGGCTCGTGTAGCGCCCGATCGGCAGCCCGCATCCAGTCCCTTCCGAGTGCGCTTCCGGCGAGACCCGCGGTCTCCAAGGACGCCGCGTACGCCTCATGCGGGGTGAGGTCCCGGCGTGCATCGATCACTTGCTCGACCTGCTCGCAGCCCGTGAGCAGCAGGCCCCCCGTCGCCAGCACGGCAGCTAGCCTCGTACCCAGTGGAGTCGCTCCGGTCCAGTTCACATGAGTTGCGGGAAGGGTATGCGGTGGCGCTCGCGCAGTTCCGCGCCGTCCTGGCGGCGTGCCTCGCCCCTCCAACCCCTTGCCGCACCGCACCCGGCCCGTCCACGGCGGCCGAACCCTGGGTCCGGGGGGCACAATGCTCCGCGTAATCTACGGCGCGTAGACAGACTGGAATACCTTCGCCCGGGGAGTCGACGGCCTGGCAGCGCAGTGCACGGCGTCGACGCTGTGCAGGTGTGGACTCGGTGCCGGGCCCCCGGACGGAGCGCGCGCGCCTCTCTGCACGGACAGTGCACGGGCGACGGGTCAACGCTCAGGCCGGACGACGTCCCGGAATTGTTGCCGGATAATCTGCCCTGAAACCGGGCGGAAGCGGCCGAGAGGCTGTATCCTATCCCGTAGCATCCCCGGGGGGACACCGACTCGAGCTCTGGAGCTGGAGGAGCTATGCGATCCGAATCTCTGTGTTTCGCCTTTCGTCCCGCGGCGTGTCTCGCGGCGCTCGCGACCCTCGCCTATGCGGCCCAGCTGCCCGCGCAAGCCGATCCCGAGGTCCACGAGTCCGCCCGGCACAACTTTCGGGTCGTGACCGTAGCCGACGGGCTGGTCAATCCCTGGTCGATCGCCTGGCTCCCGAACGGCGACATGCTCGTCACAGAACGGGAGGGACGGCTCAGGATCGTGCGCGAGGGCAGGCTGCTCCCTGAGCCGGTAGCCGGTGTGCCGGACGTGCGCGCCCGTGGGCAGGGGGGGCTGCTCGAGGTGTGCCCTCACCCGGACTTCGCCACCAACCAACTGCTCTATCTCAGCTTCGCGAAGCCCAACGAGGACGCTTCGCTCGCCACCACCGCCGTCGCGCGGGGGCGATTCGACGGCGGACGACTCGTGGATGTAGAGGAGATCTTCGTCGCCGACGCCTGGGCGGCGGGCAACGCCCACTTCGCCGGCCGGCTCGCCTTCGACCCTGACGGATATCTCTACCTGTCGGTCGGCGACCGGGGTGCGTCCGCGAACCTGATGGCCGACCATCCGGCCCAAAGCCTCGAACAGCACCAGGGCAAGATTCTTCGCCTTCACGACGACGGCCAGCTCCCCGCCGACAACCCCTTCGTGGGCCGCGCGGACGCGAAACCAGAGATCTGGAGCTACGGCCAGCGTAACCCCCAAGGACTCGCCGTCCACCCGCTGACTGGTGAAGTGTGGGAGAACGAGCACGGACCCCGTGGCGGCGACGAAGTAAACCTGATCCGTAGCGGAGCCAACTACGGCTGGCCCGTGGTCTCACACGGGATCAACTACGACGGTTCGGTCTACAGCGGAGAGACGCACCGCCAGGGGATCGAGTCGCCCGTGTGGGCGTGGGTCCCCTCGATCGCCACCTCGGGCATGCTGTTCTATACGGGCGATCAGTTCCCTTGGTGGCGGGGCAGCCTCTTCGTGGGTGGTCTCGTGGGGGAGCGGCTGGCCCGTCTCACCCTGGAGGGCGACCGCGTGGTGAGCACCGAGATGTTGCTCCCCGGCGCGGTGGGACGCGTCCGTGACGTCCGGCAAGGACCGGACGGGCTGATCTACCTCGCCATCGACGGCCGACGCGGGCCGCCGACGGCGATCGTGCGGCTGGAACCAGTGAGCGGGGAGGTGGCGCCGCCGCTCTGAGGGCTCTCCGCTCGGCCGCGCGGACAGCTCATGGGTGCTCCAGTGCTGGGACGGGGCTCGCGGGGGCGAGGGCTGCGCCCGCCCTTAAGCCTCATCTCCCCTTGGAGGCCGGCACCCCTGTAGCCTCACTTGTCGTCAGACAAGACTCTCCGTTGCCCGCGGCAGGTCGCCCGTCTAGCTTCCGCCGGGCACGCTCGCTGTGCCCGTAGCCCCGCTGCGCCTGTAGCTCAGCTGGATAGAGCATCGGCCTTCTAAGCCGAGGGTCGCAGGTTCGAGTCCTGCCAGGCGCATGCCCCTGGCCGAGCGGCGGAGTCGTGGTTCGGCCGATACGTGCAGGGCTTCAGGTCGGACGACGTCGGTTGAGGCGCCGCCGGGCGGCGATTAGCTTTCTCGGCCGGCCGGCCGGCGTCTGGTCGCCGCCCGAGCCTGATGGCCCCCGGCCGCTGTCCATGGTGGGCGTAGCTCAGGTGGTTAGAGCGCCAGGTTGTGGCCCTGGAGGTCGCGGGTTCAAGTCCCGTCGCTCACCCTTAATCTCCGGCCTGGCTCAGCCGGTAACGCCGACGAGCGTGGCTCACGTTGACACGAGAGAGCGCGCGCGGTTAGCCTTACGGTCTGACGCAGCCCGCTTCTAAGCTCTATGACGGCTGCGCTTCCATAGTCCCTCCCTCGGCCGTCAAGGGCTGGGGGGACAGCTTCCCGGCGGTGGCGCATCGGTCTGCCCTGCCTCTGGGAGCGGGGCGTTCCAACGCTGATTGATAATCGAGGTTGAGTACGGTGGGCGGGCCCACTACGGGAGGCACTACGTCCTCCCGGTGCACGAGGCGACTCGTGCGTGGGTTTCCAACGTAGCAATTCCGAACGCATGATCTGCAGCGGGAGCAGAGTGCTCCGCAGCGTGGATCGCGTTCAGTCGAGCTGTTCAAATTCTACGGAGAGTTTGATCCTGGCTCAGGACGAACGCTGGCGGCGTGCCTAACACATGCA
>JAPPGF010000012.1:0-412 GCA_028875075.1 Gemmatimonadota bacterium | reverse complement strand
GAGATACGGCCCAGACTCCTACGGGAGGCAGCAGTGGGGAATATTGCGCAATGGCCGCAAGGCTGACGCAGCGACGCCGCGTGTGGGAGGAAGCCCTTCGGGGTGTAAACCACTGTCAGGGGGGACGAACTCCGGCCGGGCGAACAGCCCGAACGGCTGACGGTACCTCCAAAGGAAGCACCGGCTAACTCCGTGCCAGCAGCCGCGGTAAGACGGAGGGTGCAAGCGTTGTTCGGAATTACTGGGCGTAAAGCGCGGGCAGGTGGTCCTTTAAGTCCCTTGTGAAATTCCGGGGCTCAACTCCGGACGTGCGTGGGATACTGGAGGACTGGAGACTGGTAGAGGCGAGCGGAATTCCTGGTGTAGCGGTGGAATGCGTAGATATCAGGAAGAACACCGGTGGCGAAGGCGG
>JAPPGF010000021.1 GCA_028875075.1 Gemmatimonadota bacterium | reverse complement strand
AATAGTCCAGCACGACCGCTTCGGCGGCGCAGAACTCCGCGCAGACATCAGCCACCTGTCCGGCGATCTCGCCGGGAATGTTAGTCACGCCGTTCTGGTCGGCGTGGATCAGGTCCCCGGGATAGACGGCCAGCCCGCCGACGTGCACCGGGACGTTGAACTCCAGCAACTGCGGGTATCCGTGCGAACTGATGACACCATCCGAGAAAGAAGGCAAGCCCACCGCGCGCACTTGGTCCAGATCGCGAGCGGAACCGCTGGTGATCAGACCGACGACTCCGAACGACTTGTATGTCGCCGCCATGACTTCGCCGAACGTGGCAGACTTGGTCGGCGAGTCCAGGTCTTGGATCACCACCAGCGGCGGGTCCGGAACTTCTCCGAAGCGGGCTACTTGATCGGCCAGGCTGCCGTAGGCCCCACCCGCCCACGGCTTGACAGCGGAGCGGAAGGTGGCAGTGGAGGCATACCCGCAGATCGGCCCCATCTCGGGAAAACAGGCCTTGATGCGGTCATCCATGTACCCATCCGTCTGGGGGCGGACGCCGAACAACTCGATCACGTTGCAGACCGTAGGGGTGTCGTACTGGCAGAGCTTGCTCAGCACTTCGCCCGAGAGCTGGGGTGCGGACATAACGTCCATGGTATTGCACGGGCCGCAGGCGGCTAGATTCGGTCACACGTGGCGAAAGATCGGCCAACGCATAGCTCCGGTTGAAGCGGCAGGCGAATTCGGCGTCGGGATTCAAGAAGTCGTTGGCGAGACACAGCAGTACCCTGATCGCATTGGCTGCGTTACTTGCAAGGGCAAGTAGATTATCTTGAATTGAACCTTGGGAGATGCGCTGATGCCAGAGGTGATCAACGCTAATCAGCTTCGAAAGCGGATGCGAGAAATCGTCGATAGAGTGAGGCACGGTGGCCGGTTTACAGTCCTGTACCGGAGCCGCCCGGCTTTCGACATCGTGCCGGTTGGCCGACGGTCACTGGACAGTGTTCCGCTGGAATCGGATCCGCTGTACCGGGCTACGCCTGTTGGAGCATCGGACGCCGGAGATGCAGCCACACGGAATGATGAGGTTCTGTACCAGTGAGATTGATCTTTGTGGATACGTCTGGGTGAGTTGCAGCAGCCGATGCTTGCGATGTGGCGGGTTCAGCTGTGTGCAAGGCTCGGGATCAGTGGTTGTCAGACGGAGGTGTGCCGACAACTACTGACCATCTCATCAATGAGGCTCTGTCCACAATTCGGTTCCGCCTTGGTCTTGATGCCACTGAAGCGCGGTGGCCGCAGATCGATAGCTCGGCTCCGAATAGAGTCCATTGACGACGCGCGTAGAGAAGGAGCGCTTTCCCTGTTCTTCCGCTATCGAGACAGGACATTCTCCCCTACTGAATGTTGTAGCTTTGTCCTGATGCGAGAGTTGCGAATTCGTCGGCCTTTGACGCTGGACCATCATTTCCGTCGGGCTGGCATTGAGGTTGTTCCGTGGCCTGAGGGAGAGCCCGCAAAGTCGGTTTCCCAGTGACCTCACTTGTCGGCCGAGGCGTCGAGGCAGCTCAGAGTCTGGATCGCTTCAGTCTCTTCCTCGGACACGTCCACGGATCACAGTAGAGTCTAGAGCCGACCGACGTCGCACGTTTGTCAACTTCGGTGCCATTTGTTTCTCTCAAATGCGAAGACGATATTCTGAATGGGTACCCTCAGGAGGTCAGTCGTGTGCGCCGAGAGAAAACAGCTACAGTGGATTGTGGCCTACGCAATCTAAAGTTGTACGGATTCCGCAGCTTCGCTCTCACGGAGGTGACATTTGAGAATCCCACCTTTGTAGTTGGACGGAACGGATCTGGCAAGAGCAGCTTCACCGATGTGTTCGCTTTCCTCTCCGAGTCCATGTCTTCCCCATTGCAAGCCGTCATCGAACGGCGGGGAGGATTCTCCGCAACGTCCCATCGGAGCTCGGCAAGGGGCCGCCCGTCCAATCTGTGGCTAGGAGTGAACCTGGAGAATCCAGATAGGAATACGGAGAGCGCTGAATACTGGATCGATCTGCGCGCCAGGAGAGGCGATGACTTCGAGGTTGCGTTCGAACGCTGCTCCGTCTCTCACTCCGATGGAACCAAGGAATCGTTCTCCCGGAGCACTGACAAGGGCTCGACAGTGTGGCGATGCAGCGTCGATTCGCTTGTCCCTTCCATCGAACCGCGGGCCCTTGCATTGCCCTTAGTTGGTGGAGACAAGAGATTCTCAACGGTGTTCCGGTTCCTAGCGGACATGCGCACCTACCGGATCGATCCGGAAGTGTTACGGGCATTGCAGGACCCGGACGGTGGCGCGGGTTTGCGGTCGGATGGCCGGAATGCCGCCAGCGTGCTGCGCGAAATACATCGGAAGTCCCCGGAGAAGGATTGGATTCGGATTTGCGAATTGCTTGGGAGCGTTGTTCCGGGAACGGTTGCGGTCAAGCCAAAGAAGCACGGCAACAAGCTGACCCTGGAGTTCACGCAGGACCGGAAAGGTTCGGACCCGATCAAGTTCGAAGCCTTCAGCGTCTCTGATGGTACGTTACGTGTGCTGGGGCTGATTACCGCCGTGTTCCAACGTCCAAGGCCGTCGCTTCTGGTAATCGAGGAGCCAGAGGCCTCTATCCATCCGGGAGCACTTGGCGCAGTCCTCGATGTGCTGCGGCTTGCCAGTCAGTCAATGCAGGTCGTCGTTACGACACATAGCCCGGACATTCTCGACGCAAAATGGATCGAGGATCGGCATTTGCGAATCCTATCCTCGGAGGGGGGCTCGAGTCGCTTCAGTGGGGTTTCGAGTGCAGTGCGGACAGCATTGGAGCGGCACATCATGGGCGCGGGCGAATTGCTCCGATCGAATGCCCTGACAGCCGAAGAGTCGGCCAGCCCGCATTCAGACTAGGGCCGCTTTGCCTAGGAGACAAGTCGCAGTGACCATCCAGCCTATCGTGGAGGGCCATGGAGATGTAGCCGCAGTTCCAGTTCTTCTTCGCCGTTTCGTTGAGGTGGCAGAGGTGTGGTCGGTAAGCATTGGCAGGCCGATTCGACAGCCACGCAGTCGACTTGTCGAAGAGGCTGGGGTAAAACGAGCGGTACAACTCGCGCGAGTGCAACCTAACTGTGGTGCAGTCCTAATGCTGTTTGATGGCAACTCTGACTGTCCTGCCAAACTGGGGCCAACGATTCACACGTGGGCGTCGGAGGCTGCGGGTGGACTGCCATGCGGTGTAGTCTTGGCCCACCGCGAATACGAAGCGTGGTTTCTTGCAGCAGTTGAATCGTTGCGCGGGCATCGGGGGATCAGAACTGACGCGGAACATCATTCGGACCCTGAGTACCCGCGGGGAGCCAAGGAGCAATTGGAGTTACGAATGGACCCCGGTGCGACCTACCTTGAGACCTCAGACCAAGCGGCACTGAGCGCGAAGTTCTCACTGTCTAGTGCCTATCGTGGATCACGGTCGTTTCGCAAGCTTTGCCATTTGTTCGGAAACTTGGTCGAGGCCATGGGACATGACATCGAGACGTGGCCACCAACCGCATGGACCAAGGACGACTGATGCAGACCATCAGCACAGGAGCAAACGGCACCCGATCTGCCGTAGGTATTCGCTGAAGGTCTGGGGGAATGCGCAGGCGACGCTGGCGCCTAGACATTCGGCAGCACGAAGCAGCTTCCGTGACGGCCGTCGACCCGCCGCGAATCGAACGGTTGCCCGGAACGTCATGATCAGCGACACCACATGCGGAGAAGTCGCGAGCGGTCAACGAGTGGGTCCAGGAACCAGTCCTCAGCTATGGCGACAATCCACCAGAGTGTCGCCTCAGGCTCGACTTTCTTGCCTTCAGAAACAGTCCCGTGTCGGCCACCGATCGCCGGCGATGGGAATCAGCCTCGCGATGGCGGTCACGGACAGCGTCTGTTTCAATATGCTCCGAGGACGTTTCCAACCTACGGAGCCTGATTTTGGGCCACCGGCTTGGGGATTGCTCTGAACCGCCTCCGGTCCAGACGTGTGAAGCCAAGACCCCTCGCTAGCCAGACTTTAAGGGAAACACGCGCTAGAAGTGGACCGGCTGGGTGAACGCGCCATTGCCGGCAGAGTCCCAAGCCGCGAAGCGGACCCACTTCTTGCCGCTCGCGTTGAACTCGAGCCGGAACTGCTTGCTGCCGAACGCTTCCAAGTCAGTGGTCG
>JAPPGF010000018.1 GCA_028875075.1 Gemmatimonadota bacterium | reverse complement strand
ACCCGTCGAATTCATGGGGTCCTGGTGCAGTCTGGTGGAGCGCTTCCGGTCGGACATCAGCGAGCCGCGCCCCCGCCAGTTGCTCGGTACCGAGCAACTGAAAGCGATGAGTCGCATGCTTGACCGGGCGATTGGATTTCGGCGGTCGCACCCCGAGCTGGAACACCGCTGGCACGACGTGAGCTTCTACGACCTGATCCGCGACCCCATCGCGGTTGTCGTTGACATCCATCGTCGGTTTGGCTGGTCGATGGACCCGGAATCGATTGAAGCGATGAAGGCCTGGTTCTGGAACCAGGAGGAGCGACGGCGCGCGGAGAGGCGGCACATGTACGGTATCGCAGACTACGGCCTGACCCGCGACGGGGTGAACGCCGCATTCGCCGACTACCGCGAGTTCGTCGCGAACCGGGTCGGCGCGGCGCCAGTTTCGTGAGCCGGGCCATGCCGAACGCCCTCCTCGTCTACCCGAAGCACCCCCCCACCTACTGGGGCAACAACTACGCCCTGGATCTCCTGGGCATCAAGGCGGCATTCCCTCCACTCGGCCTGCTCACCGTCGCCGCGATGTTTCCATCCCGGTACAACTTGCGTGTGGTCGATCTCAACGTGACTGCGCTCGAGGACGCCGACCTGGAGTGGGCGGATCTGGCCTTCACGTCGACCATGATTCCGCAGCGTCCCTCACTCGAGCAGGTCGTCGAGCGCTGCAACCGCGCGCAGGTTCCGGTCATCGCCGGCGGGCCGCATCCCACCACCTTTCATGAAGAGATGGAGGGAATCGATCACTTCGTGCTCGATGAGGTCGAGGAGACCTTCCGGACCTTCCTTCGCGACCTGGAGAACGGCACCGCGCGGGCCGTCTATCGCGCGCCGAAGAAGCCGGACATGAGCACGGCTCCAGTGCCCCGTTTCGACCTCATCGACATGAAGGAGTACCACTCGATGTGCCTGCAGTTCTCGCGGGGATGCCCCTTCGACTGCGAGTTCTGCGACATCACGAAGCTGTACGGCCGTGTATCCCGAACGAAAACGCCGGAGCAGATGGTGGCCGAGTTCGACCGGCTGTACGAGCTGGGCTGGCGGGGTCCGCTCTTTCTGGTCGACGACAACTTCATCGGCAACAAGCGCGAAGTCTCGAGGCTCCTCCCGGTGATCGCCGAATGGCAGAGGGAGCGTGGCCATCCCTATTCGCTGTTCACCGAAGCGAGTGTCAATCTCGTCCGGATGAACGACTTGATGGACGTCATGATCGAGGCCGGCTTCGACGCCGTCTTCCTGGGAATCGAGACGCCCAATCCGAGAGCTC
Organism: Gemmatimonadota bacterium; assembly: GCA_028875075.1. Taxonomy (GTDB): domain Bacteria; phylum Gemmatimonadota; class Gemmatimonadetes; order Longimicrobiales; family Gaopeijiaceae; genus UBA2988. The sequence goes on along the minus strand of JAPPGF010000018.1, from coordinate 38,067 downwards.
TCAGGAAGATGAAGAAGCCTCAGAATCTCGACACGCGCGACGAGAACTACCTGCTCACGTCCGTACGCAGGATTCAGCAGAAGGGAATGATGGTTCTGGGCGGCTTCATCCTGGGCCTCGATGATGACGACGAAAACGCGTTCGATGCCCAGATCGAGTTCATCCAGGAGGCCGGGATTCCGATCGCGCTCGTCGGGTTGCTGACCGCACTCAAGGGAACGAACCTGTGGGCCCGGCTGGAACGCGAGAATCGATTGTTGGACAAACCTGTCGAAATCGACGCGACCGCCCTGAACTTCAAGCCGGAGATGGATCCGCAGACACTCGTGGAAGGGTACCTTCGGGTCGTCGGAACCATCTACGATTCGACCCTGGAGAACTACTTCGACCGCTGTCTGGCACTGCTGGACAACCTCAATCCGGTACCCCACATCTACAAACCGGTGAGCAAGCACCTTCTCTATCTGGGCATCATGGGAATCCGACGGCGCCTGACGCCGGACCAGTTGCCGGTGTTCTCACGCTACATAGCCAGGGTCTCCAGGGACCATCCTCGGTTGCTTCCGCTGGCAGTCCGCCTGGCCGCCATGGGTTATCACTGCGAGAAGCTCACACGCCAGCAGACCGTTCTCCGGGAATTCAAGTCGTATCTGAAATCGGAGTTGGCTTCGTTCAACGAAGCCGGACGGGGGTCTGACGCGGCAGCGGGAGTGGCAGAAAGTTTCAGACAGGAGGCACTGCGGCGTTCCGAGGCGCGCCAACGCGCGATCCCCGAGGAATTCCGTCATGCCGGGGACGGGATCTCCGAGAGCCTGGCGGCCTTCCGTCTCGCTCTGAGTACGGAGGGTCAACAGGCCTTGCCGGACAACGGCAACCTGCCGCTGGCAGGAGGGAACGTCGATCTCCGAGAAGCGGCACGTTCCTGAGTCGCCCTCCCTGTGTCGACACGGAACGGGGTCGTTGCCTACCCGATATCCGGCCTCCTCGAATGCCAGTTCGTCCCCTTCTGGAAAGCGTGCGCCATGCTCAGGATCTTGTCGTCGGTGAACAGGTCGCCGATCGGGGTGGTCGTCAGCGGCATCTCGGTCGGGCTCCCGGCGTCCGGGTTGCGCACGCCGAGGTCGTAGGGGACCACCGCTGCCGGTCTACGCCGCCGTGCTCGCGCCCGACCTCGTGGCGGCGCCCTGTCGCCTGCCGTTCCGTGTGCGCTGACCGCAAGCTCAGAGAGGGGGTTTGATGTCGGGACCGCAAGCCGAGTCCGTGGCGCTCGCACTCACCGGGGTCTTCGTCCCCGTGACGAGTCCCTTCGATCCGGTCACGGGCGACCTCGACGTCATCGCGCTCCGCGCGAACCTGAGGCGTGTACTCGCCGCCCCCGTGCAGGGGCTCGTCGTCGCGGGCACGACCGGGGAGGCGCCCCTTCTCGCTCCGGACGAGCGGAAGGCGGCGATCCGCGCTGCCGCGGAACTCGTGGGTGACGGCCGCCTGGTCATCGCCGGCACGGGCGCCGAATCCACGCGCGAGACCGTCCGCCTGAGCGTCGAGGCGGCCGAGGCGGGCGCCGACGCCGTCCTCGTCCAGCCTCCCGCCTACTACCGGAGCGAGATGAGCGACCGGCTCCTGGCGCTCCACTACCGCGCCGTCGCCGACAGCTCTCCCCTCCCGGTCGTCCTCTACCAAGCCCCGCTCGCGTGCAGCACGCTCGAGCTCTCGACCCCGCTCGTCGCCCAACTCTCCCGGCACCCGGGGATCGTCGGGATCAAGGACTCCCGCGGGAAGCTCCCGGCGCTCGGCGAGCACCTGGACGCCGTCGCCGACGGGTTCCGGGTCCTCGTCGGGAACGGAGCGAAGCTCTACGGTGCGCTCGAGATGGGCGCCGACGGCGGGATCCTGGGCGTCGCGAACCTCGTTCCGGCCGAGACGGCCGAGCTGTCGCGGCTCCACGGGGAGGGCCGCCACAGGGAGGCCGGGAGGATCCAGGAACGGATCGGGCCGCTCCACAAAGAGGTCGTGGCCGGCCTGGGCGTTCCGGGCGTCAAGGCTGCGCTCGATCTCGTCGGGGCCTCCGGGGGGATGCCTCGCCCGCCCCTGGTAGCCGTCGACTCCCGCTCGGTCGAAAAGATACGCACGCTCCTCCGGAGGGCGGGTACGCGCACGGTCTAGCATCGCGTGAAGTGAACAGACCCCGGCGGGCTCGGAACGGCTCGCCTGGGTCTTGCTACTCTACCGGGCCGGTCGTCGGCACGGGACCGAGGGTCAATCCGGGTCCGTTTGCACGTCTTCCAGGTGTGCCTTGACAGCGTCCATATCTCCGGCGACCGCCTTGGCCACGATCCCCTTCGTCAATGGGACGAAGACGCGTGCCAGCAGGCGGCACGGCCTCGCTTCCATGACCAGATCGAGCCTCGTCCCGCGCCCGTCCCCGGCCGGCGTCACCGTGAAGACGGAATCCCACACGGTTCCGCCGGCTTTGGAGACAATGCGGACGTGCTCGTTCTTCACGTACTCGGTGACTTCGAGTTCCGTCGCGGCTTCCCGCCCGCGCATCTCGCGCGTTTCAAGGAACCGGGTTCCGACGCCTGTCCGCTGGTCGGTGAGGAACTCGACCTTCGTGATCTGGGATACGGCCTTCGTGTAGTTGACCGGATCGGCGACGGTGGCGAAGACCCTGTCGGCCGGGGCGCCGATCGTGCGGGTCAGCGTGGTTCGAGTCATGACGGCGGGCTCGTCACTCCGGCACCCACCCCACCACCCTCAGCGGCCCCCCGCTCCCCCCCACGATCTTCATCGGCAACGCCACGATCCCGGCGCCCGTCGCCGGCAGCCGGTCCAGGTTCGTCAGGTTCTCGAACCCCACGATGTTCGCGCTGTAGAGGATCACGTGGGCGCGGAAGTCGGTCGACTGGCCATAGTCGATGCTGGGCGTGTCGATCCCCACCGCCGCGACGGCGCGGTTGTCCACCAACCACTGCGCGGCCTCGGGACCGATCCCGGGAAAGTGCAGCTCGGGCACGGCCTCCGGCCCGGTTAGATCCGTGCCCAGGTAGGCGGTGCGGTCGTCCCAGCGCGACGACCACCCCGTGCGGACGAGCAGAGCCGTGCCGTCGGCGAACTCCCCGTGCTCGGCCTCCCAAGCAGTGAGATCCTCGACCGACAGCAGGTAGTCGGCGTCGGCCACAGCCGAGACATCGACCACGGACGCGGTGGTGATGAGCCTCGACAACGGGATCTCGTCCGCCGTCATGCGCCCCTCCGCGAAGTGGATCGGCGCGTCCAGGTGGGTGCCGCCGTGCTCGGCGGACCGGAAGGCGTACGACGCGTAGAAGTACCCGCCCTCCGTCTGGCCGTACGCCAGTTCGGTGAGCTGGAAGCCTGCCGTATCGGTCGGCCAGTAGATCGTCGAAGGCCCGAAGGCGTGGGAAAGCTCGACCCACTCGCCCGCGCCGCCAGTGAAGACGGCGGTGTGGTCGGGGGGCGGGGCATCCGGCGCGCAGCCCGCGGCGAGCAAGGCAGCGGTCAGTGTGGCCGAGGTGGTTGTTCTTCGGGTCATCCTGAGCGCTCTCCTTGATTCACGTCATCGACGGGATCCCCGGTCACCGAACCGGACCGGCACCAGGCGGTGCTCATCGAGCGGACCCCTGGCGATGCCCCAGGCGTTCGTGCCTCGGGCAGCTCCGTGGCGCAGCTCCACTCCCCGTGGCCACTGGGCGCGAAAGAACAATGCACCCGTGGGATCTTATACATCAGCCTCCGACATCGCAGCATCCCCGTGGACGCTCAGCGATACCCACAGCCGGTCCTCGGCGTCGAACCGGATGCGGTCAATGGGCGGTTGCGGCAGGGTCGGGGCCGCTCGACAAACGCCTCCGGCGTCGTGAGCTTCCGGCGGGAAGCGGGCCCGCACCGACGGGCAGGGCCTGAGCGTGCCCCCACCGAACCCGCGCGGGGAGCGAGCGAAGAGCCGACCGATGGTCACGGACACGAAGGAATGGGCCGGCGAGCTGCGCTTCGCGGCCGACGAACGGCCCCCCGGCCCGGCCTGCTTCGTCATCGGGCTCCAGACGGCGATCCTGGCGTCGGTGCCGATCGTGGTGGTCATGACGATCGTCGTGCGCGCGGCCGGCCAGAGCGACCAGTACCTGTCGTGGGCCATCTTCGCGACGATGCTCATCGCGGGGCTCACGACGATCGTCCAGGCGGTGCGCGTCCGAGGGCTCGGCGCCGGCACGCTCACCGTGATGGGCACGTCCGGGGCCGCGATCGGCGTCGCGGTGCTCGCGCTCGCCGCGGGCGGTCCCGCGCTGCTCGGCACGCTGGTCGTCGCGTCCGCCCTCTGCCAGTTCACCCTGGCGGCTCGCCTCGAGCTGCTGAGGCACGTCATTACCCCGGTCGTGTCGGGGACGCTGATGGCGCTCGTCTCGGTGAGCGTGATGCCGATGGGATTCGCCATGCTGACGCGTGTGCCGGAAGGCGCCCCCGCGGCCGCCGCCCCGACGGTCACGGCGGTCACGCTCCTCGCCGTCGTCGGCCTGATGCTCCGCTCTCCCAGGATCATGCGTGCCTGGACGCCGGTGCTCGCCATCGCAGGGGGCTCGCTGGTCGCGCTGTTCTTCGGGATCGTGGACTTGGGCCCCGTGGCCCGTGCCCCGTGGCTCGGCGTGCCGGCCGTCGCGACGCCCGGGCTGGACCTGGAGTTCGGCCCGACGTTCTGGGTGCTCCTGCCCGGCTTCCTGTTCGTCAGTTTCGTGATCACGGTCAGGCAGGTCAGCGATTCGGTGCGGATGCAGCGCGTCTCCAGCCGCGAGCCCAGGGCCGTCGACTTCCGGCGCGTGCAGGGAGGCCTGGGAGCCTGCGCGGCCGGGACCCTGCTCGCGGGAGTCGCGGGAACACTGCCCGGTTGGCCGTACGCGGCCGGCATCGCGCTCGCCACCGGTGTCGGCGTGGCCGCCCGCAGGATCGGGGTCTGGATCGGCGCCTTCCTGGTCGCGCTCGCCTTCGTGCCCAAGCTCACGGCGCTCGTCTTCTCGGTGCCGCCGCCCGTGCTGGGCGCCTACATCATCGTCATCTTCGGGGTCACGTTCGCCGAGGGCATGCGGGTGGTCTTCCAGCAGGGCGTCGAGCGCCTGAACGCCACGGTCGCGGGGCTCTCCTTCTGGGTGGGTGCCGGCATCCAGTTCGGGGCGATCTTCCCGGAACACTTCGCCACCCCCGCGGCCCGCATGCTCGCGAACGGCCTGACCGCGGGAGGGCTCACGGTCCTTCTCCTGAACCTCTTCCTCGCGCTCACCGGGCCCCGCCCGCACAGGGTCGAGATGGCGCTCGATCCGGACAACCTGGGGAAGCTCGACCAATTCCTCGTGGAGTTCGCGGCCCGCTACCGGTGGGGCGCGAGGGCAAGGGAGCGCCTGCGGGCGGCGGCCGAGGAAGCGCTCCTGAGCCTCTGGCGGAGAGAGGAGGACGGCGGAGGGGGCCACACTCCCGAAGGCGAGGCGCACGCCGGGGAGGCCGAGGGGCGCCGCCTGCGCGTGGTGGCCCGGAACCTCCGCCGCGACGCCGCGCTGGAGTTCACCGCCGCGACCCGTACGGGCAACCTCGAGAACGAGATGATCCACTTGGAGAGCGGGCCCGATCCCACGAGCGAGCGCGACCTGTCGCTTCGACTGCTCCGCCACCACGCGTCCTCGGTCAAGCACCAGCAGTACCACAACGTCGACATCCTGACGGTGCGCGTGGCCAAGGCCTGACGGGTGCCGGCCCGGGCGTCGGCCCGTTCATAGAGCCTCATGCGGGGGCCTTCACCAGGCCGTCGTCGAGCAGCTGCCGGAAGTGGTCCGCGACCGATTCGCCGGCCGGCCGGTAGACCATGCCCAGGACGTTCCGCGAGCGTCCGTTGTCGAAGCGGAGCGGGTAGCCGAGGTTCCGCCTGGCCACGGCCTGCGGGATGCCCCTCGTGGGAGCGAGCATGAGCGCCGCCGAGTTGGAGACGGTGCGAGTTGGGAAGGGATATGCCGACCCGAAGCGCTCGCGCAGGATCTGGGCGATCCGGATCAGGCCGAGCGACTCGCTGACGAGGATGTGGCGGCCGGACGCGTCCGGGTTCAGGGCCGCCCGCAGGTGCGCCTCGGCCACGTCGCGCACGTCCACGACCGCGAATTCCAGATCGGGGGCGCCGAACCGGTAGTAGCCGCTGCCCAGGTCCCGCATCATCAGCACGCCCTCGGCCTTCGTGTGCAGGCTGAGCGCGGGCCCCAGGACGAGCCCCGGGTTGAGCGCCACGAGCTCCCAGCCGGACTGCCTCCGGGCCATCTCCCACGCCAGGCGCTCCGCCACCGTCTTGGAGTACGAGTAGGGCTGGTGGCGCGCGCTGCTCGTCGTGTTCCAGTGCGTCTCGTCGAAGCGCTCGCCCTCGACGTGCTCGATGTCTTGGGCGTCGCCGTAGACGGCCACGATGCTGGAGGTCAGCACGACCCGCCGGACGGAGGGCGTACGGCTGGCGGCCTCGAGGACGTGGCGCGTCCCCGCGGTCGCCGGTTCGACGAGATCGCGCAGCGCATCCTCGACCCCGCGCACGATGAGCGGCGACGCGGTGTGGAAGACGAGGCCGCATCCGGCCATCGCCGGACCGAACCCGGCAGGGTCGAGGAGGTCCGCCGGGAAGAGCGAGAGCGTCCCGGGGCTGTCCCGGGCGATCGCCCTCAGGTGCTCGGTACGGGCGGGGTCGCCCGGGTCGCGCACCGTCGCGTGGACTGGGAAGCCCCGCTCGAGGAGCCGCCTGACCAGCCAGGAGGCGACGTAGCCGTTGGCTCCGGTGACGAGCACCGGGCCACGGGAGTGCGCCCCCGCCGGGTTCTCGCCAGCCGGGGCGGGAGAGAGTCCGAGTCGGCCTTCGTGGTCTTCTGGCATTTCAGGTCTCCGCCGCCCTGCGGCCTCCTCTGGTGTCGCCGGCTTCGGCGACCGGAAGCTACGCGCTCGGGAGCGGCGTCACACGCCGCGGCGACGTCCGCCCGGTCCGGGGCGGATTCCAACGCCTTGCCGGCCCGTCCGGCGCGCGACACCGTCCGCGCCCGGGCCCAGGCAGCGGAGGAAGCACGGGAGGCGCGAGGGGGAGCCCGCCCGGTGACGCTGGCCAGGAGCTACCGGACGGCAGGCGCGGAGCTGTGGGACGCCCTGACGAACGCCCAGCGCATCGGGCGCTGGTTCCTTCCGGTCGGCGGGACGCGCGCGCCGGGCGGTCGGTACCGGTTCGAAGACAACGCCGGCGGCGTGATCACGGCGTGCGTGCTCGACGAGAGCGCGTTCGCCGCTTCGCAGGACGGGAAAGCCCATGGCCACACGGGCCGCACGATTTGACCTTGCGACATAGTCGTGTTATCTGTGCGTTCATTCGTGTCTTGTTAGTGTCGCCTGAAGCCCGACGCCAGGGTCCGGGCGCTGCGCACGGCCGCCTTCTATACCGGCGGGTCGCCCCCCTCCGCCTAATCCGCGGCCCCGGCCCCCGGGATTCGAGCGAGGCATCGGCGCTCGCTCGTCGAGCACGGCCGGGACTCCGAACCCGGGGAGCCCCCTAGCGTCGCGTGCGGCCTTTCTCGCGAGCCGGGTGTGAGCGTATCATCTTCCCATCGTGCGGCCGTCTCTTTCGACCCTCCGATCAATTCTCTCGCAGCGGAAGGCAACCATGACCGAACGCAGCTACGACAGGCCCATCTCGCTCAAGAAAGCCGTCGACATGCAGATCGTCGGGGAGAACATCCTCGACGTCGCCGACTTCGCGATCGAAAAGTACGAGTTCGAGAACGACGTCTCGCTCTCGGACGACGTCCGCGAAGCAGCCGTCGAGCGGGTCCGCGAGGACCTGTGGGATCTGGTGAAGGAATTCCGTGCCCGGCGCAAGGAGTGGCTCCAGACGATGTTCCAGACCGCCGACAAGGCCGTGAAGAAGGTGGTCGACGTCCCCTAGCGTCGCGCCCCGCCCCGTGGGCCGCGCCCCGGCGCGTAGCCCGACGTGAGGACGTAGGAGCGGTCTCGTGAGTGCCCCCTGCCCGGTGGCCGTCGTCGGCTATGCCTATCGCATGCCCGGCGGCATCCGCACGGACGACGATTTCTGGCGCCTGCTCACCGAGCGCGAGGTCGTCCGCGAACCGGTGAGCGAGCGCTACGGCCGGGGCTACCGGCCGATCGGCGCCTTCTCCGGCCCGGGCCGTTTCGGCAGCCCGTACGAGGGCCTGATACGCGACGAGGGCGAGCAGCGGATGGACCCGGGCCTCTTCGGCGTGTCCCGCCACAAGATGGCCTACATGGATCCGCAGATCCGGATGCTGCTCGGCTGCGCCTGGGAGAGCTGCGAGCACGCCGGATGGGACCTGGACGGGCTCCGCAACAGCCCGACGGGCGTCTTCATCGGCTCGCAGGTCGCGTCGACCGCCAACTGGCGGGCGCTCTACGGCACGAACGAGTTCTCGATCCTGAGCATCGACGCCTCGATGCTCGCCAATCGCATCTCGTACCACCTGAACCTCATGGGGCCGTCGATCGCGTGCTCGACGGCCTGCTCGGCGTCGCTGACGGCGCTGCACACGGCGGCCAACTCGATACGCCAGGGCGACTGCGACCGGGCGCTCGTGGGGTCGGCGACCTATCTGGGATCGGCCCGCTGCAGTGCCTCCTTCAACGCCCTCGGGGTCATCAGCCCCGACGGCCGCTGTCATTCCTTCGACGCCGACGCCAACGGCTACATGCGCGCCGAGGGCGCGTTCGTGTTCGCGATCAAGACGCTCGAGGCGGCCGAGCGCGACGGCGAGCGCGTGCTCGCGGTGATCGAGGCCACGGCGGTCAACACCGCAGGCACCGCCGACGACGCCGCGGGCCTGGCCCCGGGCCGCTACATCACCGCGCCGACCCGGCATTCGCAGGTCGAGCTGATGCGCACGGCGTGCGCGCGGGCGGGACTGGGAGCGGAGGACTTCGACTACATCGAAGCGCACGCGACCGGCACCGTCGTGGGCGACCGCATCGAGGGCAACGCCATAGCGGAGGCCTTCGGGGGCGTCGAGCGCACGGTCCCGCTGCGCGTCGCCAGCGTCAAGAGCAACGTGGGCCACCTCGAGGCGGCGGCCTTCAGCGCCGCGCTCCTCAAGGTGTTGCTGATGATCGAGCGCCGCACCTTCGCCCCGATCTCGAAGAATTTCCTGGCCCCGAACCTCGAGATCGACTTCGACAGCTGCCCGATGCGGGTGCAGACGGCCTCCGAGCCCTTCCCGGACCGCCCGGTCGTGATCGGGATCAATTCCTTCGGGTTCGGCGGCGCGAACGGACACTGCGTCGTGAGGGAGTACCGGCCGGACGGGCCCAGCACGTGGTCGGTGCCCCTGGCCCCCGAGGCCGGGTACATGATCCCGCTGTCCGCGCGCAGCCAGAACGCCCTGGTCGAGAGCGCGCGCCTGCTCGGTGAAGGGCTGGACAAGGAGGACTTCGACCTCTACACGCTCGCGGGCAACCTCGGCCGCCGCCGCAGCCATCTGCCCGCCAGGGCCGCGTTCGCCGTCCGCGACCGGGAGCAGCTGGCCCAGGCGCTGGACGCCTTCGTGGAAGACCCCTCGCCGGTCTCCGTCGCGGAGGGGGGCGAGCGGCGCGTGGCGATGGTCTTCTCCGGGCAGGGCACCCAGTGGGCGGGATGCGGCCGGGCGCTCTACGACGCCGATCCCGTCTTCCGCCGCGTGGTCGACGCAGTCGAGCGCGAGTGGCGCACCCACTCGCCGCTCTCGCTGCGCGAGGGCTGCTTCCGGGCGAGCCAGGAGGAACTGAACGAGGTCCAGCTCGCCCAGCCGGCGATCTTCATGTTGCAGTGCGCGCTCGTGGAGCTGCTCTCGACGTGGGGCGTCCAGCCGGACGCTGTCGTCGGCCACAGCTCGGGCGAGGTGGCCGCGGCGTACGCCTCGGGGGCCCTCTCGCTGGCGGAGGCCACGCATCTGGTCTACCACCGGGCCAGCCTGCAGCAGCGGGTGGCCGGCTCGGGCCGGATGCTCGCGATCGGGCTCGACCGGGCGGGCGTGGAGGACCTGCTCCGGGAGCTGGCCGACCCGGCCGGGTCGGCAGAGCAGGGAGCGGCCGGGGCGGAGGTCGCCTGCCTGAACTCGCCGGCCAACACCGTCGTGTGCGGCGGGCGGGACGCCCTCGAGCCCGTCATGGCGGAGCTCGACCGCCGCGGGCTGCAGCACGGACTGCTTCCGGGCAACATCGCGTTCCACTCCGCGGCGATGGATCCGCTGCTGGACGACGTCATCCGCTCGCTCGACTTCCTGGACGGGTGCGGCTCCCGTGGCGAGGTGCCCATGGTGTCGTCGGTGACGGGCGAGGTCGCGGAGCGCCTGGACGCGCGCTACTGGTGGTCGAACATCCGCGAGCCGGTGCGCTTCCAGGCCGCGATGGAGACGCTCCGCCGGGAGCACCGCCCCGACGTGGTGCTGGAGGTCGCACCGCACTCGGCCCTGCAGCCGATCATCCGGCAGTGCCTCGAGGGCGGCGCCCCCCTCCCCGTGTCCGTCCCGACGCTCATGCAGGGCGAGGACGTGTGCCTCCGCTTCCAGGAGGCGCTCGGTGCCCTCTACCGGGCCGGCGTCCCGCTGGACTTCGCCTCCCAGTATCCGCGTCCTGAGCCCATCGCGCACCGCCTTCCCGGCCATCCGGCGGAGGAGGCCACGACCAGCGACGACCTGTGCGACGACGAGATGTTCCTGAAGCGCGGCGAGTACTCGCACGGCCCGCTGGTCGGCCACAGGGTCAACTGCGACCACATCCTCTTCGAGGCGCGGCTCTCGGGGCGCGATTTCCCCTGGCTGAGCGACCACCGCGTCCACCGGGCGCCGATCATCCCGGCCGCCGGCTACATCGAGCTGCTGCTCGAGGCCTTCTCCGGAGAGGCCGTCCACATCGACGAGATCGAGTTCCTGCAGCACACCCCGGTCGGGGCCACGCCGGTGCGTCTTCAGACCGCCCTCTTCCCGGTCCCGAACGCTCCGGGCCACTACACGTTCACGATCTCCACGCGTTCCTTCGAGAACGAGGACGAGGGCACGCTGCACTGTCGCGGCAGGGTCCGCCGGGCGGACGGCGAGCACAAGGTCGACGCCCACGCGAGCCTGGACGACGTGCTCGCCTCCGACTTCGATCCCCGGCCCCTGATGACGGGCGAGGACTTCTACGACCAGATCGAGGCCGTCGTGGGCGACGCCTTCGAGTTCGGCCCCGAGTTCCGGAGCATCCGCAAGATCGACATGGACTCGGCCTCGACGGACCTGCTGATCGAGATCGCGGTCGACGAGGGGCTCTGGGCCTCCGGCCGGGAGGAGGGCTACGTGCTCTATCCGCCGCTCACGGACGGGGGGCTACAGATCTTCCTGCGCTACCTGATGCGGCTGCCGGACTTCTTCTCCATGCCGCAGCGGGCCCGCGACATCACCTTCGTGCGCCCGCCCACGGGCCCCCGCATCACCTGCTTCCTGGTCGACACGGGCGACTGGTTCGACGTGGATGAGCGCGGCCAGTACAACAAGCCGCTCGGCGAGCTCTACATCGGGCGCCTGAGCTTCTACGACGGCGCCACGGGACAGCTCCTCGCCCACATCGGAGAGTACCATTCCTTCAACAGCAATCCGCGCTGGAGCGACGTCCCCGACAGCAAGCACCTCCTGCGCTGGCAGCCCAAGTTCGTGCCGCCGGCGCCCTCGCTCGGGGACGGGCCCGAGGGCGAGGAGATCGAGCCCGAGCGGCTGATCGCCCGGCTCGAGGAGGGCGCCGCCGGCGAGCCGTACGCGTGCCACGTGATCGAGGTCGCGGGCCGGCGCGAGCCCGACGAGGTCTGGCTCGCTCGCTGCCTCGAGCACCTGTCGGGGCCCGACGCCCAGAGCGAGTACTGGCTCGTGGGCGAGGACGAGGAGCGCACGCGCGCCCTCTACGACACCTTCCATCACCACGACGCCCCCCTCAGGTTCGATTCGCTCGACGTGACGGGGGCCGAGGCCGGCGAGCCCGGAACCGATACGGGCCTGTTGCGTCCGGCGGCCGCCGAGCTGTTGCTCCTGCATCCGGAGGCCGTCGGCTTCGGACCCGGGCAGTGGACGCTCCTCAGTCGGCTGCTGGTCGAGGGCGGCCTCGCGCTGGTGCGGCACGAGGAGGGCGACGTCGTCGGGCCGGGCGACGGCTGGACGACGATCCGCGCCGGGCCGCGCTCGACGCTGCTCCAGGCCCCCGAGGCCGAGGCCACGCCATCGGACGCGGCCGCCCCCCCCGGCCCGCGGTGGGTGATCGGCGAGCCGGAGAGCCTGGCGTCCGAGTGGGTGGAGCTGCTCGACCGGCCGGACGTGCATCACGTCCCCTGGTCGACGTTCGAGGCGGGGGACTTCACCTGGCTCGAGGAGTGGCCGGGCGCCGCCGAGCTGGCGGCGATCGACCTCTTCGTCGACACGGACCCCGGAGATCCCACGGGCGAGCGGGCCGTCTGGCGGCTGGTGGCCTTCCTGCAGGCCCTCGCGCCCTTCCGGCTGGAGAGCGCGAGCGGGACGTGCCGCCTGACGGTGCTGACGCGGGGCGCGGTCCTCAGAGTGGACGATCCGCGCGGGAGCGCGCTCTGGGGCGCGGTGCGGAGCATCGCCCTGGAGCTCGGCGCCGAGGACACCCGGATCGATTTCCGGCTGGTCGACATCGGCTCGGCGGACGACCTGGAGTGTCTGGCGCGCCTCGCCCGCTCGGACCTCGGGGAGCGCGAGCTGGCGATCAGGGAGCGACGGCCGTGGGTCCAGCGCATCGTGAGCGTGCGCGAGAGAGCGCCCCTCGTGCCCCCAGGCGAGGATCCGCCCTACCGGCTCCGGCTGGACAATCCCGGCCAGGTGAGCGGCCTGCAGATGACGACCTACGAGCCGCCCCGCCTGGGCCCGGCGGACGTGGAGGTCGAGGTCGCCGCGGCGGCGCTCAACTTCCGCGACGTGATGGTCACGCTCGGCCTGCTGCCGGCGCAGGCCTACGAGCGCTCGGCGCTCGGGCGCGAGGTCGGCATCGAGGCCAGCGGCGTGGTCCGACGCGCCGGTCCCGGTGTGAAGCGCCTCAAGGTCGGCGACCCGGTGGCGCTCACGGCGGGCGGGTGCATCGCCAACCGCGTGGTCGTCAACGAGCACCTCGCCTTCCTCAAGCCGCCGCGCCTGAGCATGGAAGAGGCCGGCTCCGCCTTGTCCGTCTACGTCACCGCCTACTACGCGCTCATCCATCTCGCGCGCCTGCGCGAGGGCCAGCGGGTCTTGATCCACTCGGCCATGGGCGGGGTCGGACAGGCCGCGATCGCCATCGCCCGTCACGTGGGCGCGGAGGTCTACGCGACCGCGGGCAACGAGGACAAGCGCCGCCGCCTGCTCGGCATGGGCGTCCGCGGCGCCTTCGACTCGCACAGCCACGACTGGTACCCCGAGCTGATGGAGGCGACCGACGGCGAGGGGGTCGACGTCGCGCTGAACTCGCTCGCCGGCCATCACATCGCGCTCTGCCTCGAGGCGCTCCGTCCCTCGGGCTGGCACTGCGAGATCGGCAAGGTCGACATCTACACCGACAACTCGCTCAGCATGCGGGCCTTCCGCAAAAACCTCCGCTTCGCCGCGATCGACGTGGACCGCCTGATGCTGGACGACCCGGTGCTGTCGCACACGCTCTCCCAGGCGTGCGTGGACCTCCTGGAGCAGGGCGCCGTCGCGCCACCCGAGCTGACGGTCTTCCCGTACGGGGACTACGCCGAGGCGCTCCGGCTGATGACGACCGGACAGCACCGGGGCAAGCTGGTGCTGCGGGCGCCGGCCGACGCCGCGGGGCGGGAATTCGCCGTCGCCGACACCCGGCCGTTCCTGGATCCCGACGCGACCTACCTGGTGACGGGCGGACTGGGCGGGTTCGGGCTCCGCTTCGTGCCCTATCTGTTCGCTGCCGGGGCTCGGCACGTGACCCTGATCGACCGCGATCCGGACCGGGGGCGCGACGTCGAATGGATACGCCAGGTCACGACGCTCTCCAAGATGCCGCGCGACCTCGAGATCGACATCGTGGCGGGCGACGTCCGGGACGAAGCGGACGTGCGTCGCTGGATCGCCGACCTGGGGCGCCCCCTCAAGGGCGTGTTCCATCTCGCCGGCACGCTCGAGGACCGCTCCTTCCTGGACACCTCTCCCGACTCGCTCGCGAGGGTGTTCGCGCCGAAGGCCCTGGGTGCGCTCAATCTCCATCGCGCGACCGCCGAGCTCGACCTGGACTACTTCGTCCTGTTCTCCTCCATCGCCTCGACCTTCGGCAACCTCGGACAGATCAACTACAGCGGGGCCAGCAGCTTCCTCGACGGGCTGGCCGCCCACCGGCGCGGCCTGGGCCTGCCGGGCCTGTCGTACAACCTCGGCCCCGTCACCGAGGTCGGGATGGCCGCGCGCAGCCTGCACGTCATGCGCATGATGAGGGCCGCCGGGATGACGACCGTGAGCGCCAACTTCGCGATCGCCAATCTAGACTACGCCATGCGCACGATGGCCGGCCACGACCACCTGGTCACGGCGCTCTTCGCGAAGCCGCCGTGGAGCGTGGAGTCGCCCGACTACATGCGCAACGGGCGCCTGCTGAACAACCAGGCCGCCTTCGAGGTGGATGCCGGCGGCGAGCTGACGCTGGAAGGCGTCGTGGCGCAGATCTCGGCGAAGGTCGCCGAGCTGTGCGGTCACGACGAGGGCGACGTCTCCGAGCCGCTCTCGAGCTTCGGGCTCACGTCGATCTCGGTCGCCGAACTCGGAGCCTTCGTCCAGACGCAGTTCAATCACCAGGTGAGCGCGCTCGAGCTGATGACGACCGCCTCGGCCCTCTCCCTGGCCCAATCCATCGTCCACGGGAGAGCATCCGACACGGAGGAGGACGCCCTGGCCGAGGCGGACGGGACAGGCGCGGGGGCGGAAGAGACCCGGGCGCGGGCCGTGAGGCGCCGCTCGCCCTTCGCCAACGCGCTCGAGGATCATTTCCCGGGCGGCGAGGGCGTCCCCGTCGCGGACGCGGAGGCGAGCGGACCCCCCGCGACGGAGACCGTCGCGGGGAGGCGGACCAGGACGCCAGCCACCGCCCGGGAACGGCATTGAGTCCGGACGGCGCCGAGCCGTCCCCGAGCACCGAGCGCGTCCCGCCACTGGCCGGGGCGCTGCCCCTTCCCTGCCAGCGCGACCTCGCCACGCTCAGGGGCTTCGTCCGCGAATCGGTCGCCGGCGCTCCGCCGGCGGAGCCCGTGGGCGTCGGCGACATCCGCCACGTCCTCCTCACCGGCGCCACCGGCTTCGTCGGCCGCTTCCTGCTGCGCGAGCTGCTCGAGCGCGACCCCCGCCTGACGGTCCACTGCGTCGTGCGGGGCCGCACGGCCGAGGAGGGCCTAGAGCGCGTGCGCGCGAGCATGGAGCACGCGGAGACCTGGGACCGTGCCTTCGCGCCGCGTCTTCGGGTGCATGCCGGCGACGTGTCCCAGCCGCGACTGGGGCTCGGCGAGCCGCACTTCGACGAGCTCTGCGGAACGATCGACGCCGTCTACCATCTCGCGGCCAAGCTGAGCCTCACGGCGGGATACCCCGCGATCCGTCGCGACAACGTGTTCAGCATCCGGAGCGCGCTGGAACTGTGCCTGGCCCGGCGCTTCAAGCACCTGTTCTTCGTCTCGACCATGGGGGTCTTCCCCGAGTACTGCTGCGCGTTCGCGGACGAGTACCGGGACCGCTGGATCGGCGACCAGATGCAGCCGGACCTGTCCGCCATGAAGAAGACGATGCCGCTCGGGCTGCTGGGCTATCCCTGGAGCAAACTGGTGGGCGAGCAGGCCGTCCTCTTCGCCCGCTCCGTGGGCCTGCCGGCCGTGATATTCCGCCTGGCGCAGACCAGCATGGCGTCGAACGGCTACAGCGAGTCGTCGAACATCGTGCAGAGCCTGTTCGCCGGCATCGTCGATGTCGAGATGATCCCGCGCGGATTCACGCTGCAGTCGATGAACGACCCGGTAGACATCCTCTGCCGGGCCTGCGCCGGCATCTCGCTGAACCCGAAGCGCCGCTTCGCCATCTACAACTGCTGCAACCCGACCCCTTCATATCGAACGGTGCCGCTGGACGAACTCGGCCTGGACTACCCCGAGGTCTCCTACCAGACGTTCAAGCGCGCCTGTCAGGCCCGGGGCGACGCCTCTCCGCTGTCCCGGCACTGGGCGGTGCTCGACCACTTCACCCGCTACTGGCTGCGGGGCACCGAGACGGTCACCGCGCTCCCGATCAGCGACCGGGCAATGCGCGAGGACTGCCCGGATCCGATCGAGTGGCCCGGCCCGCTGACCCGCTACGTGCGCTACAGCAAGTGGGCGACGAGCCACCAGGAGGAATGGCCGCATCCGCTGCCGCGTCGTGGCCTCGATCTCGATCACCTGCTCCGGCGAGCCCGCCGCTACGCGCTGGACAACGGCGTCTCCTTCGATTCCGCGTATCCCGGATGGATGCTCGAGGGGCTCGAGAAGCTGGTCGAGGCGCTGAGGTCGGAGGAGGCGGGCCTGCCCCGGCACCGGATCGGGCATGTGACCTTCGACATGTGCCGGCTGCTGCGCAACAACGCCGAACTGGCCGCTGAGCGGGAACGCCACCCCGAGATCGGGAGGCAGAACGTCGTCCGGCCGGTGTTCATCGTGGGGATCAACCGGACCGGGACCACATACCTGCACCGGCTGATGGCGCGCGCCGACCGTTTCTGGTCGCTTCGGGCCTTCGAGTACGTCGAGCCCGTGATCCCGGGCGGAGACTATGCGCGCCTCGCCGGCACGCCCGAGGATCCGCGCCGCCCACTGGCGGCCGATGTGTTCGAGGCCTCCGGCATCATCGATTCCTTCGCCGGGACCCACCACATCGGCATCGACGAGCCGGAGGAGGACATCCCGATCCTGCGCCTCTCGTTCCGGGCATGGATGTTCGCCAACCGCTACCGCATCCCGCAGTACGAACGCTGGCTCGAGGCGAGCGGGTCACGCGAGGCGTACCGTCACCATCGACGCGTGATGCAGCACTACACGTTCCAGCGCCGTCAGCGTCATCCCGGCGCGGAGGGCCAGTGGCTGTTCAAGATGCCGACGCACCTCATGGAGCTCGAAGCGCTTAGCGAGGCGTATCCGGATGCCCTGTTCATTCAGACGCACCGCGACCCCGCACAGTTCATGGGGTCGTGGTGCAGCCTGGTGGAACGGATTGGGGCGACTCTCGGCGAACCCGCCCCGCCGGACGTCCTCGGAGCCGAACAGCTGCGGGCGATGAGCCGCCTTCTCGACCGCGCGGTGGCTTTCCGCGAATCTCGCCCCGAGACGGCAGAGCGCTGGGTCGACGTGAGCTACTACGACCTGGTGCAGGATCCCATGGCGGTGGTGGCCCGCATCCACGATCGGCGCGGGTGGGCGCTCGATCCCGACACGATCGGTGCCATGAACACATGGCTGGACGAGCAGGAGGAGCGCCGCCGTACCGAGAAGCGGCACACGTACGACATCGCGAGCTACGGCCTCACGCGAGACATGGTGGACGGGGCGTTCGCCCGCTACCGGGAGTTCGTGTCGAGCGCGGGAATCGGACGCCGCTGAGCCGACGTCACGCGTCCCGGGCCAGTCCGCCGCTCGCGACCCTCCCGGGCGAGCCCCGCCCCGACGAGGTGCCCACTACTCCGTGACCGCTCATATTTTCGACCGGGAAGACGATCACGCGTGTGTGACCAGAATCAGGAGGCAGCGACAGATGCCCACGATCAGCAGGCGCGGGTTCCTGGCGACGAGCGGCCCGCTGGCCGCCGCGTCGGCGATGACGGGAGCGGTGGCGTCGGGGACCACCGTGTTTCGGCCGGACGTGCAGGCCCTGCCGCGCGTGCGGCAACAACTGGTAGACCCGCCGTTCGTTCCGGATCACGCGCAGGTCGCTGAACGCGGCCCGAAGGTCGTCGAGGTCGAGCTGGTCGTTCGCGAAGACAGGCGCGTCATCGACAATGACGGCACCGAGATCCACGCGCTCACGTTCAACGGCTCGATCCCGGGGCCGCTGATCGTCTGCCACGAAGGCGACTACGTCGAACTCACGCTCAAGAATCCCGCGGGCAACCGCCTGTTGCACAACATCGACTTCCACGCGTCGACGGGCGCACTCGGCGGGGGCGCCCTGACGGCCGTTCGGCCGGGCGAGCAGGTCGTGTTGCGATGGAAGGCCATCAAGCCGGGCACCTTCATCTATCACTGCGCGCCGGGCGGCTCCATGATCCCGTATCATGTGGTCTCGGGCATGAACGGGGCCGTGATGGTGCTGCCCCGGAACGGGCTCGAGGACCGAGACGGCAGCCCCATCCGCTACGACCGGGCCTACTACGTCGGCGAGCAGGACTACTACGTGCCGCGGGACGCCGACGGCAACTTTGCGACCTTCGATGCGCCCCCGGTCGCCGAGACGCTGGACGCCATGCGCACGCTCACGCCCTCCCACGTCGTGTTCAACGGCCGTGCAGGCGCATTGACCGGGGACAACGCCATGACGTCACGCGTCGGCGAGAGCGTCCTCTTCATCCACTCGCAGGCCAACCGGGACTCGAGGCCGCACCTGATCGGCGGACACGGGGATTTCGTCTGGGAGCAGGGCTCTTTTTCCGATCCCCCCGCCCACGGGCTCGAAACCTGGTTCATCCGCGGAGGCTCGGCCGGCGCTGCGATCTACACGTTCCGGCAGCCGGGCCTGTACGTGTATCTCAACCACAACCTGATCGAGGCGGTCGAGCTGGGCGCGCTGGCCCATGTTACGGTCGAGGGCGAATGGGACGAGGATCTCATGACGCAGGTGACGGCCCCCGGTCCGATCGCCAGGGGATAGCGTCGCAAGACCTTCTCGCCGGCCACGTCGTCGCCGCAGCGCCTCCCGCCAGCCGTCGGAACGCAGCCGGCAGCGGTGCCGGCTTCTCGTAATCCTCGGCTGTTGTCGGCGAGTACGCGCGCGAAGACGCCGAGGGATCGTCGGATCTCGGAAGTGTATGGGAGAGGGAGGCCACCGCGCGTGGCTTCGGAAGCGGACGGCCGACGCCGGCCAGGCCGCCAAGACCCGCGGAGAGTCGGTACATGTCGGAACATCACGCCACGATCGAGTGGGAGAGGGGTCCCACCGAGTTCAACTACCGGTCCTACACGCGCGATCACACCTGGAGCTTCGAGGGCGGGATCCGGGTCAACGCATCCGCTGCACCCGGCTACCTCGGCAACGGGGACTTCGTGGATCCCGAGGAAGCCTACGTCGCCTCGTTGTCCAGCTGTCACATGCTCACCTTCCTGGCGATCGCGGCGCGGACGGGGCTGGTCGTGGATCGCTACCGGGATCCGGCCGTGGGCCATGTGGGAAAGAACGCGGACGGGAAGATGGTGGTCGCCCGCGTGGTGCTCCGCCCCGAGATCTCCTTCGGCGGTCCGGCCCCGTCGTCCGAGGAGCTCGAGAGAGTCCACGAGGCCGCGCACCGCGAGTGCTTCATCGCCAACTCGGTCCGCACATCGGTGACGGTCGAGGGGCGGCCGGCGTCGCCCCCACGTCCCGGTGCGCACGCCGATCCGGCGGCGGGCCTCGCCCAGGAATAGGCCTCCTCGGCCGACGGCAGGTCACGAATACAGATCGAGGGAGGAGCGGCGAGCGGGCGCGTGGACATCGTGGCCGCGACGACCGTGCCGTGGCTCGGCACCGGCAAAGGCCGTGAGAGGTTGACGTTCGGATCCCGCCGGAGTTACGGCTGCTCGCTCGCCGTCTCTGCACCGCCCTTCCAGGTCGCCGCGGGCGGCGCCCGGTCTCACCGCTGATTCCGCACGGGCGCGCCTAATGCACGTCTTTGCCGCAGTCACGCTGCTCGTCTGGGTGGCCATGGCCCTCGTCACGGCCTACAGCCACCGACGCGTCCTGCGCCTCGAGGAGGTCGGCTCCCCCGCCGACGGCGATCCGCCACTGCCCCGCCTCTCCGTGGTGGTCGCCGCCAGGAACGAAGAACGAGCAGCGGAGCAGGCGCTCACGTCGTTGCTCTGCATCGACTATCCGGACTACGAGGTGATCTTCGTCGACGACCGCTCGGGCGATCGCACGGGCGAGATCGCGGACCGCCTGAGCGCCGGGGACGAGCGCCTCAAGGTGATTCACGTCGAGGAACTGCCCGCGGGATGGTTCGGGAAGAACCACGCGTGCTGGCGCGGCGCACGGGCGGCCAGCGGGGAGCTGCTCCTCTTCACGGACGGGGACGTCGTATTCGGGCCCGGGGCCCTCGCCCGCGGAGCTCGGCACCTCCTGCGGAACGGGTTCGACCACATGTCCGCGCTGCCGGCGCTCACGATCACCGGCCCGCTGCTGCAGGCCTGCATGATCGTGTGGAACTGGGGCCTCCACGTGAGAGGGCGGCCGTGGAAGGTTCGCGACTCGAGGAGCGCCGCCTCCTTCGGTGTCGGCGCCTACAACCTGTTCCGGGCGGACTGCTACCACGCCATCGGCGGGCACGAGCGGGTGGCGCTCCGCCCCGACGAGGACTACCAGCTGGGCCGCCTCGTGAAGCTGTCGGGCCGGCGCTCGGAGCTGGTCCGCGCCCGGTCGAGCTTGCGATGCGAGTGGTACCGCTCCGTCCGGGGCTTCGTCCGGGGAACGGAGAAGAACCTCTTCGCCTTCACCGGCTACCGGATCACTAAGGTCATCGTGGAAACCGCCGGGCTGCTTTGGACGGGGGTCGCGCCGGCCTTGCTCGGTGTCGTTCTGGCCCCGGTGGACGGCCTGGCGGCCGCACTGTTCGCCGCCTCGGCGATGGTCGCATGGGCGCTCGCGATGTCCCTTGCCACGGCCTGCCGTTTCCCCCGCTGGACAGGCCTCCTCCTGCCGGTGGCCAGCCTGGTGATCGCCTACAGTTGCTGGCGCTCCGTGATCGTGACGCTCCGCAGGGGGGTGGCCTGGGGAGGGCCTTCAATCCCGCTGTCCGAGCTGCGCCGGGCCCGGATCGGGTCGGCGGACCATCCGGGCAAGGCTCGCTAGACGTCGACTGGAAGGACCCGCCCCAGAACGACCGACGCGTCGGGACCCGCGATCACGAGCGCCGACGCTCCCGCGCTTCCGGTATCCGCGTGAGGAGTTGCCCGGCCCCGACCTCGGGCAGCTGCGCGCACGGCCGGGTCGAAGGGGTGTGCCGCGACGCGAAGGCGTGTCTCGGGCCCCCTCGACCCAGTAGATTTGGGGATGCCTGCCGGGACGGTGCTGCGCGTCCGTGCGCGGCGGTCGCCTGCACCCACGCTGGATCGAGCCGGACCGGCGGGCGACCACCCGACGGGGGTAACTCATGACACTCCGACGGAGGTTCTCCGGAGTCCGGTGCCGAGGGCAGGCCGCGGTGGCCGTGCTCCTGTCGGCACTGCTCGTCGGGCCCGGATGCCGCGAGACCGTGCTGGACCCGGACGTCCCGCCCGGAGCCAGTGTCGTGATCTCCCAGTTCAACATCTGGGGTCACGACCACTACGTCGTGAATTCCGCCGCCTTGGAAGGAGACCGGTTGAGCATCGAGGTCTCCTACGGCGGGGGCTGCCGGGAGCACACCTTCACCCTCGTGATCTCGGAAACCTTCCTCGAGTCGGATCCGGTGCAGCTGCCGGCCGTGCTAGCCCACGACGCGAACGGCGACACCTGCGAGGCGTGGTTGACGGCCACCCACGTGTTCGACCTCGCGTTGGTGAGGACCCACTACCGGAAGGCCTATGGTGCCGGTCCGGGCAGGGTGGTGCTGCAAATCGAGGGCGTGTCCCGCCACGACTTCTTGTACGCCTTCACGGCGTGAAGGAGACCGGCCATGTGCTTCGTGGTCTGGAACGTCCACGCGACCGGAACGGGACTCGCTCAAGGCGCCCACACGCCGTGTTGAGCGAACAGTAGTTGGAGTGCGCGAAGGAAGATCTCGGCCGTGGCCTCGCCGGGACCTTGATTCACCCCCGAGGCCACGGGGCGACCTGCCTCGCTCGCTCAGTGCCGGCGACCACAAGCGATCGTGCGGGCGACGGCCCGGCCTCGGACGCTCCGCCTAGGTGGATCACGCGCCGGGAATCGGGCGCCTAGCGTCCCTAGAGCGTCTCGAGCCAGCGAAAGCCGTAGGCTGGAACGTTGGGCGAGCCGGCCATCCCGCCGGGAAACATGTCGAACCTCTCCACCCGCAGGCGGTAGTCTTCCTCGTGCCGCGGCTGGAAGCCCACGATCTCTCCACGGAACGGGGCCCCGTTGACGACCTTGCAGTACCCGGGGTAGCCGTCGCCGCACTCGACCCTGTGGCGATCGACGGTGATCTCCTCTTCTGTGCCGTCGGCCCTGGTTCGCGATACGACATCATTCAATACGTACCGGCCGTCGCCGTACCTGTTGGTGTCGAGGACGTAGTGGTAGCCGGCCTCGTATTCGAAGCTCGTGATGATCTCGTCGTAGGGCGCGCCGTCCACCACCATACAGAAGTCGTCACTCCCGGCGCATACGACCCTCGCGGGACCGACTGACAAGTTTGCGGGGCTGGACGGTGCCGGCGTCTGTTCCAGTCGCTCCAGCAACCGGTACGCGTACAGGCCGGCATCCTGCGGCGGCTCCTCCCCGCCCCAGGGATCATACTTGCCGATCCGCAGGCGATAGTCGTAGCCGGGCTCGAATGTGAATCCCTCGATTCCGTCGTAGAACAACCCTCCGTCGACCACCATGCACGACCGCAGGCCCACGCCGTAGCACTTGGCCAACGTGGGTCCGACGCTCACAACCAGCACCTCGAGGTATTCGGACTCGTCCGGTTCCGGTTCCACGGGACCGCCGCAGCCGGCGACGATCAGGGCCGACAGAGACAAGAAAGAGCAGGTTAGGGTGCGAATCGGAGTCCTCCGCTACGGCCGCCGCCGCCCCGCGTCCCCGGCCGCGTCGCATGGCGCGCGCGGATGGAGGCGCCGGGAGTCGAGCCAGATCTGTAAATGGTTATGTGATTTAGTCTTAAGAACAGGCTCCCGGGT
This sequence comes from Gemmatimonadota bacterium, assembly GCA_028875075.1. Lineage (GTDB taxonomy): Bacteria > Gemmatimonadota > Gemmatimonadetes > Longimicrobiales > Gaopeijiaceae > UBA2988. The sequence continues at coordinate 14,990 of JAPPGF010000018.1, read as the reverse complement.
CTTCCCCCACACTCGGTCCGACAAGGTACTCTACTCGATGACACGCCGCACTGGAACAGGGGAGCCCCTATGTGGACAGATCCGGGCCGCCGCTTCGCCGACAGGCGAATTGCCTCCCTCACGGTACGGTTTCCGGTTCGAGCGCGTGAGCTTCCAGCCCCGCGAACCTGGGTGTCCACTTGCACGTGGCAATCTGGGGGTCCGGGACCGATATTGATCCGAGCGCACGTGAGCCCTCGGGCACCGACGACCGCCAAATGGAGGCAGCCCGATGGTGCGCGGCCTACCCGCGGGCGCCAGTGGCGGGGTAGGTAGCTCGTCCGACGTGCTTCTCGTCACGGAGCATGACTATGAAGGGCCATGGCTCGGCGGGCCTTCGAGCGGCGGTCTTGCTGCTACCGCCGGCGTTGGTCGGATGCGGGGACGCGCTCGTCCTTCGGGATCCGGAGACCGGCCTGCAGCTCGCGTACTCGTGCTCCGAGCCGGCCACGCAGGCCCGCTCCACGTCGGAGACGGCGCTCGTGCTCAGCTACGGACGCAGGCTCGCACGCTTCCTCGTCGCGGAGGGCGGCGACGCGAGCGCGCTCGAGACCGCCATCGCCGCCAGGGAGAGGGGCGAGTGGTCCACCTACGAGCGGACCGTCGTCGAGTTGCTTTGCCAGGACCGTCAAGCGATGGGCGACGCGGCTGCCCTGCACGCTGCGGACCTGTGGTTCGGGGGCGAACCCGATCCGGCGTACGGGCTTGAGGGCGATCGCGCTCCGGCATTTGCGCTCCCGGTGCTCTCCGAGGCGTTCTTCGCCGGCGAGCCGGAAGTCGAGTCCCTCGACGACTACCGGGGCCGATACGTGCTCTTGGATTTCTGGGCCAGCTGGTGCTGGCCGTGCCGGGCGGAATACCAGGGCCTCGCCGAGCTGGAGCCGCGGTTTCGTGACAGGGGACTCAGGGTGCTCGGCATCGTTTATCGCGATTCGCCGCGGCGGGCGCTCCGGTTCATGGAGGAGCAGGACGGACCGACGTACGCCTCGCTCGTGGACGAGGGCAACGCCGTGGCCAGGCGATATCGGGTGCGGGGCCTCCCGACAAAGTTCCTGGTCGGACCCGGCCGGCGCATCGCGGAAGTCCTTGTGGGGGGTGGTCGGCCGGGGGCCATGGAGGCCCTGGCCCACCGACTGGATAGCGTGCTCCCGGCCCGGCCGGCCATGCGGTCCCGTCCGGAGCGCTGAGCGCGCCAGAACGAATCGCCCGGTCGCCCGCCGGCGGCGCTCCCGGAGAAGGTCGGCCTGGGTCTGGCCATATGCCTTCGCCCCGGTCGATCTCGGTCCACTGGTCCCCCCGGCACCTCACGGCGGGCCTGCCCGCGACCAGGAGAGCGCTACTCCGGCTGCGGGACAACGCGGATGTAGGGCAGCGGCTCCTCCCAGCCGTCCGGGTACTTCTCGCTCGCGGCCTCGTTGGACACCGACGACAGGATGATCACATCGTCCCCGTCCTGCCAGTTGGCCGGGGTGGCCACCTGCTCCTTCGCCGTCAACTGGATCGAGTCCAGCAGCCGCAGGATCTCCGCGAAATTCCGGCCCGTGCTCATGGGATAGGTCAAGGTGGCCTTGATCCGCTTGTCGGGACCGATCACGAAGACCGACCGCGCGGTGGCATTGTCCATCGGCGTCCGTCCCGCGCAGGTGTCGCCAGCGTCGGCGGGCAGCATGTCGTACTGCTTGACCACCTTCAGCTCGGGGTCGCCCACCAGCGGATAGTTGAGCGCGTGCCCCTGCGAGCGCTCGATGTCCTTCGACCACCGGTGGTGGTCGCTCACACCGTCCACGCTGATGCCCAGCACCTTGCAGTTGCGCCGGGCGAACTCAGCCTTCAGGCCGGCCACCGCACCCAGTTCGGTAGTGCAGACGGGGGTGAAGTCCTTGGGATGCGAAAAGAGGATAGCCCATCCATCCCCGATCCAGTCGTGAAAGCTGATCCGGCCTTCGGTCGTGTCGGCCTCGAAGTCGGGCGCCACGTCATTTATTCGCAGCGTCACGGTCTGTCCTCCCGGTTGGCGGTGTGAGACTGTGGCCTCAATTGCACGGCCGGGCGGGCCCCGCCGCGCACTGCCTGGCATGAGCCGTGCAGCGTCTTGGGGCGCCTTCTCCTATGAAGCGAGCCGAAGTATCTCATCCCTAGGCTGTTCGCTCCGCTTCGAGCTGTCCCGAACGCCGCTTGGATGGGCGCAGCGATCCGCCAGGCGATCCTACCACACCCATCTCACTGATCGAGGCCCAGAGCACCAGCATCGGCGCCACCAGCGCGATCGTACCCAGATTGAAGCCGGGTTTGTTCACCCAGATGAGCACCAGCGACTCCGCGAGATCGGGAGCCCGCACCTGAAAACGTTCCCCTCGAGAGTGCCGTTTCCATGGCCCAGGAAGACGGACTTGACGCGAGTCGTCTCGCTCAAGACAGGCCGTGACGGTACCGGGCGTCGTCCCCCAGAAAGTGGATCGGATCGGGCCGTGGGAGCGACTCAGGCCGTTCCCCCCTCCACGATCACGCTACTCGAGCGGCTTGGAGCGAAGAACGACCACGCTTGCGTTTCCTGCTGAGCGCGGGGGCGTGACGTGGGCCCTTGATACTTGCGCCGACCGACAGATCGGGCTGAGCAGTGCGCCGAGCGGCCGCTGACCTGAACTCTGATCGACGAAACCGTCTACACCCAGCCGAAGCGTATAAGTGTTCGGTTCACCCGCCATGAGAACAGCCCGGCCAACACGATGAGGCCGACGGTTAGGCCAGGACTGAACCTGACGTGGACCTGAAGCCCCAGCACGATCGTTACGATCACCAGAAACAGGCACACCGTCGCAAGCCGTTTTCGAACCACCCTATGTGGCTTGAGCCGCGCCGTCATGTCATCCGGGATCGGTCCGTCGGGCTTCACACCCGCAAAGATCGCCTCGATGCGGGGCTGTAGAGCATAGTGCACGTAGGAGAGCAATCCCATGAGCGTGAGGAGCAGAACCGTCTTGGTGAGCAGAACCCAGTTCATCCACAGTGCCCCGATACCCAAACCGCCCGTGAGGATCAGTAGGATGCCCGTCCCGAACACCGTCCATTGGAATACGAAACAGCGCGTGGCACCTCGCCGGATGATGTTTTCCAAATACCGGTCAGCGTCGTAGTTGAATCCGGCACCCAGCTCAGCACGTTCGTTCACGACGATCAGATTGAACAGTGGCACGGACATGAACACGAACGCCATCACATGGAGAAAACCGAAGAGGGGATAAAGAGATTCCATTGTAGACTCCGATGTTGGGAGCCGTCAGAAGACCAACACCTTGTCGGCCCATTCAGTCCAGTCGGTGAGCTCCTCCATACTGCTGCGTCTGCAAGCGACAGCGAGATCGTTGTCGGTCATGCCGCGCGCGTCCATGCATGACCCGCAGACGCCGATCTCGCCCTGCCTGAGGGAGAGCCCCTTCAGCATGCTTTCGAGATTGTAGTATCCCTTCGGCACGCTCTGGCCCCGCTTTGCGCAGGACGCGCCGTCACCCATGAGGAAGACCCTAACGCGGCTCTCGTCTCGCTTTGCCAGCGAGTTCGCCAGGCGCAGGCCGTTATAGCTGCGTTCGGCCCCGTAGGGCGGATCGTTCAGGATGAAGAGCGTATTGCTCATCGTCTGGCCGCCTCCACGCCGGTTCCACAGAGATCAACACGTGGCTCCCGGAGGAACGGTCCGCCCTTTGCATCAAGGACGCAACCCCCAAGGACCCGTTCCCGACCAACCGAATGGAGTCCTCCACGCCCGGAGCCAGCAAACCACCCCTTCTTCGATGACGCGCTGGCCATCACGGTCTCGGCTAGGCGGGAGCCGTCCGCAGGGACCAGAGTGCGGGCAAAGATCACGCCGCCTCCCATGAGCCCCGGGAGGCGCGGACCGAGCATCCCTTCGTCCAGCATCAACTCCGCCGCCCGTCCCCAGGTGGAGCGCGACCTCTCCTAGCTAGCCCGGAGGGCCGCGAGGAATTCCTCTGCTTTCCTCGCGGCCCCCCCCGTGCGACACCCAGTCTCAAGGCGCGGCGTTCGTGGCTAGAGGCCGGCTACTCCTCGACAGCCGCGTCGATGGCCAGCGGCTGGCCAACCAGCCTGCTTGGATCGGCTCCCGGCTTCGGCATGAACTTATTCACCCACGGACCGGCGTAGCTGGCCACGTAGACGTTGCCTTCCTGGTCCACGGACATCTGGTGCGGGCGAGCCAAGCCGCCCGCGAAGTCGCTGGAGGGGAGACCCCGTGGTCCGGCGGGAGAGCTCCCGCCGTAGGCGCCGAAGTGGTACTGGAGCACGCCGTTCGTGTCGTACTTGAGGATCCGATTGAGCGCCCCCGACCACAACCAGACGCCTTCGTGCTCATCGATGTAGATGCCCGATGGATAGAAGATATCGGGCCACTCCTCGATGTACTCGCCGTCCTCGGTGAAGACCTGGACACGGCTGTTTCTCCGGTCGACGACATAGATCCGGCGATCCCGGTCCACGGCAACGCCATGGACCAAGTCGAACTGCCCGGGTCCGCTCCCGACCGAGCCGAATTCCGAGACGAACTCGCCCTGGGCGTCGAAGCGGATGACCCGGCCGTTTTGGTAACCGTCCCCCACCAGAAAGTCGCCGTTCGGGAGAAACGCCAGGGTCGATTGCTGGCCGAAGTCGTGCGGCCCCGGGTTCGGGTTGTCCCGCGCCACCGGCCCGCCCTGGGCCTGCGTGGGAGCCGGATCGCGGAGGCGCATCACGAGCTCGCTGCCGTCGTTCGTGAACTTGAAAATCTGCTCGTGGACGGTCCGCATGGTGCCACCGCGGTCCACCACCCAGATGTGCCGCTCCGGATCGTACGGGCTGATGTAGATGGTGTGCGGGAATCCCGCCAGCGTGTCCCACTGCGTCCACCGCTCGATGACGTCGCCACTTCCATCGACGACCACGAGGTAGTTCGAGCTGTTCGGCCTTTCCTCCCCCTCGGGCGTCAATTCGCCCCGGATACCGACGATGATCCTGTCAGGGGTATCCGCGGCGACGGCGGCAATCTGAGCGTACGAGTACCCGTCGTCGGCCTCCGGATGATCCTTCCAAAAGCCCTCCACCGGCATGTACTCGCCGGTCCGGTCGTCACCTCCCTTCTCGGCCGCCCCTTGGGATCCCATAGCGGCCTGGTTCTCGCCGGCGCAGGCCGGAAGCAGCACCAGCATGGCGATGCCGACGGCGACACCCTTGCGTCCGTGTCTCATGATGAAACCTCTCCTCGTGATGGCTTCCGCGGGAGCCAGTGAACGATCCTGGTCCTCAAACCTCCCGGAAGGATCGCGCTCGCACCCTCAAGCGCGATCCGAAGATGGCGGATAAGGCACGCCCAACGAAGTTCACGGCGAGGGCCGTACCGTCAGCCGAAGTAGTCATGACACGACCGTACTGACATCCGCCAGCACACGATCCAGCTCCAACAGTTCACCCAGACCCTCAATAACCGGCACGTTCGTCTTCACATCCGGCCAATTCCGTTTGACGGATTGATGTTTCAGCCACACAGCCTGAATGCCGACGTTCATCGCACCCTCGACGTCAATGCTCCAGTCGTCACCGACGAAAACAACCTCATCCGCGCCAAGTTCAAGATTTTCAAGACAAACACAAAACGGACGCGGGTCAGGCTTTGGCGGGATCCCTGACTCCCCCGCAACCACTATCGTTTCAAAGCGTCGCTCGAGTTCCGGGAATTCGGCAATCCTGTGGCCGGCCTGTTTCAATTGACCCTGTGTATTTGAAATAACAGCAAGTCTGTACCGACCTGCAAGCTCCGACAATACTCGATTCGTCTCCTCAAACGGCTTTGTCCAACGCTTCACCGTCTTCCAGTATTCCAACTCCATTTTTTCGATAGTGTCCATAGACACGTTGCGACCATACAATCCGTATACCGTCGTCCACATGCTGCTTCTTGAAAAATTATATGCACGCTTAAATCTATTCCTTACCTCCCGGTACATGTGCATAAAATCATCGTATGACGCGATCGCGAGATTCTTCCAGATTTCCTGCTGGGCCGCCTTTTCTGCTCTTCGGAATCCGTTGGACGAGTCGACCAGTGTTTGACCAAAATCAAAAATTATTGCACTGATCATTTCCAGTCAATCTTCCGCACATTTCCTCAATGACTCACCCACCAATTCCTTCATCTACAAGGCATCTCTCGGAATCACATCACACGGCAACGCTTTCCCATCGTTCCAAGTAGGCACCGAACAGTTCTTCATCACTGGGAATACGTTCCGGGATCGCGTCAGACAGCCAGGTATAGTTTAGAAAGTGCCTGTAGTTGAGATTGTCACTCGTCATGTTACCCGCCCATGTACCGCATCCAAGCGAATCTGTCGTAGGCTGTGCGTTGAAGAAACTACCACTGTTAGCCGCCGCATGAGGCATATTACAATTTACCCGACCGACATTGAGACTAAGGGCGAGCTCAATCTTTCGATCCTCGTTCTCCGAATGGATCGACGCGGAATGCCCTTCGCCGGAAAACTTCAGAATCTCTTGCGTACGGCCGACCATTTCACTGAAATCGTTCCATTTCCAGACGGTCAATACCAGCGATATTTTCTCGCCAGAAAAACGATCCTCCGGACCTGGCTTCGTACCCCAGACCATCAAGAATCGCGTCCCGGCTGGAATACTGATTCCGGCGTGTTCAGCAATATAAGCGGCCGGTTTGGCAATAATGTCCCTATTGAGGTGCCGTCCGTCGGGCCACATATATTGACGCAATCTCTCACGCTCCTCTGTACTACAGAGGTAGCCTCCTTCGGCTTTCAAGCATTCGAGCATATCGTCGCATACACTGTCCTCGACAGCCACGGCATTCTCCGATGAACAGGACGCCGAGTTATTCGCCGTCTTCGACTTCACAATCTTGGCGGCTGCCGCCTTCAGATTGGCTGTCTCATCCACAATCGAAACGACATTTCCGGCGCCCACGGTATGTGCAGGCTTTCCGGCTTCATAGACCACCCTGACAAGTGCTGCGCCACCGGTCGCTACAACAAAATCGCATCCCGCCATCAGTTCCTTGGTGTGCTCATGGCTCGGTTCCGTCAAACACTGCATCAGATCGGCCGGCGCCCCGATCTTGGCCAGTGCCTTTCTGCCGTGCTCAACTGTGAGGTAAGTGCTTCCCTTGGTTCTAGGATGCGGTGATACGATCATCGCATTTCTTGTCTTGAGCAGACTCAGGCCGATGCAACAGACGGTGGACTCCGGATTCGTACAAGGAACGATATTGGCTACCACACCGATCGGCTTTGCAAATATTCTCAGCCCTTTTTCCTTGTCCTCTTCGACCAGTCCACAGGTTTTCACCCCAAGTTGGTCCCTCATAGTGCCGCGGACCTTATTCTGAATCTTGTGAACCTTATCGTCATAGACTCCGATATTAGATTCGTCAACTGCGAGTCTTGCCAATGATCGTGCAGTTTCCGGTTTTTGCCATTCCCAAGCAGCAGCCGCAACCATCTCGTCCACTTTTTCCTGAGGCCAAGATTCGACTTCCCTGAACGCTGCCCTCGCCCGCCTGTACATTTCCTTAACATTGTCTCGCATTATGTCCTCCTCATTTTTGACATATCAATTCCATCTCTTACGCCCGTTCCGACTCCGATCCCGTCACATGCCCTCGAGTGACCGACAGTTACCGACCGACCTTCTTGATGCCAGTTTTTTCGCTCGGGTCCTCTATCTCCTCGATAATCGAATATCCGCTACCGTAAATACGCTTCCGTTCTTCAAATGCCTTCTTCCACTCATCCACCGTCTGCGTCTGAGCGGCTCTTGCATTTCTGGCCCGTTCCTCCAGATCCGGTACTTCTCTGTCTTCGGGTCCGTCGTAGTCTTCCCTGGGAGTCAGAGCCTGACCGGTCCTCGAGTGAGGTGCCCTTTCCACTTCTTCAATGAAGTGTGCACCGGCTGCAATCGCCCGTGTGCAAGCCATTATCCCCCACGTCGCCTCCGGGCTGAAACCGAGATCCATCATGGTGGCACCGGTGGCGCCAAGCATGTCGAGGTCGACCGGTTCGGCGCTAAGCCTTTGCGCAGCTCTTACAATCTCTTTTGTAAGAGCAATATATTCGCCGGCTACACCCAGCGTCTCCGCTTTCGCAATCATACGCTTGGCAGCCGGATCCTTGAGCATCAATCCGGATACCCCTAGGGACTCATCTTCCAGGTTCTCCTTGACGAGCAATTCCGCGACTTCGGTCAGTGATTTTCCTTCGTCTTTACTCTTCTGAAGATACGTATTCAATCTAGTACCGAAGGCCACGTAGGCGCCATACGCATGTCCAAAAGCGAGAATCGAGGCACCTGCGGCCTGCGTCAGAAATGTTTTCGACTGTGCTACGATCCTCGAAATGGCGGCCGGAGCGGAAAGGCCGTCTTCCAGCGCCATAATCATGACATAATCAAGCAGTCGTGATTCTTCTTCCAGAGGTATCCTCGACTGGTAAGTTACGAAAAGAACATCCGGAACGCCGTATCCTTCTTCCATGAGCTCAGTCGTGTCGTAGCCCCGGACGACAATACGGTGAACATTCTTGTACGCTACTTCGGATACCCATTGGAAAGGAGCGCGATTCTCGTGGTCAAGAGGAACGGTCCCGTATTCTCGCTTGCCATAATCGTAAGGCAGTTCAGGACTATCCAGATTTCCAATTCCTCTCTTGTTATTTCCTTCACCCATTTTATCGTGTTCTCCTTGTCTTCAAGTCAAATACATGTCATTCCGTGTCATCAGATTACCCACTTCTTGTATTCTCCTTCTTCCTTCTGTTTCCTGGCATATTCTTGTCTTTCTTCCTGTTTGGGCACTCTTCTGTCATCAGGTCCGACGTATTTGATCATGCTCAGGTCGATCACCTGAACCATGGGTTCCCGCCGCGAAGCGCCCCAGGCACGCCCCCTCTTCATGTTAAACAAGGCGTGCGAGCAACAGCTGTATCCCCGACAGACGCTACCGATGCACCATGCAGCGTTCGGTGCAAATCCAATGTCGCACAATGCGCTGTTGCCTGACCCGACCACATTGACGCCGACGTATGAGCGGCCTTCGCTCTCTCTTCTGGCGTGAAAATGTTTTTCTATGGACTTCTGGAGTTCGAGATAAACCCCACCCACTCCAAGTTCTTCCTGTTTCAGGTGAATGGGATATGCCCTCGGATCGCTGTCAATGTGTTGAGGTTGGCCCATACCCATGACAGGTTTATTATTATCCAAGTAGTCATCGACCAGTATCTTGCCGAGCTCGTCGAGGGATATTTCTTCTTCGTGTGCGCGCTCGAGATACTTGTTCATCATGTATCCATGCGCAGCGCCTGGACCATGGACTCCGCCGAACGTCGTGACGGAGGCGGCAACGCAGGCCGGCAGGTTAGGCCGACCCATAGCCACTCCAATAGCCGAGACGGCAGAGGGTGACATGGAATGTTCGATAAACACCCCCATCTCATAGTTGAGCATTTTTGCTTCGTTTTCAGTCGGAATGCGGTTCTGAAACAGGACAAAAAGGGCGTCGCTGAAGGAATACCCCTTTTCGGCCAAGTCGCTCAGGTTATAGCCCCGCAGCACCGTCTTCTCTTCAGTCTTGTACGATATTGACGACTTACGTCGAAAGACCGGCTCTCTGTTCATCTATGACTCCCTATGTTTCTTGCTGAATGTTCTTACCCGGAGCCCGGGACTCGTAGTACTTCGCGAGAGCGACGACCACCTCGGGCTGTGCCTCGGCAGCCGGTCAAGCGCGACGTGGGTGGACCAGCAGCGCGACCCGGCGGATCACGCACCCGGTCGTGGAGCTGCGGCACGGGGGGGTCCCGGCTGCCGTCAACGACGCCGTCTACCCTGCCCCCGGCCTCGCAGCACTTCTCTCCGGTGGGGAACGCCACACAGCGCCCCCGCCCGGCCGGAGCGGGGGCTACAGAGCTCCGTCTCACGGTAGGCGCTTCGCTACCTTCGAATGGGCAGAATCACAAGAGCGCCCAGCGCGCACGATGCGCTCAAGATCAGGAAGAGAACGGTGGTCCCGAAGCTGTCGATGGTCAACCCAATGAGGGGACCGCTCACTGCCGCGGCAACATAGGCCCAGAAATTCATCACACCAGTCGCTGTCCCCGCACGGTGGCGGCCCATCAGGTCGGGACAGAGAGCCCAGTAACAGGAGTGGGGTCCGTACACCAGAAACCCGGACAGAAACAGCAAGACGATCCCTACGCCAATCCACTCCACCGGCATCACGTAGATCAACGCCAACACGACCATTGAAAGGCCCATGAGTATGGCAATCGGGCGCGATCGGTTCGATCCGAAAAACTTGTCCGACATGTACCCCGCACTCAGAGCACCCAGTGCCATCCCCACGGGTAGAGCAACGCCGATCCACACAGCCATCGGATTGTCCGAATACGCCGGTCCCATCAAATGAACCGGAACCCAGATCACTAGACCATACCGTGCGAAACTCTCAAATCCGAGCGAGAAGACGGCCAGAAGAAAGCGCCAGTCCTTCAGGACATGACGGTAACGCTGAAACGAGGTCTCCTCCGGCTCTGCCGCACCCCGCGTATGCTGATCGCTTTGAAGGGGGGAGAGGCCAACGTCTTCGGGCTTGTCGCGGACCACAAAATAAAACACAATGGAGGCAATCCCCAAAAGCAGTACCGGAAGACGGAACATCCACTCCCAGGAAAGCTGCATCGCAGCAAGGCCCGCGCCGATCACAAAAATCACAACCGACGAAGATCCAGCCGCGAAGAGGTACCAACCGTAGGCCACGCCGCGTTCCTTCTCTGACCACCAATTCGACAACATCCGGCTCCCAGGAGCCCATGCCATCGACTGTGCGTATCCGTTGGCCGCCCACGGCGCGAATATCGTCCAGAAGGATGTCCCGAAACTCGTGACCCAGTTGAGCACAAGGGAAAACAGGCCTCCCAAGGTCACCATCACCCGAGCGCTATACTTATCCCCGAGATTCCCGTTGATAAACTGACCGACTCCGTAGGTTACCAGCACGGCAGAGCTGATAAACCCCAGCTGCTGCATGGAGTAACCCAAGCTCTCACTCATCGAGCTAATGGCCCAGCCGAAGTTCTGGCGGCCCGTATAGTAGAACAAATAGCAGAACATGAGCCCCAACAACACACGCAACTTCCAGCGCCGTCGCAACTGCTCTTCGGTCATCGTGCTCCCGCCAACAGTGCTCGCTTCTGTCATTCTCTTATCCTCTAGTATAGGTGGCCGTCATCCTCAAGCACCTCCTAGTGCCACCGTACGACAAGTCAGGTTTCGCCCTCGTAAAGAGTTCCGCGTGCCTCCAGAGGTATTGGGTAGCGCGCCCCAATGAACTTCTCGGCCCGCGCCCGCGGTGTTGAGAGGGCGACGTCTCTTGGACGACAGTCTCGGCAGAGTCCGGACTCTCCACGACTTCGGCTGTGTAAGCGAGACGAGAAGACCAGTACCGCTCGAGGAGGCCGCCGCTACGCCTAGTGGTTCGTGCCAGCGGCTCTGTCCGTCGGGACCTCCTGCGACCCGCAAGGCCCTCGGACCCGCCTCGGCCATCCAACTCAAGGTGAGTGGTAGGTGCGAATACCGCCGGCTCATCCAAGTCCCCTCCTGCCAAGGCTCATGTAGAGCTTCTTCCGGAAGGTGACCCGGTAGAAGGTCCGCTGGTGCTACGTCGAAAATCTGATGCAGGCGTTCGTGCGCAGTGAATCGCTCGCGAAGGTGGGCGTAACCCAAACCGGACACGACGACGTGCTCGGCGATTGTCAGATCAGGTCTCGACTTTCACAGCTCAAAGCGCGCTCCAATGCCTCACGGCCCCCTACTGTCAGCAATTGCCTTACGAATATGCTCCGCGGTGACCCTCGCACGGAACTCGATTATCTTCTTGCCGTTTGCGGCCAACTGCTCGGGAGAGCCCCAGTCAACACCATAGGAGAGTTCAGGGCCAGCCGCGATCCGCTCGGCTGCTCGCACGGCCTTGGGATTGACGGCCATGACCACGGCTGAAAAATAATAGCCCTCATGGGTGCCGACCGGATTACGGCCATCTTGCAAATAATTGTCCCCGCTCTCCGGAACCTCCTGGTCCACCACCTCTTCTACCACACCGAGGACGTCCCGCAGGAACGTCGAGGCATGTCTGTCGTTTGCGAGCTCATCCCGATATTCCGGAATGAAGTGCGCTCTGGTTTTCCCCGGCCCCCAACGCTCATTGGCGGCCGTCACCGTCTCGGAGATCGGGCCAGGCGCATCCGGACTGGAAGAGCCCTCATGCTCTGAAATAACGACGATATCCTGGAAGCCATGGTGGCGCAGATTGTCAAGGACGTCCGTCAGCCATGCCTGATAAATCTCCGGTCGGACACCCATGCTTCCCGGCCACCGCATATGACCTCTGGGTGGATCGATGCTCCCTCCAGGGCCTAGTGGCACAACCGGCGCCACGAGAGCATTGCCGAGGGTACGCGCTATGGCCTCCGAGATGCCCGTGATGACGAAAGTGTGCTTACCCAACGCAAGATACGGCCCATTTTGCTCCGTTGCGCTGACCGGAACGATGACCGTGCCGTGCCCGGTTGCAATTGCGTCGCGAACCTCTACCCACGTGAGTTCCTCAAGAAATACACTGTGTGGCAGCGGGGCTACAGTAGATGCTCCCCTCGTCGCCTGGGAGGACGCCGTACTCGGCATCAGGAATGCGAGCATCACACTGGTGCAAAGTATGCTGTGCCACGTCTGGCGCGTCATAACAACTCTCCTGTGCTTTTATCGGAGGACGCTATAACCCATTCGGCGTCGATCTCCGGGGGAACCCCATGACACCTGCCACGGTTCGGCCGTGCCTCTACTATGCCATCCCGCTGTTTACTACGGGCTCTGCCGCTCTTCAGAATAGAAGCGGCGGAGAATCCGACTCTACACGACGGGCGTGCTCGTAGATCTCCTCGAGAAAGCGTACGCTTGTGTAGAGCTCGTCGCCGCTCCGTTCGATCAGCGGCTTCTTGGAAAAGCCGTACCGATCTTCGAAGGGCGTTGTGCCGGCGACATCACAGAAATAGCCGCCTTCCCTGACGAACGTGTGCTCGCACACCAGAGGGGAACCCAGACTCATAAGCAGCGCCTGCGTGTCCGGATATGGGTTCCGCGCCCAAACGCCGACCTTTCCCCCTCTGGTCATATCCGCTGGGGTCTGGCCAAGCCGCGAAAGGAGCGTCACGTCAGCCCCCTTGGATACGAGATAGCGAACCATCTCGTTATCCCCCCTGACGGCCGCATAGTGGAGCGGCCTGTAGCCCCAGGAGTCGCTCGCGTTCACGTCGGCACCAAGATCTTCTACCAGGAACTTGACCGCGGCCAAGAAGGCGTCCGGCACACCTCGCAGCTTGAATGAACCCTGGCCTAGCCATCCCCCTCCCGCCGCAGCATGGATGGGGAACAGGTCCGGTTCACCCTCTGGTACCGGCGGCAAGCCGGAATCGTCTTGCCCCCGGCCGTCTCCTGTCCGCCCGTCGCGTATCAGCTCCGGTGCTACGGCCGTCGGGATCTCGGCATCGGCACCATAGGCGGAGAGTACCCGCATCGCCTCGACATCCTGAGCGATTGCAGCGCGCCACAGGGGAGTGGCACCGGTGATGTCCACCCCGATGTCTCCGCCGTGCTCCCAGTACCAAAGGTGTGTCTCGAGGCGGACATTAGGATCAGCGCCAGCCTGCAGAAGCGCCTCCAGAACATCGACGTGCTGGGCCTCCTGCTGAAGGTGCGCCACCCGGTTGGGATAGTCACTGACGGTAGGCCACCGTGTCTGAAGCACAGCAAAGAGCGGTGTCACGCCGTCCGTGGAAGTGGCCAGTGTTGGATCCGCGCCCCGCTCCAGCAGTCCAAGCATGAGATCGAAATGCCCGTTCAGGGCTGCGATCAACAGGGGGCTGGTCGCGTCGGACGCCGACACCTGGTTGACGTCCGCACCGCCGTCCAACAGCGCCATGGCCGCGCCTATATGCCCCTCCCTAGCCGCGTACAGGAGCGCAGTTATCCCGCCCGTTCTCCTCACGAGGAATTCCCTGACCCCAATCCCAGATGCCCCCCGCTCTGATCCCGGTCCCACCAAGGCGGTAACGAGCTCAAGATCGACCTCAGTGCTCGCGAGTTCGGGCTGGGAAAGCAACGCCCGCTGCTCGCCGATGGCGGTCTGGACCTCCGAGGGCCTCTCCTCGCCAGCCAACCTCTCTCTCAGCGCTGCCGAAGCCCCCAGATCCTCTTTGAGACGTTCAAGCGCATCAACGACCTGCGTGGTCACCGCCGGGTCCGCGCCTGCAGCCAGAAGCCTCCTGACCGATTCGGTCCGGCCGGACGCCGCCGCGAACATGAGGGGCGTCTGCCCCGCCACCCGTTCCTTCGCGTTCACATCGGCCCCGGCCTCGATGAGAGCCGCTACGATGTCCTCTCCTCCGTCGGCGGCGGCAGCCAGATGAAGGGGCGTTGCCCCACCGCGCCCAGTTGCCGCAGCAATGTCCGCTCCGGCTTCGACCAAGAGCTTCGAGACGGCGGCATGTCCCCTCTCGGCGGCGAGGTGCAGGGGAGTGTAGGTGCCGATCCGGGTCCCCGCAGCGACGTCTGCCCCGGACTCCAGAAGGAGCCGCGCAATCTCCAAGTCTCCGTGCTCCGCAGCCCAGTGGAGGGGCGTCATGCCGTCACCGCCGGCGACGTTCACGTCGGCACCGCTCTCGATCAGGTGCCGGACCGCATCGACGTCACCGTCTTTCGCCGCCTCGACGATGGGATCTGATGAGGAAGCGAGTCCCGCGCCCATCAGGAAGGGCACCAGAAACAAGACACTCCACAGTCGTGTCCCCATCCAGTGCGTCTTCGCCATTCGTGCAGCCATCACGCCTCTCCAG
>JAPPGF010000006.1 GCA_028875075.1 Gemmatimonadota bacterium | reverse complement strand
AGGCCATCGAGACTTCGATGTGGTAGAAGGGGGTGGTAGGCCAGGCTTCCCGCTCGAGGCCGGTCAGCGACACGAGTCCCGCCGCGACGATGCCCATCATCAGGAGATTGGCCGCGATGCCGTTGCTGGCCATATAGGCGAGCGGGCCGGACCGCTCGCGGCGGTCGCCGGGTTCGGGACCCGCGTCGGGACTCATCGCACCGGGTCGGTCGCCGTCTGGACGCGCATCCCTTCGGTGGCGAATTGAATTCCGCCGGTGATCACTGCCAGGCCGTGTTCCAGCGGCCCCGTCACGAACGCTTCGTCGTCCGCACGCTGCAAGACTTGAACGGCAACGATGCTCACGACGTCGTCTCTCACCATCCACACCTCGTTGCCGGGCCGTAGCGATGCCCGTGGCACCCTGAAGTAGCCATCCGTTTCAAGACCATCGATCTGTACTTCGACGAACTGGCCCACGAGCAACGGTGGAGCGTCGCTGACCCCGACGGTGCTGCCGTCCGCGACGCCTGCCGAATACGGGTCCGGCACGTGCACGATCACGTCGACGGTTCGCGTCTGCGAGTCCAGGAACGCCTCGGCCCGATCCACGTAGCCGTCCCACGAGTAGATCCCGCCGCCGTACTCGGCGACCACGCGCGCCGCACGGGGCTGATCGTCACGCGCCTCAAGGTCCCATAGCCCCGGGATCAGGGCTGCGTCGGAATCGGACAGCGGCACGACGACTTCAACGGCGTCCGAGGCGAAGAGACGCCCGACCCTCTGGCCGGCCGACACGACTTGCCCCACGTCCACCGACTTCTCGCGCACAAAGCCCTCGAACGGCGCGACCACGTGCGTCCTGGACAGGGCGAGGTTGGCGTCGGCGAGCCGGCTCTCGTCGCGCTTCAGAGCGGCGAGAGCCGCATTCAGCTGAGGCTCCCTCAGGGCAAGGGGGTTCGTTCCCGCCATAGAGGCCGAATCGCCCCGGCCAGCCGAGTAGAGATCGTATTGAGTCCGGGCGATCTCGGCTCTTTCCTGCTCTTCGAGCAAGGCCACGCGGCGAGCGGCCAGGTTGGCCTCGGCTTCCTGCACGCGGTACAGGTAGTCCGCTTCCTCGATGCGGAAGATCGGCTGCCCAGCCTCCACCCGCCCTCCGCTCCGGAATTCCGGATCCACCCAGACGACTCTGCCGCTCACTTGGGGAGCGATATCGATCTCGGCGCTCGGCCTCACGGTACCGGCCCCGTATACCGGTATCGGGCCGGATCCGGACGAAATCAGATCCGTCTGCGCGAACGGGATCTGGGGCGGCGGTTCCCTGCGGGTCGGTTCGGGTGCCAGAGAAATCAGAAGCGCCGCCACGGCCACAGAGACGCCGACGATGGCCCCGGCTCGTCCGAGGCTGCTACGGGGGAGCATGGATTTCACTGGAGAGCCTCGCTTTCGTTTGCGGTCCAAGCACCTCCCAGCGCTCGGTGGAGCGCAAGACGGGCATACCCCCGATCACGCTCCGCCGCCGTGAGCAGGGACCTCGCGTGCAGGAACCCTTGCCTCGCCGTGAGGAAATCTTCATAGGAGGCCACACCCGAGACGTATTGCCGCTCCACCAATTGGGCCTCCGCCCGGGCCTCGTCCGCCACGGACGAGCGCAGAGAGTGACGCCTGCGGCTCGCTTCCAGTCCCGTGAGGGCGGCCTCGACCTCGTGGACCGCCGCGACCACGGAACGTCCGAAGGCGGCGGCGGCCTCGTTCAGCTGAGCCTGGGCGAGGGCGACATTGCTCCGGAGCCGTGCGCCCTGGAATATCGGGCCAAGCAGGTTCACGGTCAGGTTTCGGAACCATTGGTCCGCCCTGAACCACTCGTTCCGGTCCGTGCTCTGGAGCCCGATGGATCCCTGCAGGGACAGTCGCGGCAGCAGGTCCGAGCGGCGGGCACCGACGGAGTAACGGGCCGCGTCGACGCGTTGCATGGCCGCGCTGACGTCGGGCCGCTGCACGAGCAGATCTGCCGGGATGCCTGCTGGAATGGCTGGCAGGTCCGCCGAGGGGGTCAGCGAATCGGGCAGCATCGCCGCGAGGTCCTCGCGATACCCTCCCAGAAGCACCCAGAGTCGCCCCTCCGCCTCCGCGCGCAGAGCCTCGATCTGGGGCACCTCGGCCTGCGCCTCGCGCAAATTCCGCCGTGCCGCATAGAGGGCGCGGACATCCGTCAGGCCGCGGTCGTAGCGAGACCGCGCGAGCGACTCCAGCTGCTCGGAGATCTCCGCGATCTCGTCTGCGAGCCTCTGTTGGTTGCGCAGATTGACGACCTCGAGATAGGTCCCCACGGCTTCGGCCAGTACCCCGATGCGGGCACTCTGGTAGTCCGACTCCGACGCCAGTCGTATGGCCCCGGCGGCGTTGGCGTCGTTGCGGTTTCGGCCCCAGAAGTCGACCTCGTAGGCGAACTCCAGGCCTGAGCTGTAGGTCGTCAGGCCCAGGCGATCGGGGAGCGTGATTCCGGATACGCCTTCCAGGGCGGAACCCAGCCCCAATTCGTCCAATTGCGCTCCGATACCCGCGTTGGTAGGCGTATCGAAGTCGTTTCCGCTGAGCGAAGGCTGAATCAACGGAAACACGGGAGCCCTGGCGATGCGCGCCTGCATCCTGGCCTGCTCCACGCGGGCGACCGCCTCGGCCAGGTCGAAGCTCGAAGCGAGCACCTCCTCGACGACGTGGTCCAGGACCGGGTCGGCGAAGGTCTTCCACCACTCCAGGGGATCGTATGAACCGGCAACCCCGCTTCCGGCAAACCGGTCGGGCACGCTCAAGGCCGATTCGAGGATCGCGGGCGCTGAACTCGGCGCAAGCGAGCATGCCGACAGGAGGCAGCTTGCGACCAGGGGCATGAGGCGTCCGGCATCGCGCCTCACGGCATGATCCCGGAGACCGGACGCGAGTCTGACTGGCCCGACTACCATGGCACGGCCCCGGTGTCCAACATCTGCAGTGACTCCTTTCGGCATGCGCTAGGCGCCCTTCCTCAACAAGAGTATGGAGGCTCGGAGGCGCCTGCCACTGCTACTACGGAGTTGCGTGTGCTCGCGCAAGAGAATGATGACGCTCGTCCCGCCCCCCCCCAGCGAGGGTGCCGACGGGCATTTTCCTTACCGCATGAGCGGAGCTGGTACAACGATAACGTCGGGGACGGCGGAGGTCAGACCCCGCTAAGGAAGACCCCGGGGAGCGGTGCCCGGAATCGCTTGCCCGGCTCGCTGATTTCCCGGGGCGAGGGGGACAAGAGCGAGGCCCGCCGCCAGGGCCGGCATCAGGATGGGGCTGGGACGGACCCTGGCCGGCGTGTAGTGGCGACGGCCGGACACGTCGTATACGCCCCGGACGGCGCTACGGGCACCGCGAGCCCCTCCTGCCTGAGTCTGCTGGATAGTGGCCGCCTTGCGACCGTCACCAGCCCGGGGCGATGTGGAAGCCGAAATGCCCACCCTTGTCGGGCCGCTGCCACGGGTAGGCGTAGTAGGCCTCCAGCACCATGAAGCCCAATACGTTGAAGCGTGCGCTGATACCCGTCGTGAACACGGGTACCCGCTCACTCGCGGAGCGGCTCAGCTCCCAGACCGGCTCGTCCGGCACGTCCTGTATGCTGCCGTCCACGTTGGTCAGGTTGCTGTCCCACGCGATGCCGCCCTCGGTGAACAGCACGAGTTCCGTCGGTGCGAACGGGAAGTTGATCAGCCCGTATTCCTCGACGCCCAGCAACGGCATGCGGAGCTCGACGCTCACCACTCCCAACTTGTGGCCGAACAGGCGGTTGCGGACCGGGCAGCTCCCGCCATCCCCGTCCGCCGTCTGGCTGAGGATGCACTCCTCCGGCTCGAACGTGTTGTAGGCGTAACCGCGCACGTACCACTCGTAGCCCAGGAACGTCGGCTGCATCACCTGCACGTTCTCCTCGGACAGCTTGCCGTAGCGTCCGAAGTGCAGCCCACGCATGGCGAGCGTCAGGTTGCGGTGCAGCCCGAAATAGCGCCGCCAGTCCGCCGTCGCGGTGATGAAGTTCAGCGTCCCGGCCGTGGCGCCCAGCTCGTAGCGTGAGCGCGCGCCGCGTACCGGCGACGTGAAGGCCATGAACGAATTGTCCCTGACGAGCGCGATGCTGGCGTTGAACAGGCTCAGCGGCTCGAAGCGCGAGTCCAGGTTCTGGTCGATCCGGTCGTAGATGCGGTTGAACTGGTCGAGGTAGAACTTCTGGATCTGCTGGTGGCTCGCGTAGCGGGTGAAGCCGCCCTGGATCTCGAAACGGCGCGTCTGCGAGAACGGATAGCTCAGTTGGCCGACCGCCGAACTCACATAGAGGCGGTCGATTATCTGTCCCAAATAGGGGCCGCGCTCGTCGAAACCGTGACCCACGTAGGACAGCACGTAGGGGATGTGGCTCACGGCGATGGCCCGGTTCCAGCGGTGTCCCAAGTCCGCGTAGAAGACTGCTCCCCCGATGTCCCTGACCGTACCCTGCGCCTGGGCGGCGGCCCCGAACACCCGGTTGCCCAACATGTCCGAGAAGTAGGCCGACGCGCCCCCTCCGACGTAGTTGCCGAAGCGGTCGGTGCCGACGCCGAATGAGGGCTGTCCCACGTAGTCGAGCGCGAGCACGGACTGGTAGCTCTCCGCCTCGGACAGGGCGAAGGCTCCCGGCGGTTCGAGACCTGTGTCGGGGTCGCCCAGATACGTGCTCACCCGACTGAAACGGTCGGGCTCCTGAGGGGGGAGCCGGCGTCCGCGCGCCTGCTCCGGCGTCGGGGCGGTCGCGACCGTGGTCGTCGGCGGGCTGGCGGCCATGCGGACGACATGGAACTCGAAGCCGCTGAACACGGAGAACGCGAGGTCGCCGCTCTCCTCGGCCACCGACAGCGCGGGGGCCATCGGGGTGTGCCCGCTCACGCCGGTCGCGATGCGCGTGATGCGCTCCGTCGTCTCGCTGCCGGGGTCGTATCGGAATACGTCGCTGAAGCCGTCGGGCGCCGACAGGAAGTACACCCGGCCCTCGGGACCGTAGTGCGGGTCCGAGTGCCGCGTGTCGCCGAAGATCTCCGGCGTCGAGACGTGGCCGCTCTCCACGTCGACGAAGGAGAGCCGGAACTTGCTGTATACAAGGCGGTCGAAGTCCGTTTCCGGGCCGCGGTCGGACGCGAAGACGATCGTCGAGCCGTCGGGCGACCAGTCGGGGTGGAAGTCCCCGTGCTTGTCGTGCGTGAGCCGGCGGACTCCGTCGCTCTCGAGGTCCCACAGGTACAGGTCGCTGATGCCGCCCACGGTGCCGCTGAAAGCGATCGTGCGGCCGTCGGGCGACCAGGACGGATTGTTGATGGCACCACTGGGCAGCGGGTGGAACGTGCGCACCTCGTTGCCGCTCTCGACGTTGACGATCGTGATGGCGTTGTCTCCGCCCTTGAAGACGGCGAAGGCGAACTGCGTGCCGTCGGGCGACCACGTTCCGGCGGATTCGACGTAGCGTAGCGCGTCGAAGTGCGGACTCGAGGTCGCACTCGACAGCTTCCGGATCACGCGCCCGGTGTTGGCGTCCGCCAGGAACAGGTCGATCGAGAAGAGGTCCTGCTCGGACAGGTACGTGATGTAGCGCCCGTCGGGCGAGAGCGCGGGCCCGAGGTTCTGCGTGCCCGCGCCGGTCGAGGGAGCGAGCAGCAGGGTGCCGGTCGAGTCGGGCGGAGTGCGGTCGGCCATCAGCGGGCCGTAGGCGCGTTCCACCGATCGTTTCCAGTCCGCGGACAGCGTGTCGTGCTGGACTCCCAGCACCTGCTCGATCGCCGCCGGGAAGCCGATCCGGAGGGCGCGCCGGAAGAGCTGCGTGACGGCGTCGTCGCCGTACGCGCCCCCGACGTACGCCCACAGCGCCTGGCCGAATCGATACGGGAAATAACGCCTGCCCTCGCTCAGGTCGCGGATGGTCGGGAAGTCGTCCTCGCGGAGCGCGTCGCGCAGCCACATGCCGGTGAGCGGGCTTTCGCGCCCGACCGAGAGGTACTCCGCCATGCCCTCGACCAACCAAAGGGGCAGCGAACCGAGGCCCTGTATGCCGCCGCCCCGCCTGGACTGCGCGATGTTGTACTGGAACGCGTGCACGATTTCGTGGCCGAGAACGTGATCGGTGTCCTGGTACGACCCGGTCTGGGGCATGATGATGCGGTTCTTGAGCGACTCGGTTACGCCGCCCGTGCCCTCGCCGATGAAGCCGGACAGCGTGTTGGTCTGCTGGAAGTCCGGATGATCGGCATACATGATGAGCGGCTTGGTCCGCTCGAACTCGTGCTGGAACGTGCGCGCGAACCGCTCATACCAGCGCTCCGCCATGCGCGCGATGTCGGAGATCGACTCCTCCTGACCCGGATAGAAGTACAGGTCCCAGTGCGGGAGTTCGAGGACGCGGAAGTCGAAGTCCTCGTACTGCACCTTGTTGCGGCCGAAGTACTGCGCCGCCAGCGGCTCCGGCGCGAGGGCGTGGAGGCCCCAGGAGCCCAGCAGGAGAGCGGCGACCGTCGGCGCGCTGGCGCTCCACCGGGAGTGTCGCATAGGTCCTCTCTAGGTACGCGTTCCCAGACCCCGCCGGGGGGGTCGGCCAAGCACGCGCGGGACGCCGCAACGGTGGGCGACGCGAGTGGCTGAAGCCCGGAGGGCTCGTTGCATCAGCCTGCGGCTTCGCCGATGTTACTCGCTCTTCGCCTCTACCCGGTGTGACAGGCAAGTTCCCTGCCGCCCACGCGAGCAAGCGCCGACCGCGATGCCTTTCCCTCTCCCCTCGACCTCGCGCACGGCATCGCCCCGGGCGGGGCGCTCGACCGGCCCGGCGTCCGGGCGCGTTCACTCGGGGAGACGATCGAGCCGGCCGAGCTCGCACAGGCGTCGTCCGATCGCGACCCCGGCAGGCGCAGCCGTCGCGGTCGCCTTGACGGTCGGCTGCGTGCCCGCAGAGGCGCCGGCCGCGGTCGGCGCGTCCGCGCCCGACGTCACCGTGGCAGCCCTCGGAGGCGACACCGTGGCGCTCTCGTCCTTTCGCGGACGGCCCCTGCTCGTGAATCTCTGGGCGACCTGGTGCGTCCCGTGCCGTCAGGAGGCGCCCTATCTGCAGCGGCTCCACCGGAGCCGGAAAGGGCAGGGGCTCGAGGTCGTGGGCATAACCGTGGACGCGCGCGGCTTCGAGAGCGAGATACGGGATTTCGTGGCGGAGTTCGGGCTCGAATACACCGTGCTGCACGACCCGGACATGGCGTCGGTCGAGCGCTTCGCGGCGCCGGGGCTACCGGCCACGTTCCTGATCGACCGCGACTGGACGCTGCGGTACGCTGTCGCGGGGCCCGTCGAGGAAGGGGATCGGAGGTTCGAGGAAGCGCTCCGCGTCCTGCTCGAGTGAGGCCGGCAGCGCCGCCGATGGTTCGGCTTCTCAGCTGATGGAGCACCTGCCCGAGTCCCGCGTTCGGCAGATCCTGGAACATGCGACAGGGGTTCACGTGCTCGTGGTCGGCGACCTCATGCTCGACCGCTACGTGAGCGGTGCAGTGGAGCGGATCTCGCCCGAAGCGCCCGTCCCGGTCGTGCGCGTGGAGTCTGAATGGTCCGCGGTCGGCGGCGCGGCGAACGTGGCCAACAACGCGGTCTCGCTGGGCGCGGAATGCGACGTGGTAGGCATCGTCGGAGACGACGCCGGCGGCGTCCTGCTGCGGCGCGAGCTCGAGCTGCTGGGCGTCGGGACTGAAGGCCTGGTCGGCGCCGCCGACCGGAGCACCACGATGAAGACGCGTGTGCTGGCGCGCCGCCAACAGGTCGTGCGCTACGACCACGAGGTCGGCGTCGACCTGGACGACGCGTTGGCCGAGGAGGTGGCCGACCGGGTCGGGGGTCTCGCGGGCCGTGCCGACGTGATCGTCGTCGAAGACTACAACAAAGGGGTGGTCGTGCCGCCCGTGCTCGACGCCGTACGGCGCGCGAGCGCGGAGCACGGCGTACCGACCGTGGTGGACCCGAAACGCCTGCGCTTCTTCGAGTTCGAAGGTACGACGCTCCTCAAGCCGAATGCCAAGGAGCTCTCGGACGCGTTGGGCGAGCCGATCCGGCCGGACGACGGGAATTGGATGGAGGAGGTGCGCGCGCGCGTCGGTTGCGCGCACCTCCTCGTCACCCTGGGCGAGGCAGGCATGGCCCTGCGCACGGCAGACGGCGAGTCCCTGCGCGTACCCGCGGTCGCACATTCGGTATACGACGTGTCCGGCGCGGGCGACACGGTCACCGCCGTCGTCGGGCTCGCGCTGGGCGCCGGAGCGACGCCGATCGAGGCGGCGGTCGTGGCCAACCACGCGGCGGCGCTCGAAGTGGCCAAGGCGGGCGTGGCGACCGTCAGCCCGGGCGAGATCCTGCGACACTACCGCGCGTTCCGATCCCGCTGAAGACAATGCTCGACGAACCCGCCCGAACCGGGAGCTCAGCGCAATGTCCATAGAGAGCATCCACACCGACGCCGCTCCGCGAGCCGTCGGGCCGTATTCGCAGGCCGTCCAGGTGGACGGCTGGGTGTTTTGCTCGGGTCAGATCGCGCTCGATCCCGCAACCGGGACGATCGTGGGCGAGGGCGATGCCGCCGCTCAGACCGAACGGGTGCTCGCAAACCTCGAGTCGGTGCTCGAGGCGGCGGGCGCGTCCCTCGCAACGGTCGTGAAGACCACCGTCTTTCTGGCCGACCTGGCCGACTTCGCCGCCGTGAACGAGGTCTACGAGCGGCGCTTCGGTGCGCACAGGCCGGCGCGCGCGACGGTGCAGGCGGCGCGGTTGCCCCTCTCCGTCAAGGTCGAGATCGACGCCGTGGCTCGGGCCGGCTGACGCTCCGTGGGCGCCGACACGTTCGCACGACCCGCGCCGCCGCTGCTGGCGGCCGCGCTGGCGGCGGCGCTCAGCGCGGGTGCCCTCTCCGGACAGTCGCCCGACACGCTTGCCGCCCCCTCGGACACCGCCGTCGACGCCCGCAGCGAGAACGCGCTCCCCGACCCCATGAGCCCGCGGGGTGCGTTCGTGCGCGCCGTGCTGGTACCCGGCTGGGGACACGCCTCGATCGGGTCGTACGCGCGAGGGGCGTTCTACTTCGCGGCCGAGACCGTGGCGGGCGTGATGCTCGCGCGGACCTTCAGACGGTTGTCGATCGCCAAGGACGCGCAGTCGCTCGAGGAGACGCGCCTGGAGCAGGCCCTGCTCTCGGTCGGACGACCTGCCGAGGACATCGCCCGGCTGCTGGACGACGACGAAGCCGTAATGGACGCGCGGGGGCTGGTGGAGACGCGCCAACAGCAGCTCGAGGATTGGGTCGCGCTCGGGGTCTTCCTCGCCTTGCTCGGTGGGGCGGATGCGTTCGTCTCTGCCCACCTGCGCGATTTCCCGGCGCCGCTGACGCCCGAATCCCGGCTTGTGCCGGGACCGGCGGGACCCGTGGCCGAGCTCGGGGTCAGGGTGAGGGTGGGGCCGAGGCGGTTCCGGCCTGGTCGGCGCTGAGCTCCCACTCGACCAGCCGCGGTGCCGTACCCTCCTCGAGCACCAGGTACGTGCGGTGTGCTACCCAGTCCCCTGCGTTCACGTACCAGCGGCCGCGCTCCACCTCGCTCAGCGTCGGCTCGTGCGCGTGCCCCAGCACGACCAAGTCGAGCGAGGGATCGGAGCGCAACTTCCGCGTGCCCCACTCGGCGAGCGCGACGGCCCGCTCGTTCTCGCCGCCCGTCGGGCCGCGCTGCTCGGTCCTCGAGACGTGCCGGGCGAGGCGCATGCCCAGGTCGGGGTGCACCCAGCGGAAGAGCCAGCACACTGCCGGGCTCCGGAGCATGAACCGGAGCGCACGGTAGCCCCGGTCTCCCCGCCCGAGGCCGTCGCCGTGGGCAAGGAACACGCGTCGCCCGGCCAGCCGCAGCACGGCCGGTCCTCGAAGGAACTTGACCCCGAGCTCCTCCTCCAGGTAGCTGCCGCCCCACCAGTCGTGGTTTCCCCCCGTCAGGGTCACGGGGATCCCGGCGTCGATCAGGCTGGCGAGCGCTCCCAGCACGCGCGTGTGCCCGCGCGGAATCACCGATCGATACTCGAACCAGAAATCGAACAGGTCGCCGGTCAGCACGATCTCGCCGGCGCGCTGGCCGGCGTGTTCGAGCCAGCGCAGGAAGGCGCGCTCCCGGTCACGGGAGACGGCTCCCAGATGCACGTCGCCCGAGAGGTAGACTGGGAGCGCCTTGGCGCGTGACGGAGCCGGCGGCTTGCCCGACGGGCTGGACTCGGACATCCGGGCCAAAGCTACGGGTGGGCGGGTTCGCCCCGCCACTTCGCCCTGACCGCGGCGCTGCTTAACTTCCTCGCATGCGCGTCTTCCTCTCCGCCGGCCTCGCGGCCCTCGCGCTCGGTTGCACGCCGCCGCCGCCGCCGCCCGCTCCGCCGATCGACGCGCAGCGCCTCGCGCTGCGCCTCGAGGCGAGCGGGCAGCTCCTCGAGCCGGTGCGCATCCTGTTCGATTGGAGGCTCTCGGAGCGCGACGGGCGATTCCGTGGGCGCGGCGTGGCGCGCGTCGAGCCGCCGTACAAGGCACGCCTCGATCTCTTCCTCCCGAACGGCGAGAGCGCGCTGCGGGCGGCGCTCGTCAACGACGACCTGCGTCTGCCCGGCGGGGCGCCGGATGGACTGGTTCCTCCGCCCGAGATGCTCTGGGGCACGCTCGGCGTCTTCCGCCCCTCGCGCTCGGCGACACTCGAGCGGGGGGAGAACCTCGCGGACGGGCGCGCGGCGATCCTCTACCGGCTCCCGGGGGGTATCGGGCTTCGCTACGTGGTGGGGGACGGAGGCGTGCATGTGGTCGAGCGACTGAGTGGGGGCCGCGTGGTCGAGCGGCTTGCGGTGGAGCCCGAGGCGGGCGGGCGCTTCCCGAGCGAAGCCACCTACCGGAACGTAACCGCGTTCCGTGAGCTGACGCTGACCAGGCGGGAGGTGACGAGCGTGGAGCTCTATCCTCCCGACATATGGGAGGTCACGCCATGACGCTGAGGGCTGGCCGCGGGCGGGGCCGGCCGAGCCGAACGCTCGCCCTGGGGATCGCCCTCGCCACCGGCGCGACGGGCTGTGTGTACGGCTTCCAGGGCGGCAACTTTCCCTCGCACATCCGGACGCTCGGGATCGATCCCGTCGAGAACGACACGCCGCGGCTCGAGGTCACGGGCGAGCTCCACGATCTGCTGACGCGCGACCTTCCGCGGGCTCTTGGCGTCCGGCCCGCGGGAACCGACGTAGCGGACGCTGTCGTGCGGGTCCGCATCACCCGCTACGAGGTCAACGCGCCCAACTATCGGCCGGGCGCGCGCGGGCAGCCCGCCGAGGTGTTGCAGCGTGCCGTCATGATCAACGCCGCCGTACAGATCGTGGATCAGGTGAACAATCAGATCTACTGGGAGAGCACCGGCGTGCGCGGCGAGGGGCAGTTTCTTGAAGCCAGCGAGACCGAAGAGGTCGGGCGCGCCGAAGCCGTCGAGCTGCTCGTCCAGCGCATTGTTGACGGCGCCCAGTCCATCTGGTAGCTCCATTCCCGTTCGAACCCGCGCGGGCCGCTCGACGCACCGAACTCACCGGTCAAGATGAATCTCCGAGCCATCTCATTGGCGCTGGCCCTGCTTGCCTTCTGGCTGGTGCTGTCGGGCCACTACGAGCCGAGGATGCTTGCCCTGGGGGTCGGCTCCGTGCTGCTGGTGCTTTACCTGTCGATCCGCATGGGCGTCGTGGACGAGGAGGGCGTGCCCGTGCATCTGCTGGCGCGTGTGCCCGTCTACGGGCTCTGGCTGACCAAGGAGATCTTCCTCGCGAGTGTGCGGGTTGCGAGGATCATCCTCGATCCCCGGCTCCCCATCCGGCCCGGGCTCGCGCGCTATCCGCTGCGCCAGCGCACCGAGGTCGGGCGTGTCTCCTACGCCAATTCGATCACACTTACTCCCGGCACCTTGACGGTCCGCATGGAGGGTGAGGAACTCGAGGTCCACTCGCTCACGCGGCCCGAGGCGGGCGGGCCCGCGGACGACCCCATGAGCCGCTGGGTCTGCTGGCTGGAACAGGGCGGGGAGCGCTGACATGTTCGCGGTCGCCGCGGTCGGCATCCTCGTCAGCATGACGCTCGCGCTCGCGCGCGCCTTCCTGGGGCCGACGGTCTACGACCGGATCCTCGCCGCCAACACGTTCGGCACCAAGACGGTGGTCCTGCTCGCCGCCATCGGTTTCCTGACCGGACGCCCGGACTGGATAGACCTGAGCCTGATCTACGCGCTGATCAACTTCATCGGCACGATCGCCGCGCTGAAGCTGTTCGAGTTCGGCACGCTCGCCCACACGCGCGGGCGGGACCGGGAATGACGGTGCTCGTGCTGGATCTGCTCTCGTGGGCCGCGATCTTGGGCGGCCTGTTCTTCATGCTGACGGGCACGGTCGGCGTGCTGCGCATGCCCGACCTGTTCACCCGCCTGCACGCGGCCGGCATCACCGACACGGCCGGAGCCGGCCTGCTCATCGCAGGGATGTGCTTGCAAGCGGGCTCGGGCCTGCTGGTGCTCCGCCTGCTCCTCGTCTACGGATTCTTGTTCTTCACGAGCCCGATCGCCGCGCATGCCCTCGCGCGTGCCGGGCTGGCCGGCGGCGCCGAGCCGGTCGGACCGTCGCGGCGGCGGGGTCCGGGGCCCCGGCAGGGAGCCCGCTGAGCGATGGAGACCGCCATCGACGTGACGCTCCTGGCACTGCTCGGCCTCACCGGAATCGCCCTGCTCAGGGTGTACAACCTCGTCACGGCGGCCATGCTCCTGGCCATCTATTCGCTGCTGTGCGCGTCGCTCTTCACGACGCTCGACGCCGTGGACGTGGCCTTCACCGAGGCGGCGGTGGGCGCCGGCGTCTCGACCGTGCTGCTGCTAGGCACGCTCGCGCTCGTGGGCAGGGAGGAGAAGAGGCCGCTCAAGCGCCAGGCCCTGCCGTTGATCATGGTCGTGGTGACGGGGGCGGCGCTCGTCTACGGCATCGCCGACATACCGCCGTTCGGCGCGCCGGACAACCCGGCCCAGCAGCACGTCGCGCCCGTCTACCTCCAGGAGTCCGAGGCGGCCACGGGCATTCCCAACGTCGTGACTTCCGTGCTGACCTCATACCGCGGCTACGACACGCTGGGCGAAGTCACGGTCATCTTCACGGCCGCCGTGGGGGTGCTGCTCCTGCTCGCCACGGGCCGAGGCCGCGGACGGGGCCCCGACGATGGATGATTGCCCGATCCTGCGCGTGGGCGCGAAGATCATGATCCCCACCATCCTGCTGTTCGGGCTCTATGTGCAGTTTCACGGCGAGTACGGTCCGGGCGGAGGGTTCCAGGCCGGGGTGATCGTCACCTCCGCGTTCATCCTGTACGCGCTGATCTACGGACTGGACAGCACACGGCGCGTGATCCCGCCGTTCGTGCCCCGGGCGGCGGCCGTGCTGGGTGTCCTGATCTTCGCCGGGACCGGGCTGGCGTCCCTGCTGGCCGGCGGCCGCTTCCTCGACTACGACGTCTTCGCCGGGAGCCCGCAGAAGGGCCAGCACTGGGGCATCTTCACGGTCGAGCTCGGCGTCTTCGTCGCCGTGTTCGGCGTGATGCTGGGCGTCTTCTACGCCTTCGTCGGCCGCGGCAGGCCGCAATGAGGCTGCTCGGGCTGTACAACTACTGGATCGTCGTCGGCCTGATGATGATCGGCTTCTACACGATGATCTCGCGCGGCAACCTGGTGAAGAAGCTCATCGGGCTGACCGTCTTCCAGACCTCCGCGATGATCCTCTACATCAGCGTCGGCAAGGTCCGCGGGGGCACTGCCCCGATCCTGCTGGACCGAGCGGACGTCCTGTACTCGAATCCGCTTCCTTCCGTGCTGATTCTCACCGCGATCGTGGTGGGAGTGGCGACGCTGGCGGTCGGGCTCGCGCTGGTCGTGCGCATTCACGAGGCCTACGGGACGATCGAAGAGGACGACATCCACGTGCAGGACGACGCGCCCTGATGCGTGAGCACCTGCCCGTGCTGCAGGTCGTGCTGCCGCTGGTGGCGGCGCTGCTGGCCGCGCTGACGCGGCGGCCCGGCCGGGCGTGGGCGCTCGCGCTCACGGCCGCGTGGCTCGTGCTCGCGATCGCGATCGGATTGCTCTTGCAGGTCCTGGGCGAGGGCGTGACGAGCTATCACCTGGGCGGTTGGGAGCCGCCCTACGGGATCGAATACCGCGTCGACCTGCTGAACGCGTTCGTGCTCCTGATCGTCTCGGCCATGGCGGCCGCCGTCGTGCCGTTCGCGCGCACGAGCGTGGCGCGCGAAATCGCCCCTGAGCGGATCCCGCTCTTCTATTCGGCCCTCCTGCTCTGCCTCGCCGGACTGCTCGGGATCGCGGTCACGGGCGACCTCTTCAACGTCTTCGTCTTCCTGGAGATCTCTTCGCTGTCGGCCTACTCGCTCGTCGCGCTCGGGAGCGATCGGCGGGCGCTCACGGCCGCCTACCGGTACCTGATCATGGGCAGCGTGGGAGCCACGTTCGTGATGATCGCGATCGGGCTGCTTTACGCGATGACGGGCACGCTCAACATGATGGATCTGGCGGCGCGGCTGCCGGCCGTGGCCGCCACCCGCACCGTGCCCGTGGCATTCGCCTTTCTGACCGTCGGCGTCGGGCTCAAGCTGGCGCTCTTCCCGCTCCACCTGTGGCTCCCGAACGCGTACACGTACGCGCCCTCGGCGGTGAGCGCGTTCATCGCGTCGACCGCGACCAAGGTGGCGATCTACATGCTGCTCCGGTTCTTCTTCACCGTCTTCGGGGCGGCGTTCTCGTTCGACGTCATGCAGCTCGACTGGATCCTGACGCCGCTCGCCCTGTTCGCGATCGTCCTGGCGTCGCTCGCGGCCCTGCACCAGGAGGACGGCAAACGCCTGCTCGCATACTCCAGCGTGGCGCAGATCGGCTACATCGTGCTGGGCATCAGCCTGGCGTCGGTGCTCGGGGTGGCGGCAGGCATTCTGCACGTCTTCAATCACGCGCTCATGAAGGGGGCGCTCTTCATGACGATGGGCTGCGTCATGTACGCCGTGGGCTCGGTGAAGGTCTCGGCCATGGCCGGGCTCGGGCGGCTCATGCCGCTCACGATGGCCGCTTTCGTGGCCGCCGGCCTGAGCCTCGTCGGCGTACCGCTGACGGTCGGCTTCATCAGCAAGTGGTACTTGGTGCAGGCGGCGCTCGAGCGGGGCGCATGGCCGCTGGCGCTGGCGGTCCTGCTGGGATCGGTGATCGCGGCCGCGTACGTCTGGAAGGTCGTGGAAGCGGCGTACTTTCGTCCGCCACCGGCCGGCAGCGAGACGAGGGAGGCGCCGCTCGGCCTTCTCGTGCCGACCTGGGCGCTCGTAGCGGCGAACCTGTACTTCGGGATCGACGCGAGGTGGACCGCCGGCATGGCCGTGCGAGCCGCGGAGGCGGTGCTCGGAGTAGGGCGGTGAGCCGGACGGGCGCCGGAGGCGGAGCGCCGTGAGCGCCGACCTGGCCCTCCCGCTCGCCTTGGCCGTCCCGCTGGCGGCGGCCGCTCTCGTGGGTCTCGCCGGCAGACGCCCGAACCTGCGCGAGGGCCTCACGCTGGCCGGCTCCGGCCTGCTGGCCGCGGTCGTGATGGGGTCTCTGTTGCCGGCGGTCCTGGCCGGCGAGCGGCCGGAGTGGACTCTCCTCGAGACCATGCCCGCTCTCGCGCTTCGTCTGCGGCTCGAGCCGCTGGGGATGATCTTCGCCACGGTCGCCGCGCTCCTGTGGCCGGTCAACTCGCTCTACTCGGTCGGCTACATGCGAGGCAACAGGGAAGGGCACCAGACGCGCTTCTACGTCTTCTTCGCGCTGGCCCTCTCGGCGGCGATGGGCGTGGCCCTGGCCGGCAACCTGCTGACGCTCTTCGTGTTCTACGAGGCGCTCACCCTGTCGACGTATCCGCTCGTCACGCACCGGGGCACGCCCGAGGCGATGCGTGCCGGACGGGTCTATCTGGGGGTCCTGCTCGCTACGTCGATCGGCCTGTTCCTCCTGGCGATCGCGTGGACGTGGGCCGTAGCGGGCACGCTCGCGTTCGCCGAGGGAGGCATCCTGCGGGGGCGACTGGGCGGTGGCGCGGTGGGCGTGCTGCTGGCCCTGTACATATTCGGGATCGGGAAGGCCGCGCTCATGCCCCTCCATCGCTGGCTGCCGGCCGCGATGGTGGCGCCGGTGCCCGTGAGCGCGCTGCTGCACGCCGTGGCCGTGGTGAAGGCGGGGGTCTTCGCTATCGTCAAGGTGCTCGTCTACGTCTTCGGTCTGGATCTCCTGCGCTCCGAGCCGAGTGCGCGCTGGCTGCTGTACGTCGCCGGCTTCACGACGATCACGGCGTCGGTGATCGCGCTGCGCACGCTCCAGCGGGGCGGCAACCTCAAGCGCATGCTCGCCTACTCGACCGTCAGCCAGCTCTCCTACGTCGTGCTCGCGGCTGCGATTCTGGCTCCCCTGTCGGCCGTGGGAGCGGCGCTCCACATCGTCGCGCACGCCTTCGGCAAGATCACGCTGTTCTTTGCCGCCGGCTCGATCTACACCGCGGCCGGCAAGACCGAAATCGGGGAACTGGCCGGCATCGGCCGCCGCATGCCGTGGACCATGGGGGCGTTCGCGGTGGGGGCGCTCTCGATGATCGGGCTGCCTCCGGCGGCCGGGTTCGTCAGCAAGTGGTATATCCTGCTGGCCGCGTTCGAGGCTGAGGCCCTCGTCGCGGTGGTCGTGCTCGCGGCCAGCACGCTGCTCAACGCGGCCTATTTCGTGCCGATCGTCTACACTGCCTTCTTCGCGGATGGGCCGGCGCGGGCGGGCGCCCCGCCGGCTTCCTCGGCCGCCGCCCACGGCGAGGCGCCCTGGCCGATCGTCCTTGCCACGTCGGCCACGGCGGCGCTCACGCTCGCGTTCTTCGTCTGGCCCGAGCTTCCGCTCGCGCTTGCCCTCCAGCTCGCGGGAGGCTCCGGGTGAGCGGAGCCGAGAGAGGCCCGAGCGGGCGGGCGGGCGGCGGGGACGATCGGCGCCCTGCGGCAGGCGACCGCGCCAAGGAGCACTGGCTCGTCCGTCCCGTGAGCCTGCGTCGCATCAAGATCGTCTCGGTGATCGTGCTCGCGCTCACGGTCCTCCCCGACCTGTTCGTCGAACAGCACGCGGCCTTCGGTGTCGAGGACGCCTTCGGTTTCTACGCCGCGTACGGCTTCCTCGCGTGCGTAGCGATGGTGCTCGTGGCCAAGGCGCTCGGAGCGGCTCTCAAGCGCGGCGACCGCTACTATGACTAGCGTGCCGCCGGGCCTGATCCTGATCGCCGGCGGGATGCTGCTCCCGCTGCTTCGTGGGCGCGTTCGCGCGCTCGCCGTGCTGGGCCTACCGCTCGCCACGCTGGCGCTCGTGTGGGCCGTGCCCGTGGGCGCCTCCTCGACGCTCCCGTTCCTCGGCTGGGAGCTGGCTCCGGTGCACGGCACCGTGACCGGCCGACTCTTCGCGACGATCTTCTCGATCACGGCCTTCGCGGCGGGGCTCTTCGCGCTTCCGAGGGCCCGCCCGCTCGAGCTGGCCGCCGCGCTCGTCTACGCCGGCGGCGCCGTCGGCGTCACGCTGGCCGGCGACGTCGTGACGCTCTTCGTCTTCTGGGAGCTGATGGCCGTGGCGTCGACCACCGTCATCTGGGCGTCCGACCAGCCCGGCGCGTGGTCCGCCAGCATGCGCTACCTGCTGATTCACCTGCTCGGTGGCATGCTGCTGATGGCGGGCCTCGCCGCGCACGTCGCCGGCACGGGCTCGGTCGCCTTCCAGGCCTTCCCGACGGAGGGAATCGCGCGCTGGCTCATCCTGGCGGGTTTCCTGGTCAACGCCGGCGCCCCGCCGTTCTCGGCCTGGATCGCCGACGCGTACCCGGAGGCGAGCCCCAGCGGCATGGTCTTCCTCTCGGCGTTCACCACCAAGGCGGCGGTCTACGCGCTGCTGGTGGGCTTCCCCGGCACCGGCGTGCTGGTACCGATCGGGCTCTACATGGTGTTCTATGGGATCATCTACGCGCTGCTTGAGAACGACATGCGGCGCATCCTGGCGTACTCGATCGTGAACCAGGTGGGTTTCATGGTCACGGGCATAGGGATCGGCACCGAGATGGCGCTGAACGGAGCCGCGTCACATGCGTTCGCGCACATCATCTACAAGGCGCTGCTGCTGATGTCGGCGGGCAGCGTCCTCCACGCCACCGGGCGCCGGAAGTGCACCGAGCTGGGCGGGCTGTTCCGTAGCATGCCGGCCACGACCGTGTGCGGCGCGGTCGGTGCGCTCGCGATCTCGTCGTTCCCCTTCACGTCGGGCTTCGTCTCCAAGTCCATGGTCTCTCAGGCGGCCGTGGACGAGCACGCCATGGTGGTGTGGTTCCTCCTGGCCGCGGCCTCGGCGGGAGTCTTCCTGCACGCCGGGATCAAGTTTCCGTGGTTCGTGTTCTTCCAGCGCGACTCGGGGCTGCGTCCGCCCGATCCCCCGGCGCCGATGCGGGCGGCCATGTGGCTGTTCGCAGCCTTGAGCGTGGCCATCGGGCTGGTTCCGGGGCCACTCTACGCGCTGCTGCCCCATGCGGTCACCTATGAGCCGTACACGGTGCCGCACGTGGTCGCGTATCTTCAACTCCTGCTCTTTGCCGGGCTCGCCTTCTTCGTGATGCTTCCGCTCATGAGGCGTACCGAGACGATCGCGTTGGATCTGGACTGGATCTATCGCCGGCCGCTGGCGGTGCTCGCGCGCGACATGGCGCAGCGGATCGACCGGAGCCGACGCGCTGCCGAACGGACGGGGCAGATCGCGTGGGCCCGACTCGCTTCCGGACTCTTCCAGGCCTACGGGCCCGGGGGTGCCCTGGGGCGTACGCGGCCCACGGGCACGATGCTCCTTTGGGTGGTGCTGCTGCTGGGCGCTTTCGTGATCCTGCACTTCTCCCAGTCCGGCTGAACGGTCCGTGCCCGCCCGCTTGAAGCGCATCCGATACTCGGGGCCCCCCGTCCTGTCGCAGGCGCCGTCGTGAGCGCGCTGCGGCTGGGCACGCGCGGCTCCCCGCTCGCGCTCACCCAGAGCGCCCTCGTGCGCGAGGCGCTGGGGGTTCGGGGACTCGAGGTGGAAGTCGACGTGATCCAGACCACCGGGGACCGGGACCGGTCGACCGCGCTCTCGCGCATCGGGGGCAAGGGGTTGTTCACGAAGGAGCTCGACCTCGCGCTGCTCGAGGAGCGGATCGACTTTGCCGTGCACTCGCTCAAGGACTTGCCCACCGAGGGCGAGCCCGGGCTGGCGCTGGCCGTGGTGCCGGAGCGGGAGGACCCGCGCGACGTGCTGATCGGCCCCGGCGGGCGCACGGGACGGACGACGCTCGACGGGCTGGCCCGCGGGTCCCGCGTCGGCACGAGCTCGCTTCGCAGGCGCGCGCTCGCGCGCGCCTTCCGCCCGGACTGGGAAGTGGACGACATCCGGGGCAATCTCGACACCCGCATCGGCAAGGTGGACCGGGGCGAGTGGGACGCGATCGTGGTGGCCGCGGCCGGAGTTCGCCGGCTGGGCTTGTGGAATCGCGTGGGCGAGGCGCTCGAGCGGACCGCCTGGCTGCCGGCCCCGGGGCAGGGCGCGCTCGGGCTCGTGACCCGCGCCGACGACCGCGCGACCAGGAACGCCCTGGACCCGCTCGACCACCCGCTCTCTCGGGCCGCGGTGCGGGCGGAACGTGCGGTGCTGGCCGCGCTCGGCGGCGGGTGTCAGACCCCGGTCGGCGCGCTCGGCCTCACCTACGAGGGTGGCATCCGGCTCTGGGGGCTCGTGGCGAGCGTGGACGGCAAGCGCGTCGTGCGCGGCGACCTTACCGGCGGGATCGGGGATCCGGAGAGCCTGGGGCTCGGGCTGGCCGATCTGCTGCGGCGCCGGGGCGCCGACGAACTCCTCGAGGAGAACGCGCCCGCCCCACCGGTGTCGCACCCATAGAGGCCCGCACCGGACGTCCGTGCACCATGAGCGCACCGTCGAGTACAGGGGCGAAGATCCTGGCCCGGAGCGAACTGCTCAGCCGATTCGGGCGACCCCGGGCTGAGCGTCTCGTGTTCACCAACGGCTGCTTCGACCTCCTGCATCCGGGGCATGTGCAGCACCTCGAGGCTGCGCGCGCCCTGGGCGATCTATTGGTCGTCGCGCTCAACACCGATCGGTCGGTCAGGGCACTCAAGGGCCCCGAGCGTCCACTTGTCGGAGAGCGGGCGCGCGCCCGGGTCGTGGCCTCCCTGGGGGCGGTGGACCGGGTAACCCTGTTCGACGAGGACACGCCGCGCGAGCTGATCGCGGCTCTCCTGCCCGACGTGCTCGTCAAGGGCGGCGACTACTGCCCGGACGGCGTCGTGGGGCGTACGGAGGTCGAGGCCGCGGGGGGGCGCGTCGAGATCCTGCCGTTCCTGGAGGGATTCTCGAGCACCGAGCTCGTCCGGCGTATCCGCGAGGCGGGGCGATGAGCAGGCCGCGCCACGACGGACGCGGTCCCGGCGCCCTCCGGCCCCTCGCGCTGGAGCTGGACGCGGCGCCCTACGCGGAAGGCTCCTGCCTGATCGCGACCGGGCGAACACGCGTACTCTGCGCTGCCTCGGTCATGGATGCCGTCCCGGCCTGGCGCGAAGCGAGCGGAGCCGGCTGGGTGACCGCCGAGTACGCGATGCTGCCGCGGGCCACGCACACGCGCTCGAGCCGTGAACGCGGTCGCGTGAGCGGCCGCACGCAGGAGATCCAGCGGTTGATCGGCCGCTCGCTTCGCTCGGTGACCGATCTGTCGGCGCTCGGGGCCCGCACGATCACGGTGGACTGCGACGTGCTGCAGGCGGACGGCGGTACGCGGACGGCTTCGATCAGCGGCGCGTGCGTGGCTCTCTCGCTCGCCTGCAGAACGCTGCTGGAGGAGGGACTCCTGGCCCGCCTGCCGCTCCGCGAGCTGGTGGCGGCGGTGAGCGTGGGCCTCGTGGACGGCGAGCCGCGGCTGGACCTCGACTACCGGGAGGACTCGGATGCACAGGTGGACATGAACGTCGTGGCCACCGAGAGGGGAGGACTGGTCGAGGTGCAGGGCACGGCGGAGGGCCGTCCCTTCGATCGCGCCCAGTTCGACGACCTGTTGGATCTCGCGATGGCCGGTATCCACCAACTCGTGGCCGCGCAGCGCCGGGCGCTGGGCGAGGGGTCGAAGCCCGGGCGCGCGAGGTGAAGCTCGTCCTGGCCACCCGGAGCCGGCACAAGCTGCGCGAGATTCGCGCGATTCTCTCGGGAGTGCCGGACCTCGAGCTCCTCGACCTCGACCAGGCGGGCGTCCCCGAGGAGCCCGCCGTGGAGGACCGGCTCGAGCCGTACGATACGTTCGAGGAGAACGCCCGCTCCAAGGCAGTGTACTTCCGCCGCCTCACGGGGCTGTGGAGCGTCGCCGACGACTCGGGCATCGTGGTCGATGCCCTCGGGGGAGCGCCGGGCGTGCGCTCGCGGCGCTTCGCCCCGGTCCCCCCACACACGCGGCGGGACGAGCAGGACCGAGCCAACAACGCCCACCTGCTTCGGCTGCTTGCCGACGTAGGGCCCGAGCGCCGCGCGGCGCGCTACGTGTGCGTTGCGGCGTTGGCCCAAGGGGAGGGCAGGGTGGAGGTCTTCCGTGGCACTGCGGAGGGGACCGTCGCGGAGGCGGAGAGTGGCGCGGCCGGCTTCGGCTATGATCCGCTGTTCTTCGATGCCGAGCTCGGGCGCACGTTCGCGGAGATCGAACCGGCGGAGAAGGACGCGCGCAGCCACCGCGGCCGCGCGTTTCGCGCACTGGCCGAACACCTGGCCCGGCGTGGCGCCGGGGCCGGGGAAGCGGACCGGCCGCCCGGAGGCCGCAGCTGATGACATTCATCTTGTTGTCGTTCAACAGCTTGGACGTCATTATCTCAAGTTCATCTGGAGCTGCGGCCACGGCGCGGGGACCTGCCCCTTCGAGGCAGGGATCGGCTCCGGCTCCGGCTGCCCCTCGGCGGGGGACTGGGTAGGACCCACGCCGCCGAGCGGCGCCCCGCCCGGGTAGACAACCGGGTCCCGGCCGCGCCGGACCGATCGGGGCTTGCGGAACGAGCAGTGCCGCGTGTCTTGCCGAAAACCCGCCAACGGCGGCACGGCGCCGCGGTGGGGGCGAGTCCGCGACCCGGGCGGGGCCGGTCCGTCGATGTGACGTACGGCCGGACGCGACCGG
This sequence comes from Gemmatimonadota bacterium, assembly GCA_028875075.1. Classification (GTDB taxonomy): domain Bacteria; phylum Gemmatimonadota; class Gemmatimonadetes; order Longimicrobiales; family Gaopeijiaceae; genus UBA2988. Next base: position 136,164 of record JAPPGF010000006.1, on the reverse strand, counting down.
GCCACGTCGGTGACCGCGTCGGGCATGCCGAGAGAGACGCGGACCTGTACGCGGCGCGGGCGGCTCCTCGGGGCCAGAGCGGGCGACCGGGCTCGAACCGGCGACCCTCAGCTTGGGAAGCTGATGCTCTACCAACTGAGCTACGCCCGCGTGGCGGCCAATCTACCGGGCGGGCAGGGCAAAACCAAGCGTGTGGGGCGGAGCCCCGGGGCCCCGACGAAGAGCGGGGGACCGGCCTCCTCGGTCGGTCCCCCGCTGCGCCGCTCGATGTTCTTGAGGTTACAGAATACTGTAGCTGTAGCCGTCGACCTGCTGATCCGAATCGAATACGACCTCGATGGGCGTACGGCCGCCGGCCGTCGTTTGCGTGGCTTGCGGACCCGTCAGCGTGACCTGCGCGGTCTGGCTGCCGATCGCGTTGCCGGCGGCGTCGTAGAAGGTGAACTGCATGCCCACCTGCGATCCGGGCGCGCCGCTCCGGTTCTCCACGGTTCCGACCACCGTGGCGCCGCCCGACGGGCCACGGCGCAGCGTGAGGTCGATCACCTGGACGACCATGCCCTCCATGCGCTCGATCAATTCGACCGTCCGCTCGTCGTCACCCGTGTTGTTCACGGCCTGTGCGAGGATCAGGTTGCCCGCCTGTGAGTTAGGATCGAGCTCGATCCAGCGCTCCAGCACGCCGATGATCTCCTGCAGGCTCTCGGGCGTCACCCGCGTCGAGTCCTGCATGTGGTACATCTGGATCGAGCGCGCCCACATCTCGATGGAGTCGCGGTCCCGCTGGGCGAGCCGTGCCCCCTGCTGGAAGGTTGCGGCCGCGTCGTCGTAGCGCGCGAGGTTGTAATAGCCCACGCCGATGCTGTAGTAGTCGCGCGGGGCCAGGTTGGTCCGCTGCAGCAACTCTTCGTAGACACCGGCCGCCAGGTCCGGCTGATCCGTCTCGATGTAGACCGATGCGAGGTTGTTGGCGTACAGCACGTTGTCGGGATCCTGCGCCATGAGACCGCGCAGTTGGTCCGCGGCCTCGTCATAGCGCTCCGCGCTGATCAGGGCCTGGGCCACCTGCACGGGGATGTCCGCCTGCTGGTCCCGCCAGTCCGCGGCCATAGCCGAATCCACCTGCATCGCCCGCGCATCGATGAGCGAGTCCGCCTGGCGAAAGTACATTATGGCCCGATCGGGCTGTCCCTCCTGCACGTAGATCTGTCCGAGCACCACCTTGATCTCGGGGCGCTGCTGATAGATGGTGTTCGCGGTCTCGAGGACCTCGGCCGCACCGAGGTAGTCGCCCGCCTCCATCAGCGGCTGGGCAAGCTGGTACTGCTCGATCCAGGCGTTCTCGCGGATCCCTTCGGTCTCCTCCGCGACGTACGCGGGCCGAAGCTCTTCGGCCATGTCCAGCATCTCGTCGGCCTCGTCCACTCGGCCGAGGCCTATGAGGGCCTGTCCGGCAAGCTTGTACGCGAGCGGGTTCATGGTATCGGCCGTGATCGCGGCCTGCGCCGCGCTGAGCGCCGTCTCGTAGCTCGACTCGGCCTGTTCCGCGTCCGAGATCAGGGCGAGGTTGAGGGCGCTCTCCGCGTCGCGGGTCTCGGAGGTCTCACGAGGTCGCATGCCGTCCGGCGAGGCACCGCCACCCGCAGAGGCACAGCCGGCCGCTGTCGTAGCCAGCAGGCAGGCCAGCATGAATCGGATACAGAATCTCATCCGGAAATCCTCCTTGGCAGGTTGGCTCGCCCGCGTCGTTGTGGTCGGATCGTGCGGGGCGTTCAGGATACGCAGAAGCGCGGCTCAAGTTACCGGGCTAAGCAAAAAAACCTATTCAAGAAGGGGCGTTCGCGTCAAACGGTACTCTTCCGCGATGACCGGCGAGACTCGAGTGAGAGTCGGTACTCGCCGGGCCCGGAGTCGAGGAGGGCAGCCCATGTGCCAGGGAGGTTTCCGGCACTTCCGTTGGAGGGCCAACGCCCACGGGCCAACAGGGCCGGCCTCGTCCGGTGTTCGGGCCCTGCGTCCGGTCCGATTGGCGGTCGCCGCGGGCCGGCCGGGGGTCCGTCATCCGGCCGCGCCGGCACGTGTCCAGCGGTCGTGGAATCGATGGAACAGGACCACGGCGGGCTGAGGCCGGCAGCGGCTCGGAGGGCACCACGCGAGTGGGCGGCCGGCGCGGCTTGTCCGGACCCGTACGCTCAGGTGTGCGGCCTGGCCCTGGAGGAGGAGGGGCGCGCGACCGGGGCATGCGCCTCGGCGGCCTTCGGAAAGGCCAGCGAGGCGATCACCGACAGGGCGAGCACCGCGCCCACCGCGGCCAGGGAGATGCCCACGGGAATCTCCACGTGGAAGTAGGTGATGAGCATCTTGACGCCGACGAAGGTGAGCACGACGGCGAGGCCCAGCTTGAGGAAGTGGAATTTCTCGATGATGCCCGCAAGCAGGAAGTACAGCGAGCGCAGGCCCAGGATCGCGAAGACGTTGGAGGTGAAGACGAGGAACGGGTCGGTCGTGATCGCGAACACCGCGGGAATCGAATCCACGGCGAAGACAAGGTCCGTCGTCTCCACCATCACCAGAACCACCGCCAGCGGGGTCGCCATCAGCCGGAGGGTGCCGTCCCCCAGCCGGGCGCGCACGAAGAAGCGCTGGCCCTCGTAGGTGCTGGTCACAGGGAGGAGCCGCCGCACCAGGCGGAGCACGGGATTGGCTTCGGGCTCGATCTCGGTTTCGTCCTGGACCGCCATCCGGATGCCGGTGAAGACCAGGAAGGCGCCGAACACGTAGATGATCCAGTGAAACCGCTCTATCAGCAGCCAGCCCGCTGCGATCATCATCCCGCGCATGACCAGAGCCCCGAAGATGCCCCAGAAGAGCACGCGGTGCTGATAGACCGCGGGCACCCTGAAGTAGCTGAAGATGAGGATGAAGACGAAGATGTTGTCGACCGAGAGTGCGAGCTCGATCAGGTAGCCGGTCAGGAATTCGAGCCCCGACTGCCTGCCGTGCGCCAGGAAGATCCAGCTGTTGAAGGCGGCCGCCGTACTCACCACGACCGCGGTCCAGCGCGCGGCCTCGCGCACCGAGATGACGCGAGCCTTGCGGTTCACGATCCCGAGGTCGACCGCCAGCATGACCGCGATGAAGGCGCCGAACCCCAACCAAAGCCAAAGCTGCGTCATCGGCTCTCCGGCTCGCCCCTCCCAAGGCACAAGAAAAAGACCTTCGCCCAGGCTCGCGGGCCTGAACGAAGGTCTCGCTCTGACGTCGGACCGCGCTACCGGTCCCGCGTCCCGGCCGGACCGTGCGCGGGCGACGACGCGCCACAGCGCAGTATTGACGGCCCAGCCGCCGAATGTGTCGGCGAGCTACTCCCCTTCCGGGTTGCACGGTATCCGCAAGACGGAGCCCCCGTCAAACGGGCCGCGTCCGAGGCGGCGGAGCCCGTCCGCCCGCGGGCGCCGCCGCCGGCCGTCCCTGGGATAGCCTCGCCCGCTCCGGGGTAGCAAGTTGCCGAACGGTCCCGGGGGCTGCGGCTGTGCCCCCTCATGTCCTCGCCCGGGAGGTCCCGGTGCCTCGGTCGCGATCCGACAGCGTCGCTGCGCGCTTTTGTTGGGCATTGCTGGGTCTCCTGCTCGCCCCGGGGGCGCCCGTCTCCTCGCAGGAAAGCGAGCGTCGGCCCGAGCTTCCGGACGGAGCCGACCCCAACAGCGCGCGCGCCTACTACGACGTGGCCGTCGAGAGCCTCGAGCGTGATCCCCGGCGCGCCGTCGAGTACTTCCGCTGGGCCGCGCGGCTCCAGCCCGACTGGGCCGAGCCCTTGGAGGGTTGGCGCACGGCAATGCTTCTGACCGAGCCGCGCGAGCTTGCGCAGTACATGTTGTTCGGCCGCCGCTCGGCGGTCGGCGTCCTCGCGGACTCGCTGCGGCACGCCGCCTCGCTCAAGGCTCCTTTGCAGTTCCGTCCGTTCGAGGAACATCTCGTGCAGGGCCTGGTCAGGAGCATGGCACGGGACTTCGATCCGCTCGACGTGTTCGACGACATCCAGCTCGAGTACGAAGTCGAGAATCTCGTCCGGGACATGGGTCCCAGCGTGCGGGCGCTGTTCGCGTACGCCAACCACGACATCGATCTCGCCCTCGACCTCTATGGGACCGTGGTACAGCGGGCGGACTCGACGACGCGCGGGTACTGGATCTCGGAGCGGGCCCATCTGATGGCGATCGCGGGCCGATACGAGGAGGCCAGGATCGAGTACGACTCGGCGCTCGCCGCGCTGCGGAAGACCGACGAGGAAGAACTCGTGATCTTCTATCTGTCCAAGGCGGACCAGCTCCACTCGATGGGCCTGATGGCCGAGGTGCTGGGCGACCCGGCGCAGGCCCGGAGAGACTACGACCAGGCCCTGGAAGAAGACCTGAGCTACCATCCGGCGCACGAGGGGCTCGCGCGCCTCTCCCTGGCCGCAGGCGACACCGCGGACGCGGAGTTCCGCTACCGGATGGCCGTCGACCTGGCCCCGTACGAGCCCGCGCTGCGCATGAAGCTCGCGGGCATCCTGGCTCTCGGCGGGGATGCATCGGGTGCGCGGGCCGAAGCCGAGGAGGCGGTCAAGTCGAACCCGCACTTCGCCGCGCCCCATGTCGTGATGGGGGCCCTGGCGGAGCGCACCGGCGACGCGGAGCAGGCGGTCACGCACTACGAACGATTCCTGAGCCTGGCTCCCCGGTACGACCGGACCCGGGCCAGCGTACAGAACCGACTCGCCGCCCTGCAGGCTGGGGGCCGGGAGCGCGACCGATGACCGGCCCGCTTGCCTCCGCCGTGCGGCTTCTCCTGACAGGTGTGGTGCTCGCCGCCTTCACGGCGGCCCCGGCACTGGCTCAGGCGCCCGGAGAGGCACCCCCGGAGGCGCCCGCCGCGGATACCGCGGAGGTCATGCCCGGCGATACCGCGACGGCCCCGGAGCGGCTGCTCCGACCGTTCACGCTGGCCGAGGACCTGAGCCTGTTCAGCCAGGTGCTCAATCATCTGCGAGTGAACCACCCGGACTCGCTCCAGATGCACCGCCTGGTGACCGCCGCGATCACGGCGATGATCAACACGGCAGACCCCTTCTCGGGCTACATCCCCTACGAGCGGCTGAATCCTGAGAAGGCCGAGGAGTTCCGCGAGGGCCGCTATGTTCCCCTGCCGGTCGCGTTCGCCTTCGTGCAGGGGCGCCCGCTGGTGCGGCAGGTGCTCCCGGGCACGAGGGCGGAGCGCGAAGACATCTTGCCGGGTGACGAGCTGGTCCTGATCGACGGCGAACCGGTGAGGGCCACGAGCGAGATCGAGCTCGAGATCGTGCTGAGCGGACCCAGAGGGTCCAGCGTGACGCTGGGGCTCGACCGATGGGCGCTGGACGGAAGCCGGACGAGCCTCGAGCGCACGGTGAGGCGCGAGCGCCCGGATGAGGGGACGGTCGTGCCCGGGGCCGTGATGCTGAACGACAGCGTCGGATACGTGCGCATCCTCAGCTTCGACTCCCGCAACGTTGCCGACCACCTGAGGGGGCGCGTCGAGGAGCTCGAGGAGCAGGGCATGAAGGCGCTGATCCTGGATCTGCGCGACAACGGAGGCGGGTTTGTGGATCAGTCCGCCGAGATCGCCGGAGAGTTCCTGCCCGAGGGCGCGATCGTCCACACGATGTTCGGACGCAAGGAGGCGGTGACCGACACGATCCGGGTGGAGCGTTCCTTCTGGCAGAGCCAGCGCAACCATCCGCTGGTCGTGTTGGTGAACGAGAACACGGCGTCCGCCTCGGAGCTCGTGTCCGGCGCGCTCCAGGACCATGACCGGGCGCTCGTGGTGGGACGAACCACGGTGGGCAAGGCGCTCGTGATGCTGATCCTCCCGCTCAACAACGGCTCGACGATCACGGGGCAGATCTACATCAACGTCGGCCGGGGCCGGACGCCGTGCGGAAGGGTGATCCAGCGCGCGTACTCCGACATTCCGGTCTCGCGCTACCGCGATCTGCGCGGCGAGCCGGTAGACACGACGGGACTCCCCAGCTGCCGGAGCGCGAACGGTCGCACACTCTACGGCGGCGGCGGAATCCGGCCCGACGTGATCCTCCCCCGGCCCCCGGCGGTCCCCAACTGGCGGCTGCGGGCCGGCCAGCGGGCGATCGGGACCCGGTGGGCCGCCAGCTACGTGACCGAGCGCCGCGAGCTGCTGGACGAGCCGACCGCGCTGTTGAGCGATGCCGTCGCCGATGAGGCAGTCGAGTCCTATCTGGAGCGGGTGCGCTCCGAGGGCATCGAGGTCCCGCCCGACGCGGACACGCCGGAACTGCGCTTCACGCTGCTCGCGCTGATCGCGGACCTGCGTTGGGGGCCCTCCGCGGAGCTGCTGGTGGCGAGCCAGCTGGATCCCGAGATCGCGCGGGCGTTGGCCGAGGTTCCGAGAGCGCGCGAGCTGCTCGAGATGGAGCCGGCCGCACCCTAGGGCATGAGGAGCCGCGCTCAGACGCGGCTCATGGGCGTGCGCCGCCGCTCAGGCGCGGCCGAACACCCTGCGGTCGCTCCCGGCGGGCTACCCTGCGCCGGGCCGTCTCAGATCTTCCAGAGACTCTTGGATCTGGCCCAGTCGTTCCTCGATTCGGCCGAGACGGTCATCCCTGCCTGACTCGATGAAGAATGCGGCAAACGAGCCTCCGAGCGTCGCGAAGGCTCCTATTCCGACGAGCATGAGGGCCACGCCCACCATTCTGCCCGGAAGCGTTACGGGAGAAATATCGCCGTACCCGACGGTGGTGGCCGTCACGACGGCCCACCACAGGCCGGTCCACACGCTGCCGACCCTCTCCGGTTCTGCCAGATAGAACAACCCGCCCCCCAACCAAACCGACAACAGAGACACGCTTGCAACGTAGCGAACGCTGCGTCGGCCGACGGTACGCCGGAATACGGGCAGTGCCTTCGGGACGACGGCGGCCACGCGAAGCAGTTGTGCGAGCCGGGCCAATCGAGCGAGCCGGGACAGCGCAAGGACTTCGTGGAGCGCGGGGAAGCTCAGGACCACGATGGCGAAGCTGGCCAACTTCTGACCCGCTCCGGCCCGTCTCCAATAGTCGCCGACGAGATCGGCCAAGAACACCAGCCAGACGAGCCAGTCCGCCGCTGTCGTCAGCGGCGTGCCGAGTCCGCGAGAGTCGACTACCACCAGGGGAACGGTTGCGATCGCCCCGACGATGACGGCGCGGTCAAGCCACTTGAGTGCGTTCATAGGGCCAGCTCCCCCCTTTGTATTGCCACGCTCCTGGGTATCTGCGGTCGCGGACCCCCGCCGCGTCCCGCCCTCGAGCCTCGTCTCCCGCTGGAGGCCGACCTTCCTCAAGCTAATCTTGTCGTGCACACGACTCGGGGTACAAGCTCGAGTTGCTCCGATCTATCTTTAAGCTCTGTATGGCCTTCCGGGCTCTCGGCTCGAGGCCGGCCTCACGGTAGCCTGACGAGGGTCCGTGGTCCGTATCGCCAGCATTGACCCGGGCAGCATTGCCGAGGAGCTCGAGCTCCGGATCGGCACGCGCATCGTCCGCATCAACGGCCAGCGCGTCCGTGACGGCCTCGACCTGACCTTCCTTCTGGCCAACCCGCAGATCGAGATGGAAACCCTCTCCGCGCAGGGGGAAACGGTCGTGTACGAGGTCGCCCGTGATCCGGGCGAGACGTTCGGCATCGTGCCTGCGCCCGACACCGTGCGCGAGTGCGCCAACAAGTGCGTTTTCTGCTTCATCGACGGCAATCCTCCCGGGGCGCGTGACAGCCTGTGGCTCAAGGACGACGACTTCCGCCTCTCGTTCGCCTACGGAAGCTACGTCACGCTGACCAACCTCGGGCCCCGCGGCCTGGCCCGCCTGGTGGAGCAACAACTCTCGCCGCTCTACGTGAGCGTACACGCCACCGAGCCGGCCGTCCGCGAACGGCTCCTGGTGAGCGAGCGGGCCGGGCTCATCCTGGATCAGCTCCGCTTTCTGCTGGAGGGCGGGCTCGAGGTCCACGCCCAGATCGTGCTCTGTCCGGGCTGGAACGACGGAGCGCATCTGGACCGCACGCTCGCCGACCTCTGGGACCTGGGGCCCGGGGTGCTGTCGGTTTCGGTCGTGCCCGTGGGTCTCACCCGCTACAACCTCAACCGGCCGGTCCGCCTGCTCACGAGAGACGAAGCACGGGCGGCCGTCCGGCAGGTCGACGGCGTCCGCGAGGGCGCGCTCAGGGAGCGCGGCACGGGCTGGGCCGTGGCCGCCGACGAGCTGTTCCTGATCGCCCGCGAGACGATGCCCGCCGCCGGCTACTACGACGACTTCGACCTGGCCGAGAACGGTGTCGGTGCGGTCCGCCGCTTCCTCGACGACTTCCGGGCCGGACTCGGTCGTGTGCCGCGCTTGCCGGGCCGGCGCATCCGCCTCGCCACGGCCGCGTCGATGGCTCCCTTCCTGCGCGAGCTGGCGCCGAAGCTCGAGCAGGCGACGGGCGCGAACGTCGACGTGGTCGAGGTGACGAATCGCTTTTTCGGCGAGACCGTCACCGTGGCGGGCCTCCTGGCGGGGGAAGACGTCGCCCGGGCGCTCGAGGGCGGGGAAGGCGACGACATCGTGCTGCTGCCGGGCGAGGCGCTCAACGGCGAGGGGGTCTTCATCGACAGCCTGCCGCTCGAACGCGTGGCCGCGCGCCTCGCGCCCGCCCGCGTGGTCACGGGCTACGAGTTGACCGCGGCGCTCTCGGGCCTCTGAGGCGGTTCCCGTGTCCGGGAAGCTCCCGACGGTCGCGGTCGTAGGCCGTCCGAACGTGGGCAAGTCGACCTTCTTCAACCGCGTCGTCGGCCGCCGCGTGGCGATCGTGGACGATCGGCCCGGCGTGACCCGGGACTGCAACTTCGCCCGCGCGGACTGGGCCGGCCGCCACTTCTTCATCGTCGACACCGGGGGAGTGAGCGAGCGAAGCGAGCAGCGGGCGGTCCGCCGGCAGACGCTCGCGGCCGTCCAGGAGGCCGACGTGATCCTGTTCCTGGTCGACGGCAAGGCCGGGCCGCACCCGATGGACGAGCCCGTCGCCGAGATTCTGCGCAAGAAGCAGAAGCCGATCCTCCTCGCGGTCAACAAGCTCGACAACCTGCCGGACGACACGGCGTGGATGGACTTCTGGTCGCTCGGCATCGGGGAGCCGGTACCGGTGGCGGCCGCGTCGGGAAAGGGCATGGGCGACCTGCTCGACCGCCTCTTGGCGGCCTTGCCCGACGCAGCGGGTGACCAAGGCATCGAGGACGAGATCCGGGTCGCGGTCGTGGGCCGCCCGAACGTGGGGAAGTCCAGCCTCGTCAACCGGATCCTGGGCGAAGAGCGGGTCGTCGTGGACGAGGCGGCCGGCACCACCCGCGACCCGGTCGACAGGCCGCTCACCTACCACGGCAAGCGGCTCGTGTTCGTCGACACGGCAGGGCTGCGTCGGCAGTCGCGGGTCAAGGATTCCCTCGAATACTACAGCGCCCTGCGCACCGTGCGCGCTCTCGACGGGGCGGACGTCGCGGTCGTGATGCTCGACGCGCACGACGGGCTCGGGATTCAGGACCTGAGGGTGGCCGAGACGGCCTGGGAGGCGGGCTGTGGGGTCGTACTCGTCGTCAACAAGTGGGATCTGGTCGAGAAGGATTCGCGGACCGCCTCCGACTTCGAGAAGCACGCTTGCGGGCGCGCTCCGTTCCTGGATTGCGTGCCCTTCCTGTTCGCCTCGGCGCTGACCGGACAGCGGGTGCACAAGGCGCTCGGCCTCGTCCTCCAGGTGCAGGAGCAGCGACTGCGCCGGATCGCCACGCACGAGGTCAACAAGGCTCTCGCAGCGCTCGTGGGCAGGCAGCCCCCGCCGCGTTCCCGCGGTCGGCAGGTGAAGCTCCGCTACGGTACCCAGGCCGAGGCGGAGCCACCCACCTTCGTGCTCTTCTCCAACCTGCCCCGGGAGATACCCGAGCACTACATTCGCTACGTTGTCAACGGCTTCCGTGAGCGTTGGGGTTTCCTCGGCTCACCCATTCGCATCCAACTGCGCGCGTCCGGCGCGGCGAGCCGCTCAGTTTGAATCCTGCCCTCCTCGTCGTCCTCTCCTACCTGCTCGGCGCGATCCCGACCAGCCACTGGGTCGGGCGCTGGGGGTACGGCGTCGATCTGCGCGAGCACGGCAGCGGCAACCTCGGCGCGACCAACGTCTACCGGGTTCTCGGCTGGAAGGCGGCGTTGCCCGTAGTGGTGGTGGACGTCGCCAAGGGCTTCATCCCGGCCTGGCTGTTTCCGCGCCTCGACGCGGTTTCCTGGGCCTGGGCTCTCGGGTACGGGACCGCCGCCGTGCTCGGCCACGTCTACTCGGTCTGGGTGCGCTTCAGGGGCGGCAAGGGCGTCGCGACCAGCGCGGGAGTGTTGGCCGGGCTCGCTCCGGCCGCGATGCTCGTGGGTCTCTCGGTATGGCTGGTGACCGTGCTCACGACGCGCATGGTCGCGCTGGGCTCGGTCCTGGCCGCCCTCAGCGTCCCGGCGGCCGTCTGGCTGTTCGCGGGCGAGAGCGGCGGCCCCGTGTTCGGGTTCACGCTGGCGATCGCCTCGTTGGTGATCTGGGCCCACCGCACGAACCTCGGGCGCATCGCGCGCGGCGAAGAGCACCGCTTCGGGCGTGGGCGGCCCGGTCACGTGGCGCCGCCCGGCGAGCGCGGGCAATGAGTCGCATTGCCGTGGTGGGAGCGGGCAGCTGGGGCACGACGCTCGCCGCGCTGCTGACCGACAACGGACATCGGGTCGTGCTCTGGGCGCTTGAGCCGGAAGTAGCCGATCAGGTCATGCGCGAGCGCGAGAACACGCGGTTCCTCGCCGGCATTCGGCTGCCGGAGGCGCTGGCCGCCACATCGGATCTGGGGGCCGCGCTCAAGGATGCCGACGTGTTGGTCAACACGGTGCCGTCTCAGTTCGTGGGCTCCGTAATGGAACGGGCCGCCCCCCACGTGGAGGCGGGCTGTCAGATCGTGAGCGCGTCGAAGGGCATCGAGACGGCCACGTTGCGGCGCATGGACGAGGTGCTCCGGGACGTGCTGGGCGAGGCTGCGATGTCGGGCTTCGCGGTGCTGTCCGGGCCGAGCTTCGCGCTCGAGGTCGCGCGCCGGGTCCCCACGCTGGTCGTCGCGGCCAGTGCGAACGCCCAAGCTGCCGAGCGGGTGCAGCAGCTCTTCCAGAATGCGTACCTTCGGGTGTACACGAACACGGATGTGGTCGGCGTGGAGTTGGGCGGCGCGCTCAAGAACGTGATAGCGCTCGCGGCGGGGATGTCGGCCGGCCTCGGCTTCGGACACAACACGCTCGCGGCCCTGATCACGCGCGGCCTGGCGGAGATCACCCGCCTGGGTCAGGCGATGGGAGCCCGAGCGGCGACGTTCGCCGGGCTGGCGGGCATGGGCGACCTCGTGCTGACATGCACGGGCGAACTCAGCCGCAACCGCTCGGTGGGCTGGAGGCTCGGGCGAGGCGAGTCCCTCGAGTCGATCCTCTCGGAGATGAGCGCGGTCGCGGAGGGCGTGAAGACGGCACAGGCGGCGTACGACCTCGCCGTCCGGCACAAGGTCGAGATGCCGCTCACCCGCGAGGTGTGCGCGATCCTGGCCGAAGGCCGCAGCGCGAGGGAAGCGCTCGCCAACCTGATGGAGCGCGACCCCAAGCCGGAGGAAGGGGGATGAGTGAGGTGATTCTCAAGCGCCAGTACTACTCGATGGGAGAGGTCTGCGACCTGATCGGCCTCAAGCCGCACGTGCTGCGATACTGGGAGTCGCAGTTCGAGGTGCTGCGTCCGGTGAAGAACCGGGCGGGGAACCGCGTCTTCAGGCGCGGGGACATCGAGCAGGTGCTGTTGGTCAAGCATCTCCTCTACGAGCGGAAGTACACGATCGAGGGCGCGCGCCAGAAGCTTCGGGAGATGAGCGAGGCGGGCCGCCTCGAGGAAGAGCGCCAGGGGGTGGCGGGCCCCGAGCTCCTGGGCGCGATACGGGCGGAGCTCGAAGCGCTGCGGGACGTGCTCACCCTGCCCGCTCCGGGGAGGTGAGGCGGGCGTGCGCGTACTGGTCACGAACGACGACGGATACCTCGCTGCGGGGCTGCACGTGCTCGCGGCGGCGGCAGGGGCGCTGGGCGATGTGAGCGTGGTCGCGCCGGACCGCGAGCAGAGCGCGACCAGCCACTCGCTCACCCTGCATCACCCGCTACGCGCTCGTCCCGTGCCGAACGGCGGCTGGATGGTGGACGGGACCCCGACCGACTGTGTCATCGTCGCGGTGAGCGAGCTGCTCCAGGGTCGCCCGGACGTGGTTCTGTCCGGCATCAACCACGGCCCCAACATGGGAGAGGACGTGTTCTACTCGGGCACCGTCTCCGCCGCCATGGAGGCGACCGTGCTCGGCATCCCCGCGATCGCGTTCTCCTACACCGGCGAGGCTGTCGACCAACTGGACGGCTGGGAAGAGCCCGTGCGCCGGCTGCTGCTCTCGATGCTCGATGAGGAGAGCTTCCCCGCCAACACCCTGCTCTCGGTCAACCTGCCGGCGGTTCCCCCGGCCGAGGTGAAGGGTGTGCGCGTCACGTCTCTCGGACGGCGACGCTACTCGGACTCGATCACGCGCGCGCTCGATCCCTCGGGACGGGAGTACTTCTGGATCGGCGGCGGCGTCTCGAAGTGGTCCGGGGCGAACGACTCCGATTTCCGGGCGGTGCAGGAGGGGATGGTGTCGGTGACCCCGCTCCACCTCGACCTCACCAACTACCGGCTGCTCAAGGAAATCCGCGGCTGGGACCTGACGGTGTGAGGGGCAGCGCCCCGCATCCGGCCGGCTACGGGCTTCGCCACGGGCGTCCGGCGGGCCTATATTCGGGCGGGCCAAGCACGTCAGGGACGGGAGTTCCGGCCATGCACGACGAGTCTCAGGGCAGGTCAGGAGGCGGCGCTGCTCGATCCGGAACTGGAGCACGCGCCGGCCGCCTGGCGCCGCCCGCCTTCCCCCCCGGCCAAAGAGTCCGGACGCGCCACGGGGAGCGGCCGGCCTCGGGCTACGATGATCCGGTGGTGGCAGACCTCGCGGACCGGCTCAGGCGGCTCGCCACGGGACTCCGCGAGGAGGGAGAGGCCGCGCTCCGAGCTGCCTCCGAGGAGAACACGTTCGAGACCACCCTGCGCGCCTACTGCGCCGGTTATCTCGTGGCGAAGCGCGAGAGCGAAGTCGACCCCCTTCCCGAATCCGGAGGCGAGCCGGAAGGCGGCGGTTGAGCCGGGCGGGGGAGGCCCGTCGCCTCGTGCCGGAAGCGCCGGAGCGCGCCCTTGTGGGCTTCCCGCAGACGTGCGCACTCCTGTCCCGGTCCGGGCGGCCGATATCGGCGTTCGGGGTGCGTTCCACGAGGGCTCCGGACGGCTCGGCGGAGAGTGGGCGGAGCCGACGGATCCGCTCTCGTGCACGTCTGAACGCCGCGCCCCCCTCCCGGGGTTGCCCTCTCGCGGGAGTCCCGCAGCGCGCTTCGGGCTAGCCCGTCCCCGGACCGGACTCTGACTTGTTCGGTCTTGGTCCCCGGTCTAACTTGCGGCCCCGGACACGGTCTCCAGTTCCCGCGCGGCTCTCGCCGCAACGAGTTCCCCGTGTCCCGGCGGCCGCCCGGAGGCCTGGGGGGCCACATCGAGCCAGCGTTACAGAAAATACCTGCGGGAGCGCCCGGCAGATGGTTTCATATCGGCATACCACCGTCCCGGCGGACGGCGAGAGGATCGAGTACGAGGAGGGACTCATCCGGGTCCCGAGCCGGCCTATCGTGCCCTACATCGAGGGGGACGGTATCGGTCCCGACGTCTGGCGCGCGACGCAGGCCGTCGTGGACGCCGCCGTGAAGCAGACCTATGACGGTGAGCGCGCCATCGCCTGGATGGAGATCCTGGCCGGCGAGAAGGCGAAGCGGCGGACGGGCGAGTGGCTGCCGGGCGAGACGCTCGAGGCGATGCGCGAGTTCAAGGTGTCCATCAAGGGACCACTCACGACCCCGATCGGAGGGGGCATCCGCTCGCTCAACGTGGCGCTCCGGCAGCGGCTGGACCTCTTCTCCTGCGTCCGTCCGGTGCGATGGATCAAGGGCGTTCCTTCGCCCATGAAGGAGCCGGAGAGGCTCGACGTGGTCATCTTCCGCGAGAACACCGAGGACGTTTACGCGGGGATCGAGTGGGCCTCCGGGTCGCAGGAAGCCGAGAGTGTGCGCCGCTTCATGATCGACGGGATGGGCGTGAGGAACATCCGCGAGGCGGCGGGCATCGGGGTCAAGCCGATCAGCCCATTCGGCACGAAACGGCACGTCGAGCGCGCGCTTCGCTACGCCATCAGCCGGGGGCGCTCCACCCTGACGCTGGTGCACAAGGGCAACATCATGAAGTTCACCGAGGGGGCGTTCCGTGACTGGGGCTACGAACTTGCCAGGGAGCGCTTCCGCGACCGGATCGTCACGGAGGACGAGCTGGCCGACGGCGAGAGCAGCGAAGGCAAGGTGCTCGTCAACGACCGCATAGCCGACTCGATCTTCCAGCAGGTGCTCCTGCGTCCGGACGAGTACTCGATGTTCGCCACTCCCAACCTGAACGGCGACTACCTGTCGGACGCATGCGCCGCCCAGGTGGGCGGGCTCGGGATGGCGCCCGGCGCCAACATGAGCGATGAGATCGCGAACTTCGAGGCGACGCACGGGACCGCGCCCAAGTACGCGGGCAAGGACATGGTGAATCCGGGATCATTGATCTTGTCGGCGGTCATGATGCTCGAGCACCTGGGGTGGCAGGATGCGGCCGACAGGGTGGTGCGGGGGCTCGAGGGCGCGATCGGCGCGAAGCAGGTCACCTACGACCTCGAGCGCCAGATGCTCGGCGCGCACAAGGTGTCCACGTCCGGGTTCGGCGAGGCCGTGATCGCGTACATGGGCCGGTGACGGTGGACGTCCGGCTGGTGCGCTCCGACGAGCCCGCCGGGTACTGTGCCGAGCTGCTTGCGGTGGCGGTCTCCGAGAGCGACCCCGGGACCGCGTGGGCGGCCCTTCCGGAGCCGTTGCTGGAGGCGATCGGCCCTGCGCGCCGGGACGTGCGCGGGCGCGCAGGCCACGTCGTGGTCGTCCATACCGCTCTGGCCGAGGGTCCCGCCCGCGTGGCCCTGATCGGCGTCGGCAAGAGCGAGGATTGGAACGCGGAGGCCCTTCGCCGCTTCGCGGCGCGCGCGGTGCGGGCCGCCGAGGAACGGGAACTCGAGGCCTGCACGATTGTCGTCCACCCGGGCGGGCTGGACGCTGCCCTCGCCGTGCAGGCCACGGCGGAAGGCGCGCTCCTGGCGGCGTGGCGTTTCGAGGAACTGAGGAGCGCCGCGCTCGAGCCCGACGCGGGTCCCAGGACCCGAGTGAGTGCCGTCGATCTGGTGATCGAGGCCGGGCACCGCACGGCCGCCGAGGCGGGCCTCGCGGTCGGTCGCGCCCTGGCCGACGGCCAGAACTTCGCGCGGACCCTCCAGTCGCGGCCCGGCAACATCGCAACGCCCGCGCACCTCGGGGTCGCGGCGGAATCGATGGCCCGCGAGGTGGGCCTCGAGGTCGAGGTCCTCGGGATGGAGCGGATCCGCGAGGAGCGGATGCACGCCCTGCTTGCCGTCAATCAGGGCTCGGCGCAGGAGGCCCGCTTCATCGTGCTGCGTCACCGGGGCGGCGGAACGGAGGGGCCCTGGGTGGCGCTCGTGGGGAAGGGCCTCACGTTCGACGCCGGGGGGATCTCGATCAAGCCGGCGCTCGGCATGGAGGAGATGAAGTTCGACATGTCCGGCGGCGCGGCCGTGATGGGGGCGCTCCGCGCCGCGGCCGACCTCGACCTCCCCCTGAACGTGGTGGGTCTCGTCCCCTCCACCGAGAACCTCATCTCCGGGGAGGCGGTCAAGCCGGGCGACGTGATCCAGACGCGCGGCGGCAGGACCGTGGAGGTGATCAACACGGACGCCGAAGGCAGGCTGATCCTGGCCGACGCGCTCGACTATGCCAAGGAGCTGGGGGCCGCCGCGATCGTCGACGCGGCGACGTTGACCGGCGCGGTCGTGGTTGCGCTCGGCCGCCATGCGACAGCCGTGCTGGGCACCGACGACGAGCTCGTCCAGGCGCTGCTCGGCGCGGGCGAGCTCGCGGGCGAGCGCTGCTGGCCGCTGCCGCTTTGGAGCGAGTACAGGAAGCAGCTCAAGAGCGAGGTGGCCGACATGATGAACGTCGGCGGACGCGAGGCGGGCACCATCACGGCCGCGTGGTTCCTGCGCGAGTTCGCGGGGGACGTACCGTGGGCGCATCTGGACATCGCGGGGACGGCCTACGGGACCGAGCCGTTGCCGTATCAGCGCAAGGGCGCGTACGGCGTACCGGTCAGGCTTCTGGTGGAGTGGCTTCGGGGCCGAGTGGCGTGAGACTCGGCCGGGCGGTCGCGGCCTGTCTGGCCGCGGCCTCCTTTCTGCGCTCCGCCGCCGCTGCGCAGCAGCCCCCGGCGGACACGCTCGCGCTCCCCGACACCGTCGCCGTCCTCGCCCCGGATTCGCTACCCGGCCCGCTCGCGGCCGACTCGGTGCCCGACTCGTTGGCGGTCAGCGTGGTGCCCGAACTCGACGGTCGCGCTCCGGTCGGCTTCGCCACCGCGGTCTGGCTCTTCGAGCGCGAGGACCTGATCGCGATGCGGGGCCTCTCGCTCGCCGACCTGCTCGCCCAGGTGCCCGGCGCGGTGCGACTGCGCGGCGGCGACTACGGGGCGCCGCAGGCCCTCACGGCCTACGGACTCGGCGGCGGCGGCGTGCGCGTCTATTGGGACGGATTCGAGCGCGTCCCGCTGGATGGCTCGGTCGCCGACCTCTCCCGGATCGGGCTCGGGGGCGTCGAGCGCGTCCGCGTCGAGCGCCATCCGGGAGAGCTCCGCATCGAGCTGACGAGCCTGCGCGACGGCGAAGAGCCTCGCCCCACCTCCCTCGTCGAAGCGGGGACGGGCGACCTCGACACGAACTTCTTCCGCGCCACGTTCCTGCACCCGCGGGCTCTGGGCGGGAGCCTCGCCCTGGCATTCGACCGCGTCGACACGGACGGCCCCAACCAGGAGGAGGCGACGCGCACGGGCGCGTGGCTGCGCTACAGGCGCCACTGGGGCGAAGACTTCGCGGTCACGGCGGAGTGGCGCCGGAAGAGGTCGGGGGCGGCGATCGACGGATACCCGGGGGAGGGCAGTCGCGTCGACTGGGTCGTGCGCGCCCGCTGGCGGCCCGCGCCCCAGCTCGTGGTCCAGGGATTCTCGGGCGCCTCGAGCCTGGAGGGACTCGCGCGGGAGGAGCGGCTCCCTGTCGACCGCTCCCGGCGGCAACACGGGCTGGCCGCGGACCTTGCCCACGGACCCGTACGAGCCAGCGCCGGGCTCCGTCTGTTCGGTGGCGGGGACCTGCCGTCGGTCTCGGGCGACCTGTCGGTGAGCGCGGAACTGCCGCGCTGGGGCGGCGTGAACGCCGAGACCTCGCGGGAGCGCTGGGACGGGGAGGGGGTGGGGCTCTCGCGCCTCCGGGCCTGGACTCGTCCCGTACTCGGACTCTCGGCCTTCGGCAATTGGGAGGAGGGCACGAAGGGGGCGCCGCTCTATCCGCTGCCCCCCGAGTCTCCGGATCCGGCCGCGCCGCCCGACGTCGAGCCGCCTCCGAGTCCGGCCGCGCTCCGCTTCCATGAGCGTCGCGCGACTCGCTGGGGGGCGCGCTTCCAGTGGGCGGGCGTCGAGCTGGCTGCCGCGCGCGTGAGCCTCGAGACGGACAGCCTCCCTGTGCTCGGGCTGCCGATGGACCGCGAGGGGGCCGTCCTGGACGGGATCGAGCGGACGGGGTTGGAGCTCTTCGCGCGCACCAGGGTCCCTTTCGTCTCTGACGGCTTCGCCCTCACCGGCGCGCTGACGCTCTGGGACGAGCCTGCCCGCTACCTGCCAAGGCGCAGCTACCAGGCCGCCATCACCTTCCACGACGTCTTCTATCCCAGCGGCAACCTGGAGATCTGGGCCACGATCGGCGCCGAAGGGAGGGATCCGATGCCCGTGCCGGTCGAGGAGCCCGGCGCCGCGGGCAGCCTCGCGACCGCGCCATTCTACCAGAGTTGGTTCGCATTCATACAGGTGCGCGTCCAGACGTTCCGGCTCTTCGTGGCCTGGGACAACTTCACGATCCGCAGGAACAACCGGGATTTCCCGGGGCGCGGCCTCCCGCTCACCAGGAGCATCTACGGCATTCGCTGGACGCTGTTTGACTAGAGCGTCCCGGGCGGCGGCGCTGCCGGCCGGGACGGAGCCCTCCCCGCCGGGTCCGAGCCCGGTTAGGTTGGTTCGCTCGGCCACTGGCCGCGGGCCACCGGGAGACGGGAGCGCGATGATCCGGAGCATGACCGGCTGGGGCGAGGCGGAGCGGGTTACACCCGCCGGCCGTCTCCGGGTCGAGATCAGGACGGTGAACCACCGGCACTTCAACGCGAGCCTGCGGACGCCGCACGGCTTCGACCGGCTCGAGGCGGACATCCAGAGCTGGATCCGTCCGCGGATTGCCCGCGGGCACGTGAGCTACCAGCTCTTCGTGGAGCACGGCGGCGAGCGGGGGGCCGCCGCGCTGCCCGCACTGGATCTCGACCGGGCGCTCCATTACCGCGACCTGATCCGGCGGCTCAGGCAGGAGCTGGGGCTCGCGGGGGACGTGGACGTGGGCGACGTCGTGCGCCTGGGCGGGGTCTTCCGGGCGCCCGCGGCGGTGGACGTGGACCCCGAAGCCGTGCGCGGGGTCACCGAGGAGGCCGTGCACTCCCTGGTGGCGACGCGCGAGAGCGAGGGGAGCCGACTGGCCGAGGACCTCCTCGAGCGGCTCGGGGCGATCGAGCAAGGCCTCGAGCGGGTGAGGGAGCGGGCTCCGGCGAGGCTCGCGGCCGAGCGAGACCGGCTGCGGGCGGCCGTCAGGGAGCTGACCGCCGAGGAGAGCACGGACGAGGAGCGGCTGGCGCGCGAGATCGCCTATCTCGCGGAGAAGTGGGACATCAACGAGGAGCTCGTGCGCTTTCGCGCCCACGTCGAGCATTTCCGCGAGACGCTGGCGGCGCCCCGGTACGAGCCGGTGGGCAAGCGGCTCGGCTTCCTCGTGCAGGAGATGCAACGCGAAGCCAACACGATCGGAGCCAAGGCCAACGACCTCGCGATCGCGCGGGCGGCCATGGCCATCAAGGAGGAGATCGAACGGTTGCGGGAGCAGCTGGAGAACGTCGAGTGAATCGCCTGGGACCGGGTCCGCGCCGGCGCCTCGGCCCGCCGTCCGTCCTGCTTGCGGATGCAGGGGGCGCACCCGGGGGATGTTCCCCGTGAGCGCCGGGGCGGGGAGGGCGCAGCCTGTCGTGCTGGCCGCACCGAGCGGAACGGGCAAGACGACGATCGCCCACCGGCTGGTCGAGGGCACGGGCGAGTTCGTCTTCTCCGTATCGGCCACGACGCGCGCGCCGCGCAAGGGCGAGCGCAACGGCATGGACTACGAGTTCATGGAGCGCCGCCAGTTCGAGGAACGGGCGCAGAGGGGCGAGTTCGCCGAGTGGGCCGAGGTGCACGGGAACCTCTACGGGACACCACGCCGTGCGCTGGAGGAGGCCGCCGGACGCGGTGAGTTCGTCGTCCTGGACATCGATGTGCAGGGCGCGCGCCAGATCCGCGCGAACTTCCCCGGAGCCCTGCTGGTGTTCGTGATTCCCCCGTCGGCGGAAGTGCTCGTCTCCCGCCTGAGGCGGCGGGGGACCGAGGCCGACGACGAGGTGGTCAGGAGGCTGCGCTCCGCGCGCGAGGAGCTGCTCCGGGCCGCGGAGTTCGACCACGTCGTCGTCAACGACGATCTGGCGCGCGCGGTCGCGGAGGTGCGCCGGGTGGCCCGTGCCGGCGGCGCGCGCAAGGGCGCGGACGTGGCGCTCATGATCGCCCAGCTGACCTCGCAGATCGACCGGGTATTGGAGGAGCGGTTTCAGAACGTGGGCGCCTGAGCGGGCGCCACGCTACAGCGTCCCCAAGAAGCAGAGGCAAGGCCAATGCACGTGTTTACCCCCGACGACGTCGCCGCCACGACCGGCAGCAAGTACCTGGGCGTGCTGGTATCCGCCAAATACGCCCGCGAGCTGAACTCGCTGCCACGCCAGACGCTGCCCATCGGAGAGGAGAAGAAGCTCACGACACGCGCTCTCGAGGCGCTGATCTCGAACCAGATCGAATTCCGTCTGGTCAAGCGCCGGCGGCGGGAGGAGTCGGAGATCTGACGGGACGGAGCCCTTCCCGGTGAACTCGCCGGCGCTGTCGCCGCGGCCCCCGTGGCAGGGGCGGCGTGTCGTCCTGGGCGTGAGCGGCGGCGTCGCCGCCTACAAGGCGGTGCAGGTCGCGCGTGACCTCACCCGGCTGGGCGCCGACGTCGACGTGATCGCGACCAGAGCCGCCCAGCACTTCGTGGGGGCGCTCTCCTTCGAGGGAGTGACCGGGCGCCCGGTCCTGACCGACATGTTCAGCGCGGAAGGCGCGGCGCTCCATGTGCGGCTCGGACAGGAGGCGGACGCGGTGGCCGTGGCGCCCGCCACCGCCGACCTGTTGGCGCGGGCCGCCCAGGGCCGTGCCGACGACCTGCTCACGACGACGCTCCTCGCGACGCGCGCACCGGTCGTGTTCTGCCCTGCCATGAACGACCGCATGTTCGCGCATGTCCAGGTCCAGCGGAACCTGGCACACTGCCGTGACGTCCTGGGCTATCGTATCGCGGGTCCCGAAACGGGGGCGTTGGCGGCGGGCGAGGGGGACGGCCCGGGGCGAATGCTCGAGCCCCCCGCGATCGTCCAGCACGTGGGTCGCGCGCTCGGCGCGAGCAAGGCATTCGAGGGGACGGACGTGCTGGTCACGTCAGGCCCCACGCGCGAGGCGCTGGACCCGGTGCGTTTCGTCGGCAACCGTTCGTCCGGCAGGACGGGCCACGCCCTGGCCGAGGCCGCGTGGCGCCGCGGCGCTCGCGTGACCCTGGTGAGCGGCCCGGTCGCGCTGCCGCCTCCGACCGGCGCCGTCGTGGTCCGGGTGGAGAGCGGCCTCGAGATGCTGGACGCCGTGGCGTCGAGGATCGGGCAGGCCGACGTCGTGCTCTTTGCCGCCGCCGTGGCGGATTTCCGACCGGAGTCCCAGTCGGCGGCCAAGGTGAAGCGGGAGGGCCGTAGCGCGCTCGGGCTCGAGCTCGTGGCCAACCCGGACGTGGCGCAAGAGACGCGGGCCGCGCGCAAGCCGGGCGCCCGGGTCGTGGGGTTCGCCCTCGAGACGGAGGCATTGGTCGAGAACGCGAAGAAGAAGCTCGTCGCCAAGGGGTTCGACCTGGTCGTCGCGAACCGGGCGGGCGAGGCGGGCGTCGGGCTCGAGGCCGACGCCAACCGGGTCACGCTGGTCGACGGGGAGGGATCCGTGGAGGCGCTCCCCCTGATGGACAAGGAGGCGTTGGCCGAGGCGGTCCTGGACCGGGTGCAGGCGCTCCTGGAGAAGCGGTGAGGGACGCCGCGGAGGACGAGGCGGGCGGGGAGCTGCGGGTCCTCGTCTCGCGCCTGTTCCGTCAGCGCCAGGAGCTGGGTGCGCCGCCCGTCTTCCTGCAGTCGTCCGGGCGCGACGAGCTCCTGGAAGCGCTGGCCAGGCCGGCGGGAAGGGGGGTGGCCTCCGCCGAGACCGAGGGGCTCGTGGGCGGCCGCGAACTGCCCACGCTCCCCACGGACCACGCTCCGCTGAAGGACCTCGTCTCCGGCTGCCGGCGCTGCGGGCTCTCGAGGACCCGCAAGCAGGTGGTCTTCAACGACGGTGTGCCGGACGCGCGGGTCGTGGTCGTGGGCGAGGCGCCGGGCAAGAACGAGGACGAGACGGGGCTTCCGTTCGTGGGGGCGGCCGGGCGGCTGCTCGACCTTCTCCTGATGACGATCGATCTGTCGCGCGAGGAGTCCGTCTATATCTGCAACGTTCTCAAGTGCCGGCCCCCGGGAAACCGCGATCCGCTTCCCGACGAGATCGAGGCGTGCCGTCCTATCCTCGAGCGTCAGATCGAGGTCGTGGCACCGGAGGTCCTGCTCGCCACCGGCAGGTTCGCGGCGCAGTGGCTGGCGGGATCGGAGGCGCCTCTTGGTAAGCTCCGCGGCAGAGTGTACAGTTACCGCGACATCCCCCTCGTGTGCACCTACCATCCGGCGGCGCTGCTGCGGAATGCGGGCTGGACGCGCGCCACCTGGGAGGACTTCCAGTTGCTTCGTAAGGTGCTCGACGGCGGGGTGTCGCCTCCGGATTGACGCCGCCCCGCACGGCGAGACGCCCAAGACCAGGTTCCGACGCCGTTGAATCCTCCCGAGCCGCTGGCTGCTGCGTCCCCGGCCAAAGAGGGGGGGTACGACCGAAGTCCGCCGGCCTCGCCGGAGGCCGAGCTCTCGGTCCTCGCGGGGATGCTGATCGACCGCGACGCCGCGGCGCGCGCGCTCGAGCACGTCAACGACTCGATGTTCTTCCGGGAGGCTCACCGGCGGATTTTCCGGGCGATGACGCGGCTGTTCGAGCGGGGCGACGCGATCGACGTGATCACGGCGAGCGAGGAGCTCAAGAAGACCGACGAGCTGGAGGGCATCGGCGGACTCGAGTACCTGGCGCAACTGCTGGACGCGGTGCCCACCGCGGCGAACATCGAGTACCACGCGCGCATCGTCCGCGAGAGGGCCCTGCTCAGGCGGCTGATCGACGCCTCTCAGCAGATCGTCCGGGACGCCTACGATCAGGGCGAGCGCGAGGTCGACGAGATTCTCGACCAGGCCGAGTCGCGCATCTTCCAGGTGGCCCAAAGCCGCGCCCGCGAGGGCTTCGTCTGGATCAAGGAGATTCTGTGGCCGACGTTCGAGCACATCGAGCGCCTCCAGGAGTCGGCCACGGGCATCACCGGCGTCGCCACGGGCTACCGGGATCTGGACCGCCTCACGACCGGCTTCCAGAAGGGCGACCTGATCGTGGTCGCCGCCCGCCCGGCGATGGGGAAGACATCGCTGGTGATGAACATCGCCCAGAACTCGGCGATCGAGCAGAAGGTGACCGTCGCGATCTTCTCGCTCGAGATGAGCAAGGAGCAGCTGGTGCAGCGCCTGCTCTGCTCCGAGAGCCGGGTGGACGCGCAGAAGCTCCGCCGAGGCCGGCTCTCGCCGGAGGAATACCAGCGACTGGCGGCCTCGGCGGGCCACCTGAACACCGCCCCGCTCTGGGTCGACGACTCGCCGGGCACGACGGTGCTCGAGATGCGGGCGAAGGCCCGGCGGCTTAAGGCGGAAACCGACCTCGGCCTGCTCATCATCGACTACATGCAGCTGATGTCCTCCGCCACCCGAGCGGAGAACCGGGTGCAGGAGGTCAGCGAGATCTCGCGCGGACTCAAGTCGCTCGCGCGGGAGCTGGACGTGCCGGTGATCGCGCTCTCGCAGCTCTCGCGGGCGCCCGAGCAGCGCACGGACAGGCGGCCGCAGCTGTCCGACCTGCGCGAGTCGGGCTCGATCGAGCAGGACAGCGATCTGGTCATGTTCCTCTATCGGCCGGAATACTACTACGGACCGCTCGACAAGGACGGCAACTCGCTCGAGGGGCAGGCCGAGCTGATCGTTGCCAAGCAGCGCAACGGCCCGACCGGCACCGTGGCGCTCTACTTCCAGAAGGCGTACACGCGCTTTGACTCGGTGGCGCGCTCCGAGGGTGACGGGGCGGGAGCGGCCGCGCCACTCCCGTGACGTCCACTTCACCGGGAGGAGGGCTTCGGGCCGCGGCACGCCCTCGCGGGGGGCCTCCCGCGTGAGCCGAAGGGTCGGCGTGCTCGTCCCGGCCGCCGGGTCGGGGGAACGAATGGGCGGCATCAAGAAACCCTTCGTGCTCCTGCGCGGCGAGCCCCTGCTGCTTCATGCGCTCCGGCCCCTGCTCGGCCGGCGCGATGTCGTCGCCGTTCGCGTCGCTCTCGCGTCCGGCGACGCGATCGACCCGCCGGCCTGGCTCCGTGGCCTGGATCAACGGATCGCGTGCGTGGCCGGAGGCACGACACGGAGTGCGTCGGTGCGGGCGGCGCTGGACGCGCTGCCGGACGTGGACGTGGTGGTCGTGCACGACGGTGCCCGGCCGCTGCTCACGCCCGGCCTGCTTGAGCGCTGCATCGCGGCGAGCGGCGGGGAGGTGGCCGCCGCCGCCGGCTGGCCCGCGAGCGACACGCTCAAGCAGGTCGACGATGCCGGACGGGTGGTGGCGACCCCGGATCGCAGCCGGCTCTGGCATGCGCAGACTCCCCAGGCGTTCGCGCAGGCCCTTCTCCGGCGGGCGTACGAAGCGTGGGACGGCAGTGAGCTCAGCGACGACGCGGCTCTGGTCGAACGCGCCGGGGGAACGGTCGTGATGGTCGAAGGACCGCGGACCAACCTCAAGGTCACCCGGCCCGAAGACGTCGCGGTGGCCGAGGCGCTGCTCGCCACGGGCGCGCCCGGCTCCTCGCGCGCCGGGTCTGCCCGCCCGCCGCCACGCGACTGACTTGGGCCGGCCGCGGGTCGTGGACGTGCGGGCGGAGCCGCCGTCGGAGGAAGACCTGGACGGCGTCGTCCGACACGTGCTGGGCGGGGGACTGATCGCGTATCCGACGGAGACCGTCTACGGCTTCGGAGGGCTCGCCGCCCCGCGCGCCGTCAAGTCGCTGCGACGCCTCAAGCCGGGCCGCGAGCGACCGTTTCTCTTGCTCGTTCCCTCCGTGGCGGCGGTCTCGGAGCTCCGGTGGACGGCGGAGGCCCGCGTCCTGGCCTCCGCGTTCTGGCCGGGCGCCCTCACCCTGGTGCTCGCCGATCCGTCGCGTAGCTTTCCGGCCGGGGTGCGGGGGCAGCGGGGAGGTGTCGCGGTGCGGGTGACGTCGCATGCGCTGACTGGGCGGCTCGTGCAGCGGCTCGGGCGCGCGATCACGTCGACCAGCGCGAATCTTCCGGGCGAGCGCCCGGCGGCCGACGGGCGGGAGGCGCTCGCGGCGGCGAGCCGGAGCTCGGCGGCCGAGGAGTTCTGGGTCCTGGACGGCGGCCCTCTGCCGCCATCGCTCCCCTCGACCGTGGTAGATTGTACCGGCTCGGTCCCCCGCATCGTGCGTCCGGGCGCGATTCCCGAGGCCAGGCTGCACGCCGTACATTCGGAGATTGACGTTGAGCGATAACGGACCCGAGAGCTTCCGGCTGCTGCTCGTGTGCAGCGGCAACACGTGCCGCAGCCCGCTCGCTCAGGCGCTCTTCGAGCGCGAACTGGCCGCGCTCGGATGGCGGGTGGACGTGCGCTCGGGCGGGGTCAGGGCCGCGGCCGGCGAGCCGGCCAGCCGTGGTTCGTTGCAGGCTGCCCGGCGCCACGGCCTCGATTTGAGCGGGCACGAGAGCCGGCCGGTCGACGACGAGCTCATCCGCTGGGCGGACCTCATACTCGTGATGTCGCCCGGACAGCTGCTCAGCCTGGCGGAGCTGGGCGCTGCCGGTAAGGCCGCCCTCATCGACGCCTTCGCGCGCGGGGAGGAGGGCGGCGAGGGGGTCGCGACGGGAGGGGTGCCGGATCCGTTCGGTGGCGACGAGCGGGACTACGAGCATACGTTCCGGATGCTGGAGGACCTCGTGCCCGAGGTGCTGCGACGACTGCAGCCGATCTTTGCCCCGTGAAACCCTCGCTCAGCTCGACCACGCGGGTCGTGGCCCTTCTGGGAGATCCCGTCTCCCACTCGCTCTCGCCCGTCATTCAGAACGCGGCCTGCGCCGCGGCGGGCGTGGACGGCGTCTACGTCGCGCTGCGTTGCACGAGCGAACAGCTTCCCTCGCTCATGCAGGCCATCGCGCACGCGGGCGGCTGCGGCAACGTGACGCTGCCCTACAAGGAGCGGGCCGCCGCGGTCGTCCAGGTCCGCTCCGAGACGGTGCAAAAGACCGGAGCGTGCAACACGTTCTGGAGCGACGGCGGCAAGCTGCGCGGCGACAACACCGACGTGGAGGGATTCAGCCGCGCGCTCGAGCGCTTCCTCGGTAGACGCCCGAAGGGTCAGCGCGTCCTCTTGCTGGGAGCGGGCGGCGCGGCCCGCGGCGTGCTGCTCGCGCTGTTGAACGACGGAGTGCGCGAGGTCATGCTCTACAACAGGACGGTCGATCGGGCGCGCGCCGTGAGCCGCCGGATCGGGGGAAGGCACGTCCGCGTGGCCAGTACCTTCAACGACGTGCGCGATGGCCGCTTCGACCTGGTCGTGAACGCCACGCGACTCAGTCTCGACCCGGCTGACCCGCTGCCGCTCGAGCTCTCTCGCCTGGAGCACGCGGGAGCCGTGATGGACCTGGTCTACGGCAGGGAGGAGACGCGCTTCGTGAGGGCCGCGCGCGAGTTCGGCGTGCCTGCGACGGACGGGGGCGAGATGCTGGTACAGCAGGGCGCCGTGGCGTTCGAGCGCTGGTGGGGCTGCGATGCACCGGTCGACGCGATGCGGGCCGCCCTGGAGGCCGAGCGGCGCGGCTGACCCCGGCCTCGCGGACGGGGATCCTCTTCGAGAGGCCGAACGGGCGTTTCGCCGCGCGCCGGCCCGCTGGGCCACCGGCTCCGAGCGGCCGTTCGGGCGGCGGGCGCCTGGGAACGCGCCCGACGCGCCGGGGTTACGCTGGTCGCGTTCGCGAGTGCGACTCTCGGGCCCGCACGCCGCCGGCGTGCGCGCCGCGATCGCTTCCTGTGCTTCCTTGAGGGTCCCTGTCCGGAGCCTGCAGCATGTCTGCGCGTGTCGCCATCAACGGGTTCGGCCGCATCGGCCGCAACGTTCTCCGCTATGCCAAGCAGTCCGGCGCCGAGCTGGACGTAGTGGCGATCAACGATCTCGCCGACAGCGCCACGCTGGCCCATCTGCTGCGCTACGACTCGGTCCACGGCCGCTACCCGGGCGAGGTTCGCGTCGTGGATGCCGGGATCAGCGTGGACGGCGACGAGATCGAGGTGCTCGCCGAACGTGATCCCGCCCGGCTGCCGTGGCGCGATCTCGAGGTGGACGTCGTCGTGGAATCCACCGGGCTCTTCACGCGGCGCGAGAAGGCGAGCCAGCATCTCGAGGCGGGCGCGCGCAAGGTGGTCATCACCGCTCCGGCCAAGGGCGAGGACGTGACCGTCGTGCTCGGAGTCAACGAGGACATGTACGACGCCGAGTGCCACGACGTGATCTCGAACGCGAGTTGCACGACCAACTGCCTCGCGCCGGTGGCCAAGGTCCTCATGGAGCGGTTCGGCCTGAGCCACGGCTTCATGACGACGGTGCACGCGTACACGAACGACCAGAACATCCTTGATCTCCCGCACAAGGACTTGCGACGCGCTCGGGCGGGCGCCGTTTCCATGATCCCGACCACGACCGGCGCGGCGCGCGCGACGTCCCTCGTGCTCCCGGAGCTCGAGGGAAAGCTGGACGGAATGGCGATCCGGGTTCCGACGCCTGACGTATCGATCGTGGACCTGGTGTGCGAGGTCGAGCGTGAGACGACCATCGACGAGGTCAACGACGCGTTCCGGGCGGCGGCGGCTGGAGAGCTCGCCGGCATTCTCGGGGTCAGCGAGGAAGCCTTGGTGTCGATCGACTTCATCGGCGACGCCAGGAGCTCGATAGTGGACGCGACCAGTACCAGCGTCATTGACGGACAGCTGGTCAAGGTGCTTTCATGGTACGACAACGAGTGGGGATACTCGGCCCGTGTGGTGGACCTCGTTCGCTACGTGAGCGCGCGTCTGCCCGCGTCGGCCCGGCCGTAGTCCGTGCGGTTGCGCCCGCACCGGAGATGAGAATGGAAGCGATGGATACCATGGGCGGCGATCCGAGCGCGTGGCGCTCGTACCGCTGTCCCGTGTGCAGCCACACCGACGACGTGATGCTCGCCGGCCCGGATGCCGTGCTGGTGGCGTGCAGCTACTGTGACACGCCCTTGGAGCTCAGGATGCAGGCTCGTCGGCAGTTCGCGGATGCCAGGGTGGCCCAGGCCCGGCTCTCGGGCGAGCGCGCCCGACGCTCTGAGCCGGCCGAGCGGGCGAGTCGGTTCGGCCCCCAGGCGACCCATAGCCGTTCGGCTCCCCGCCCGCTCCGGTAGGTGTAGAACGGTAAGGCCCGGATGTGAGCGCGCGTAATCCAGGGTAATGCGCATGGACACACATCCCGAGTCCGTCCGAGCCGCTCCGGTTCGCGAAGTCGATCCCGTGCCGCGTCCGGTGACGCCTTCGGCGCTCCGGCGGAAGGCGGCGACGGGGAAGTCGCCCGAGCCGGGCGCGCGGGCGCGCGACCTTCCCGCTGCATTCGAGCGGTGGTACCACGAACATCGCGCGTCCGTCTATCGCTACGTGCGCTTTCGGGTCGCCACGCGGGAGGCGGCCGAGGACGTCACGTCGGACGTCTTCTTGAAGGCGTTGCGCTCGCTTGCCCGCTACGACGCCTCGCGCGCTTCGCCGCGCACCTGGCTGCTGCGCATCGCACACAACGCGGTCGCGGATCATCTGCGCGCCCTCAGGCGCCGGGCCTCCCTCCACGTGACGCTCGACCGGGTCCCCGATCTGGTGGCGGACGTTCCGAGCCAGGAGGAGCGGCTGCTGCGCGAGGAGCGGATCGAGGCGCTCCTGAACGGCAGTAGGTCCCTGCGTGCGGCCGACCAGGAGATCCTCGCGTTACGCTACGGCGCCGGTCTGGACAACACCGAGATCGGCGCGAACCTGAAGATCAGCCCCAACGCGGTTGCCGTCCGCCTCCACCGGGCGCTCAAGCGTCTCAGGCAGGCGATCGACATACGGGAATAGAGACGAATCGATGACGGATAGGATTGAAGACATTCGCTCCCGGCCTGCGCCCGAGCTCGCTCGGCTAGAGGCGGAGCTCGAGGGGATCCGGATCGAGGAGCGGGCCTCCTTCGGACCCGAGCTCGAAGCCGAGTTGAGGAGCGAGGCCGCAGGAGCCGCTACGGATCCGGGCCGCCGGACGAGGCGGATCGCGGCGGCTGCCTCGGTGGCCCTCCTGTTGGCGGCGGGCGCGGCGTTCCCGGCCCGCGCCGCCCTGGTCGCGCTCATGCACCGGCTGGTGCCGCAGCCCCTGCCGAGTGCGCCCGCGCCCGTCGCGCCGCCCCGTTCCGTGCCGCAGGGGCCCCGGATCATCGAATCGGCTCCGTCCCGGATCGCTGTCGAAGGGCGGACACCGGTTCCCGCACCGGTTCGGACCATCCCGCCGCGGGTACGCGACCTGGAGAGCCAGCGGCGCATGATCCGTCGCTACTACCCGTCCCGGCTCCAGGAGCTGCGCGTCGGCGGGATCGTGAACGTGCTCGTGTGGGTCGATTCGGTCGGTACGGTCGGGGACGTCCAGGTGCGGCAGGGCTCGGGACATCCCGAGATGGACCGCGCCGCGCTCGTGGCAGCGTCACGGCTTGAGTTCCGGCCGGCGCTCCGCGAGGGTCGCCCGGTGTCGACCTGGGTGGAGTTCGATCTCGTCTTCTCGCCCGAGGACCGCGCCAGGCCCAGGCTCGCGGGCGAGCTGGGCTCGCGTCGCAGCGCGAGGGCGGACGCGCCGGCGGATTGGACGAGCCCGTCCGCGTTCCCGGCGTCCACCCTCGAGGAAGCGAGCGCGCTCCTCGGACGCGCGCTGGCTGACGAGGCGTTGGTCGCACGGCTGGGCGGCCCCGAGCGGATCATCCTGGGCGAGCCGCCGCCGGGCTTCGATCCGTCGGAGTGGCGCGAGGAGGCCGCGGCGGCGCTGGAGGCCGCAGCCGACCGCCGGGCGGACAACCCCGCGCCGCTGCTTGCGCTGGCGCGTATCACCGGAGAGCAGGGACTCTCCGAGCACGCGCGAGTCCTTCTCGAGCGGGGCGTCGAGGTGGCGGAGAGCGGCGCGGCGCCCGTTTCGTCGGCGCTCAGGGCGGAGCTCCACTACGAATTGAGCAGGGCCGCGCAGGCGGCTTGGAGGGTGCGCGCCAATCTCGGTCGCGTGCCGGCCGAGGCCCTGATGCGAGCCTCGTGCCCGCGCGCCGCCCCACTCGCGGGGCGGGGATTGCCGGGGATCGACGACGCCG
Organism: Gemmatimonadota bacterium; assembly: GCA_028875075.1. Taxonomy (GTDB): domain Bacteria; phylum Gemmatimonadota; class Gemmatimonadetes; order Longimicrobiales; family Gaopeijiaceae; genus UBA2988. Next base: position 105,953 of record JAPPGF010000006.1, on the reverse strand, counting down.
TGCCGGCGGCGACGCTGATCGCCTGGAACTACCTCTGTCCGGCCGAGCTTGAGCGGATACTCGAGGCGCACTTCGAGCCTGACGTCGCCGCCTGGGCGGAACACGAAGCCATGCGACGGTCCCTCCTCGCCGCGCTCGCTGCGGATCCGGGACACGTGGGCGCCAACGTAGAACTCCTGCTCGATCTGGCCGAGCGGGGCGAGCCCAGGCAGCTGCTGCAGAGGGCGCGTCGATTCGCGTACGTGTCCGGGGGGCATCCGTACGCGCGCCTGCTCTCGGGCGTGGCCCTCGAACGGATTGGCCGCAGCGAGGACGCGCTCAGCGAGCTGGAGGCGGGACTCCAAGGCCTCACCCAGGAAGAGGCGGCTCGCATCCGCGATGTCCGTCCGCTCTTGGCGCCCGGCACGGCGGAGCTCTTTTGGTCCCTGGAGCGCGAGGACCGGGAGCACGCCGAGGAGCGCTTCTGGGTGCCGCTCGACCCGCTCGTGTCCACGGCGGTGAACGAGCGCTTCGTCACGCACCTGGCGCGTGCCGTCTATGCCCACCTGCGTCTGGGCGGGGGCGCGACGGACGCCGGAGGTCTGTGGGTTCGCTACGGTAAGCCGCTTGTCGTGCGCGCGGTCGGGGAGGGCACCGAGTTGCGCACGGAACTGTGGGAGTACGGGCAGGGTCCGGCGTTCACGCTGCGCCGTGCCGCGAGCGCGGCGGCGCGCGAGCTCACTCCCGAGGGCCGCGCGTATCTGAGCGATCTCCGCGCGACGCGACCGCACGACGGCGGGACCGGCGGCCGCGTCGTGGACCCGCTGCCGGCCGACGTGCGATCGCTGGACCCGGGCGCGGGGAAGGCGGCGATCGAGGTGGCCACGCGCGTTCCCGAAGCACTGATCTCGGGCGGCGATGTGCTGGTGCTCGTTCTCGTGCAACTCGATCGGTCCGGCGAGCGCGTCGCCCAGCGGCGGGTCCGGATCCCGCCGCATGAAGACGTGGTGGTGCAGGTGGAGGCCGACGAGGACGCGACCGAGCTCGCGCTCGAGGTCTTCAATCCCGCTCTCGGCCGGGCCGCGGCAGCACGTTTCTCCGTGCCCTAGAGCATATCCGGGGTCCGGGGAGCTGAGGCCGCGCGAGTCGCCCGAACCTCGCGAGTTACTCGAGGGACATGATTTGCCGACAAACGACGGGCCATGTTCCCCCCGTCCGTTACCACGTTCGGTACCGGAGTCTAGGCGTCCGTCTGAGCCGTCCGCGAACGGCGCCACACAGCGGTTCGCTCGCTGCCGCGGGCGTGTCAGGGGCATCGTGCGCATCGGCGAGCCGCGCTCCGCACGGAGGCCTCGGATCCTCGGGCGTTTTCGCCCGCCCCCGGGCGGAATACCGTAGTGGCCGTGGGACGTAGGGGGATACTGCGCCGCGCTGTGACGGCACTCGGCGGTGCACGGATCCGCGGGGACGTCGCCAGGATTGCGACCGAGGCCGCCATGGTGGTCTTCGCGGTCCTCGCAGCGTTCAGCGTCGAGGCGTGGCGGGAGGAACGGCAGCTTCGACGGTTCGCCGACATGGCGAGGGCTGCCGTCGAGCTGGAAGTCGAGACGAATCTGGAGGAGTTCCGAGCGACACGGACGTCATTGCGAGCCCTGCTGGAGCGAATCGCACGAGTCCAGCGGGAGGCCGCGAGTGGCGTCGACACCGCACCCGGCGGGAGGGGACTCGACCTCTCGTTCGCTCTCCCGGAAATCTCTTCGGCCGCCTGGCGGACGGCACAGGCGAGTCAGGCTGCGGCGATCTTCGACTACAACTGGGTCATCCGCGTCTCGCGGGCCTACGAGATTCTGGACAGCTACGGACGGGCGCGCGAGCAGTGCTTGGACGCACTGAGCCCGATCCTGGACCGGCTGGACGCGCACCCGCTGGACATCAAGGACGAGCTGCACCGCCTCAACGGCCGAGTCCTGCTGCTCGACCAGCTGCATGAGGCCGCCCAAGAACAGATGGAGGCGTTGCTGGTCGACACGGACTAGGTCTTCGGGAAAACGATGACCTTGGCCGCTCACCCTGGGAACCGGGCGAGGCCGCCCTCCGGGAAGGACACATGAAGACTCACAGGCTTGCGGCGGTTCTGGCTTGCTGGTCCGTGGCGGTTGTCGGGTGCAATCCGGGCACGATGATCCGGTGCGCGCTGACGGACCTGCTGAGCGGCGAGCCGGGGCCGCAGCCGGCCGACACGCGCACCGTCCCGGCGGCGGCGGAGACGGCGCCGGTCCTCGACGCCTGCGATGCGGCGGACGATCCCGCCGTCTGGGTCAACGAGGCGGACCCGGAGGCGAGCCTGATCGTCGCGACCAACAAGCTGCGCGGCTTCGTCGTGTACGGGCTCGACGGCGCGGTCGTCTCGACCAGCGACGTGGGCCGTGTCAACAACGTCGACCTCCGGGACGGCGTCAGCGTGGGCGGCAAGCGGGAGATCGTCGTCGCGGCCACCAACCGGACCACCGAGACGATAGATGTCCTCGTGCTCGATCCCGAGAGCGGGGAGCTCACCCCGGTGGTCGACCCCCCCCTGTCGCCGAGCCTCGACGAGGAGCCCTACGGTCTCTGCCTGTACCGCAGCGCCGTGAGCGGCGACTTGTACGTGTTCGCCAACGACCTGGACGGCGCCGTGGAGCAGTGGCGCCTGGATGACGACGGCTCCGGTATGTCGGGGACGCGCGTGCGGTCGTGGGCGGTCGGAAGCCAGACCGAGGGGTGCGTTGCCGACGACGCCAACGGGTGGATGTTCATCGGCGAGGAAGAGGTCGGCATCTGGCGCTACGGCGCAGAGCCGGACGCGCCGCCCGGGGAGCGGGTCGCGGTTGATCGGGTCGGCGTGGGTGAGCCGGAGGGCGGACGCCTGGCGTCGAGCGTCGAGGGCCTGTCGATCTACGTCCCGCGCGTGGGCGGTCCCGACGACGGGTTCCTCGTGGCGTCGAGCCAGGGCAACAACACGTACGTCGTCTACGACCGCGCGCCGCCGCACGCCTACCGGGGAACGTTCCGCGTGGGCGAGGCAGGGGCGGTCGACGGCGTCGAGGAAACCGACGGCCTGCAGGCGGTATCGGCTCCGGTCGGTCCGCGCTATCCGATGGGCCTGCTCGTCGTCCAGGATGGGATCAACGAGGCCCAGGGCGCGCGGGTCAACCAGAACTTCAAGCTCGTGTCATGGCAGGACGTGCTCGACGCCCTCAACCTCGCCGCCTCCGAAGATCCCGAGCGGTAGTGAACCTCCGCATACAGGGACAACGCGGCATCGAGCGCGTCGGCCGGCCGCGGTCGGGCATTGCACGGGCTCGACCGCCCGCGGCTCGTGAGCGCCGTCGCCCCGTCCTCGTCCAGGAGCGCGGGCGTCTCGGATCCCGGGGGGCCTGCGCTACGCCCTGCGCCCCGACGGAAACGGAAGCACCGGTGGCGCCCGACGCGGTCGACTGACGACGTCCACGGCGCGTGTGCGGTGACCGCGGGGTGAGGACGCGTTGTCCGTCCGCGCAGGGGCCGGTACAATCACGCCCCCATGGACAAGGCGACTGTTCGCGAGCTGAAGGCGGCCGACCTGAGCGGTCTCCCGGTCCTGCTCCGCGCCGATCTCAACACGCCGCTCGAAGGACAGCGAGTCGTCGACGACACGCGCATCCGCCAGACGCTTCCGACCGTGCGGCTCCTGCGTGACGCCGGTGCGCGAATCGTGGCGATTTCGCACATGGGCCGGCCCGGTGGCCGCCGCGAAGCACGCTATTCCCTCAGGCCCGTGATCGACCGGCTGCGCGAACTCCTCGGAGGCGGGGTGCGTTTCCACGACGGCCTCGTCGGCCCGCGCGCGAGGAGCGCGGCTCAACAGCTGGGCCCCGGAGAGGTTCTCGCGCTGGAGAACACGCGCTTCGATCCCCGGGAGACGCGAAACGACGCCTCCCTCGCGAGCGCGCTCGCCGAGCTCGGCGAGATCTTCGTCAACGACGCGTTCGGGGCCGCACACCGGGTGCATGCCTCCACGGTCGGGGTGGCCGAGCAGGTGCGGGTGCGCGGGGGACGGGCGGTCGCCGGAATCCTGATGGAGAAGGAGCTGGACTTCCTGGAGCGCATTGCGGGAGAGCCCGAGCGACCCTTCGTCGCGATCTTGGGCGGGGCCAAGATCTCGGGCAAGATCGACGTGATCCGGAGCCTCCTGTCCCGAGTCGACCGCCTCCTCGTCGGCGGCGCGATGGCCAATACGTTCTTTTGCGCGCTCGGGCTCGACATAGGCCGGTCGCTCGCGGAGCCCGACCGGGTGGAGATGGCCCGCACGTGTCTGGAAGCCGCTGGCGAGCGACTCCTTCTGCCCGTGGACTGTGTGGTGGCTGAGCGCCTCGAGGCGGGCGCCCGGGAGCGCGTCGTCCCGCGTGACGCCGTGCGGGGAGGCGACCGCATCGGTGACATCGGCCCGGTGTCGCGCTCCGTGTTCGCGGCAGAGATCAAGGCCGCCCGAACGATCCTGTGGAACGGACCGATGGGGGTCTTCGAGCGGCCGCCGTTCCACCAGGGCACGGTGACCGTCGCGAAGGCGGTGGGCGACGCGACGGAGACGGGCACGCTCACGGTCGTGGGCGGGGGGGATTCGGTCGCGGCATCGGAGGTGGCGGGAGTGACGTCGAAGCTGAGTCATGTCTCGACCGGAGGCGGCGCATCGCTGGAGTTCTTGGCCGGCGCCGCCCTGCCGGGCATTGCCGCGCTGAGTGAGCGGTGAGCGGGGGCAGCGGCCGCCGGCCGCCGGTCGTGGTGGCGGCCAACTGGAAGATGCACAAGGACCCGCCGGCGACCGGCTCGTTCTTCCGCGAGTTCCGCGCCTCGACCGCGGAGGGAGGCCCGCGCGTGCTCGTCTTCCCCCCGGCGGCCTCGCTCGCCGCGGCGGTCGCCGCCCGGCCCCCCGGCGTGTCGATCGGCGTGCAGAACATCCACTGGGAGGATAAGGGGGCGTTCACGGGCGAGATCTCGGCACCCATCGCCCGCGGTGCGGGTGCGAGCCACGCCCTGGTCGGCCACTCGGAGCGACGCCACCTGTTCGGGGAGTCGGATGCCGACGTGGCCCGCAAGATGGCGGCCGCGCTCAGGCACGGGCTCGTGCCGCTGCTCTGCGTGGGAGAGACCCTCCGGGAGCGAGAGGCGGGGCGGGTCGAGGAGGTGGTCCTGCGTCAGCTCGACCGGGCTCTTGAGGAGCTCCCCGGCGCCCGGGCCGACTTTCTGATTGCGTACGAGCCCGTCTGGGCGATCAACACCGGCCGAACCGCGACGCCGGCGGATGTCGAGGCCGCGCACGGCACGCTGCGCGGGCGGCTCCGGGAGCGGTTGGGCGCGGCCGCCGCCGACGTGTCGATCCTCTACGGAGGGAGCGTCAAGCCGGCGAACGCGCGCGCGCTGATGGCCGCGGACGACGTGGACGGCTTGTTGGTCGGAGGGGCCAGTCTGGATGCCGATCAGTTCGCGGACATCGTGGAGGCGGCCCGGTCGCGCTGACGGCTCGGACGCCGTCCGCGCCTCGCGGCTGCGGGCGGGCGTTGACATGGTCCGTCGCCAGCGGCGACGTTTGGGCTCGGCTCCACCTACGAGACACGCTCAGCACACGGTGCGGCAGATGTACGCATTCCTGCTCACGCTCCTGGTACTCGACGGCTTCGTCCTGGGCGTCGTCATCCTCCTGCAGGCGGGCAAGGGCGGTGGGCTCGCCGCCATGGGCGGCGGGGCGGCCGCGACGGAGGGGATCCTCGCGGGGCGCCAGGCCACGAGCATGTTGACGCGTACGACGTGGACCGGCGGCACACTGTTCATGGTGCTCGCTCTGGTCCTGTCGATCATGTCCTCGCGGGAGCAGGCGCCGCAGTCCATCCTGCAGCAGGACTTCCAGCAGACCACGCCCGTCGCTCCCCCCTCGCCGGTGCTCCCCGGGTTGGGTGACGCGGCGGTGGTTCCGGTCGCTCCCGAAGGGGCCGCCCCGGAAGGGAGCGCGCCCGAACTCCCTTGACGCGTTCGGTGACTGCAACGTAGGAGGCGCGTGGCCAGGATCGAAGTCCCCATGCCGCAGATGGGCGAGTCCATCACGGAAGGCACGGTGTCGAGGTGGCTCAAGGAGGTCGGTCAGCCCGTCGAGCGCGACGAGCCGATCCTCGAGATCTCCACGGACAAGGTGGACGCCGAGATCCCGGCGCCTGCCGACGGCCTGCTGGCGGCGATCGAGGTGCAGGAAGGGCAGACCGTCGAGGTCGGGACCATCGTCGCCTACATCGACACCGAAGCGCGTTCCGGCAACGGCGGAGCGCCCGAAGCCGGGCCGGATTCCGTGACCGACGGCGCTCCCGGACCCGACGAGAGCGAGGAGAGCCGGCCGGAGCCGGGTCCCGGGCGGTCGCCGACGGCAGGCACCGTGCCGGGGGAGACGACGAGCGGGCAGCGTGCGGCCGGCGCAGCGGGGACGGCCGTCGGCCGGGTGCCCGAGAGCGGCACGGACGCGGAGCCCGACCGGCTGGCGGATGCCGGCACGGGCGATCGCCGCCGGAGCCGGAGCACGCCGCTCGTGCGCCGGATCGCCGCGGAGCACGGCGTCGACCTCGACCGCGTCCCGGGGACGGGACAAGCCGGCCGCGTCACGAAACGCGACATCCTCTCCTACATCGAATCCGGAAAGCTCGCCGAGGACTCGCGAGCCGCCCGGGAGGCGCCCGACGAGGCGGCGGAGTCGGAGGATCCCCGGCCCGCTCCGACGTCGTCCGACCTGTGGAAGACGTTCTACGGCCAGGTGCAGCACCCGGAGTTCCCGGTGCGCGACGGCGACCGCGTCGAGCCGATGGACAAGATCCGTCGTCTGACCGCGGAGCACATGGTCGTCGCGAAGCGCGTCGCTGCCCATGTCCACTCCGTCATCGAGATCGACTTCACCGCGGTAGACCGGGTGCGCACGGAGAACAAGAGGAGGTGGCAGGAGCGCGGCGCGCGCGTGAGCTACACCGCGTTCGTCGCCTGGGCCGCAGCGCGGGTGCTTCGCGAGTTTCCCAAGCTGAACGCCACCATCTCCGGCGACGACATCGTCTACCGCGGCGCGGTCAACCTGGGCGTTGCCGTGGATCTGGATCCCGGGCTGATCGTGCCTGTCCTGTGTGACGCCGACCACATGAGCCTGATCGGCGTGGGCATCAAGATCGCGGACCTCGCCGAACGCGCTCGCACTCGCCAGCTCTCCCCCGACGAGATTCAAGGAGCCACGTTCACGATCACGAACCCGGGCGTGCTCGGGACGCTCGTGGGTATGCCGGTGATCCCGAAGGGAACCGCGGCCATTCTCGGCACGGGGGCAATCGACAAGCGGGTCGTGGCGATCGAAGATCCCGAGACCGGCGCCGACGCTGTGGCGATCCGCAAACGCGCATTGTTCTCACTCGGCTACGACCATCGGTTGGTCGACGGCGCCGAGTCGGCGCGCTTCCTGCTGCGGCTGAAGGAGTTCCTGGAGGACTTCCCGGCCGACGCGTAGGGCTTCCCGGAGATGGGCCCGAGCCGAGAGGCGGGGCTCGGAGAGGAGCTGCGTGTCGAAGACGCGACCAGCAGAATCGGCGGCAGGGGCCCCGGCGGGAAGGGAAGGGGTCCCCCGGCCCCCCCTGCAGGTCCGCCGACTGGGTACGGTGCCTTACGCCGACGGCCTCGCGCTCCAGGAAGAGCTCGTCGGGGCCCGCCGAGCGGGCGCGATGCCCGACACGCTGCTTCTGCTCGAGCACCCTCACGTCATCACCCTGGGCGGCGCCTCCGATCCCGCGCACGTGCTGGCCGGGCCGGAGCGCCGGGCGGCACTCGGCGTGGAACTCTTCGAGAGCGGACGCGGGGGCGACGTGACCTATCACGGGCCCGGGCAGCTGGTAGGCTATCCGATCCTGCTCCTCGAGGAGGGCCGAAGGGATCTGCACCGCTACCTGCGCGATCTGGAGGGCGCGCTCATCGACGCGCTGGCGACGTTCGGCGTGCGTGCGGGGCGCAGAGCCGGACGCACCGGCGTGTGGACCGGCGGCTCGAAGATCGCCGCGCTCGGCGTGCGCGTCTCGTCGGGATGGGTCACGTCTCACGGATTCGCGCTCAACGTGAGCACCGATCTCTCTTTCTTCGACGCGATCGTGCCTTGTGGGATCGCGGGCTGCACCGTCACCTCGCTCGAGCGCGAGCTGGGCCGCCGGGTGCCGACCCGCGAGGCCGAGGTCCCCGTGGCGGCTGCGCTGGCCCGCCGGTTGGAGCGACGTCTGGCCTAGAGCGGGTGGGGCGCCCGTCCTCCGGATCGACATGGCGGGGCTGCCGGCCGAGCGGTCCGGGAGGCGGCCGGATTTCCGGGCAGGCGGCGCCTCTTCCCGTTCAACCCGGCTCGGCCGTCTCGGAGTAGTCCAGGTAACGCCCCAGCTCGCGCTCCTGGCCGAGCCAGGCCTCGAACCCGGACGGAACCGCCCCGCCCGAAGCGTCCTGACGGCGCGCCGCGCGCGTCGCCAGGTGGTTGGCGTACTCGTTCTTCGGATGGCCCGCGTGGCCCGGGACCCAGCCCCACTCGATCTCGTGGCCCTGAGCGGCTCGGTCCAGCGCCTTCCAGAGCTCCACGTTCTCGACGGGACCCGCCTTGCGCCTCCACGCGTTCGTCTTCCAGACGTTCACCCATTCGCTCATGCCCTTCACGAGGTACTGGCTGTCCGAGACGAATTTCACGCGGCTCGGACGGCGCAGGTGCGAGAGCGCCGCGAGCCCGCTCTGCAGGGCCATGCGGTTGTTGGTCGTGGAGGGCTCGGAGATCCAGTAGTCGCGACGCACCCAGCCGCTGCCCGTCCAGTACTCCAGCAGTCCGGCGGCTCCGCCGGGGCGGTCGCGGCCCCGGAACTGGTTTCCCAGACAGGACTCGTCGGCGTGGATGTGCACACAGGGCGGCTTGGCGTTCATGGTCTCCGGTCGGTGGCGGGGTCCGCAGGAAGCTAGAGCGGAGCCGAGCTCGCGCCAGTTCACGCTCAGGCGTTGGAGCGCCCGGAGCGGTGCGCTAGCTTTGCGTGCGTCCCACCCGCCCGCCCGTGGAGGCCACGCTGAGCGAACCCGCACTTCTTCTGCTCGAGGACGGACGCCTGTTCCGCGGCCTCCGTTTGGGCGCCCTGGGCCCGGCGTTCGGTGAAGTGGTGTTCAACACTTCCATGACCGGCTACCAGGAGATCCTCACCGACCCTTCCTACGCCGGCCAGCTCGTGACGATGACCTATCCGCTGATCGGCAACTACGGGGTCAATCGGGAGGACGAGGAATCCGAGGGGCCCCAGGCGGCGGGTTTCGTCGTGCGCGAGGCTGCGCGCGCGCCGAGCTCTTGGCGCGCGACCGGTGACCTCGCCGGGTACCTGGAGCGTCACGGCGTGGTCGGGATCCGCGACGTGGATACGCGCGCCCTCACCCGCCACATTCGGGCCGAGGGAGCGATGCGCGGCGTGATCTCGCCTGCCGATGCCGATCTGGAGGGGCTACGCGCCCGCGTGCTGGAGCACCCTCGAATGGAGGGGCTCGATCTCGCGTGCGGCGTCTCGACCGAACGGCGCTACGAGGTCGGGGCCAGCGGGGCGGAGCGCTTCCGCGTGATCGCCTACGACTTCGGAGTGAAGGCGCACTCGCCCCGCCTGCTCGCGGAACGGGGCTGCCGCGTCACGGTGATTCCCGCCCGCACCACCGCCCAGGAGATCGTGGCCGAGGCGCCGGACGGGCTCTTCATCTCGAACGGCCCGGGTGATCCGGCCGCCGTCCGCGAGGCGGCCGAGGCGATCCGCCGCCTCTCGGCCGACGGCGTGCCCGTCTTCGGCATCTGCCTCGGCCACCAGCTGATCGCACGCGCCTTCGGCGCCCAGACGTACAAGCTCCCCTTCGGGCACCACGGGGCGAATCACCCGGTCGAGCGGCTCGGGCACGGGACGGTTGAGATCACGTCGCAGAACCACGGCTTCGCCGTGCGGGCGGGGCAAGGGGATGCCGTGGCCGGGGCGCCCGGCCTGCGGGTGAGCCACGTCAACCTCTACGACCAGACCATCGAGGGCATCGAGCACACCGAGCTCCCGGTCTTCTCCGTACAGTACCACCCCGAGGCCGCCCCCGGCCCGCACGACAGCCTCTACCTGTTCGACCGTTTCGTCTCCCTGATGGAGGCCTCTCGGAGCTGACCCGCGGTCGTGCCGCGGGACGGGCCGCGAGCGTCCCCCGCGCGTTACATCGAATCGCGTAGGTTCAAACGAGGCTTGACGTTCCGCCGCCGTGGCCGTACCGTGACCATGGATTTTCGCGCATCCCGGAGACGCGCACATGACCAAGGCGGACCTCGTCGAGCAGGTCGCGGAGGCGATTGGCCCCGGTGTCACCAAGAAGGACTGCTCGATGGTGGTCGACGGGTTCCTGAACGCGGTCAAGCTGGCGCTGGCCAGCGGAGAGAACATCGAGATCCGGGGGTTCGGCACCTTCAAGGTGCGCCGCCGGAGGACCCGGATGGCCCGCAATCCGCGGACCGGTGATCCGGTCGAGGTGCCCTCGCGAGCGGTCCCCGTCTTCAAGCCCTCCAAACACCTGCGGAACAAGGTCGCCCGCGTGGAGCCCAGCCCGGGAGAGTAGTGCCTGGACGCCCGGGAGCCTCGGCGGGACCTCGTCAGGCAAAGGCGCTCCGGGCATTGGCTGGCTCGCGACGCTCCCGCCTCCGTCTTCCGCTCGCCTGCGGATTCTGCCCGCCCGCCCGCGCACCGGCGCGCGGATTTTAACGAGGCGGCCCCGTCGGACGTCACTTGCACGGTGAGCCAGGCGCGGAGGGACGACGACGAGACGCTCCTTCGAGGGGCTCGGGCCGGGGACGAGGGCGCGCTCGACGAGCTGATCGAGCGGCATCACGGCGCCGCCTTCCGGGTCGCGCTCGGCATTCTCGGCAACGAGGCGGATGCCGCCGACGCCGGGCAGGAGGGCTTGATGCGTGCGCTACGCGCTCTGTCGGGGTTTCGCGGCGAGGCGAGCTTCCGCACCTGGCTGCTCGCCATCGTTGCGAACGAGGCGCGGAGCGTCCTGCGCCGGACGGCGCGACGGCGCGAGACGCCGCTGTACGCCGATACACCCGGTCCGGGCAGGGCGGCGGACGAGGAGGTCGCGCTCTCGGCCGAAGCCGCGCGCGCCCGGGAACTCCTCGCCAAGCTGCCGGAGAAGCAGCGTTTGGCGGTGCAGCTCCGCATCGACGAGGGGCTGAGCTTTCGCGAGGTCGGCGAGATCATTCGCTCTTCGGAGGGCGCGGCCCGCGTAAACTACTACCACGGGATTCGGCGGCTGCGGGAGTGGATGGAGAAATGAGTTCGAAGTCGTGCCCTCAGCTGCCCGACTGGGTCGCCGGCAGGCTCCCCTCCGAGGAGGCGAGGGCGGTCGCCGCGCATGTCGACGCCTGTGCGGAGTGCGCGGCCGAAGCCGGCCTCCTGCGGGCTCTGTTCGCGGCGCGGCCCGAGGCGCCCAGGGACCTCGCCCCGCGCGTCTCGGCGGCGCTCCGGGACAACGAACCCGTCGTGCGGCGCGCACGGCGGGTGCGCCGCTGGCCGGGGTGGGCCGCTTCCGCGGCGGCGGTCATGGTCCTCGCGGCGGGCGCGTACTGGGTGGGCATCCGCGACGCACCGGACTTCAGCGGCCTGGGGCAGATCCCCACGGAGGAGGGGTCGGCCTGGATCTCGGACGACGGCATCGCCGCGGGTGCGCCGGTCATGGACGAGCTGTCCGACGACGCGCTGCTGGCGCTGCTCGAGGAGATGGGCGGATGATTCGAGCTCTCTTGATGGCTTCGGTGCTGGTCCTGACGATGCTTCCCCAGCCGGCCGAGGCGCAGCAGCGCCCGGACCGACCCGACCGCGCCGAGCTCGAACGACGCTTTCGTGAGCGCTTCGGCGAGCTGGTGCGGCGCGAGCTCGGACTCAGGGTGGAGCAACTCGAGGAGGTGGAACGGGTCTGGAGGTCGTTCGAGGGGCAGAGACGCGAGCTGGCGCGACGCGACCGGGAGCTGCGCCGCCGCCTGCGCAGCGGCGACGCCCAGCGCGACCCGCGCGAGGCCAGGACCCTGCTGCAGGAGATCGCCCGAGTGCGCCAGGACGAGGGACACCTGTTCAGCGACGAGATGGAGGCGCTCCTGCGTACGCTTTCCCCGGAGCAGGCGCTCCGCTTCTACCGGCTCCGCGAGGAACTGATGGAGCGGGTCCGGCGGCTTCGGCCGGGGCCCATCGGTCCCGCGGCATGGCGTAGGGCCCCGCCCCGCCTCGGCGGTTGACGGCGCACCACGCCATCCGGTAGGCTCACTCACCCCACGGCAGGAGCGCTCCGTGCAGGTCCGCACCCTTTTCTTCGCCGCCTACCGAGACGCGGTGGGTACGACCGCGCTTCAGGTCGACCTTCCCGAGGGTGCCACGGTGGGCGATCTGGTCAGCGGGCTGCGCGCGCGCGGGGCGCCGTTCGATCGGCTCCCCGAGCTGCCGGCCGTGGCGGTGAACCGGACGCTCGTACGCGGGGACGCGGCACTCTCGAACGGCGACGAGATCGCGTTTCTTCCGCCCGTGGCCGGCGGGTGAGCACCCCCGCCGGGAGCGGATCCGTACCCGCTGCGCGGGCCCGTCGGCCCGGCGCCCCGGCTCCCGCCGCGGCGGTCCAGCGCGAGCCGATTGACCCCGCCCAGGTCCTGTCCCGAGTCGGGGCTCCCTCCGACGGCGCGGTTCTCCTGTTCCTCGGCACGGTGCGCGACCATGCCGACGGGCGGCCGGTCGGGGGGATGCGCTACGAGACGTACGAGGCGATGGCCGCCGAGGTGCTCGACGAGATTGTCCGCGAAGCCGCCGAACGCCTCGGTACCCCGCGCGTGGCCGTCGTGCACCGGGTGGGCGAGCTCGGGATCGGCGACGTGAGCGTGGCCATCGCCGTCTCGAGCCCGCACCGGGAGTCGGCCTACGCCGCCTCCCGCCACGTCATCGAGGAGATCAAGAGCCGGCTGCCGGTCTGGAAGCACGAGCATTTCGTCGGGGGAGGGGCGCGGTGGGTCGAAGGCCGCCCGCTCGACCCTCGGAGCGGGTCCGAGGCGGAGAGCGCCCCGGGCGGGGCGGGCGGGCGATGATCGACGGGTTCGGCCGCCGCATCGAGTACCTGCGCGTCTCGGTCACGGACAAGTGCAACCTCCGCTGTGTCTACTGCATGCCCGAGGACGGCCTGCCTTGGCTGCGCCGGGACCAGCTGCTCACGTACGAAGAGATCACGCGCATCGTCGGCGCCATGGCTCCGCTCGGCCTGCGCCGCGTGCGCATCACGGGCGGCGAGCCGCTCGTGCGCCGCGACGTGGCCGCCCTCGCAGGCATGATCGCGAGCGTCGCGGGCATCGACGACCTCGCGCTCTCCACCAACGCCGTCCTCTTGGATGAGCACGCCGGCGCGCTCAAGGCCGCGGGCGTTCGCCGCCTGAACGTGTCCCTGGACTCGCTGCGTCCGGAACGCGTCGACGCGCTCGCCCGGCGGCCGGGGACCGCCGCACGCGTGATGGCCGGGCTCGCGGCTGCAGAGGACGCCGGGTTCGAGCCGATCAAGCTGAACGTCGTCCTGATGCGGGGCGCCAACGACGACGAGATAGCGGATTTCGCCGCCCTCACGCGCGAGCGGCCCTGGCACGTGCGCTTCATCGAGCTCATGCCCACGGGCGCCAACCTCGCGCTGTCGGCAAACGCGTTCGTCTCGTGCACCGAAGCGCTCGAACGGCTGCAGGGCATCGCAGAGCTCGAGCCGGTTGCGGGCCCGCCGGGAAACGGTCCCGCGACGTACTACCGCTTTCCGGACGCCCGGGGAACGGTGGGCGTGATCACGCCGATGAGCCACGACTACTGCGAGCGCTGCAACCGCATGCGGCTCACCGCCGACGGCCAGCTCCGTCCCTGCCTGTTCGGCCATCTCCAGACCGACCTGCGCAACCCGCTCCGTCGCGGCGAGGACCTGGTCCCCCTGATCAGGGAGACCCTCAGGGTCAAGCCCGAGCGCCATTGGCTGGTTCAGGGCAGCGACGTCGGCTCGGGCGGGCTGGTGGCCCTCTCACAGACCGGCGGCTGACCGGCTTCCAGGCCCCGAGATTTCTGCGTTGACAGGCCTCCGGCATTCGGGGTAGGTTGCCGCCCGGCCGCGCCCGGGACCCCACGAACACCGCCGCGGGAGCTGTCGCGAGGAGGGCGCGCCCGGAACCGGCCGCTTCCGCCTACGGAGTGGGATCATGAGCGCACGCAAGATCACGGTGGTGGGCGCCGGCAACGTCGGCGCGACCTGCGCGCAGCGCCTCGCCGAAAAGGAGCTCGCGCGCGAAGTCGTGATGGTCGACGTCGTGGAGGGAATCCCGCAGGGCAAGGGCCTCGACCAGTGGGAGAGCGCCCCGATCGAGGGGTTCGACACCCGCGTCAGCGGCGCCAACGACTATGGCCCCGCCGAGGGCTCCGACATCGTCGTCGTCACGGCCGGCATCGCGCGCAGGCCGGGCATGAGCCGCGACGACCTGCTGCGCACCAACGCCGACATCGTCGGCCGGGTCTCCTCGGAGATCAAGCGGGTGGCCCCCGACGCCATCATCATCATGGTATCGAATCCGCTGGATGTGATGGCGTACGTCGCCTTGAAGGAAACCGGCTACCCGCGTGCGCGCGTGGTCGGCATGGCGGGCGTGCTCGACACGGCGCGCTATCGCTCGTTCATAGCGCTCGAGCTCGACGTGAGCGTCGCCGACATCCAGGCGCTCGTCCTCGGAGGGCACGGCGATACCATGGTCCCGCTCGCGAGCTACACCAGCGTCAGCGGGATCCCCCTCACGCAGCTCCTGGCCCAGGACCGCATCGACGCCTTGATCGAGCGCACGCGCAAGGGCGGGGCCGAGATCGTGGCCCATCTCAAGACGGGAAGCGCGTACTACGCGCCCGCCTCGGCCGTGGTTCAGATGGTGGACGCCATCGTCAAGGACAAGCGCCGCATCCTGCCCTGTGCGGCGTGGCTGGAGGGCGAATACGAAATGAGGGACCTCTTCCTGGGCGTGCCGTGCAAGCTCGGCGCGGGCGGACTCGTCGAAGTGGTCGAGGTCGAGCTCACGGACTGGGAAAGGGCCGAGCTCGGCAAGAGCGCGGACGCCGTTGTCCGGACCATGGCCACTCTCGGCTGAAGGAGCCTCGCCCTCACACCGCCTCCGCGCCGGGCCGCACGCGCCTCGGTCCCGGCGCGCCGTCCCGTCTAGGCCGGTGCGCGGCACCCGACGGATGGTGCAGAGTAGGACACGTGGGCACGAGGCGGGCTGGCGGGTTTCGCGGGAGCAGAACATGAGGAGAACTGCGTGGGGCAGCTGCGCGGCCGCGCTTGCGCTCTTGGCGGCCTCCTGCGGCGAGGGTCCGACCGAGCCCGGGGACGTGAGCTTCGCCGCGAGCCTCGAGATCGATCTCTCGCAGATGACCCGCACGGATACCGGCGTCTACATCCAGACGGTGACGCCGGGCACCGGCGAGCGGCGCTTGACGCCGGCGAACCACTACAGCATGGACTACATCCTCTGGCTCCCCGACGGGACTCGGCTCGACCAGGGAACCGTGCGCACCGAGGTCACGCCCTCGTTCATCCCGGGGTGGGAGATCGGGGTTCAGGGAATGAGAGTGGGAGAGGTGCGGAAGTTGGTGATCCCGTCACGGCTCGCGTACGGGGAGGCAGGGCTCGGGGCGGTCCCGCCGAACTCGGTGCTCGTTTTCCAGGTCAGCCTGGCCGCTCTTCGCTAGCCGGGCGCCCGCGCCGCCCTGCGGGGGCGAGCCCCTTCCCGCGGACGTCCTCACAGCCGGGGCAGGGTCACTCCGCTCTGATGCTGGTACTTGCCCTCGCGATCGGCGTAGGCGACCGAAGGCTCCTCGTCCCCTTCGAAGAAGAGCAGCTGCGCGATTCCCTCGCCCGCGTAGATCTTGGCGGGCAGCGGCGTCGTGTTGGAGATCTCGAGCGTGAGATAGCCCTCCCAGCCGGGCTCCAGGGGGGTCACGTTCACTACGATCCCGCACCGGGCATAGGTGCTCTTCCCCACGCAGATCGCCAACACGTTGCGGGGCATGCGGAAATACTCCTCCGTGCGCGCCAGGGCGAACGAGTTGGGCGGTATGTTGCAGATCCCCTCCCGGACGTCGATGAACGAGCGGGGGTCGAACGCCTTGGGATCGACGACGACGTTGTACACGTTGGTGAAGACCTTGAACTCGGCCGCGACCCGGATGTCGTAGCCGTACGACGAGAGACCGTAGCTGATCACTCCCTCGCGCACCTGGCCAGGCTCGAATGGTTCGATCAGGCGGTGCTCGTCGCACATCCGGCGGATCCAACGGTCGCTCTTGATGGGCATGCGCCTTCCTGGGCCTCCGGTGGCGGAATTGACGAGGGGTCCGCGACCCGAGGGCCGACGGCCGTCCGGTGCCGAAGGTAGGGCCCGCCGGAGATGGCGTGCAATCCGGGCGCCGTTTCGTGACAGGCCGCGCCGCGGGCTCGCTTGACCCCCTCCGGGGCCTCCCGTACATTCGGAGACTGGCAATTGTGAACTATTTCACAAACTCGGCCCCGGAGCGCAGCCGAACGGCTTCCAGCCGACGCGAACCGGAGCTTTCTGGGGGATCGGCGGCTCAATGTCGGAAGCTTACGCTCCGCTGCTCATCCTGTTCGGCATTTCGATCGTGAACGCCGTCGGCATGGTGGTGGCGTCCCACGTGTTGAATCCTCGTCGCTCCACTCCGCAGAAGGAGATGCCCTACGAGTCCGGCATGATTCCCCTGGGCGATACGCGGGCGCGCTTCTCGGTGCAGTTCTACGTGGTGGCGATCAGCTTCATCGTGTTCGACCTGGAGACGGTCTTCCTGATCCCGTGGGCCGTCGAGATGCGCGAGCTCGGCTGGGGACCGTTCCTGGCCATGGCGCTGTTCGTCGCCGTGCTCGCCGTGGGACTCCTCTACGAATGGAAGAAGGGCGGCCTCGAATGGGACTGAATGAGGGGCGGCTGCCCGGCGGAGGCGTCACGTCCAGGCCCGGCGGGCTGCCGCTCGTGGGAGCAGGCGGCCCGACGTTCTTGACGACCAAGGTCGACTTCGTCGTCAATTGGGCGCGCCGCAACTCGCTTTGGCCGATGCCCTTCGGGACCGCCTGTTGCGCGATCGAGATGATGGCGGCGGCGGCCAGCGACTTCGATGTCGCGCGTTTCGGGATGGAGCGCATGTCGTTCAGTCCGCGCCAGGCCGACGTTCTGATCTGCGCGGGCCGCGTCCCCTACAAGCTCGCTCCTGTGCTGCGTCGCATCTGGGACCAGATGCCACAACCCAAGTGGTGCGTGTCGATGGGCGCATGCGCGAGCTCCGGCGGCGTGTTCGACGCGTATTCGATGGTGCAGGGGATCGACACGATCGTACCGGTGGACGTCTATGTGCCCGGCTGTCCTCCGCGCCCGGAAGCTCTGCTCTACGGCCTGCTCATGATCCAGGAAAAGATCCGCGAAGAGAGCCTCGCGCGTCACGGCGAACATCGGGCGGAGGATCCGCTCCGCGCCGGGACTCCTGAGGCTACCGAGGAGGAGGTAGCAGGGCTGACGGGGCCGTTCGGCAACTCCACGCGCCAGAACCGGGTGGGCGGGCTGGTGCGCACGGACCGCCCCGACCGGCCGGACGACCGGCAGCCGTGACGGGATGACCGAGAGGGAGCCGGCGCTCGCCCGGGACTCCGCGCTCGACGCGGTAGAGGCCGGACCGTCGGCGGTGTCCGGGGCACCGGTTCGGCTCGACGAAGCCTCGGCGTCGCATCCGTCGGTGGACGCGCTCCGGGCGCGCTTCGGCGACGCCGTCCGCCATCACGAGGTGAGCGCGGGGGACCAGCACGTCGTGTACGTGGACGCGGCCAGGAACCGGGAGATCCTGGGTTGGCTCAGGGACGACCGGGCGGCCCATTACGACCTTCTGGCCGACGTCACCGCGGTGGATTTCGGTGCGGGGCGCCCGCTCCAGGTGGTCTACCAGCTCTGGTCGATGCGCCATCGCCGGGCGCTGCGCGTGAAGTGCGAATTGCCCCTGAGCCATCTGGTGATCGACAGCGTCGAGCCGCTGTGGAAGACGGCCGACTGGCTGGAACGCGAGGTCTATGACCTGTTCGGGGTCAAGTTCAGCGGCCATCCCGACCTGCGTCGGATCCTCATGCCCGAGAACTACGCCGAAGGCCACCCCCTGCGGAAGGACTTCCCCTTGCGCGGGCGGTTCTCGCGCGCGGAGCAGACCCGCAGGGCGCTCAGCCAGGACCCGCACGACCACTACATCCCGGCCGAGCTCGAGATCGGCCGGGATCCGCAGGCGGCGCCGGGCGCCCCCCGGCAACACCCGGAACCGCCCGCGAAGAGGCCTTCGACCAACCGTCCGCTCACGCGAGGGAAGTAGGCCGTGGCGCACAGAACCGTCGAGTACGCCGTCTCGCGGTCGCCGGAGATGGGGGTCACGGGCGAGCCCGCCCATGCCCCGCTCTTTCCGGTGGACATGCCCGAGCCTCCGCTCAGCTCGGAGCACATGCTGATCAACCTGGGCCCCCAGCATCCGGCGACCCACGGAGTGCTCCGCCTGGTGTGCGAGCTCGACGGCGAGACCGTGCTCCGCGTGATCCCCCACATCGGATACCTGCATTCGTCGTTCGAGAAGCTCGGCGAGTACCGGACCTGGAATCAGGTCGTGACGCTCACCGATCGCATGGACTACCTCTCGCCGCTCATCTACAACTGCGCCTACGTCATGGCGGTCGAGAAACTCGCCGGCATCGAGGTGACCGAGCGGTGCAAGGTGTTCCGCGTGATCCTGATGGAGATGGAGCGGATATTCAGCCACCTCCTGTGGCTGGGGACGACCGCGATCGACGTGGGCGCGTTCACGCCGTTCCTCTACGCGTTCCAGGAACGCGAGAAGATCTACAAGCTCCACGAGAAGTACACGGGCGCGCGCATCACGACCTCCGCGACCCGCGTCGGCGGCATGATGGCCGACATCCCCGACGGTTGGATCGACGAGCTCAAGGCCTTCGTCGCCGAAGTGCCCCGCACGATCGACGAGATCGACCTGCTCCTGACCACGAACGGGATCCATCTCGGTCGCACACAGAACGTGGGCATGATCAGCGGCGAGGACGCGCTCAATCACGGACTGACGGGCCCCAACCTGCGCGCGAGCGGCGTGCCGTACGACCTGCGCAAGGACAACCCCTACTACGACTACGAGACGTACGACTTCGACGTTCCGATCGGTGAGCACGGGGACTGCTACGACCGCTATCTGGTGCGCATGGAAGAGATGCGTCAGAGCGTGCGCATCCTCCTCCAGGCGATCGAGCGGCTGCCCGGCGGAGCGATGGACGTGGCCGACCCGCACGTGACGCTGCCGTCCAAGACGGACTGCATGAACGACATGGAGTCCATGATCCACCACTTCAAGCTGATCATGGAGGGCCTCAAGGTCCGCGCGGGCGACTGCTACTTCCCGGTCGAGGGGTCCAAGGGGGAACTGGGCATGTACCTGGTGAGCGACGGCGGCGGCAAGCCCGTGCGCTGGCGTATCCGCCCCCCGTCGTTCGTCAACCTGTCGGTCATCGCGAAGCTCGCGCAGGGGCATCTGGTCTCGGACCTGATCATGATCAACGCCTCGCTGGACATCGTGCTCGGGGAGATCGACCGCTGAAGCGCGGCCTGCCCCCCGTCAGCGCTCCCGCGCTCCCGCCGGCCGGAGCTGGGGCCGGCCCCAGCCCGGGGTTCTCCGGAGGAGCCCGGTGAGCGGCAGCGTTCCGTACCGGAACCCCGGCTGGGCCGGCAACACCGGTGAGTTCCAGCTCAGCGAGGCGCAGGTCCGCGGGGACGATTTCGTCGGCACGCGGCCGCTCGCCGGGGGGCATGCCTCGGGCTCGGCGAGCTATCCGTACATGCTCGAGGAGAAGCGTCCGGACGCGCCGCTGTTCGAGGGTCCCTATCAGGATCGCCTGGACAAGATCCTCACGCGCTATCCGGACAAGCGCGCCGCGCTGCTGCCGGTGCTCAACCTCGCGCAGGAGGTGCGCGGCCACGTCTCTCCGGAAACGATGGACCGGGTGGCCGAGCTCCTCGAGCTGCCGCGCGCCTACGTACGCGGGGTCACGACATTCTACACGATGTACAACAAGAGGCCCGTGGGACGCTTCTTGATCCAGGTCTGCACCAACATCTCCTGCAACCTGTGCGGCGCCGACGACGTGATGGAAGCGTTCCTGCGCTATGCGAACACCGAGCCGGGCGAGACGTCGGCGGAGGGGGACTTCACCGTGGTCGAGGCGGAGTGCCTGGCGGGCTGCGGCTTCCCGACCTGCGTGCAGATCAACTCGCGCTACTACGAGAACGTGCAGCCGCTGGACGTGCCCAAGATCTGCGAACGGCTGCGGGCGCGGGGCCGCTAGCCATGGCCTATCCCTACGCCTCCGACCGCGAGGTCCGGGTGATATCGGAGTACTTCGGCGACCCCGAGGCCCGCACGCTCGACGGCGCCAAGCGGCGCGGCCGCTACAAGGGCCTAGAGAAGGCGCTCTCGATGAGCCCGGACGACGTGGTCGAGGTCGTCAAGGCGTCCGGGCTCAGGGGCCGGGGCGGCGCGGGTTTTCCGACCGGGCTCAAGTGGAGCTTCATGCCGAAGAACTACGACAGGCCCCACTACCTCTGCTGCAACGCCGACGAGTCGGAGCCCGGCACCTTCAAGGACCGCGAGCTCATGCGCTGGGATCCGCACCAGCTGATCGAGGCGTGCCTGCTCGCTTCGTACGCGATCCGTGCGCGCCACGCCTACATCTATTGCCGGGGCGAGTTCTTCGAGACCAACCAGGTGCTCGCCAAAGCCGTCGAAGAGGCGTACGCCGACGGCATCATCGGCGCGGACGTGATGGGCTCCGGCCACGAGATCGACGTGACGGTCCACGTGGGCGCCGGCGCCTATATCTGCGGCGAGGAGACCGGGCTGATGAACTCGCTCGAGGGCCGCCGCGGCGAGCCCCGGACCAAACCGCCGTTTCCCGCCGCGGCCGGAGTCTTCGGGATGCCCACGACGGTCAACAACGTCGAGACGCTGTGCGCGGCGCCGCACATCGTAGCGCACGGCGCGGAATGGTACCGGCAGTGGGGCTCGGAGAAGTCGCCCGGGACCAAGCTCTTCTGCGTGAGCGGCCACGTGAACAAGCCCGGCAACTACGAGCTGGCGCTGGGCTTTCCGCTCATCGAATTGATCGAGGACGTCTGCGGCGGCATGCGCGACGGGAACGCGCTCAAGGCCGTCATCCCGGGCGGCAGCTCGGTTGCGATCATGGACGCGGACGAGGCGCGGCGCTGCGCACTCGACTACGAGGGCGTCGCCGCGTGCGGCTCCATGCTCGGCTGCGCGTCGGTGATCGTCATGGACGAGACCACGGACATCGTCAAACAGGTCCGCCGGATGGCCGCCTTCTATGCCCATGAATCCTGCGGCCAGTGCACGCCCTGTCGCGAGGGCACGTCCTGGGTGACCAAGATTCTGCGGCGCATAGAGGAGGGTCGGGGGACCGAGGAAGACCTCGACACCCTGATCGAGCTCACCACGCAGATGGTGGGCACCACGATCTGCGTGCTCTCCGACTCCGTGGCGCCTCCCGTCCAGTCGTCGATCAGCAAGTTCCGCGACGAATACCTAGCCCTCATCCGGCGGGGCGAGCGCGTGGGAGCCGCGTGATGGCGGAATCCTCGCCGGCGGAGACCGTCACGCTGACGATCGACGGCCGGCAGGTGACGGTCCCCAGGGGCACGACGCTCTTGCAGGCTGCCGAGCGCGTGGGCACGAGGGTGCCCCACTATTGCTATCACCCGGGTCTCTCGGCGCCCGCCATGTGCCGCCTCTGCCTGGTGGAGATCGAGAAGGCCCCGAAGCTGGTGCCGTCGTGCATCACGCAGGCGGCCGACGGACAGGTCGTCCACACGCAGAGCGAGGAGCCGCTCGCGATGCGGCGCGGGGTCCTCGAGTTCTACCTGCAGAACCATCCCCTGGACTGTCCCATCTGCGATCAGTCGGGCGAGTGCAAGCTGCAGGACTACGCGCACGCCGAGGGCCGCGTCCACGGACGCGGGCGGGAGCCCAAGCGAGTGTTCGGGCGCGACGACTTCGGCGGCGACGTGGTCTTCTACGGAGATCGGTGCGTGATGTGCACCCGCTGTGTGCGCTTCATGAACGAGATCGAGCAGGATCCCCGCCTCACGGTCGTGGAGCGCGGTGACCGCTCGATCATCGATACGTTCTTCGAAGAGGGGCTCGAGGGCACGCACTACCACGGCAACATCGTGGACATTTGCCCGGTGGGCGCGCTGCTCTCGAAGGACTTCCTCTTCAAGCAGCGCGCCTGGGACCTGGACCACACGCCGTCGGTCTGTCCGGGATGCAGCCAGGGGTGCAACATCGAGCTTCACACCCGCGACAACCTCGTGCAGCGCCTGAGGCCCCGGGTCAATCTGGACGTCAACGGCCACTGGATGTGCGACCATGGCCGGCTCGACTACGAGTGGATCAACCGGGGCGACCGCGTCGAGGTGCCGCTCGTCGGAGACGGGCGGGAGGCGCGCGCGACCGGTTGGCGCGCGGCGCTGACGTCGCTGCTCGAGCGGCTCGACGGTGCCGGTCCGGTTCGTGCGGTCGTGAGCCCGCGGCTAGCCAACGAGGACCTGGGCGCCGTGCGCGCGCTGGTCGACGCCCTGGGCGGCGGCGAGATCGTCTACCGTTCGCGGCGCGCCCCTGCGGAAGTGCCGCTCAAGGGATTTCCCAAGCTGGCGCGGCGTCGCGATCTGGAGCCCAACGTGAACGCGGCCCGACTGCTGGGGATGGAGCGCGTGGGCGGTGACGACGGGACGGGAGGGCTCGCCCCGTTCGCGGCGCATGGCGGCGTCTTGATCGTCGCAGGCGATGAACTCGCGGACCAGCCGCCGGACTTCGGGGAGCGCGCGAGGCTCTACGTCTACCTGGGCCAGCACCCCACCGCCGCCGCGAGCCGCGCCCACTTCGTGCTCCCCATCACCAACTTCGCGGAACAGGAGGGGAGCTTCACCAACCACGAGCACCGCGTGCAGCGCTTCTGGCCGGCGCTGGAGCCGCCGGGTGCCGCGCGCCCGGGCTGGCTCGTGCTGGGTGCGCTGCTCGCCGAGCGTGCCGGCGAAGCCGCGCCCACGCGGGCCGAGGTCGCCTTCGAGCGCATCGGCGCCTTCGAGGGACTCACGTACGAGCGGGTGGGAACGGGCGGGGCGCCGATCGGCGAGGACCGGGCGCTGCCGGCCGAGGCGGCGGGCGGGCGGGCGTGAACGGGCTCAGCTCCGGCGTCTTCCTGGTCTCCTCGAGCCTCAAGGTGGTCGCGGCCTTTAGCGTGCTCATCGTCGCGGTGGCCTACGCCACGCTCGCGGAGCGCAGGCTGAGCGCCTGGATTCAGGACCGGATGGGGCCCAATCGGGTCGGCCCCTTCGGGCTGCTTCAGCCGATCGCGGACGGCATCAAGAACGTGCTGAAGGAGGAGACGCTGCCCGGGAGCGCGTCCAAGCTGTTCTTCGTGCTGGGACCGATGCTCTCGATCATTCCCGCCCTGGTCACGTTCGCCGTGATCCCCTTCGCGGCTCCCCTGCCGACGCCCTGGGGAACGATCCCCATGATCGTGGCCGACGTGCCCGTCGGGATCCTGTATGTCCTGGCGCTCTCCTCCCTGAGCGTGTACGGGCTGGTGCTCGGCGGATGGGCTTCCAACAACAAGTACGCCTTCCTGGGCGGGCTCAGGGCCTCCGCCCAGATGGTCAGCTACGAGGTCGCGCTCGGTCTCTCGCTGGTGGCGATCCTCATGCTGGCCGGCAATGTCACGCTGACTGAGGTGATCTTCCGGCAGCAGCACCTCCAGATGTGGTTCGTCTTTCCGCTCTCACTGGCGTTCGTGCTGTTCGTGATCAGCGCGTTCGCGGAGACCAACCGGCTGCCGTTCGACATGCCCGAGGCCGAGTCGGAGCTGATCACCGGCTATCACACCGAATACTCCTCGATGAAGTTCAGCATGTTCTTCATCGCAGAGTACGCGCATCTGATCACGGCCTCCGCGCTCATGGCGACGTTGTTCCTGGGTGGCTGGGACGTCCCGTTCTGGAGCGGCGACGACGCCTTCTACCGGGACGGCCAGTGGATCATGGGCTTCGACGCCGGCGGCGCTCCCGTCCTCGCCGACCCGGCCTGGTGGAAGAGCCTGCTCACGTTCGCGATGTTCGCGCTCAAGACGGGATTCTTCGTCCTGGTCTTCATCTGGGTCCGCTGGACATTGCCCAGGTTCCGTTACGATCAGGTCATGCAGCTCGGGTGGAAGGTCATGCTGCCGGCGGCGCTGGCCTACCTGATGCTGATCGGCGGGGCCATCCTCGTGCTCGACGAGATCGGGCTGGCGTTCGGGCCCGCCTACGGGCTGGCGCTCACGGCGGTGAGCCTGGTGGCCACGGGCATCTTCGTGTTCTGGCTGGACCGGGGCCGCATCATCGGCGGCGCGTCACGCCCGGCCCGGCGAGCCCCGCCTCCCAAGGCGCCGGATTCGCGGCCGGCCGGCGAGGCGCGTCTCCCGGCCGCCAGCGGGGCGGGGGCGCTGACGCCATGACAACGGAGGCGTAAAGGATATGTGCGAGACGAGCGCGGGAGCGGCCCCATGGCGGTGACGGTCAAGGTGATGCGCCGGCCCGAGCCCGGCCGGAGCTCCTATCTGCGAGCGGCGCTCAGGGGCATGGGGCTCACGTTCAAGCATCTGGTGAACCCCAACAAGGTCACGCTCGAGTATCCCGAGGAGCAGCCGGACCTGAGCCCCCGCTGGAGGGGCACGCACCGCATGGAGGTCCATGCAGACGGCCGTCCGAAGTGCGTGGCGTGTGGCCTCTGTCCGACGGTCTGTCCCGCCAACTGCATTCGCCTCGTCGGAGGCGAGGACGATCAGGGCAACCGCTATCCGGTCGTCTACGAGGTGGATGAGTTCCGCTGCATCTTCTGCGGCATGTGCCAGGAAGTCTGTCCCGTCGAGGCGATCCACGTCGGCGTGCACTTCGAGAACGCCGAGTACACGCGCTCGCGTTTCGTATACGACCTGGACCGGCTGATGGACCAGCAGCACCCCACGACGCGGCTGTGGGACCCGTCGGACCGGAAGTCGGAGTGAGGGGGTCGCGGGCGGGACCGCTCACGCCATGAGCGATGTCCTCTTCTACATGTTCGCCGCCTTGGCCCTCGGCGGAGCCATGGGCGTGGTGGCCGGCCGGAATCCGGTCGCCAGCCTGCTCTCGATGGTGCTCAGCCTGGGGTCGACCTCGGTCATCTTCGTCCTGCTCGAGGCGCACTTTCTCGCGGCGGTGCAGGTGATCGTCTACGCCGGCGCGATCATGGTGCTCTTCCTCTTCGTCATCATGCTGCTCAACCTGGGGCACGACTACCGCCCCGACCTGCGCGTGACGCTCTGGCTGATCGCTCCGGTCGCGGCGGCCGGAGCGTTGTTCGGCATCTTGTCTCGCGGGCTGCGGGCAGCGGGCGCGCCGGCCGGCACGGACAGCCCGGTGGACGCGGCGGTCGAGGAGTACGGCGCGATCGGGGCGATCGCCCGGCCCCTCTACACCGAGTGGGTCGTGCCTTTCGAGATCACGGGCATCCTGCTGCTGGTGGCGATCGTCGGGGCGCTCGCGCTGGCGAAGAAGCGCGTATGAGCCGCCCCTGGCGGTGCGGAGGCTCCCACGGGCCCTGGACCCGCCCAGTCGAGGCGGCGCATCTCCGGTCTCGACCCCTGCAGGCCGTCGGGCCGTGATCACCGATTCGCTGGTGTTGTCGGCGCTGCTCTTCGTGATCGGCACGCTCGGCGTGCTGATCCGCCGAAACGCGATCATCATGTTCCTGTGCATCGAGCTGATGCTCAACGCGGTGAACCTCACGTTCGTCGCGCTGTCGCGCCTGGTGGGCATCGACGGACAGCTGTTCGTCTTCTTCGTGATGACCGTGGCCGCGGCGGAGGCCGCGGTCGGCCTCGCGATCATCATCTCGATCTTCCGCCACTATGAGACCGTCGACGTGCAGAGCTTCAACCTTCTGAAGTGGTGACCGGATGAGTTTCCCCCTCGGGACGGTCGTGGCGCTTGAGGGAGCGTCCGGGGCAGCGGAAGCGACCGGGTTCGAGCCGTTCCTGCCCGGCCTCGTGGTTCTCCTGCCGCTGCTCGGGTTCCTCGCGAACGGAGCGCTCGCCCTGGCCGCCGGCCGGCGCTCGGCCGACGCTGTGCGGGCGGGAGGCGAGTGGCATCTGCCCGAGACCGAGCGACCGCTGACGCACACCTGGCCGAGCCTGATCGGGCCCGGCGTGCTTCTCGCTGCCTTCGCCGTCACGCTGGTCAACTTCGTCCGCATGTGGGGCGCGGAGCTGCACGAGCCGGTCGTGATCCCCTACTGGACCTGGCTCGTGACCGGCACGCTCGAGGTGGCGGTCGCGATCCAGCTCGATCAGCTGTCCATGGTGATGATGCTGGTCGTCACCGGGGTCGGCTCGCTGATCCACGTGTTCAGCGTCGGATACATGAGGGACGACCCGGGCTACCCGCGCTATTTCACGTACCTCAACCTCTTCGTGTTCTTCATGCTCGTGCTGGTCATGGGGGCGAGCTTCCCGGTCATGTTCGTCGGCTGGGAGGGCGTGGGGCTGTGCAGCTATCTGCTGATCGGGTTCTGGTTCAGGGACCGGGAGAAGGCCGACGCGGGCAAGAAGGCGTTCATCGTGAACCGGATCGGCGACGTCGGCTTCCTGTTGGCGATGTTCTTGCTGTTCACGACGTTCGGGACGCTCGACTTCGTGCCGATCCTCGAGCGGGCTCCCGAGACACTCGTGTACGGGGGAGCCCTGGTGAGCGCCGTCACGCTCTTCCTGCTGCTCGGGGCGGCCGGAAAGAGCGCGCAGATTCCGCTCTACGTGTGGCTCCCGGACGCCATGGCGGGCCCGACGCCCGTCTCAGCCCTGATTCACGCGGCCACCATGGTGACCGCGGGGGTCTACATGGTCGCGCGGAGCTCCGTGCTCTTCGCGCTCGCGCCGGCGGGAAGCCTCGCCGTGGCCGGCATCGGGGCGCTGACCGCGCTCTTCGCGGCGACCATCGCACTCACGCAATACGACATCAAGAAGGTGCTCGCCTATTCCACCGTCTCCCAGCTGGGCTACATGTTCCTGGGAGTGGGCGTGGGAGCCTACACCGCCGGGATCTTCCATCTGATGACGCACGCCTTCTTCAAGGCGCTGCTGTTTCTCGGCTCGGGCGCGGTGATCCACTCGATGCACCACGCGCTCCACCGCACGGGCAGGCACCTGGACGCCCAGGACATGCGCAACATGGGCGGACTCGCTCGCCGCATGCCGGTCACCTGGACCACGATGTGGGTCGGGACCCTGGCGATCGCGGGGATCTGGCCGTTGGCCGGCTTCTTCTCGAAGGACGAGATCATCTGGTACGCCGGCGCGGCGGCCGGCGGGCCGCACGCTTCGTGGTACGCGCTGTTCTGGATGATCGCCCTGGCGGCCGCGGCCCTGACGGCGTTCTACATGACGCGGATGATGCTCATGACCTTCCACGGAGGGAACCGCACGGGCGAGGAGGAGGCCCGCCACCTCCATGAGGCCCCCCTGACGATGAGCGTGCCGCTCGTCCTGCTCGCCGCCTTCTCGGTGTTCGGCGGCTGGATCAACGTGCCTGCCGCGCTGCACGACGGCTGGGTGGGACTGTTCGGCGCCCTCCCCATGGGGGAGGGGCTCCACCATTGGCTCGAGCCCGTCGTCGCGGCGGCGAGCGAGGTCCGGGCCGAACACGTCGGCGCGTTCCACGAGACGGCGCCTTTGGGGGGAGGCGAGCTGGCCTGGGCCACGTTCTCCACGCTGCTGGCCGCCGCGGTGGTGGCGGGCACGGCCGCCGTGGCCTCGAGATGGCGGATCGCGCCTGCCGCGGAGGCCGGCGAGCCGACGGGCGGACTGCGCGGCCTGCTCTATCGGAAATGGTACGTGGACGAGTTGTACGACCACATCATCGTGCGCCCGGTCGTGGCCACGTCACGGTTCCTGTGGCGGGTCGTGGACGCGGGGATCGTGGACGGCATCGTCAACGCGACCGGCTCGGTGTCACGCGCGTTCGGCCTGGTCGGAAGCGTGGTACAGACCGGGGTGCTCAGCACGTACGCGTTCGTCCTGACCGTCGGCGTCGTCGTCGTCCTCGCCGTCATGGCGTTGTGAGGCGGGCGTGAGCGCGCTCCTCGACGTCATCGGCTACGAGCGCTGGATCCTGCACGCGCTGGTCTGGCTGCCGCTCGCCGGCATGGGGCTGGTCCTTTGGCTGCCGCGCGAGCGGGCGAAACACGTTGCCTTCTGGTGGTCCGCCGCGCTGTTCGCTCTCTCGCTCGGCCTGTGGTGGGCGTTCGAGGCCGCGCCGGGCTTCCAGATGGCGTCCTCCCACCCCTGGATCCCCGGCTGGGGCGTGGCCTATGCCCTCGGCGTGGACGGGATCAGCATCTTCATGGTGCTGCTCACCACGTTCACGACGCCGGTCGCGATCCTCGGCTCCTTCAACTACATCGAGAAGCGGGAGAAGGCGTTCTACGCGCTCATGCTCCTGCTCGAGACGGGCGTGCTGGGCGTCTTCTTGTCGCTGGACCTGTTCCTCTTCTACGTGTTCTTCGAGCTCACCCTGGTCCCGATGTACTTCATCGTCGGCGTCTGGGGCGGCGAGCGGCGCATCTACGCCGCGGTGAAGTTCTTCCTGTACACGGCTCTCGGATCGCTGCTGATGCTGGTGGCGATCCTGTACCTGTACTTCCGCGCCGAGGAAGCGCTCGGGGCGGGGAGCTTTCACTACGCCGAGCTCTTGCGCGTCCCGCTGACGCTGCAAGAGCAGCTCTGGCTCTTCTCCGCGTTCGCGCTGGCGTTCGCGGTCAAGGTTCCGGTGTTCCCGCTGCACACCTGGCTTCCCGACGCCCACGTCGAAGCCCCGACCCCCGGATCGGTGATCCTCGCCTCGGTGCTGCTGAAGATGGGGACCTACGGATTCGTCCGGTTCCTGCTCCCCCTGTTCCCGGCCGCCGCACAGCATCCCCCGGTGGTCACGCTCATGCTGGCGCTCGGCGTCGTCGGGATCCTGTACGCCGCCTGGGTCGCAGCCGTGCAGCCCGACGCCAAGAAACTGGTCGCCTACACGTCGGTGGCCCACATGGGCTTCGTCGTGCTCGGCATCTTCGCGCTCACGCTGAACGGGCTCCAGGGCGCGCTCCTGGTGATGGTCTCGCACGGGATCAGCACCGGCGCGCTGTTCCTTCTGCTCGGGATGCTCTACGAGCGCCGCCACACGCGGCTCATCGAGGACTTCGGCGGACTGGCTGCGGTCGCCCCCTGGCTGGCGACGGCGTTCGTGATCACGGCCCTCGCTTCCATCGGGCTTCCCGGCACGAGCGGGTTCGTGGGGGAGTTCATGGCGCTGCTGGGGGCCTTCGAGACGCACCCGTGGTTTGCCGGCGTGGCGACGCTGGGCGTGATCTTCGCCGCCTACTACATGCTGCCGATGGTGCAGCGCATGTTCTTCAACCGTCTGCACGAGAGCGCCAACCGCGGGGTGCCCGACGTCTCGCGGCGCGAGATCGCCATGCTCGCGCCCATGATCGCGCTGATGATCTGGATCGGCGTGCATCCCGCGCCGCTGATGCGCCGCATGGAGCCTTCGGTTGAGTCGCTCGTGTCGCATGTCGAACGCAGCCTGCCTGCGGCGCCGTCGGCGCCCGCCGTCGGCGACTGACCCGAGAGACGGCCGTGCCGCTCGACTTCACCACCAACCTCGACTACGTGTGGGCGCTGCTGCCCGAGATCGTGCTGTGCGCGTGGGCGATGGTCGTGCTGGTGGCCGGCGTATGGGGCAGCGGCGACGAGCGCGGCAGGGAAGCGCCGGGGCCGGACGACGGCCAACGGAGCTGGGACCTCGGATGGCTGTCGCTCGCCGGTGTGGCGCTGGCCGCGGTGGCGAACGGCTGGCTGCACGGCGTGCAGGAGGTGGGGCCCGGCAGGATGATCGGAGTGGACGGGCTGCGCCTGTTCGCGAACTGGATCTTCCTGATCACGGCGGCCATCGCCGTGCTGATCTCGCTGGGCTACGTGTACCGCCAGCGGCTGCAGTCCGGCGAGTACTACGGCCTCCTGCTGCTCGCCACGGCCGGGATGATGTTCATGGCCGGCGCGCGCGACCTGATCGTGGTCTTCCTGGGGCTGGAGGTCATGTCGATCGCCGTCTACGCGCTGTCCGCGTTCAACCGCCGGGACCGCAGGTCGGCGGAGGCCGGACTCAAGTACTTCCTGTTGGGCGCGTTCTCGACCGGGTTCTTCCTCTACGGAATCGCGCTGGTCTACGGCGCCACGGGCAGCACGCACCTCCCGGACATCATGACGTCCGTGTCGAACGGATCCTCGGGCAGCACGCTGCTCCTGTTCGGGGTCGGACTGCTGAGCGTCGGCTTCGCGTTCAAGGTCTCGGCGGTTCCGTTCCACATGTGGACGCCCGACGTGTACGAGGGCGCGCCGACGCCGGTCACGGCCTTCATGTCCGCGGGCGTGAAGGCGGCGGCTTTCGTGACGTTCTTTCGCGTGTTCCTGGTGTCGTTCCAGGACGTCTACACGATCTGGTACCCGGTGATGTGGTGGCTGGCGGCGATCACCATGATCTTCGCGAATCTGATCGCGCTCGTGCAGACCAGTGTCAAGCGGATGCTCGCCTACTCCAGCGTGGCGCACGCAGGCTACATCCTGGTCGGGCTCACGGCGTCCAGCGAGGCGGCCGTGGGCGCCGCGCTCTTCTACCTGCTGGTCTACGCCGTGATGAATCTGGGGGCCTTCGCGATCGTGATCGCCGTCGGCAACCAGGGCGAGGAGCACGGGGAGATCGCGGATTACGCCGGACTCGGCCGAACGCGGCCCGTGCTCGCGCTGTTCCTCACGCTCTTCCTGCTCTCGCTGGCGGGCTTCCCCGGCACGGGCGGTTTCATGGCCAAGTTCCAGCTCCTGCTGGGGGCCATGGACGCAGGACTGTGGCGGTTGTCCGTGATCCTGGTGCTCACGACGGTCGTGTCCTACGCGTACTACCTGCGGCTGGCCTGGTACGCCTGGATGCGCGAGCCGGCGAACGGGGATCGGGCGGCCCTCACCGGGGTCCCGCTGCCCATGCGGCTCGCGCTGGCCGCCGGGGCCGCGGTCGTGCTGTGGCTCGGGGTCTTTCCGAGCGCGACGCTCGATTTCGCCAGGGCGAGCGCCGTCGGGCTCGTGCAGCTGGGCGGCGCCGTGGGTGCCGTGCCTTGATCCGGCCGCCGCGGCGGCCCGCCCGCGGCGCGTCTCGCGCAACCCCGTGCGGGGCCGTGCGTGGGCGGGGCCGAGCGCCGCCCAGACCGCTGCCTGGGACGAATCCATGACGTTGGCGGCACACATCTTCCGGGAGTACGACATCCGCGGGATCGTCGGCCGCGACTTGGGCGTCGACGTGACCGAACCGGTCGGTCGGGCCTATGGGTCGCTGCTGAGGCAGCGGCGCCGCAAGAGACGGCCGCGCGTCGTGGTCGGGCGGGACAATCGTCCGAGCTCGCCCGACCTCGCCCGGGCTCTGGTGGGTGGAATGCGCGCCGCAGGTGTGGACGTCCTGGACATCGGCACCGTACCCACGCCGAT
The DNA here is from genome assembly GCA_028875075.1 of Gemmatimonadota bacterium. Lineage (GTDB taxonomy): Bacteria > Gemmatimonadota > Gemmatimonadetes > Longimicrobiales > Gaopeijiaceae > UBA2988. The sequence continues at coordinate 74,129 of JAPPGF010000006.1, read as the reverse complement.
GACGTACTGGGTGGAGCGCACGCGCGACCTGGACGGTGCGGTGCAGGTGACGGGCTCGCACAACCCGGCCGAATGGAACGGCGTCAAGATGACCGTGGCCGGTCGCGCGATCTATGGCCCGGCAATCCAGGAACTGCGCCGGCGCATCGAGCGCGGGCCGCTGTCGTCGGGAGAGGGCGGATACGCGCTCGAAGACGTGGGCGACGCCTACGTCGGCGACGTGGTCGGCCGTTTTCGGCTGCCGCGGCCGGTCAGGGTCGCCGTCGACTGCGGCAACGGCAGCGGAGCGCTCGTGGCCGAACGCATGCTCGGTGCGCTTGGCGCCGATGTGGTCCCGCTCCATTGCGTGTCCGACGGAACGTTCCCGAACCATCATCCGGACCCGACCGAGGACGAGAACCTGGCGGATTTGATCGCGGCGGTTCGGGCCGGGGGCTGCGAGCTGGGCGTGGCCTTCGACGGCGATGCCGACCGACTGGGAGCCGTGGATGAGCACGGCGCGATCGTCCGGGGGGACATGCTCCTGCTCCTGTTCGGGCTCGACCTGCTGGCCCGCAAGGGGCCGGGTCAGAAACTCGTCTTCGACGTCAAGTGCTCTCAGGTGTTGCCCGAGGTGTTCGCCCGGGCGGGCGGCGAGCCGATCATGTGGAACACCGGGCATTCCCTCATGAAGGAAAAGATGCGCACGACGGGCGCGCCGCTCGGCGGGGAACTGTCGGGCCACATCTTCGTGGGCGGAGACCTCTACTACGGTTTCGACGACGCGCTCTTCGACGCCTGCCTGTTGATCGACCTGGTGGCTCGCTCCGAGCGCCCGCTCTCGGAGCGCATCGCAGAGTTTCCGGCCTACATGTCCACGCCCGAGATCCGGGTGGACGTGACCGAGGAAGCGAAATGGGACGTCGTTCGCGCGGCGCGCTCGTATTTCCGCGAGCGGTACGAAGTGGTGGAACTGGACGGGGTCCGCGTGCTGTTCGGGGACGGTTGGGGGCTCCTGAGGGCGTCCAACACGCAGCCGGTCCTGGTGCTCCGCTACGAGGCGCGCACGACCGAGCGGCTCGAGGAGATCCGGCAGACGATGGAGGCATTCGTGCGCTCCCAGGGCGTGGACCCGGCCGCGGCCGCGCACTGACGTGAAGCTCCGCCCTCGGCTGAAGCGGCTCCGCTCCCTCCGCGGCGGAACGCTCGCGCTCTTCGCCGCGCTCGTCCTGGGCGCGCTGCTCATCACGCTCAGGTTGATCGCGTCGCTCCATGTCGCCGTGCTCTGGTTCCAGAGCGTCGGCTACGAGGACCTCCTGTGGCGCAGGTTGAGCTGGGCCTGGGGCGCGAGCGGCGTGCTGGGCCTCATCGTCGGCTCGGTGCTCTTCTTCAACCTCCGCCTGGTGGTGAGCACTCTGGGAGCCATACAGATCAAGCGCCGCTTCGGCGACCTGGAGATCGCTGAACAGATTCCGAAATCTTACGCGCTGTGGGCCGCGGCCGGGCTCGCGACCCTCGTGGGGCTGTGGTTCGGCGGTTCGGCGGTCGAGGGCATGGGGATGCAGGCCTTGCTGGCCCTCGCGACACCCGAGTGGGGTGTTTCGGACCCGATCTTCGGGTTCGACCTGTCGTTCTTCGCGTTTCGGCTCCCGCTGCTGCGGACGGTGGTCACGCTCGCGATGGTCGTGACCGTGCTCATGTTCACGGTATGTGCGGGCGGCTACGTCGTGACCGGGGCCCTGCGCTGGAGCGGAACCGGTCTGGTCATGATGGATCGGGCCCGGATCCACCTGGGCGCGATCGTGGCCGCATTCCTGGCATTCGTCGCAGCCCGGCTATGGATCGGACGCTACCTCCTCCTGCTCGGCGGCAACTCCGGCGTCCAGGGGATCTTCGGCTACACGGACGCCGAAGCGCGCATTCCGGCGCTGCAGGTCATGACCCTGGTCACGCTGGCCGCCGCAGGCACCGTCCTTTGGGGGGCCCTGCGCAACCGGGTCGCGCCGGTACTGGCGGGTCTGGGCGTGGTCGTGGCGGGCGGCCTGCTCGGCCTGCAGTTCTACCCGTCCCTGGTCCAGCGTTTTCGCGTGGAGCCCAACGAGCTCACGCGCGAGACACCGTACATCGAGATGAACGTCCGCTTCACTCGCCTCGGGTTCGGGCTCGACGAGCTGCGGCGCACGCGCTACCGCTATGCTCCGCCTCAGGGCGTGGACTGGGCCCAGGCGGCGGCCCAGTTCTCGGGTCTCCCCGTATGGTCGGAGGATCCGCTCCTCCAGACGTACCGCCAGCTCGAGGCTCGCTTCCGCTACTACGACTTCACCGAGCCCGCGATCGACCGCTATCGCACGGACGCAGGAGACGTGCGCGTGGTCGCGCTGGCCGTGCGGGAAGTGGATCCTACGGGCATCGAAGATCAGAACTGGCAGAACCTGCACCTTCGCCAGCAGTACCTGGCAGGAGTGGGTGCCGTGGCCTCCGACGCGACGGATCGAACGCCGGAGGGACAGCCCGTCACGTTCGTCTCCAACATACCGCCGCAGTTCGAGCCGGGGCCGAACCGCCCCGAGGGCCTCCGGCTGCGGCAGTCGCCCGTCTACTTCGGACTGCGGCCGCAGGTGTACGCGATCATCAACCCGAGCAACACATCGTTTCTCGCGCCCGATTCCACCCCGGGCACGGCGGGCGTTCACTACCCCGAAGGCGTCGTGCTCTCCTCCTGGTTCCGCACGCTCTCCTTCGCCTGGGAGCTGGGCGAGCCCAATCTGCTCTTCGCCTCCGAGGTCGGAGCCGGAAGCCGGATGGTGATCCACCGCCAGGTGTCGCGTCGCGCACGCGAGATCTTCCCGCAACTCCGCTATCCGGAACCCGCCTATCCGGTGGTTCACGAGGGGCGCATCGTCTGGCTGCTGGACGGCTTCACGACGACGCGCAACTTCCCGCTCGCGGCCGCGCACCCGCTGGAGTTCGGCCGGCCGTTGACCTACGTGCGCAACAGTGTCCGCGTGGTCGTCGACGGAGTCACGGGTGAGGTCTCGTTCTACCGCATGCCCGGCGACGACCCTGTGCTCGCCACCTACGAGCGGGCGTTCCCGGGGCTGTTCCGCCCCTTCGGCGAACTTCCCGCGGGGCTCCGGGGACATCTGCGCTATCCCCGCAGACTGCTCGGCCTGCAGTCCGAGGTGCTGCGCCAGTACCACCAGGAGACCGCACAGCAGTTCCATGCGCAGCAGGACGTATGGACGAGCCCCACCGAGCTCGGGCGTGGCGAGAGTCCGGTCGCCTACCAGCCCGAGTACGGCTACTTCACGCTCCCGGGCGAGAACGAGCCGAGCTTCGTCCTCTCGACCGTGTTCGTGCCCGCGGCCCGGCAGAATCTGACCGCCATCCTGGCCGGGCGCGTAGACGTCGACGGTCGCCACGAGCTGTTCCTGTACCAGGTGGCCGTGGAGGACCAGGCCCCGGGCCCGCGCCAGGTGGAGGCGCTGGTGGAACAGGATCCGGCGATCTCGCAACAGCTCTCCCTGTGGCGTACCGGGGGGAGTCAGGTATGGACCGGGCACCTCCACGTCGTCCCGGTGGGCGAACACCTGCTCTACATGGAGGCGTTGTTCCTCGCCTCCGAGTCGGACGCCATCCCGGAGCTGCGCCGCTTCGTGGTGAGCGACGGTGTAAGCGTCGTGATGGAACCCACGCTGGAAGAGTCGCTGGCCGCTTTCGCCGGCAGGCGGGTGAGCGCCAGGGACTCGGAGGCGCTTTCGGTCCCGATCCCGGAAGAGCGGTGGCCCGCCGAGGCGCTCGACCTCCTGCGGTACGCCGAGGGAAGACTGCGGGAAGGGGACTGGCCCGGCTTCGGCACGGCCCTGGAGGAGCTCGAGGATCTGCTCGAGCGGCTGAGCCAGGCGCGCTCGCCGTCCCTCCCGGGGACCCCCGGACCACCTGTGGACGAGGCCGTGGGAACCGGCTCGGACGGCGTGGTCCCCGCTCCCGCGCCCGGCCCGTCGAGGCCCTGAGACCTGGGGGAGCTCCGTTCGGGCGGCCGGGCGGAGACCGCGCCCCCGACAAGCTCGCGGGGACGCGGGTCGTGACGGGAGGAATCCCCGCCGAACCTGACCGGCCGCCGGCCCGCGGGTCTCACCGGGGCCGGGACTCCCACCGCGGACCCCTACAGCGGCCCGTCCGCCCAGGGCCCCCACATCGCATACATCGCACTGGCTCGCGATGAGCCGGCCTCGCGCCCTCCCTGCACGTTGAAGAACAGCACCCTGCCGTCCGGGCTGAAGCACGACCCCGCGAATTCGCTCGGCTGGGGCCCTCCCTCTTCGCGCGGCGCCCGCACCAGGTTCACGATGCGTCCCTCGCGGTCGAGTCCCCTCACGAACTGGCTGTCGGTTCCGTCCTCGCAGATCACCAGTCCCCCCCGGGGGCTCACCACGATGTTGTCCGGGCTGTCGAGCACGTCGTGGGAGGGCGACTCGAAGACCAGCGCGAGTTCTCCCGTGTCGTCGGAGCCGGGCCGGTAGTGGAAGACCTGGCCCGCCTGGGCGTCCCCGCCGTTCGTCGAGACGACGTAGATGCCGTCGTCCCCGTGAAAGGCGCCCTCGAGGCGCGCGAACCTTGCCGCCCCCTGCGCCAGCCCCTGCTTGAAGACGGCCAGCGGGTCCGCTTCGGCGTCGGCAGGATCGGGGTCGTCGATGTCGACCCAATGGACCGGCAGCACCGTGCCGGGGGACTGGCCGCGGGCGGTCAGGTAGCCGGGCTCGCCGGTCACCGCCATCATCTGAAGCCTGCCGCCGGCGGAGAGCACTTCACGCTCGTCGGGAAGGAAGCGGTAGAGCCCCGCGCCCGGCCGCAGGCCCGGCACGTAATAGGTGTCCTCGGTCTCGTAGACGATCCCGGTGGCCGGATCGATGGCCACCGCCTCGTGGATGAACCGGCCCATGGCACGGAGCGGCACCGGGTCCGCCGGCCCGGTCGCGTCCACCGGCACGTCGAAGATGTAACCGTGGGGCTTCTGGTACCCCGCCCGGGACCCCATGGTGGTCTCTTCGCACGACAGCCAGCTGCCCCAGGGGGTGGGTCCGCCCGCACAATTGACCAGGGTGCCGGCCAGCGACACGAATTCGTCAACGAGTTCGACGCTCAGCTCGCCGTCCGCTTCCTTGATCCGCACTTCCAGCGACGTGGTGCCGCCGGAGGCCCGCGGGTCGTAGTGCGGCTCGCCGATGGGCCGTGCCCTGTCCGCCGCATCGACCATTTCGTGGTTGCGGATCAGGCGGGTGTTGCCGTTGGGAAGGGGGAAGGCGGCCATGCCGTCAAAGGCGTTGGGCACCGTCAGTCCGTCCCGCACCGTCGAGGCCACCCCTCCCGAACTGAGGCGCACGCAGTGGAAGCTCTCGGGAATCTCGAATTCCGGGCAGTCCGGGCTCGGAACCAGCGGGCCATAGGGCTCGATGAACGGACGCGCGCTCCGGCGGGCGCCGTCCGGCCCTGCCGTCGCGCCACTCCCGTTCCAGCTGACCAGGCCCGCCAGCGACGTTGGCAACATCGCCCCGCCGCCGACCGCGCCCAGCGTCCTCAGGAAAACACGGCGTTCCATGGACATCGCTCGTCTCTCTCCGGGTCCGTACTGTCCAGCGGGTGTCCGGGGGCGGACAATCGCTAAGCCCCTAGCCTGTGGTGATCGGGCACGTAAGGCAATCCCGGTGACGGTTCCTTGCGTCGCACTCACGGCGCGGGGCGGTTGATCGGCCCAGGCTCGCCGCCTACCTTGCGCCGGTTTTGCGTGCACCCGCCTCCGGGCGCCACATCCGGCGGGTTCGATAGATCCTCGCGCCAGCACTCGGATGGATATCCACGAATACCAGGCAAGGGAGATCTTCCGCAGGGCAGGCATTCCCGTGCCGCCCGGGGAGGTCGCGAGCACGTCTGCCGAGGTCCGGCAGATCGCCGACGGACTCGGCGGCGCCGTCGTGGTGAAGGCGCAGGTCCACGCCGGAGGTCGGGGAAAGGCCGGCGGCGTGAAGCTCGCCAAGTCGCCGGCGGAGGCCGGCTCCCATGCGGCCGAGATCTTGGGGATGCGCATCAAGGGGCTGACCGTGGAGAGGGTGCTGGTCACCCCGGCCGAAGACATCGTGAGTGAAGCCTATCTGGGCGTGCTGATCGACCGGGCGAACCATGCGCCGCTCTTCATCGCGTCCCGGGCCGGCGGGATCGACATCGAGGAGGTGGCCCGCAAGACGCCGGAGAAGGTGCGGAGGCTGCACGTCGATCCGCGCTACGGCCTGCTCCCGCATCAGGCGTATTGGATCGCCGACTTCCTCTACGACGATCCCTCGCACATCCAGCAGGGCGCCCGCATTGTCGGGCAGCTCTGGCGCGCGTTTCGGGAGGCGGGAGCGTCGATGGCGGAAATCAACCCGTTGATCGTCACCCCCCGCGGCGAGGTGAAGGCGATCGATGCCAAGGTCTCGATCGACGACAACGAGTTGTTCAGGAAGCCGGACATCGCGAAGTATCGCGACACTTCGTCCGAACCGGCGGCCGAGCGGCAGGCCCGCGAAGCGGGCCTCAGCTACGTGAAGCTCGACGGTGATGTCGGCTGCTGCGTGAACGGGGCCGGACTGGCGATGGCCACCATGGACTTGGTCCACCACTACGGTGCCGAGCCGGCCAATTTCCTGGACATCGGCGGCTCGTCGAACCCGGACAAGGTCGTGACGGCGCTGCAGATCATCACGAGCGATCCGAGCGTGAAGGTCATCCTGTTCAACATCTTCGGCGGGATCACGCGCTGCGATGACGTGGCGAACGGCATCGTCGAGGCGACGCGCAGAATCCAGATCGACATTCCCATCGTGATCCGCCTCACCGGAACCAACGAGCAGCTCGCCCTGCGAATCCTCGAGGACGCGGGGTTCACCGCCTACACGTCCATGGACGAGGTGGTCAAGGAGGCGGTCGGGCTCACCCGTGCCGCCTGAGGAACCGAGCGCCATGTCGATTCTCATAGACGAGCGAACGCGGCTGGCGGTGCAGGGGATCACGGGCAGGGACGGCTCCTTCCACGCGACGCAGATGATGGAATACGGAACGCGCGTCGTGGCCGGAGTGGTGCCCGGGAAGGGCGGCACCACGTTTGCGGGCCCGCGGGACCAGCGCGTCCCGATCTTCAACAGCATGGATGAGGCGGTCCGCGAGAGCGGGGCCAACACCTCGGTCGTCTACGTGCCGCCGGCGTTCGCGGCCCAGGCGATCATGGAAGCCGCCGACGCCGGGGTAGGGCTAGTCGTCGCGATCACCGAGGGGGTGCCCGTGCTCGACATGGCGCGCGTGCACGCGTTCATGCGCGACAAGGGCGTCCGGCTCGTGGGTCCGAACTGTCCGGGACTCATTTCACCCGGGAAGTGCAAGGTGGGTATCCTGCCGGGCCAGATCGTCGCTCCGGGACCGGTCGGGGTGATCTCGCGCTCGGGAACCCTGACCTACGAGGCGGTCTACCACCTCACCAACGCGCAGCTCGGTCAGACCACCTGCGTGGGGATCGGCGGCGACCCCCTGGTTGGTACGAGCTTCGTGGACTGCCTCGAGGCGTTCTCGAACGACCCCGAGACCCGGGCGATCGTCATAATCGGGGAGATCGGAGGTACCGACGAGCAGGAGGCGGCCCGGTTCGTGAAAGAGCACATCGAAGTCCCCGTGGTGGGCTTCGTCGCCGGACAGACCGCGCCGCCGGGCCGACGCATGGGCCACGCCGGTGCCATCATCAGCGGGGGCTCGGGCACCGCTGCCGAGAAGATTCGGGCGTTCGAGGACGCCGGCATCGCCGTGGCGAGACGGCCCGCGGAGATCGCCCAGATGATCGGATCCGCGCTGCGGCACTAGCCATGGGGGTGCCGGCTCCGGCGCTCCTGAAGCGGGGCGGCCCGTGGAGAAGCCGACGAAGCGGGACGACCGATATCTCAAGGACCCGTCCATGAAGCTGTCCGACCTGCTCCCGGACGAGCGGATCGCCGCTCCCATGGAGGTCACCGACCTCGGGGAAGCGCTCGGGACGCTCCTGTCGCGCCTGGGCGACGCCGCTCTCGGGGCAGCCGAGGCCGAAAGCCTTGCGGCCGAGCTCGCGGCCGGCCGGGCCGGCGAGCTGATCCGGGTGAACGCCGACGTGATCGTCGTCGTCGCGCGGCTGGAGGCTCCGGAGGAATTGTCCGCGGCTCTGGGCGTGGCCGCGCGAGCGTTCCGGGTGGCGCTCGAGGAGGCGAGCGGGACCGCGCGGGCCCTGTTGCTGTTGCTCGCGCCGCGCGGTCTCCGGGCCCTCAACCCCGAAGTCGTCCGGACGCTCGTGCGAGTGCTCGGCGGCAAGGCGTGCACCAGACGACTGCTCGCTGCGGGATCGGTCGCCGAGGTCCGAGCCCTCGGGGATCTCATGGACACGGATCTGCACGAGGGCTACCTCGTGGGCGACGCGCTCGCTCCGGTCCGGTACCGCGTCTACGCCGACACGCCGTTGTCGGAGGTCGTCGACCTGATCGTGCGGCGTGACCTGCACGCGGTGCCCGTGGTGGGCGAGCACTACGAGCTGATGGGCCTGCTCACCGTGGGCGACGCCCTCAGGGCGCTCTTGCCGCCCCAGGCAGCGGGCAGGGCGGGGCGCTCCACCATGGAGCAGCGGGCGCGCGACGTCATGACGCGGAGCGTGCTCTGCGTGTCCGAGGATCAATCGCTCAACGAGGCCGCCAGCATTATCGTGAATCGGGGAGTCGAGCAGCTCCCGGTGGCGCGCGACGGCGAGCTGGTGGGATTCCTGACCCGCGCCGCCGTGCTCCGGCTGCTGTTCAAGGGTCCGGGGGAGGAGGGCTGATCCGTGTGGCGGAGCCGCCGCTCGACGAGGGGCGACAGACAAGGGAGGGGACCACGGCAGTGACTCAGACGCTCGCCATCATCAAGCCGGATGCGGTACTGGGGGGTAGGGCAGGCAAGATCCTGGCCCACCTCGAAGAGGCCGGATTCACCGTGCGCGCTCTCGCCATGACCCGCCTCGACTCCCGCTCGGCCGGCGAGTTCTACCGGGTCCACCGGGAGCGTCCGTTCTACGTCTCGCTCGTGGAATTCATGACCTCGGGGCCGGTCGTTCCCATGGTGCTGGAGGCCCCCGATGCCGTGCGGGCGCTGCGTGAGGTGATCGGGGCGACCGACCCGACCGAGGCGGCGGCCGGGACAGTGCGCCGGCTGTACGCGGAATCGAAGGAGCGCAACGCGATCCACGCCTCCGACTCGGACGAGAACGCGGCTCGCGAGATCCAGTTTTTCTTCTCGCACGAGGACTTGTCGACGAGCCGCTGAAGCCTGCAAAGCCTTGCGGGACCGACACCTCCGCGTTGACAGCATCCTCGGCTGCCCCTAGCTTCCGCGCCTATGCTGCTGCTCGATCTCACCCGCCTCGACCGGGAGGGGTCGCTCCGGATCGAAGGACGGATCGCGCTGGACGATCCACTCTGGGAAGGCAGCGAAGTCCGCCTCCGGGATCCACTCCGGGTGGCGCTTCGGGCGGGCGAAGCCGCGAGCGGGGAAGTCGTGGTCCGCGGCTCGGTCGAAGGCAGGCTGGCGCAGGCTTGTCGGCGGTGTCTGCGTCCGGTCGACGTCGGCTTCTGCGAGGACGTCACCTTCGTCTTCGCGCCGCCGGATCTTTCCAGCGTCGAGGGTGAGGGAGACATTCGCCTGGTCCCGGCCGGAGCGAGCGAGATCGACCTGGGGGAGCCGATCCGGGAAGAGGTGATCTTGGCGGCGCCGAGCTACACGGTTTGCGAGCCGGAGTGCAAGGGGCTGTGCCCGCACTGCGGCGCCGACCTGAACAAGACGACATGCGACTGCGGCGCGGCGGAGCCCGACCCCCGTTGGGACGTGCTGCGCGCGCTCAAGGATCGGTGAGCTGGCGATGGCGGTTCCGAAGAAGCGACAGTCGAAGCAGCGGAAGCGGAAGCGGCGCACCCACTACAAGGTGACGGCGCCCACCACGCAGAGCTGCCCTCGCTGCGGTGACTCGAAGGCGCCGCACCGCGTGTGCCCGAGCTGTGGATACTACCGGGATGAGGCGGTTCTCGACGTAGCGGTCGACTGAGCCGGAACCCGTGCGCATCGTTCTGGATGTCATGGGCAGCGACGGCGCTCCCGGCGTCGAAGTGAGCGGTGCCATCGAAGCGCTCGAGGAATTCGGAGACCATGTCGAGATCGTGCTCGTCGGCGACCGCGCGCTCATGGCTCCCGAACTCGCGCGGCACGGCGCCCTCCCGGCCGGGCGGTTACACATCGAGCACGCCCCCGACCACGTTCCCGTGGGTGCCGCGCCCTCCTCGGTCCTGCGCAAGCACCCGGATTCGTCCATCGTGCGGGGACTCCAGCTCCACAAGGAGGGACACGCCGACGCGTTCGTGAGCGCGGGGTCGACCGGCGCGGTGATGGCGGCCTCGCTGTTCGTGCTGCAGGCGCTCGAAGGCGTTGATCGACCGGCCATCGGGACCATGCTGCCGACGGCGCGGCAACCCGTTCTCATGCTCGATTGCGGCGCAAACGTCGACTGCAAGCCTCATCATCTCGTGCAGTTCGCGCACCTCGGCCGCATCTACGCCGAGGATCTGATGGGCAGGACGCGGCCGCGCATAGGGCTGCTCAACATCGGCGAGGAGCCCGAGAAGGGGGACGAGCTCGCGCTGGAGGCACATCAGCGCCTGTCGCGGGAGAGCGGACTGCGCTTCGTCGGCAATATCGAGGGTCGGGAGCTCATCCAGGGGAGCTGCGACGTGGTCGTCTGCGACGGCTTCTGCGGCAACGTCGTGCTGAAGTTCTACGAGTCCGTGGCCCAGTTCATCATGGGCATGCTCCGCGCCGAGCTCGGCGAGCTCGCCGAGCGCCCCGAGATCGACGAAGTCTTCCGTACGCTGGACTATTCCGAGTACGGAGGGGCGCCCTTGCTCGGTGTCAACGGAGTCTCGATCGTCTGCCACGGCGGCTCGTCGCCGAAGGCCATACGCAGCGCCATCCGGGTGGCGCTTCAGTCGGCGCGCTCCTCGATGGTCGACCACATTGCCCGTGAGCTGAGCTCAAAGGAGCCGGTCTGAAGAAGCCCTCGCCGATTGTCGAGATCGTCTCCACCGGACGCTATGTGCCCGAGCGCGTGCTTACCAACGCGGATCTCGAGCGCATGGTGAAGACCAACGAAGAGTGGATCGTCGAACGCACCGGGATCCGGGAGCGGCGCATCGCGGCCGACGACGAAGGCGCAGCCGACATGGGCGCAAAGGCGTCCCTGCGCGCCATGGAGCGCGCCGGTGTGGAGCCCGGCGAGATCGACCTGATCGTCGTCGCGACCGCGACGCCGGACCGCTGGATGCCGGCGACCGCCTGCGACATGCAAGCGCTGCTGCGGGCGGACAACGCCGTCGCGTTCGACATCTGCGGGGCCTGTACCGGCTGGTTGTACGCGCTGACGGTGGCGGAGGGCCATATCGCCGCGGGCCGGGCCGAGATCGCGCTCGTCGTGGCCGCGGAGAAGATGAGCGCGATCGTGGACTGGACGGACCGCAAGACGTGCGTGCTGTTCGGGGACGGCGCGGGAGCGGCCGTCGTGCGGGCGGCGAACGGCCCGCGCGGCATCCTCTCGAGCTACCATCGTTCGGACGGGAAGCTGGCGGATCTCCTCTGTCGACCGGCCGGGGGGGCGGCCATCCCCATGAGTCCCGACGTGTTGCAACGCGGCGACCACTTGGTCAGGATGGCCGGCCGCGAGGTCTTCAAGAGCGCCGTGCGGTCGATGTCGGAGGCCGCGGACTTCGCGCTCCAGCGTGCGGGCCTGCGGGGGCAGGATGTCCACGTCCTGATCCCGCACCAAGCCAACGTGCGAATCATCGAGGCGACCGCGAAGTATGCGAGTATCCCGATGGACCGCGTCTTCGTGAACGTCGACCGTTTCGGGAACATGAGCTCCGCGACCGTGCCCGTGGCGATTGACGAGGCCGTGGAGCAGGAGCGGCTGAAGCCCGGGATGAATATGCTCATGGTGGCCTTCGGGGCTGGCTTCACGTGGGGCGCCATGGCCGTCCGGTGGTAGGCGGGACGTCCTGAGTCTCGCGCTCCTCTTTCCCGGGCAGGGCTCTCAGCACGTCGGGATGGGCCGCGACCTGGCCCGGGCGTTCCCTGAGGCGCGTCACACCTTCGAGGAAGCCGACGAAGTGCTGGGGACCGACTTGAGCCGGCTCATGTGGGAGGGTCCCGAGCCGGAGCTCACGCTCACCCGCAACGCCCAGCCAGCGATCCTCGTGCACTCGCTCGCCGTGCACCGGGTGATCCGCGACCGCCTTGACGGCGCCGCGTTCGCTGCCGGACACTCCCTCGGCGAGTTCAGCGCCCACGTGGCCGCCGGCACGCTCCCGTTTGCGGGCGCGCTGAGGACCGTGCGCCTCCGCGGCGCGCTGATGTCCCAGGCCGGCCTCGAGAGTCCGGGGACCATGGCTGCGGTGCTCGGACTGGGCGACGACGTCGTGCGGCGCGTGTGCGGCGAAGTGGAGCAAGGCGTCTGCGTGCCGGCGAACTTCAACTGCGAGGGACAGGTCGTCATCAGCGGCGACCGCGCGGGGGTTCGGGCCGGCATCGCGGGTGCGCGAGGCGCCGGCGCCAAGAGGGCGGTGGAGCTGAACGTCTCGGGTGCGTTCCACTCCCCGCTGATGGAGTCGGCCCGTGGCGGGCTCGCCGCCCACCTGGCCGGGCTGTCCTTCTCGGATCCCGTGTTCCCGGTCGTGTGCAACGCCACGGCGGCCACGGTGAGCACCGGCGCCCAGGCCCGCGAGCTGCTCGTCCGCCAGCTCACGGCGCCCGTGCTCTGGTCCCGGTCGATCGCCACCATGGTGGCGGCGGGGGCGGACCGCTTCGTGGAACTGGGACCGGGCACGGTGTTGTGCGGACTCAACCGGCGCAATGCCCGCGGAGCCTCCTGCGTGTCCGTGGGTAGCCCGGCGGATATGCCAGCGTTGGATGCCTTGAGCCTGCGAGCACCGACCGGAGCGCGCCCATGACCGACTCGACCGGGCCGGCCGGAGCCGGAGCGCCCCGTGAATTGGAGGGCCAGATCGCACTGGTGACGGGAGGCTCGAGAGGCATCGGTCGAGCTATCGCCGAGGCGCTGGCCGCCGGGGGAGCACGGGTCGCGGTGATCGCCCGCGGGGGTGAGCGGGCCGCGGAGGTCGCGGAGGCCTTGCCGGGAGCCGGTCACGCGGGGTTCGGTTGCGACGTCGCCGAGCCGGACTCGGTCCGGGCCGCCGTCGGAGCGGTCCAGGCCGCCGTCGGGGAGACGTCGATTCTGGTGAACAACGCCGGGCTCACGCGTGACGGAGTGCTGATGCGGCTCAAGGACGAGGACTGGGACGAGGTGCTGGGGGTCAACCTGAAGGGCGCGTTCAACTTAACGCGCGCCGTGGTAAGGGGAATGATGAGGCGACGCGACGGCGTGATCTTGAACGTGACGTCCGTCGTGGGGTTGATGGGAAACGCCGGACAGGCCAACTATGCGGCGTCCAAGGCGGGCTTGATCGGATTCACGAAGAGCGCGGCCCGGGAGCTGGCGTCCCGCAACGTCCGCTGCAACGCCATCGCGCCGGGGTTCATCAAGACGCGGATGACGGCGGACCTGGACTCGGCGGTTCTGGCGGATCTGCGCGCCCGCATCCCGCTTGAGCGGCTGGGCGAGCCGGACGACGTGGCACAGCTGGCTCGCTTCCTCGCCGGGCCACGGGCGCGGTACATTACGGGACAGGTGATCGCCGTGGACGGTGGCATGGTCATGTAGCATGGGCGGGCCGCCGAGCGAGGGGGCAGCGCGGTCTCGGGGCCGTGCAGCGATGCGCGCAGGTTCAGCGCGATCGGAAACGAACTCAACGGGACAAGGGGACACAAAATGGCGGAAGCGACCGAGGCTCGGGTCAGGGACATCATCGTCAACGAGCTGGGGGTGGAGCCCGAGAAGGTCACGGACGAAGCGTCCTTCGTGGAGGATCTCGGTGCGGATTCACTGGACACGGTCGAGTTGGTGATGGCGTTCGAGGAGGAGTTCGGCATCGACATCCCCGACGAGGACGCGGAGCAGATGCGCACCGTCGGCGACGCGATCGGGTACCTGGCCAGGCATAGCCAGGACGAGTCCGACTGAATCTCGTTCGACAGCGCGACGGGATGGCGCAGCAGCGGGTTGTAGTCACGGGCCTGGGCGTCGTGTCGCCCGTCGGCAACGACGTCCCCTCGACCTGGGAAGCACTGCAGGCGGGCGAGAGCGGCGGCGCCACGATTACGCTCTTCGACCACGACGAGGCGTTTCCCACGCGAATCGCCGCGGAGGTCAAGGCGTTCGATCCCGGGCTCTACCTGGAGTCCAAGGAGGCGCGGCGCTACGACCGGTATTCGCAATTCGCGGTGGCGGCCACGGATCAGGCGATGCACGACGCCGGGTTCGGGGGAGGAGTGAGCGACGTGCCCGCCGAACGCTTCGGGGTCGTCTTCGGAAGCGGCATCGGGGGTATCGCCACCCTTGAGGAGAACGCGCGAATCCTCGCGGCACGGGGCCCCAGACGGGTGAGCCCGTTCTTCATCCCCATGTTCATCCCCGACATCGCCGCGGGTCTCATTTCGATCCGCCACAATGCCCAGGGGCCGAACTACGCGACCGTCTCGGCGTGCGCCTCGAGCGCGCACGCCATCGGCAACGCGTTGCGCTATCTCCAGAGGGGCGACGCCGACGTGATGATCGCCGGCGGGGCGGAGTCTACCATCACGCCGCTGACGATCGCGGGTTTCGCCTCGATGAAGGCGATGACCACCCGCAACGACGATCCGGCCCGGGCCAGCCGCCCCTTCGACGCGACCCGCGACGGGTTCCTGATCGGGGAGGGATCGGGTGCACTGGTGCTGGAGACCCTGGAGCACGCGCGGGCGAGGGGTGCACGGATCCGTGCCGAGCTCGTCGGCTGCGGCCTGTCGGCGGACGCTCACCATGTCACGTCGCCGGCCCCGGACGGGCTCGGCGCCCAGCACGCCATGAGGCTCGCGCTGGCCGACGCCGGCGCCGGCCCGGACGAAGTCGACTACGTGAACGCCCATGGCACGTCCACGCCGATGAACGACACGACCGAGACCACGGCGATCAAGGCCGTGCTCGGGGAAGCGGCCTACGCGTGCGTCGTGGGCTCGACGAAGTCGATGACGGGCCATCTGCTGGGGGCGGCCGGCGGGCTCGAGTGCGTCATCTGCGCGCTGGTCTGCGAGAACGGACGGATCCCTCCGACCATCAACTTCGGTGCGCCCGATCCGACGTGCGATCTCGACTACGCTCACAACGGGATGAGGGAGCGCCCCGTGCGCTTGGCGCTCACGAACTCGTTCGGCTTCGGCGGTCACAACGTGTGCCTGGCGATCCGCCGCTGGGACGGGGAGTGATCCCACCCACCCACTGACCGGTTCGCCATGCGCGTCGGCTACGGCTACGACTCACACCGCTTCGACCCGGACCGGGCGCTGATCCTCGGCGGGGTCCCCATTCCCGACCACCCGGGCCTGTCGGGCCACTCCGACGGGGACGCCGTCGTCCACGCCGTGATCGACGCGCTCCTGGGCGCCGCCGGGGCGGGCGACATCGGCACGCACTTCCCTCCGAGCGACGAACGGTGGCGCGACGTCGACTCCATCGACCTGCTCGGGCGGACCCGGGCCCTGCTCGAGGGCCGCGGCTACCAGGTGGTCAACGTGGACGTCACGGTCGTGTGCGAGAGCCCGCGCATCGGGCCGCACGCGGATGCGATGCGGGGCCGGCTCGGCGAGGTTCTGGGCATCGGGCCCGACTTCGTCTCGGTCAAGGGAAAGACGAACGAAGGCATGGGATGGATCGGGACCGGCGAGGGCCTGCTGGCGCTCGCAGCCGTGCTGGTGGATACGGTTCACGAGCCGTCCGGGCTCGGCGGCGGCGGGGGCGGGGGCCTTCCGCTCTGACCCCTCCGGGCGTCTCCGGCGATGCCGCTTTCCGGCTCGAGCAGTTCGCGGACTTCCTGGCCTACGAGCGCGGGCTCTCCGAGCGCACCGTCTCGGCCTACGTGCGGGACCTGCACGGGCTCGTGGAGTTCTTGCGCGCCCGGGGAATCGGCTCGCCGACCGCCGTCGGGCCGGCCGATCTGCGCGACTACGTCTTTCACCTGAAGGACCACGGCCGGGCGGCAACCTCGATCCGGCGCGCCCAGTCCTCGCTGCGCGCCTACTGGGCATTCCTGCTCGGCGAGGAAGTCGTCAAGGGGGATCCCACCGAGCAGCTGGAGTCGCCGCGCGTGTGGCAGCGCCTTCCCGATGTGCTGAGCCGCCGGGAGGTCGAGCGGCTCGTGGAGGCTCCCGATCCGGATCACCCGCTCCATTGGCGCGACCGCGCGGCGCTCGAACTGCTGTATGCCACCGGGATGCGCGCCTCGGAGCTGGCCGAGCTACCCCTTGGTGGCCTGGACCTGGGCCATCGGGTCTGTCTCGTGCTGGGCAAGGGGTCTAAGGAGCGCATCGTGCCCCTGGGGGGCCCGGCGGCGCGGGCCGTGGACCGCTATCTGCGCGACGTGCGGCCGGTGCTCGAATCGGCATCCGGACGATCGGGCGGGCGCCCTCGAGCGAAAGGGCGCGTCTTCCTGAACGCACGCGGCGGGCCGCTGTCGCGCCAGGCGGTCTGGATGATCGTGCGCACGGCGTGTCGCCGGGCGGGAATCGGGCGGCGCGTCACCCCGCACACGATTCGCCACAGCTTCGCGACGCATCTGCTGGAGGGGGGAGCGGACCTGGCGACGGTGCAGGAGCTGCTGGGCCACGCCGACATCGCCACGACGCAGATCTACACGCATCTGGACCGAAAGCATCTGCACGACGTCCACCGCCGGTTCCACCCGAGGGGTTAGCTCGGGGCTCGGCGTGAGCGAATTCCCCGTCCGCGGCCTCCTGCTCCGGCTCAACCCGGCGAGCCGGCTCGTTCAGATATGGAATCAATGGATTCGCGGAAGTCGGCAATGGCCGAAGGGATCCGCCCGCATCTCGGATCCCGGGCGCCCGGGAGGCCTCAGAAGTACAGGTACGCCTGCACCTTGAGGGACAGCTCGGTATCTCCCCGCTCGGGCGCATAGACGTCGAGATTGGCGCCGATCCTGTTCCGTCCGGACACGTAGAGCATCAACCCCGGAGTGAAGAGCCAGGCATCGTCGCCGGGAGTATCGGTGTCGGGATCGGCCCAGCTGATCCGAGCCAGAGGCTCCACGGAAGTCCAGCGGTCCGAGCCCACGGGAATCTGGTAGGTCGCGATCACTTGACCCGTCAGGAACTGCGCTGCCCCACCCAGGGCGTCGAGTGCCATCCAGTTGTCGCCGCCCACCACGGCCGCCAGGAGGTGGAACCCGTCGTACCAGTCGCCCCAGTCGAGATCCACGCCGTACGCCGCCCCGTATTCGGTCTCGCCGTTCACGCCCGGATAGTCGTGAAGGCCGATGAACCCCCCGATCTCGAGTTCGCTCGCGAGCGCCCAGGTGCCTCGCCCCGAATAGGATTTTGCGTGATTCTCGTCCCTCACGTTCATGCCCGGGCCGTTCGTCACGGCGGCCGTGTAGGAGAAGCCTCCACGGGAGCCGGCAATCCACAGCCCGATGTCGCGCCCCGAGTGGCCGAGCTCTTGCGTGAACTGGCTGAGGGTGCACACGCCGCCGACACCCGTGCAGTCTCCCGCGCCGGGAACGTGGCCGTCTCGCTCGATCACAGACAGCTGCGTGCTGCTGTGTGTCCCGAAGATCTCGGAGGGGCGCTTCATCTGTCCCACCGCCACTTCGAACGCCGGGTCGAAGTTGAGGCTGAGGTAGCCGTCTTGGAGGGCGACCTCCCCGTCGTCGGCGAAGTCCGGCTGGAGGCGGGCTTCGAAGAAATCGGTGACCTCAATGCCTACGGACACCCTCGCCCGACGCAGCAGAACGTCGGGCGAGGGTGCGCCCGCGGAAGACGTGATCGCCTGAACGTGGAGGCGTCCTCCGATGGTGACCGTGGCGGCCCGGGCTCGGATCTCCACTTGGCCCGAGCTCGATGCCGGTGTTAAAAGGGCGACCGCGAAGCCGGTCACGCAAAGGCGTCTGAAAGTCCATGTCATGATTCCCCCTCCCTCGATGGACTGGGAATCTAGGGACGAGGCGCGGCGTCGCGAAGCGCGGGCTGTTCAACCGCATCTCCACAGGAGCGAGACGTCCCTGCCGGCGTACGCACGCCATGGTTCCGGCGCGGGCAACCCGGGCCGGGCGGTGTAGTAGAGGACGGAGGAGAGAGATCGACCCCGGGCAGTCGCATTGTGAAGAATTCCCCAGTTCCCCGGCAGACAACGGCGGCCGGAGCCGACGAAGAGGGGTACGCCAGACATCTCGGACTCGATGTCACGACCGCGCGGTGCTCGCTCGGCATGCGGACGCCGACTGCCCACGACGCCATCTCTCCATCGCCTGTCGTTCGCACCGGAGCGGGCACGAGGACGAGCGGCAGAGGGTCCACGCCCCGGGAGCGGGTGCTCCGAGGGCGGCGGAGGACCAGGTGGCCCCGGCACATCCGCGGCCCACAGGAGACCGACGATGGAGGAACGATCCGTGGACACCCGCAGGGACATCGCGCTGATCTCGGTCTCGATCGATCTCGGGGCCGACCGCCGGGGCGTGGACATGGGCCCTTCGGCCCTCCGCGTCGCGGGGATCAACCGGGAGATCGAGGCCATCGGCCACACGGTCCGTGAATTCGGGATGTTGACGGCCGGAGGGCTGGAGACCGCCCGGGCGGGGGGGCGGACCCTGCGTTTCCTCGACGAGGTCGCGCGCGTCGCCGACGAGACGCACGCCGCGGTGGGCGAGGGGCTCGCCCGGGGCTGCACGCCGTTGGTCCTGGGCGGTGACCACTCGCTCTCGATCGGATCCGTGGCGGCCGTGGCCGACCACTACCGGGCAGGGGGTGACGCCATCGGCGTCATCTGGGTCGACGCACATGCGGACATGAACCGCCCCGAGACCAGTCCCAGCGGCAACATCCACGGGATGTCGCTCGCGGTCCTGCTGGGCCACGGCGAGCCCCGGCTCACGCGCGGAAGGGCGAGCGTGGGCCCCGAGAGCGTGAGCGTGCTCGGCACCCGGGATCTGGACGACGGCGAGAAGCGGCTCATCCGCGAGCTCGGGGTGCGCGTGTTCACGATGTCGGAGATCGACGAACGCGGGGTGGGCCCATGCATGGACGAGGCGCTGGAGCGCGCGGGCCGGGCGACGGCCGGATTCCACCTCTCCTTCGACCTCGACGCGCTGGATCCGAGCATCGCCCCCGGGGTCGGGACGCCCGTCAGGGGCGGCCTCACCTACAGGGAAGGGCACCTGGTGTGCGAGAAGGCGTCGCGCTCCGGCCGGCTCCTGAGCCTCGAACTCGTCGAACTCAACCCGGTCCTCGACGACCGCAACCAGACGGCCGAACTGGGCGTCGGTCTCGTGGCCTCTGCCCTGGGGGCCACGATCCTGTAGGCACATGGACGCTGAAATTCTCCTCCGCTCATTTGACGGCAGGCATGTGGCCGTTCTCCGCGACATCGCTGCGGACTTGCCGAGGTCCCGCGAAACGGTCGTCCGATTGATCGAAGCGGCTCGGCAGGCGGGACGGGGACCTCCGGAGATCGGGGCGACGTGGCTCGTCAAGCATTTGTTGGAACGGGGCGTGGAAACCGACGCCGATATCGGACTCCGTCTCGCCTCGACGATCGGATGTCTCTCTGAGAACGAGTCGAAACTGCATTTTCTGCAGGCGACTCCGTACGTCACGCTCACACCCGAGGCGGAAGACGCGTTGTTGCCGGTTCTGGACGCGATCCTCGCGAATGCGACCCACAGGTTCGTGCGTGCCTGGGCGTACAACGCACTGGGCGTGGTGGCGAGGGACAATCCCGAGCGTCGCGAGGACGTGGCGAGACGGCTCCGTGATGCGCTTGAGGTGGAAGCGCCATCCGTCAAGGCAAGGGTGAGGGCCGCGCTGAGAACGTTGGCCGTGCCGGATACGTCGTGAGGTGAGGGTCGGTGCCGGGCCGTGCATCGGGGACGTGGGTGTGCAACGATTGGCGGAGGCGGCGCGCACGCATGTCGTCCGAAACGAGGTGCGATCGGGAAAGTACGTGCGCTTTGCCGACCCGCGGTTCTGGGCGCAGCACGGCCTCACGCGCCTGGGGCCGGCGACCGGGTACCTGCCGTGGGCGGGGGCGTGAGCCCAGCCGAGTGCCGGATGCGGGAGATCCGCACGCCCCCCTCGCTCCGGCCCGTCCGGGGGCGAGCGGGGGCTAGCGCGCAGTCCCCAGCGTCGTGCCCTCCGTGTCCGTCCTCGCTTTCTCGAGCGCCGCTCCGGCGAACAGCTCATCCTGCGTCTCCGCCTCACCCAGCAGTGCCAGCGCCAGCCTGAGCGTCGGATCGCGCTCCGCTCTCGCCATCGTGGAGGCGGCGACATCCTCCATCCGGTCGGCCACGTTGATGGTCAACCGCCAGCGCAGGTAGCCCCGGATTTCTTCGGAGCCCACCTGATCCTCCAGTCCCGCGCTCGCCAGCGTCCGGACGTAGGCCTCGAACGTGGCGTCATCGACGCTCGGCGGCTGTTCCGCCTCGGCCAGGGCGCGGGCGCGGGCGAACGCCGCCTCCGCCTCGCGCGTGCCCATCCGCACGCCCTGTTCCTCGGCAACGGCGATCAGCTCCCGCTCGAGCGAAGTCAACGTATCGGGAGCTATCTCGAGGTCCGGGAAGATGCCGCCGCCGCTTCTGAGCGTTCGACCTCCGGCTGTTCGGAGCGGCGCGATCGTGTCGAGGTTCTCGGGCAGCGGGTTGCCTTCGACGTCGCGCTCTCGGTGCAGAGACCGACCGAGCGGTGTATGCCAGCTCCCCGTCGTGATACGGAGCTTGCGTCCGTGGGGAAGGTCCATGACGGATTGGACCACTCCCTTTCCGAAGGTCCGCTCGCCCAGCACGAGCGCTCGATCGTGGTCCTGCAGCGCGCCCGTGACGATCTCGGCCGCGGAGGCCGTGTAGCGGTCGACCAGCACGACGACGGGCTTTTGCGGAACACGCGGACGCATGCGGCCGCGATAGGACTCCTCGCTGATCTCACCGCTCCCGCCGGACCTGCGGTTCCGCGTGGTCGCGAGCAGTTCCCCGCGCGCGAGCATGACGTCCGCCATCATCAACGATTCGTCCAGGTAGCCGCCCGGATTGCGGCGCAGATCGATCAGGATCCCGCGAGCTTCCCCCAGGGAGTCCAGCGCCTGTGTGAACTCCCTAGCGGACTGGCGGGCCACGCGGTCGAGCGTGATGTAGCCGATGCCGTCCGGCAAGAGGCCCCACTGGACGGCCGAGACGTGAACCGAGTCACGCTGCAGCGTGAAGGCGAGGGGTTGGCGCACGCCGTCGCGACGGACCTCCATGTCGACGGATGTGCCCACCTCGCCGCGGATGCTGTCCGATGCGGTCGCCGTACTCCAGTCCCTGGCATCGTGGCCGTTCACGGAAAGGATGACGTCGCCGACCTGGAGCCCCGCTTCGGCGGCCGGCGCGCCCCGAAAGACCCCGGTGATGGTGACAAAGTCGTTCAGCTGCACGATCGAGACGCCGATCCCCGCGTAGTTGCCGGTCGTGGACTCCTGGAAGGCCTCCACCTCGAGCGGCGTGAAGACCGAAGCATAGGGGTCGGCGAGCCCTTCGATGAGGCCGTCCAGCGCACGCGTCCAGAGCGTCGAGTCGTTGAACTCGGAGAGGTGCATGCGCCGAACGAGTTCGATCGCGCCCAGGAACACGCGCTCCTCCACGTCGCTCTGGGCGGCCTCGTCTTGGGTCTGGGCGCGGGCGGGGAAGGGAAAGGCGAGAAGCGCCGCTAGGGAAAGGAGCAGGAGCCTGTGAGACATGCGCGATCTTCCCCTGGGCAACGAGAACTCTGATGTCGCGAGTATGACCCCCGGCCGGGCCGACGCGTTCCGGCCCGTCCCCGGGCACCTTCAGGAGCGGGAACCGGTTATGTTACTGTCCATGGATGCCCTCCGCGACCTGGGGGGTTCCGGCGGCCATCGCGGGCGCCTCACGCCACCACCTCGCGTCCACGCGTCATGAGCCACAGCGAAGCGCGCCCGGCCTTGCGGCTCGGTCTCGTGCAGTTCAAGCCGGTGAAGGCCGACCTGGACGCCAACCTGCGCGTCGTCGGGGCGCGGACGGCCGAGGCCGCGGGGGGCCTGGATGTCCTGCTGTTCCCGGAGGCCTGCCTGTCCGGGTACTTCCTCGAGGGCGGCGTGGCCGACGTGGCGATTCCCGCCGCGGAGGTCGCGCGTCGGCTCGGAGCGCCTCCCGGAGAGGCGCCCGACGTCGCACTCGGCTTCTTCGAGCGTTGGCGGCGGCGCATCTACGCTTCGGTCGCCTATCTGACGCCCGAGGGCGAGCGGTGGCGGACGGTGCACGTGCATCGGAAGATGTTCCTGCCCACGTACGGGGTCTTCGACGAGGCGCGCTTCGTCGAGCCCGGCACCGACGTGCGGGCCTTCGACACCCGCTTCGGGCGGATCGGGATGCTTGTGTGCGAGGAGATGTGGCACTCTCTGCCTGCCACCGTGCTGGCGCTCTCGGGCGCCGAGCTGATCCTGGTGGCGAGCGCGTCACCGGCGCGCGACTTCTCGCCCGGCACGGGCGGCCGCCCCGGAAACCTGGCGCGCTGGGACACGCTGGCGCCTGCCGCGGCGGCCGAGCACGGGCTGTTCGTCGGCGTGGCCCAGCTGGCGGGCTCCGAAGGCGGCAAGCTCTTCCCGGGCGGTTCGATCGTCGCGGGCCCCGATGGCGCCGTGATCGCGCGTGGCCCTCTCTACGAGGAGGCGCTCGTGCGCACGGTCCTGAGCGGGCGCGATCGTGAGCGGGCCCACCTCAGGGCCCCGTTGCTCGCCGACCTCGAGCAGGCGCTTCCCCACCTGCAGCGGGCCCTCGAGGAAGCGGGGGAGCGGGCTCACGCCCGCCGCCCCGGATCCCGCTCCGAGGGCCGCCGGGCGAGCGAGGCCCGGTCGGATGAGGCGGCGTCCCGGCCGGCCCCGACCGAGCCGGTCCCGCTCCAGGGGGGATTCGCTCCGGGCGCGGGCGGCTCCGGCCCGTCACCCGATCCCTACGACCCCTCGGCGCTCGATCTGGACCTGGAGCTGGTCGAGCGCACGCTGACGGAGTTCATCCGCGAGGAGCTGAGCCGTCGCCGGGGCTTCGAGCGGGCCGTGGTCGGGGTCTCCGGCGGCGTGGACTCGGCAGTCTCGCTCGCGCTCGCGGCCCGTGCGCTGGGCCCCGAGAACGTCACGGGTTTCCGCCTTCCCTATGCCACGTCCAGCCCGGACAGCCTCGCCCACGCGCGGCTCGCGCTCGACTGGGCAGGCGTCGAGGGCCGGACCGTCGAGATCACGGGCCCGATCGACGCATACGTCGACACGTACGAGCCCGACATCACGCCCACGCGCAAGGGCAACCTGATGGCGCGACTGCGTGCGGTGATCCTGTTCGATCAATCGGCCCGGCGGCGTGCCCTGCCGCTGGGCACCGGAAACAAGAGCGAGCGGCTGCTGGGATACTTCACGTGGCACGCGGACGACTCGCCGCCCGTCAATCCTCTGGGGGATCTGTTCAAGACGCAGGTGTGGGCGCTCGCTCGGCACCTGGGCGTGCCGGACGAGATCGTGGACAAGTCCCCGACCGCGGACCTGGTGACGGGCGTGACCGACGAGAGCGAGATGGGCATCGGCTATGGACGCGCGGACCCGATCCTGCACTGGCTGCTGCTGGGCCATCAGCCCGACGAATTGGTCGCGCTGGGATTCGACGAGGCGGACGTCGGCCTCGTGTGGCGCCGGCTCAGCACGACCCACTGGAAACGGGAGCTCCCGACGGTGGCGATTCTGTCGTCCAGCGCCATCGGCGAATTCTATCTGCGGCCGGTGGACTACTGAGTGGGCAGCGGACTTCCGGGCTCGGCGAGTGCGCGGGATCAGCGCCCGAGGATGCGTGCCGCTCCCAGGGCCGCGAAGAACAGGGCCGCGGAGACCAGCACGATCGAGGCGCCCGAGGGCAGGTCCCATAGCCAGGAGAGCCAGAGTCCTCCGCCCACGGCCGCCAGGGCCGAGGCGATCGCGACGCCGAGCATGGCCCGTGTCGAGCCTGCGATGGCCTGGCCGGTGGCCGCCGGGATCACGAGGAAGGCAGAGACGAGCACGGCCCCCACCAGCTTCATCGAAGCGACGATCGTTACCGCCAACACCGTGAGCAGCAGGTAGCGCAGCGGGTCGGCGGGCACGCCGGCGGCGCGCGCGGCCTCCTCGTCGACGCCCAGATAGAGGAACTCCTTGAAGAACCAGCTCAGCACTCCGAGCGAAGCCGCCGAGAGCCCCGCCAGGATCCAGACGTCCGACGGGCGCACGGAGAGGATATTCCCGAACAGATAGCCCATGAGGTCCTGCCGGTAGGTGGGCGACAGGCTGATCAGGGCGATACCGAGAGCCATGGCGGTCGGAAAGAAGACGCCGATTGCCGTGTCCTCGGAGATCCGCCCGCGCTGGGCGATCCAGCCGATCACCCAGGCTACCGCGACCGAGAAAGCGGCCGCCGACACGACCGGCGGCACGCCGAGCACCACCCCCAGGGCGACGCCCCCGACGGCCGCGTGCGAGATGCCCACGCCGATGAAGGCCATTCGACGGAGCACGACGAAGAACGCCAGGACGGCGCAGGAGAGTCCGATCAGCGCTCCGGTCACGACGGCCCGCTGAACGAATCCGTAGTCCAGGAAGTCGCTCACGAAGGGTTGCCGGCCTCGTGGTCGTGAGGTTCGGGGAAAGCGTACGCCTCGGCCAGTGCAGGGCTGTCCAGCACTTCCTGCGGGGGGCCCGCCGCGCGCACGTCGCCGTCGAGCAGCACCAGACGGTCGGCGTGCGCCGAGACGACCTCGAGGTCATGCGAGGCGCACAAGACGGTGAGCCCCTCGTCGCGCTGCAGATCGCACACGAGCGTGTAGAAGCGCGCGCGCGCCGCCGGATCGAGCCCCGCCGTGGGTTCGTCCAACAGCAGGAGGTCGGGATCGCCGGCGAGAGCGCGCGCGATCAGCACACGCTGCTGCTGCCCGCCCGACAGCGCGCTGAAGCGTCGCCCCGCGTGTTCCGCCATGCCCACGCGTTCGAGGGCGGCCGCCGCGCGAGCGCGGTCGGCGGCACGAGGCCGACGGGGCGGGGCCAGTCGGCCGTAGCGACCCAACAGCGCCACTTCCGCGACCGAGATCGGAAAACCGGCCGGGAGGCGCACGCGCTGCGCGACGTAGCCGATCGGGCGAGCACGCCCGCCCACGTCCGCGTCGAATACCTCGACCCGCCCACGCTCGGGCGAGAGCAGCCCGAGAAGGATCCGCAGAAGCGTGCTCTTGCCCGCGCCGTTGGGTCCGATGAGCGCCGTGAACGACCCCTGCGCCACCTCGAATCCGACGCCCCGCAGGACATGTTCCCGTTCGTAGGAGAACCACACGTCGCGGACCCGCACGACTACGCTCACGGGTCGAGCGCGCGGCGGATCTGCAGGCCGTTGAATCGCATCATGGAAAGATATCCCTCGCGTCCGTCCAGGCCGGGACCGCCCAGCGGGTCGAGCGTCAGCACGGGGACCCCCAGCTCGTCCGCGAGCGCGTGCGCGGCGGTCGGCCCGAGCCTCGGCTCGGTGAACACCGCGCGCACGCCGGCAGCGCGCGCCGAATCGACCAGCGCCGCCAGACGGCGCGCCGAGGGCTCGCGTCCCGGTGCCGGGTAGATCACGGCGAACTCCCGCATTCCGTAACGCTCCGCCATGTAGCCCCAGGCCGCGTGCGCCGTGATGAACCCGTATTGGCGGACCGGCGCGAGCTGCCGGGTCAGCCAGGCGTCGAGCGCCGTGAGGGAGTCGGACAATGCGCGGGTTCGCTCCGCCAGCCGTTCGCGGGCGTCCGGGCGAGCGGCGCCCAACGCGCGTTCCAGGCGGGGCAGCCAGGCGTCGCGCACGAGCAGGGGGTCGAGCCAGGTATGGGGGTCGCCCGTGGCCGCTTCTCCGCCTCCGCCCCCGCTCCGCAGCGCGATGCCGTCGTTGAGCCGTGTCTCGCTGCCGGGCCCCGCCGGCAGGGCGCGGACCCACGCGTCTACGCTGCCCCCCACGGTCAGGTAGACGCTGGCGCCCGCCAGCGCGCGGATCTGCCGTGGCATCGGCTCATACGTGGCCGGGCTCGCGTGGGGAGGCACGAGCACCTCCACGTGCACGTCCTCGCCCGCTATGCTCCGCGTCAGGTCGGCCACGGGATAGATCGTGGCCACCACGAGCGGAACCGCCTCCGGCGGAGCGGGCTGTCGCTCACAGGCGAGCGCTACGCCGAGCGCGGCCGCACCGAGGGCGGCCCCGGCGAGGCGCCGCCGAAGGCGGCCGTGGAGTCGGGTCATCGAGGGTTTGGACGACGGAGGCAAGCGAGGGAGTGGGCGTGAGGCCGATCCGAGCCGGTTCCAAACCGGCGGCGCCGAAGAGCGCGGGAAGATAACCCCGGGGGGGCATGCGAGGGTCCCTGCCCGGGCGATGCGCCCGCCGCCGCATGGACGGGGCGCCGACACGGTGTGCACCCGGCGTGGCCCTGACGCCTGCCCCGGCTCGCGCAACTTGGCTATGATGAGCCGCCATGATCCTAGTACTGGACAACTACGACTCCTTCACGTTCAACCTGGTGCAGGCGCTGGGCGCCCTGGGGGCGGATCCGGTCGTGTTCAGGAACGACGAGCGCGGCGTGGAGGACATACGTGCGCTCCAGCCGGAACGCGTGGTCATCTCTCCGGGTCCCGGCATGCCGCGAGAGGCCGGGATCAGCGTCGATCTCGTCCGCGCCCTGGGGCCTCACGTGCCCACGCTGGGCGTGTGCCTCGGGCATCAGGCCGTCGGCGAGGCATTCGGGGGGCGCACCGTGCGAGCCCGGCGAGTGATGCACGGCAAGACCGCCTCGGTCCGGCACGAGGGCAGGGGCGTCCTCGCGGGGCTGCCTTCCCCGTTCACGGTCGCGCGATACCACTCGCTGGTGACCGATCCGGCGGCGCTCCCGGCCGAGCTGGAAGTGATCGCCTGGTCGGATCTGCCGGCGGAGCACGAAGTGCAGGCGATCGCGCATCGCGAGTTCCCCGTGTGGGGCGTCCAGTTCCACCCCGAGTCGCTCTTCGGCGAGCACGGGGACGCGCTCCTGCGGAACTTTCTCGCGCTCTAGGGCACGCCCGCTTCGCTTGACCCGCGCTCCGGGGCGGGGGTACCTTCAGGGGCGTGGTTACTGCCACCGTACACCGCCGTGGGCTCCAAGAGGCTCGGTGAAGAAGAGCGTCTTGGGCATCGTCCCGGCCCGGCTCGCTTCCACTCGGCTTCCCAACAAGCCGCTCTATCCGGTTCTCGGTCGCCCCCTGATCGAATGGGCATGGCGGCGCGTGAGCGAGCTGACCCCGCTCGATCACGCCGTGATAGCGACCGACTCCGAGCAGGTCGCCGAGGTCGGCCGCGCACTGGGGGCGCCTGTCGAGATGACGTCGCCCGAGCACCCGTCCGGCACGGACCGCGTGGCCGAAGTCGCCGCGCGCGCCATCTACCGGTGCTATGACGTGATCGTCAATGTCCAGGTCGACGAGCCGTTGCTCGAGGAGCGGCAGCTGGCGGCCGCCGTGGCCCTGGTGCGGGACGAGGGCTGGGAGGTGGGCACCTGCGCGACACCCTTGCTCACGGAGGATGCGCGCCACGATCCCGCGATCGTAAAGGTCGTGCGCACGGCCGCCGGAGGTGCGCTCTACTTCTCGCGGGCGCCGATTCCGCACAAGGGCGGAGGGCAGGAGCCGGTGCGTGAGGAGCTGGGGCACGCCCTCTTCCTGCGCCATATCGGGGTCTATGCCTACACGCCCGGCGCGCTCCGGGCATGGGTGGCGCTGCCGCCCTCGCCGCTGGAGCGGCTGGAGAGATTGGAGCAGCTCCGCCCGCTGGAAGGGGGGCTACGCATCGGGGTCGCGGTGGCGGGCACCGCCGACGTCGGAGTGGACACGCCGGCCGACGTGGCCCGGCTGGAGAGGCGATTGATCGAAACGGGCCACACACCAACCTACGCGGCGAGCTGATGAGCGAGCACAGCGGGCGTCCGACCAAGTTCGTGTTCATAACCGGCGGGGTGGTCTCGTCCCTGGGGAAGGGGATCGCCGCCGCCTCCCTCGGTCGTCTCCTGGAGGAGCGCGGGCTCGTCGTGACGATCCAGAAATTCGACCCCTACATCAACGTCGACCCGGGAACACTGTCGCCGTTTCAGCACGGCGAGGTGTTCGTGACCGACGACGGTGCCGAGACCGACCTCGACCTCGGACACTACGAGCGCTTCATCGGTCCCTCCCTCTCCCAGGACAACAACATCACGAGCGGTCGCATCTACCAGAGCGTCATCAACAAGGAACGGCGCGGGGAGTACCTGGGTTCGACCGTGCAGGTGATCCCGCACGTCACGGACGAGATCAAGGCTGCCGTACGGCGCCTGGCCGACCGGCACGACGTCGTCATCACGGAGATCGGCGGGACCGTCGGCGACATCGAGAGCCTGCCGTTTCTCGAGGCCATCCGCCAGTTCCGGCAGGATGTGGGACGCGACAACGCGCTGTTCATCCACCTCACGCTGGTTCCGTACGTCGCGGCCGTGGGCGAGCTCAAGACCAAGCCGACACAGCACTCGGTGCGCGAGCTGATGGAAATCGGAATCCAGCCGGACATCGTGGTCTGCCGGACGGAGCATGCGCTCGACGAAGGCATCCGCGAGAAGATCGCCCTCTTCACCAACGTGCCCGTCAAGGCGGTGATCGAAGCCCGCGACGTGGAGACGATCTACGAGGTGCCGCTGGCTTTTCGCCAGCAGGGCCTCGATGACGTCGTCGTCGAGAGGCTGGGATTGGACGCTCCGGCGCCGAGCCTCGGCCCCTGGACGCGCATGGTCGAGCGCATCAAGCATCCGAGCCGCGGCCACGTGCGCATCGCGGTGGTCGGCAAGTACACCGAGCTCGTCGACTCCTACAAGTCGGTCCAGGAGTCGCTCATCCACGGCGGCATCGCGAACGACGTCGGCGTCGACATCGACTGGCTCTCCAGCGAGCAATTCGAGCACGAGGAGGGCGCGGAGCGGCTGCAGGCGTATCATGGCCTGTTGATCCCGGGCGGCTTCGGCCCGCGCGGCGTCGAGGGCATGCTGAGCGCGATCCGCTGGGCGCGCGAGCGGGAGCTGCCCTTCTTCGGCATATGCCTGGGGCTGCAGTGCGCGGTCATCGAGTTCGCCCGCGCCGTCGTCGGTCTCACCGACTCGCATTCCTCGGAGTTCGCGGAGTCCTCGCCGGACCACGTGATCTGCCTCATGGACTCGCAGCGCAACGTGACCAGCAAGGGGGGCACGATGCGGTTGGGCGCCTACCCGGCGCAGTTGCGTCCCGGGTCCCGAGTGGCGGAGATCTACGGCGCGACCGAGATCAGCGAGCGCCACCGGCACCGCTTCGAGGTGAACAACGCCTATCGCGACCAGCTCGAGGCCGGTGGCATGACGATCAGCGGGACGTCGCCCGACCAGCGGCTGGTCGAGATCATCGAACTGGGCTCGCATCCCTGGTTCATCGCTTGCCAGTTCCACCCGGAGCTCAAGAGCCGCCCCATGTCTCCCGCGCCGTTGTTCGCTTCGTTCATCCGGGCGGCGGCCGGCCGCGCGGGGCTGCTCGACGGCGAGTCCGGTGCGGCGGCCCGGGACGTGGGCGCAGCGCTGGGCGCGGCCGACTGAGTGATCCCGTGTTCGAGTGCTTCACCCTGATCGCGGGTCCGTGCGTGGTCGAGGAGGACTCGCTCAATCTGGAGGTCGCCCGCGCACTGGCGTCGTTGGGCGCCGAACTGGACCTTCCGGTGGTCTTCAAGGCCTCGTTCGACAAGGCCAACCGAGCCAGGCCGGACTCACCCCGCGGCCCCGGTCTGGAGGAGGGGCTCACGCGGTTGCGGCGCGTGGCCGCCGAGACGGGGCTGCCCCTCCTGACCGACGTGCACGAGCCGACCCAGGCGGCGCGCGCCGCGGAGGTCGTCGACGCGCTGCAGATCCCCGCGTTCCTGAGCCGCCAGACCGATCTGGTGGCGGCGGCGGGACGGACCGGGAGAGCCGTCAACCTCAAGAAAGGCCAATGGATGGCGCCCGAGGAAATGGCCGGCGCGGTCGCCAAGGCCCGCGCGGCGGGGGCCTCGGAGGTGGCCGTGACGGAGCGCGGCACAGCCTTCGGTTACGGAGACCTGGTCGTGGACATGCGCACGTTCGCCCGCCTGCGGGCGGCCTGTCGTTGCCCGGCGATCTTCGACGCGACGCACTCCGTGCAGCGGCCGGGGCGGGCGGGCGGCTCGAGCGGAGGCGACCCGGAGCACGTGCCGGCGCTCGCGCGCGCGGCCGTCGCGGCCGGATGCGACGGGCTCTTTCTCGAAGTGCACCCCGACCCGCCGAACGCTCCTTCGGACGCCGCTAGCATGCTGCATCTCGAGCACCTGCCCGCGCTGCTCGAGGATGTCCTGGCTATCCGCGAGGCCCTTGGCCCGGGCCGCGGCCGGCCGGCGGCGCTGCCCGGCTGAGCAGGCCCGCGCTTCGGTGAGCGGCACGGGCCGTCGCACGCTGCCGGCCACCCGAGGCAGGCGCGCGGGCCGGAGCCCGGCCAGGGAGGGACACGACGGAGCCCCCTCGCGTTCGGCCGGGCGCCCTTCCGTGTCCGAGACGGGCTCCGAGCGGCTGAATCGGGGGGTACGCGCTTGAGCGAAGCGGATGCCGGTTGGAGTCCGACACGGCTGATCGAGGAGGGGCGCCGGGTCCTGCGGCTGGAGGCCGGGGCGATCGCGGGGCTCGAAGCTCGGCTGGGCGACGAGTTCGTTGCCGCCTGCGAGCTGCTCGCGCGCGCGACGACCGAGACGGCCGGGCGCGTGATCGTGTCGGGGATCGGCAAGAGCGGGATCGTGGCCCGGAAGATCGCCGCGACCCTCACGTCGACGGGGACTCCCGCGACGTTCCTGCATCCGGTCGAGGGCCTGCACGGCGACCTGGGAATCGTGTCGCGCAGCGACGTCGCGCTGCTCGTCTCGAAGAGCGGAGAGACGTCCGAGCTGAGCGCCTTGACCGACTACCTGTCGCGCCTCGGGGTGCCGATCGTCGCGCTCAGCGGCTCGCCCCGCTCCTCCCTCGCCGGGCACGCGCGCGTGGTGTTGGACTGCACCGTCACCGAGGAGGCATGCCCGATGGACCTCACGCCCACTTCCTCCACCACGGCGGTGCTCGCCATGGGAGACGCCCTCGCGGTGGCCATTTTCCGGCTGAAGGGCTTTCGGCCCGAAGACTTCGCGCGGCTACACCCGGGCGGGGTGTTGGGACGGAAGCTCACTCTGCGGGTAGAAGACGTGATGGTGAGCGAGGCGTTTCCGAGCCTCCCGCAGGGTTCGCTCATGCGCGAGACGGTGGCACCGATCGCGGAGTTGCGCGGCACGGTCCCGGTCGTGGACGGTGAGGGACGCGTGCGCGGGGTCGTCACGGCTGGCGACCTCACGCGACTGATGGAGCGCGACAAGGGCTGGGAGCAGCGCCGGATCGACGATGTCATGACGCGCAGCCCCAGCACGTCGGTTCTGGGAGAGCTTGCCTCGGCAGCCGTGCACCGCATGGAGGAGGCGGGCGTGATGGCGCTGCCGGTGGTTGACGAACACGGCGTACTGAAGGGCATCGTACACCTCCATGACCTTCTTAGGTCAGAGGCCGTATGATATTGTGGAATAAATCGATATCGCCGTTCAGGCGTACCAGGCCCGCATCGGGCTGCACGGTGGTGGTGTACGCGCTCCCGGCGCTCGTCGCGCTCGCGGGGTGCGGTGACGGGCCGCCCACCCCCGTGGCGGGCGAGGGGCTGCTCGGGATGTCGGCGGACATGGTCAGTTACGATGTCGTCACCTACATGACGAACGCGGAGGGGATCCGCTCCGGCAGGATCCGCGCGGACAGCGCCTACTACTACCTGGACTCTACCGTCGTCCACATGCGCGGTGTCGAGATGGACGTCTACGCGGAGGAGGGGCTGGTGCGCGCCACCGTGACCGCCGAGCGCGGTCGATACGACGAGCGAACGCAGCAGATGCATGCCGTGGGCGACGTGGTGCTGGTGTTCCCGAACGAATCACGCCGCCTGGAGAGCGACGAGCTCCACTACAACCCCCTGACCGAGGACATCCGGAGCGACTCCGCCTCCACATATCACTACGACGGGCAGACCACTCGCGGCACGTGCTTCCGCTCCGACATGACCTTCCGGAACTATCAGGTCTGTGACATCCGCGGCTCCGCGGAACTCGGCGGGTGATGGGTCGGCCGGCCCGGTCGCCCGGGCCTCCCGGAGTGTGCCGGTGGCTCGCGGAGGCCCGCCTTCGGCGGCTCGTCCCGCGGGGAACGTCGTGGGCGCTGCTCTGGGCCGTCTGGGGGCTCGGCGACGCCTCGGGGCAGGAAGGGTGCTCGTTCGTCGAGGGCTCCGGTGACCTTCGGACCGTCGATGTCGCCGGCAGTTTGATCACGCACGTGACCAGGCCGCACGTCGTGTGCCCGGACGGCGTGCGCATCCGGGCGGACAGCGCGGTCGCCTACCGGATCTCCAACTACGTCCAGCTCGTCGGCGGCGTAAGCTTCGAAGACGCACAGAGGCGATTGAGCTCGAGCAGTGCGGAGTACTTCGTGACGGTCGGCCGGCTTCAGGCGCATGGCTCCGTGCAGGTCGACGACAAGACGGACGGCGGCGTGATGCGGGGTCAGGAGATGGTCTACCGCCGCGCGGGCCCGAACCGACCAAGGGATCAGCTGGAGTTCTTCGAGGGGCGGCCGTCGGCGCGCCTGTACGCGCGCCCACAGAGCGGTGCCACGGCCGCTCCGGCCGACTCCCGGCCAGACTCCCCGGACGCCGAGACGGTCCCCTACGATGTAGAGGCGGACCGGATCATCGTCGAGGGCGAGGGCTACTTCCACGCGACCGGCGACGTTCAGGTCGAGCGCCCGCCGCTGCCGGGCGACAGCGCGCACTTGCGTGCCTTCGGCGATTCCGTGGAGTTCAACCAGCTCGAGGGAACGCTCCGCCTGAGCCGCGGCGCCCGCCTCGTGCTGGACGAGCGGGAGCTCAGCGCCGACGTGATCGTGGCGCATCTCCCCGACGACGTGGTGCGTGAGGTGAGCGGGCGCCACAGCGCGGTCCTCACGGCCGCCGCCGTCCGCCTCGAGGCCCCCCTGCTGCACATGTTCTTCGACGAGGGCGTGATGGAGCGGCTGGTGGCGGTTCCGCTCACACCTGCGCCCGAGGATTCGGGCGCGCTGCCTCCACCTCCCTCCGATTCGGCGGACCTGGCCAGGCCCATGGCACGCGCCCAGAGCTTCGTGGTCGTCGCCGACTCGCTGGACGCGCTCACGCCCGGCGAGGTGCTCGAGCGCATCGAAGCCGTCGGGTCGGCCCGCGCGGAGTCCTCCGCGCAGGACTCGCTGAACACGCCGGACACTCCGGCGCTGGCCCGCACGGACTGGATCGAGGGAGACACCGTCGTGGCCCTCTTCGCGCCTGTCGGGGCGGCGGCGGACGCGGCGGACGGGAGGGCGGAGCCGCCCGAGGAGGAGGAGTACCGCCTGGAGCGTCTGGAAGCGACCGGTTCGGCCCGCTCGCTATACCGCATGAGGGCGAGCGACACCGTGCAGGCGGATCGCCGTCCCGCCATCCACTACGCGAGCGCGGACCGCATCGCGATCGAGTTCGAGCAGGGGGACATCGAGCGCATGGAGGTGAGCGGCGATGCGCAGGGGCTCCACGTGGAGCCGGCCGTCGACCCCGAGGGGGTGGTCGCCGACAGCGGCGCCGTCTCCGACACGACGAGCCAGCCGCCGGCGGCCGGGGTGGGACTCGGCCCGGACGAGGAGCGCGGGGTGGGCCCCATGCTGAGGCCTCCCGGCTTTCCGGACGCCGGGCCGGCGGCCACGCTACGGCGGGGGGCGCTCGCGCGGCGCAGGCGCTCCGGCAGGCGGTGGCCGGCGTGACCCGCCGGGAGTTGGTCGAGTGGGTCGGCGGGCTCAGCCCGCACGATCTGTCCGTGGCGGTCGCGGCAGCCGAACTCGTGCGGCGCGCCGACGAAGGGGGAAGCGCCGAGCGAGGCGTATGGCTCGCCTCCGTGCGGGAGAGCTACGCGGAGCTCGGGCAGCGCGAGAGCTCCGGCTTCCCCATGGCCTCCACGGAGAGCGAGCTGACGGCGGCCTACATCGACGAGCACGTGCTGGGGCGCCTCGAGGCGGCGGGCATCGCGCGCCGCGAACCTTACCACGAGGGATGGGAGCGTGTCCGGATCGAGCCGGCCCTCTGGGAAGAGATCCGTTCCGGGGATCATGGCGTCGGCGAGGAGCTCCGCGGGCTGGTACGGGCTCTGCAGGAGCGGGGATCGGCCAGCTCGGCGGCCGCACGCGGATCCGTCTCCCGCCCGGAGGGAAGCCGCCTGCGCGCGGAGGGGCTGGTGAAGATCTACCGCAGGCGCAAGGTGGTCGACGACGTCGCCATCTCGGTTTCCCAGGGCGAGACGGTCGGGCTGCTGGGTCCCAACGGGGCGGGAAAGACGACCACCTTCTACATGATCGTAGGGCTCATCTCGCCCAACGCCGGCCGGGTCTACCTGGACGAGGCCGAGATCACGGAAATGCCCATGTACCGGCGGGCGCGCATGGGCGTCGGCTACCTGGCGCAGGAGCCCTCGATCTTCCGTAAGCTGACGGTGGAGGAGAACGTACGGGCGATCCTCGAGACCCTCCGGCTGCCCAAGCAGGAGGAGCGGCGGCGGCTGGAGGAGCTGCTCAACGAGCTTTCGATAGCGCACCTGAGCAAGAGCAAGGCGTACTCCCTGTCGGGCGGTGAGCGCCGCCGACTGGAGATCACGCGGGCGCTGGTGCAGCGGCCGAAGTTCCTTCTTCTCGACGAGCCGTTCGCCGGGATCGATCCGATCGCCGTCGGCGATATCCAGCACATCGTGGGCGAGCTCAAGCGGCGCGGAATCGGCGTGGTGATCTCGGACCACAGCGTCGAGCAGACGCTCGAGATCGTGGATCGCGCCTACATCATGTACGAGGGCGGCATCCGGGTCTCCGGCTCGGTGTCCGAGCTCGTGTGGAGCGACGAGGTCGCGGAGATCTACCTGGGGCCCACCCTCACCGCTCGGATGCGCCGGCGCTTTGAGCGCCCGCCAGCCGCGGCGGCGATAACCTGACGGCCCGTGCCCTCGATGAGCCGGCTCGGCGCCAAGCTCCATCAGAGCCAGCAGCTGAGGCAGGACGCCAAGATCGGCCCTCGCCTGTACCAGGCGATGGAGCTGCTCTACATGCCCCTGCTGGACCTGCAGCAGCGCCTGAAGCAGGAGTTGGCCGAGAATCCGTTCCTCGAGCTTACCGAAGCGGATGCCGAGCCGGAGGCGGAGCTCGAGGACGACCAGGCTTCCGCGGAGGAGGAGAACGAGGCCGAGGAGGAGCTCGACTGGGAGGACATCCTGCTGGACGGCCTCAACGGGGGCGGGCACCGGCCCGGCTACGAGGAGCGCGAGTTCTACCAGCCGCCCGTGGTGGAGGCGAACGACCTGGCCGACCACCTGGCCGGGCAGCTCCGGCTGCTCGATCTGTCGGAGCGCCAAGTCCGCTTGGGCGAGGAGATAATCGGCAACATCGATGACGACGGCAGGCTCTCGTGCAGCCTCGAGGTGGTGGTGGCCGGGGCCAACGGCTGGCTCGCCGAGCTCAAGCAGGTGGCCCGCGGGCACGTGCAGGAGCTGGAGGTGGAGGAGCGCGGGCTATTTCTCGAGGAGATCGAGGGGGAGTTTCGCCCCTACGAGCTGGGGGAGGCCGACCACATGCTCGGCCTCCTCCAACAGTTCGATCCCCCCGGAGTGGCCGCGCGCGATCTGCGCGAGTGCATCCTGCTGCAGCTGCGACACCGCGCACTCGACGGGTCGTTGGCGGACCGGCTCGTGCGCGAGCACTTCGACGAGTTGATCCAGCACCGCTGGCTGGACATCCAGAAGTCGCTGGGAGTCACGGCCCGCGAGGTTCAGGACGCCGCCGACGAGATCGCGCGCCTCGAGCCCAAGCCGGGCCTCAAGTACGCGCCGCGACGTGAGGACTACATCATCCCTGACCTGGTAGTGGACAAGATCGACGGGGAGTACATGGTGTTCGTCAACGACACGAGCCTACCCCGGCTGCGACTGTCTCGGGCCTATGTGGAGGTCGCCCGAGACAGGAACAAGTTCAAGGGCGAGAACAAGGAGTTCATCTCCTCGAAACTGAGCTCGGCGAACTGGATGATCCAGGCCGTCGAGCAGCGCCGTCAGACGATGCTCAAGGTCATGAACTTCATCGGCGAGCGGCAGCGGGACTTCTTCGAGAAGGGCGTGCAGCACCTCAGGCCGCTCACGCTACGCGAGGTCGCCGACCACATCGACATGCACGAATCGACGGTGTCGCGGGTGACCAACGAGAAATTCTGCCAGACACCGCGCGGGGTCTACCCGCTCAAGTTCTTCTTCTCCTCAGGGCTTTCGACGAGGAGCGGCGAAGACATCAGCGCGCGGGGCGTGCGGGCCAAGATCGAGAGGCTGGTGGACGGCGAAGACCCGAGCCGCCCGCTGACCGACAAGGCCATCGTCGAGCTCTTGGAGTCCGACGGCGTGCGGATAGCCCGGAGAACCGTCGCCAAGTACCGCGATCAGCTGGGCATACTCCCGGCGCGCATGCGCAGGCGCGTCTAACCCGTTGGAGGACTGGCCCCTGCCGTAACGGTCCGGCGCAGGGGCCCGCCTTCCGCTCGTCGTCGCCCCCGTTCCTTGGAAGCCCCCGGGCCCGGGCCTATCTTCTCGCCATGGCGTCCGACCGACCCCGACCCTCGCCGACCTTGCCGCCCTCCGAGCAGGCGGTTGCAGACATGCCTTCAGATCCCTCCGTCCGCTCGGACGCGCACGCGGCGGCGCAAGAGCTCTCTCCCGCCACGCGGCGGGACTTCGCCCTCGTGGTGCCCGCGTTCAACGAGGCACCGATGGCCGAGGCTCTCGTGGCCGAGCTCAGGCGTGCCTGGCAGGAGTACGGGCTGGAGGGCGAGATCCTCGTGGTGGACGACGGATCGAGCGACGGGACCGCGGAGCTGATCGAGCGTGAGTCGGCGGGCTGGAACCGGCTTCGCGTGCTGCGGCACCGGACCAACGAGGGGAAGACCAGCGCGCTGCTCACCGCGGCCGGACGGACGGAGCGCGAGTGGCTGATCCTCTTCGACGCCGATCTCCAGCACATGCCGGACGAGATCCCGCGCTTCCTGGCGGAGCTCCAGGATGGCTGGGACATCGTGACCGGACGCAAGATCGGTGCCTACGACAAGGCCGTCGTGTCCAGCGTCTACAACCGGGTCTCGCGCCGCGTATTCAAGGTGCCCGTCTCCGACCTCAACTCCATGAAGGCGTTCCGTCGGAGCATTCTCGGGGAGATCCACCTGCGGCGCGACTGGCACCGTTTCTTCGTCGTGCTGGCGCACGCGCGCGGCTGGTCGGTCACGGAGATCGACATCACGCTCTACCCGCGCCGGGCGGGCGTCTCGAAATACCAGGGACCCTTGCGGATCTTCTCCGGGTTCCTGGACCTGACGTCGGTCGGCTTCATGCTGATGTTCTCCCACAAGCCGCTGCTGCTCTTCGGAGGGGCCGGGGCCGCCCTGATCGCGGCCGGCGTCCTGGTGGGCCTGCTGGCGTTCTGGCTGCGCTTCGTCGAGGGGCTGGGCTTCCGTCCGCTCCTGTACCTCGTGATCCTGCTCGAGACGGTCGGGTTCCTGCTGTTGGGCATCGGTCTTCTGGCGGAGCTGATCGCGCAACTGCGAGCCGAGCTCGAGGCCTTGAAGAACCGCTTCCCGGACTCTTCAGGTGGGAACTGAGCCACTGGCGGGAGCTTCCGGGGCGCCCGGCCCGTGACATCCGCAAGCGCGCGCGTCCTCGCGGTCGTCGGCACCCGACCGGAAGCGATCAAGATGGCGCCGGTCGTCGACGCCCTCAGGGCTCGCGCCGACGAGGTCGAGCTGCGGGTCGTGCTCACGGGGCAGCACACGACGCTCGTGGACCAGGCTCTCGAGACGTTCGGGCTCGATCCCGACTACGATCTCGGCATCATGAGCGAGAACCAGAGCCTCTACGACGTCGCCCACGGCTGCCTGAGCGGCCTGCGCCGCGTGGTCGAGGACTCGAGGCCGGACGCGATGCTGGTCCAGGGAGACACCGCCACGGTGTGCTTCGGCGCGCTCGTCGCGCACTTCGAGCGCGTGCAGGTCGGCCACGTGGAGGCTGGGCTCCGCTCCCACGACAAGTGGGCGCCGTTCCCGGAGGAGCTCTTCCGGAGGATCTCGGACGCCGCGTCGGACTGGCACTTCGCTCCCACGGGTGGCGCGGCCGCCAACCTCGAGGCCGAGGGCGTGCCGAGGACGGGCATCCATGTGACGGGCAACACGGTGGTCGACGCGCTGCTCTGCGCTGCCGACGTACCGCACGCGGTCGAGGACCCGGAGCTCGCCTCCGCGCT
This sequence comes from Gemmatimonadota bacterium, assembly GCA_028875075.1. Classification (GTDB taxonomy): domain Bacteria; phylum Gemmatimonadota; class Gemmatimonadetes; order Longimicrobiales; family Gaopeijiaceae; genus UBA2988. The sequence goes on along the minus strand of JAPPGF010000006.1, from coordinate 35,405 downwards.
TCGCGAGGAGCGGCGGCTCGTGCTCGTGACCGCGCACCGCCGTGAGTCGTTCGGCACTCCGCTGCGCCGGGCGCTGGGCGCGGTGCGCACGCTCGCGGACGAGCACGACGACATCGTCATCGTCTACCCGGTGCATCCGAACCCGAGCGTCCGATCGGTGGCGCAGGAGCTGCTCGCAGATCATCCGCGCATCCGGCTGACCGACCCGGTGGGCTACCTCGACCTGGTCGCGGCGCTCCGGCACGCCGCGCTCGTCCTCACCGACTCGGGCGGGATCCAGGAGGAGGCGCCGACCTTTGCCACGCCCGTCCTGGTGATGCGGGAGGTGACGGAACGTCCCGAAGGGATCGAGGCCGGCGTGGCGGAGCTCGTGGGCACCGACCCGGAGCGGATACTCGGCCGTGCCCGCTCGGTGCTCGAGGGGAGCTGGAACGCCACCGGCGCCAACCCGTACGGAGACGGCCGGGCGGGCGAGCGCGTCGCGGACATCGTGATCGCGGACCTGACGGGCGCGGCGCGACGCACCCGCGACCTCGCCCCTGCCGGCGCTCGGATGGCGTGAAGATCCTGATGCACTGCGTGTACTTCCCGCCCGAGGTCGGGGGGCTGGAGAGTCACGTCTACTACCTGTGCCGTGCCCTGGCCGCCCGGGGCCATGCGGTCGAGATCGTCACGTCGCGCTCGCTTCCCGGGCTTCCCGCGCACGAAGTGATGGAGGGCGTCTCCGTCTGGCGCACCCGGCTTCCCGGCCGCAATCCGCCCGGCTGGGCGCTGCACGCGCTGGGCTCCGTGCCGCGCTACCTCGCGCGCGCCCGGGACGCGGACGTGCTCCACGCGCAGGACATCGCGTCCGTGCCGCCCGCGCTGGTGGCGCGCACGCGCACCGGGGCTCCCGTGGTCACGACCTTTCACACGTCGCACTTCCTCAGCCGCGCGCGACGACCGCTGTGGCGGCCGGTCCTGAGCCGCTTCGTGCGCGCGTCCGATCATGCCCTGGCCGCGAGTTCGGAGATCGCCCGGGTGGCCGAGCGCCTGGCGCCGGGGGTGCGCGTGGAGGCGCTCACCAACGGTGTCGAGACGTCGCTCTTCCAGCGCACGGATCCTCGCCTCCCGCCCGCCGGGCGCTGGCGCCTGCTGGTGCCGCGCAGGCTCTTCCGGAAGAACGGAGTGGAGTACCTCGTGCGCGCGATGCCCTACATTGTCGCCCGCGTCGACGCCGAGGCCGTCCTGATCGGCGACGGTCCGGAGCGCGGCCGCTTGGAGGCGCTGGCGCGTGAGCTGGGCGTGGCCGACCGGCTCACGTTCCTGGGCAAGCGGCCGAACGCGGAGATGCCGGAGCTGCTGTCCTCGGGTGACTTGGCGGTCTTTCCGTCGCTGATGGAGGCCACTTCGGTGGCGGCGCTTGAGGCGATGGCGTGCGAGCTCCCGGTCGCGGCCTCGCGCGTGGGCGGACTGCCCGAGATCGTCGACGAGCAGGTGGGCGCCCTCTTCGAGCCGGCCGATCCCGAGGGGCTGGCCGCCGCGGTCGCCCAACTGCTCGAGTCGGGGCGGCTGGAGCAGCTGGGGCGCCGGGCCCGCGCCCGCGTGGTCGAGCGGTGGTCCAACGATCGACTGGCGGAGCGGCATCTGGAGGTATATCGGAAGCTCATCGCGCGCCGCGGGAACCCCGCGGGGATCGGATAGGCATGGCGAAGGGAACGAAGAGGCGGCGGGGCGGGCGGGACCCGGGCGGCGGTCGGCGACAGGGCAGGGCCGCCGGCTCGGGAGCGTCCGGGACCGAGCTCAGGCTGCCGGGCTGGCTGCCCGCCGCGCTCTTCGCGGTGCTGACGCTCGCGCTCTTCGGGGACTTCGTCTTCTCCCGGCGGATGCTGTTCGGACAGGATACGCTGGCGCTCGGCTACATGGCGCGAGAGTTCTACGCGGAGGCCCTGCGCGGGGGGGATTTCCCCCTCTGGAATCCCTACCTGCTCGGGGGCGTGCCGTTCCTGGAGGCGCTTTCCGGCGGCGACTCGCTCTATCCCACGGCGCTTCTGCTCCTCGTCATGGAGCCCTTCCGGGCGCTCGGGTGGAAGCTCGTCGTCCACGTCTTCTTCGCGGGGCTCTTCATGTACGGCTGGACCCGGCGGCTGGGGGTCTCCCGGGGCGCCGCGCTCGTCGCCGGGACCGGCTGGCTGCTCGCCCCCGTGATGGTCACCCTCGTGTATCCGGGCCATGACGGGAAGCTCTTCGTCACCGCGCTGACCCCGCTCCTGTTCTGGGCCATGGAGGCCACGTTCGGTCCCGGCGGGCGGGGGAGTGCGCTCGAGCGCCGCTCGCTGCTCGCCTACGCAGGGGTCGGGGGCGTCGTCGCCCTCGTGATCCTGACCACGCACTTCCAGATGGCGTACTTCCTGTTCGGCGCCGCCGGGCTCTACTACGCATTCCGCTGCCTCCAGCTGGCGCGGGCCGAGCGAGGGGAGCCGTCCGGAGCGGAAGGGAAGGGAACGGCCGCGGGGGCCGGCCCGCGGCGGGCGGCGACGCGCTTCGGAGTCTTCCTGGCCGCGTCGGTGGCAGGCGCCGCGACGGCGGGCGTGCAGCTCGTGCCTTCGCTCGGCTACGTGACCGAGTTCTCCAGGCGCACCGCGACGACGACCGCGGCGGCGCCCGAGGAAAACAAGGAATACGCCGCCCAGTGGTCCCTCCACCCCGAGGAGGTCGTGGCCCTGGCCGTGCCGGAGTTCGTCGGCAACAGCGCGGGCGGAGCCGACTGGGCCAGCAACACGTACTGGGGCCGCAACTTCTTCAAGCTGAATCACGAGTACGTGGGCGTGGTGGTGCTGCTCCTCGCCGGGATCTCCTTCTTCGAGACCCGGCGGCGGGGCCTCAGGCTGTTCCTCGCCGGTCTCGGGGTCCTGGCGCTGCTCTATGCGCTGGCGGCGCACACACCGGTGTGGCACGCCGCCTACGCTCTCCTTCCCGGCGTCAGGCTGTTCCGCGCGGCCTCGATGGTCTCGTTCCTGTCCTCGTTCGCGGCGGTCAGCCTGGCGGCCTTCGGCGTGGACCGCCTGATCGGGCTCGCGGCCCGGGCTCCAGGCGCGTCGACCAGGCCGGCGGCTCCCGCGGATCCGGCTTCCGAGCACCCGGTCGCGGTCCGCAGGCTCGCGCGCTTCCTCTGGATCGCGACGGGCGTCCTGGGTGTCGGGCTCGCTCTCTCGGCGGCGGGGGTGCTGGACGACGCGTGGACGGCAGTCGTCTACCGCGACATCACGCCCGCCAAGTCGGCCGCGCTGGATGCATTGCAGCCGTTCCTGGTTCGCGGCTTCCTCGTGGCCGTCGTGTTGGCCCTGGTCACGGCGGGCCTGGCGCTCGCCGCGGCCAAGGGTCGCGTGCCGGCAAGCGCGCTGGTCGCCGGACTCACGCTGCTCGTCGCCGGGGACCTGTGGCGGGTGGACGCGCCGTTCATTCGTACGAGCGATCCGCGCCTGGTGACGGAAGCCAGCGCGATCGTGGCGGAGCTCGTGCGCCGAAAGGAAAGCGAGCCCCCCTTCCGGGTCCACGTGGTCGGGGCGGACCAGGAGGTCGGCCCCGCCACCTTCGGCATCCCGCTCGCGGGCGGCCACCATCCCAACGACCTCGCCCGTTACCGGGAGCTGATCGGCATGGCCGGGAGCGGAAGCGCCGCCAACCTGATTCACCCGAACGTGCTCCGGATCCTGGCCGTCAAGTACTTCATCTGGCCGACCGCCCAGCAGGGCGGGGAGCCCTCCGGGGTGGAAGTGGTGGCCCGGAGCCAGCTGGGAGGAGGGCAGACCTACCAGAGCCTGATCCGCTATCCCGGGCTTCCGCGCGCGCGTCTGGTGGGGACGGCCGAGGTCGTAGGCGACGAGCAGGCCCTCGGGCGCATCCTGGCTCCGGACTTCCCGGTCGCCACCGCGGTGGTCCTTCCGGAGGCGCCCCCGGTGGCGCTGTCGGGTGAGGCCGATCCAGGGAGCGTGACGTGGGTCGAGAACGCACTCGACCGGCAACGCTTCGAGGTCGAGGCGGCGGCTCCCGCCCTGCTCGTGGTAGCGGACAACTGGTACCCCGCCTGGCGAGCCACCGTGGACGGAGTCGAAGTGCCGGTGCTGCGGGCCAACTACACCCTGCGGGCCGTACCGGTGGGTCCCGGCCGGCACGACGTCGTGCTCTGGTACGACGGCGGAGTACTCGGGGCCGGCCTGATCAGTTCGGGGCTCGGGCTCGCGGCGCTCGCTGCCGCGGCCGCGATCGCACTTGCGCCGGGCAGGCGGCGTGATGCAGAGCCCGGGTGAGTCCGGGAGCCGGCCTCGCCGGGCGCTCGCGCGGACGGCACAGCTCGCGCTCACGGCGCTGGTCACCTGGTTCATCGTCGAGCGACTGGGCCCGGGGCTCTCGGAGCTGGCCGACGCGGAGGGGTTGGGGCCGCCGCGCTGGGGGTGGCTCACGGCGTCGTGCCTCGTACTCGCCGGCGGCTACGCGGTCTCGGGCTGGATCTGGGGCCGGATGGTGCGCGACCTCGGGGGGCCCGGGCTCTCCGCCGGGCGGGCGGTTCGGATCTATCTGGTGGCGAACCTAGGGCGGTACGTGCCGGGCAAGCTGTGGCAGATCGCGGGTCTCGCGCTCCTCGCGCGGAGGGAGGGCGTCTCCCCGGCCGTCGCCACGGTCGCGGCCGTCGTCGGCCAGGCGGTGGGCCTCGCGGCGGCGACGCTCATCGGCGCGCTCTCCGTTCTGCGTAGCGACGCGGGCATCAGCGCGGTGCTCATGTGGTCGGTGCTGGGAGGCGCCGCCATCGTCGTCTCGGCCCTCACGATCCCCGCGCTCTTTCGCCCCCTCATGCGGCTGTGGCTCCGCATCGTTGCCCCCCACTCGCCGGACGACGCCAAGGTCGGCACCCTCGCGGGCCTTCGCTGGCTGACGCTCTACACGCTCAACTGGGCAGCGTACGCCCTGGCATTCTGGCTTCTGGTACGCGGACTCTCGCTTGAGGGCGAGCTGTCCGTCGTCGGCCCGGCGTTCGCCGCCGCCTACGTCTTCGGCTATGCCGCGCTGTTCGCTCCGGCGGGGCTGGGCGTCAGGGAAGCTTCCCTGATCGTGCTCCTTGCGCCGACGCTGGGTCCTGCGGGTGCGGCGCTCGCCGCCACGGCGGGGCGCGTGTGGAGCACCGCCGTCGAAGTGATCCCTGCCGGAGCCTTCTGGCTGGCGGGCATGCGCGCCGAGGCGATCGGCGCCGAAACGGGAGAAGGCGTATGAAGGAGCGCCGGCCAGGGCTCCCGGACGGGCGCGGCGCCGACAGCGGGACCCCCGCCACCGGCCGTGGCGGCGAGGTCACGTTCTCCACGGGCGATCGTCTCCTGGTCGTGATGCCGACGTTCAACGAGCGCGACAACGTGGCGCGAATCGTGCCGCTCGTGCTGGGAGAGGATCCACGCCTGGAGGTGTTGGTCGTGGACGACAATTCCCCGGACGGCACCGCCGCATTGGCCGAGGAGATGGCCACTCGCGAGGCGCGGCTGCACGTGCTGCGGCGCGGCGCGAAGGACGGCCTCGGCCGTGCCTACGTGGCAGGCTTCCGGTGGGCGCTCGAGCGGTCCTACCGGCTCGTCTTCGAGATGGATGCCGACATGTCCCACGACCCCGGGAAGCTGCCCACCCTCATCGACGCGGCGCGCTCGGCCGAAGTGGTGATCGGATCGCGGTACGTCGGCGGGCGCATAAACGTCGTCAACTGGCCGATGGGTCGGCTGCTGATCAGCTATTTCGGCAGCTTCTACGCGCGCACCGTCACCGGGCTGCCGCTGCGCGACGCCACCGGCGGCTACAACTGCTTCAGGCGTGAAGTTCTCGAGGCGCTGGACCTGGAACGCATCCAGTCCAACGGCTACGCCTTCCAGATCGAGCTGAAGCTCCGTGCGTTCCGGAAGGGCTTTCGCATGGTCGAGATCCCCATCGTGTTCACCGAGCGCGAATCGGGCGAGTCGAAGATGAGCAAGCGCATCGTGCTGGAAGCGGTGTGGCGAGTGTGGTGGCTCAGGATCCAGCAGGTGCTCGGTCGACTGTGAGCGGTCGCCCCGAGCGCGTCGACGCCGGCTACTACGACCGATCCGACTACTTCGAGTCCGGCGCCAAGCGCCTGGCCGACCTCGAGACCGCGTTCCAGCGCTATCGGATCGCGAAGGTGCTCCAGATCTACGATCCGCTGCCCGAGGAGCGAGTCGTGGATCTCGGCTGCGGCTGGGGAACGTTCGAATGGGTGCTGGCGGCGCGCGTGGCCGAGATCGTCGGAGTCGACTTCAGCAAGAGGAGCGTCGAGATCTGTCAGCGCCGCAAGGCCGTCCTGGGGCTCGCCAACGCGCAGTTCGTCCACGCCGACGCGGGCGACACCGGGCTCGCAGCCGAGTCGTTCGATCTGGTGATCGCGGCCGACCTGTTCGAGCACCTCTATCCCGACGACTCCGCGCGGGTCGCCGCCGAAGCCCGTCGGCTGCTGCGGCCGGGGGGCCGATTCTCGATATGGACCCCGCACCGTGGGCACTTGATCGAAGTCTTGAAGAACCGGGGCATCGTGCTCAAGTCCGACCCGACCCATGTGGACTACAAGTCCATGGACCGGCTGCGGGGCCTCCTGGAGGGGGAGGGCTTCGTGCTCGAGAAGGAGTACTACGCCGAGTCGCACCTTCCCGGCCTGCGTTCGGTGGAGCGGGCGCTGATGGCCGCGGTGCCGCTCATGCGGCGACGGATCGCGATGCTAGGACGCAGGACCTGAACGAGGGGCGTTGGCTCGGCGGCCGCGCGCCCTTGCTTCCCGGACCGTGACCGCCACCTTATGTCCTTGCCGCAGGACTGACCCGCGCCGCCGCCCGCTCGCCGGAGGCCCTCAGCGGTCTGCCCCACAAGGATAGCCCGCCGCATCGTGCCACCACTCCGTGCTCCTCCATCGTCGTCCCCGATCGGCGCTCGGACCGACGCAGTGCCCGGGACGCTCGAGGACCGCTACCGGGCCGTTCGCCGGCAGACCGAGGCGCTCTGCGAGCCGCTCGAGATCGAGGACTTCGTCGTGAGTTCGATGCCCGACGTGAGCCCCACCAAGTGGCACCTGGCGCACACGAGCTGGTTCTTCGAGACGTTCGTCCTGGCCGAACACCTGCCCGGTTACGCATCGCAGGATCCACGCTTCGCCTTCCTCTTCAACTCGTACTACGTGCAGGTGGGCGAGCGGCACTGCCGAGCGCAGCGTGGTCTGGCCACCCGCCCGACCGTGGCCGAGGTGTTCGCCTACCGCGCACGGATCGACGATGCCATGGGGGAGCTGCTCCATGGCCTGGCCGGAGACGACCGTCATCCGGCGGTCCGCCTGATCGAACTCGGGCTGCATCACGAGCAGCAACATCAGGAGCTGCTGCTTATGGACATCAAGCACGTCTTTTGGACCAACCCGCTGAAGCCCAGCTACACGCCGCACCCGGGGCCGGAGCCGCGGGATCCGCCCCCGCTGCGGTGGCGCGACTTCGGCGAGGGACTTCGCTGGATCGGCCATGGGGGCAGGGGGTTCAGCTACGACAACGAAGGCCCGGCTCACCGCGTGTTCCTGGAGCCGTTCGCGCTCGCAACCCGCCTGGTGACGAACGCAGAGTACCTCGCGTTCGTGCGGGACGGCGGCTACCGCCGCCCGGAGCTGTGGCTCTCGGCAGGGTGGTCGACGGTCCAGGAGGCGCGCTGGGATGCCCCGATGTACTGGACGCGGAGCGGGCCGGACCCATCCGCTGCCGACTGGACGGAATTCACGCTGGCCGGGACGCGTCCGCTGGGGGCGGCCGAGCCGGTGAGCCACGTGAGCTACTACGAGGCCGACGCCTACGCGCGGTGGGCGGGGCGCCGGCTGCCCACCGAGGCGGAGTGGGAGGTGGCCGCCCGCGAGGCGGGGCAGGGGGACGCATACGAGAGGCTCCCGGACGGCAGCTTCGTCGAGGGCACTCACTTTCGTCCCGCGCCGGCTGCGGTCGCCGAGGACGGCGCGGGGCTGACCCAGATGGCGGGGGAGCTCTGGCAGTGGACTGCAAGCCCCTACGTCGCCTATCCCGGCTACCAGCCCCCGTCGGGAGCGATCGGCGAATACAACGGGAAGTGGATGAGCGACCAGTGGGTCTTGCGGGGTGCGTCCTTCGCCACTCCACGCACGCACGCGCGCGCGACGTACCGCAACTTCTTCGCCGCGAGCGCCCGCTGGCCGTTCACGGGGATTCGTCTGGCGACGGGTCCCGACGCGCCCGGATGATCCAGGGCGCAAACGTCCAACGGTCGAGTCCCCATCCCGCGCCGTTGGTGGCCGAGGTGCGCGAGGGTCTTCAGGGGAGCCCCAAGAAGCTTCCGCCCAAGCTGTTCTACGACGCCGAAGGGGCGCGCCTGTTCGAGCGGATCTGCGAGCTGCCCGAGTACTACCTGACCCGGGCCGAAACGGAGATTCTGCGTGAGCGCGGCGCTCAGATGGCAACCCTCGCCGGGCCGGGCTGCACGCTCATCGAGTACGGGAGCGGGTCCGGCGTCAAGTCGAGGCTGCTGCTCGACCGTCTCCAAAGGCCCTCCGGTTACGTTCCCATCGACGTCTCCCGCGAGCAGCTGGTGCGGGTGGCGGCGGAGACCGCCGCCAACCACCCCGGGCTCTCCGTGCACCCCGTGTGGGCGGACTACACGCGCCCGTTCTCGCTCCCGACGCTCCCGCCCGAAATCCCACGCGTGGCGGCGTTCCTCGGGTCCACGATCGGCAACTTCACGCCCCTCGAAGCGGCGGATTTCCTGCGCCGTGTGGCCCGGGGCCTCGGAAAGGGGGGAGTGCTCCTGCTCGGCGTGGACCGACGCAAGGATCCCGCCGTGCTGAACGCGGCCTACAACGACTCCCAGGGGCTCACGGCGGCGTTCAACCTGAACCTCCTGACCCGCCTCAATCGCGAATTCGACGCCGACTTCATCGAGAGCCGGTTCCGGCATCGGGCCTTCTTCGATGCCGAGGCCAGCCGGATCGAGATGCACCTGGAGAGCCTCGTGGACCAGCGCGTCCGCGTCGCCGACGTCCGCATCTCTTTCGAGGCCGGCGAGACCATCTGGACCGAGTCCTCCTACAAATATGACCGAGTCCGCCTCGATCAGCTGGCGGCAGCCTCGGGATTCACCCGCTCAACCCTCTGGGCCGATGCGCGCGACCGATTCTGGATCGCCGGTCTCACGGTAGCCTGAGGGGCCGGGAACGCGGCGCCTGCGTGAACGGGGCAGAGCGGGCGCGACGGCCGCGAGGCCTACTCGCCCTGTTCGGGCGGCGGGGGAAGAGGGGGAATCCACGCGTTGGGGCCTCGTCCGCACCGTAACCTAACATAATATCTATTATGCGCAGTAAAGTCGGGATGGCAGGCGGGCGGTCCGGCTGTCGAGTCTCCGGGTGCATCGGACGATCGCCGGATCACAAAGCGCTGCGGCAAACGCCTCCACGGTTCTTTGGATGTCGGCCTCGGTTGTCGCGTGCGAGCAGACGCTCACGCGGATGGCCGGCTGGCCAGGGCGAGCGATGCCGCGATAAGGCCGTGGGGGCTCAGGCGCTTGCGCCTGCCCGGGTCTCCGCCTCCTGGAGGCGCATCTCGTACAGGGCGCGCGTCGGCGCCTCGTCGTCCATATCGTCGAGGAGACGGTTGTAGAGGTCGGCGGCGCCGGCGGGGTCCCCCCGGGCCTGGCGGATCCGGGCCGCATCGGCGAGGGCGGAATGGATGAAGAAGTCCAGTTCGGCGCCGTCGGCAACCTGTAGAAGAAGGCGCTCCGCCTCGTCGAGATCGCCCTGCTGCTCACGAGCCTGGGCCAGGAGGACGAGGGCCTGGAGGCCGAGCGGCTCCGAGGGATCGGCCCTCGGACCGAGGGTCTCGACGGCCTCGGTCGCCCGCCCGGTCGACATGTACAGTTCGCCCAGGATAAGGCTCGCCTCGTCCGCGTAGGGGGTGTCGCCGAAGGCCTGCAGGTACTGGGACAGCTCGACAGTGGCCACTGCCGTGTCACCCACAACGATGTTTTGTCTCACGCGCTCCAGTTGGACGGCCGCCTGCTCCAGGTGCTGGCTCCGGAAGTTGACGTAATAGACGGCGGCCAGCACGAGCGCGCCGACGGCCAAGGCTCCGAGCGTGACCATATGCCGGTGTCGGCGGGCCCAACCGGTCAGCCAGAGGGTCTTCTCGATGAGGACGTCCTCGGTCTCGGCTGGCTGCGCGGACATGCCGCGTCTGGAAATGGGGTGCCGGCGCTTGGCCATGATACCTGGGCGGGACGCTCGCGAGGGTGCGGAAGGAGGCGCCCGAATCGCAGTCCGAGGGCGGCGCTCGAAGAACGGCGAAAGCTAGTCCTGGCACGGACTTCGGTCAATCGAGCGAAGTGCCGGGCGCGCTGCTCGCAGGCCATCTGGCGACCTCGCGGCATCGCTGGAGTCGCCCCGGGGGCCGGGCCGGGGATCGTCCCCCCTTCCCTGCGTGGAGCCGAGGGCGCTTCGCTACGTCGGAGAGCCCGTGCTCCCGCGGGCGTGAGGCGCCAGCGACGGATGGAGGGCCAGCACCGTCGCACCCAGGAGGAGCGGTACCGACAGCAGCGCGGCCGAGAGTGGTCCGGTGTAGTCGGCAACGGCGCCGACCGCGATCACGGCCACCGACGCCACCGCCCAGGCCAGCCCCAGCACGATCCCGGAGCCCAGGGCCGCACGTGCGGGAAGCATCTCCTGGGCCATGACCACGACCGGAGGAACCATCGCCATGTTCAAGAAACCCGCGACAGCCGCGGCGGTCAGGCCGGCGCCGGAGCCCGGGTGGAGAGCGAACGCCAGAGCGTGCGCGGGAATCGCGGCGAGGCTCAGCGTCACGAGCAGCGTCCTGCGATCCATGCGATCGGTGAGGAAGCCGCCGAGGACCGTCCCGAGTGCCTGCGCCGCCAGGTAGACGCTCACCGCGTACGCGCCCCGGACCTCGGAGCCTCCCGCCTGCGCCACTATGATCGGCGCGAGGGTCAGGTACACGCGTTGGATGAAGGCCGCCACCGTGCTGATGGCGAACACCACGGCGAGGGGTCCGACGATATCTGCGAGCAGCTCGCGCAGCGCCCCGCGGTCGAGCCGACCCGGTCGGGACGCGGGCGGACGCGGCAATGCGAGGAGCGCGACGGGCGTCAGGAGCAGAGCGGGAAGCATCGCCACCCACATCCCCTCGAGCCCCCGGTGAGCCACCAGCCAGACGACCGCGACCGGTCCGACGGCATAGCCCGCCGCTCCCGCGAAACCGAACGCCGACACCCGTGCCCCGCTGCCCGCGCCGGCTTCCACCCTGGCGGCCAGCGCCGCCCCGGGCGGGTGGAAGGCCGCGTTCCCCAGGCCCGCGAGGATCAGGAAGGCCAGGAGCACGGAGTAGGTGGGAGCGAGCCCGATCAGCGAGAGGAAGACACCCGACAGCAGCGGCCCGCCTATGACGAAGGCTCGTCTGCAGCAGCGGTCGGACAGCCATCCGAGGATCGGCTGCAGCACCGCCGTGGCCAGCGAGAAGGTCATCGCGACCGTGGCGGCCAGGGCGATCGAGAGCCCCAGCTTGTCCATGATTCGAGGCAACAGCGGAGGCACGAACCCGGCGTAGGCGTCGACCAGCGCGTGCGCCAGACTGACCACCACGGTCGTCCGGACGACATCCACCCGGGGCGCACTGCCCCCGGGGACGGATGGCCCGACGGCGTGCTCTCCGGCACTCGCGCTCAGGGTGAGGGACTCCGTAGGCCGTGTTTCATAAGTCATTGACGATACGTGTGTTATCTATGGGAGACGATACCGGCTCCCCCGATGCATCCCCCTGTCCTGGAAGAGATTTCAGGGTTGGAATCTCCATACCCACAGACGGAGAAGTCCGGCGCGTGTTCTGCCGCCGTGTTCTTGCTTCCGGTCAACAGCGAGCCTGTCCATACTTCCGACCCGCGATGCCGCGTGCGCCAAGTCCACTCCTACGGCTTGGACCTGACACCCGTTACCGCGCCCGGGTCGTTGAGCGGGACGAGCGGGAAACCGCCGAGCCTGAGCGGATCTCCATTCGGAGTCTAGCGACTGACCCCTCTTGGCCGGCAGGGTGTACGTTGGTGGCGAAGGTGTTCGAGCGATCGCCCCGAGCCAGACGCACATGGGGTTCGGAAAAAGACTCATAAAACACTGTACAACATTATGTTATATAAATGTATATCATGTGACACTTTAGTTAGCGCGGGCGGGCGACCTACCGAATCCCGTACCGGTCGCGACGGGTGCGCCTCCGGCGGGCCCTGGAGACACCGACCTGGTCGCTCCGGTTCCGCCCGGGGCACGCTCCCGACACTGCCCGCGCGCCGCGTGGGGAAGCTGCTTCGTCACGTCCTGCCCCTCGTCCTGCCCGCAGCTTGGGCCGGCTGCCAGGACGGTACGGGTCCCCCTCCCCCCGTCGCTCCCACCATGGTCGCCACGATCGAGGTCACCCCGACCGAGGTCGTCCTCACGAGCCTGGGTGCGACGGAGCAACTGAACGTTCGGCTCGCGGACGCCGAGGGGGCAGGCGTGCAGGGCGCAGCCGTCAGCTGGAGGAGCTCCGCCCCCGCCGTCGCCAGCGTCGATGAGCGCGGCCTCGTCACGGCGATAGGGGACGGGAGCGCCACCATAACCGTGACCGCGGATGCGGTGCGCACCGAGGTGGCGGTCACGGTATGCGCCTCAGGCACGGAGGTGTCGCTCGCTCCCGGACAGGCGCACGTGGCGCGCCCGGGCTGTCCGCTCTTCGTGCCCTCGGGGAGCTTCGGCGACCGGTACCGTGTCGCGGTCGTCCGGCTCTCGACCACGGAGGACGGGAGCACCCGCTCGGCCACGCTCCAGATGCGGGCCGACGGCGTTCTGCCATCGCCGCCCGTGACGCTCTCGGCGCAGGCGGCGCCACGAGCCCCGTTCGGCGAAGAGGCCATGGCGCTGCTCGCCCGTGCCGCCGAGACGGCGCGCGCCACCGCGGCCGCGCATTTGCGCGTGCGCGAGGCCGAGGCCCGCCTCCTGCGGACCCTGGGTCCGCTTCCGCCCCAGCCGCCACGGGTGCGGGGCGAGTCGGAGGCTCGCCAGCTCGCCCTCTCACCGCCCAAGCTCCGCTTCCTTAGCCGGTCGACGTCACAGACCAGCTGCTCAGCCACCCAACCCACGGTCACCGGGCTGCTGATCGCCGAGAGCGAACACATCGCGCTCTACCAGGACAGCGCGCAGGCTCAGACGCCCAGCCGCGTGACACAGGCGCAGGCCAAGCAGGCTCTGGATTTCTACGAGACGCACGGGCGTCCGGTCATCGAATCGGCGTTCGGGCCCGTCCCGGACCGGGACGGCAACGGGCACGCCCTGGTGCTCGTGACTCCCGCGGTCACCGGCAAGACCGCCGCGTTCGTGTGGGGCGGCGATCTGCTGGACAAGGCCAACTGCTCGGCATCCAACGAAATGGAGCTCATCTACTTCAACGTCGAAATGTTCCGGCAGATGGAGGAAGACGACTATCAGGCGCTGGAAACGCTCGTCCACGAGGTCAAGCACATCGTCTCCTTCAACCAGCGCCTGACGAACGGAACGTTCACGCTGCCGCCGAGCTGGATGGAGGAGGGCGGCGCGGAAATCGCCGCAGAGAAGGCGTCGCGGCGCGCCTGGGCGGCCGCGGGCGGCCCGTCCGAGACCGCGATGGTGACGGCCGAATCCTTCGAAGGCGTGATCACGCCCGAGAACACGGGCGTCGCGATCAAGCTGCGAAACACGCGCAACTACCTCTCGACGCAGCCCCACGCGCTCGTCTACCCCAGGACCGACGTGTCCTCGCCGTACTCGATATACGGCTCCGGTTGGCACTTCCTGCGCTTCCTGGGGGACGCGCACGGCGCGGCCGCGTCGGAGCCGAACGCCGACGCCTCCTTCTTCCTCCGGCACACCTCCTCGGCGACGCCCTCGGGCCTCCCCGGCCTGCCCGCGCTCACGGGAAAGACGTTCGAGGAACTGCTCGTGGAGTACGCGGCCGCCGTGATGCTCAACGGCACGGGCGCCCCCCCTGCCGAGCGGGGGTTCACGACGTACGATTTCTCGAGCGCGACGCTCGCGCCGTTCGGCGATCCGGTGCCGGGCCGCTATCCCTATCCCGTCACCGGCACGCCGGAGAGTCCGAGCGTGCCGTTCCAGACGAACGTCTGGTCGGGTCCGATCGGCAGCGCCGGGCTCCGCATCCATGAGTTCGTGTCGAATGGCACGGGCACGGGCGTGCGGATCGAGGTCGACGTGGGGGACGAAGCGCGCGTGGTCATCGTCCGGCTCCGCTGAGGAGCGTGCCTCAGGACTCGCTCGGATCGACGAAGCGGTAGCGCACGGTCACACACCCCGGTTGCGCGCCCGGGCAGTAGTAGCTCACGAACTCCAGGGCGGCGTGGAGCCCTCGCGCCGTGCGCACCGCGTACACGCGCGCCGCCGGACGGAGCACATGGCTCGTGAACGAATACGAGTACCACTCGTCCAGGAGCGCGTGGGTCGTGTCACGGCCTCGTGCGCTCATGCCGACGTAGCCCGAGGCAGGAACGCTCCGCACCGAATCGAGGGCGACGTCGCCAAGGGCGAGGACCCCCGCCCCCGCCTGCCCTCCCGCCCCGCCGTTCACGCGCACCTCGAAGCGGCGGAAGGCCAGGTCCCAGCCGTCCGGTCCGGGCGCCTCCACCACCGTGCCGCGCTCCAGGTCGATGTGACGCCAGGATTGGGGATCGGACGCGTCGACCGTCAGGAGCTGCGCCCCGGACGAGTTCCCGCCTCCGCGGTCCGCGTCGGCGTCGAGGATCGGGCTCGGCGGGAATACCGGGAGCTCGGGACTCCGGAGCGATAGCACGACCAGGGCCACGGCCGCCAGCGCGAGGGCGGCGATCATGACCTGGGCGCGCGTCGGCGAGATCCGCAAGGCCTAGATGCGCCCCGTGGGGGGCGTGCCGCCGTGCGCGCCGGGAGAGCGTCGGTCGCAGGGGCCCCGGTCGCGATCGACTGCCTCCCGAGCTCCCAAGCTCGGTCCGCTCACCGCCGGACGCTCCCCGGGCAGAGCGGCTCCCCTGCCCCGCGCCACTCGAGTCGCAGGCGTGAAGCCGGACTGCGAGAGGCGGCCCGTTTCCGGTCGTCCGCCACGGTCGATCATGTCGCAATCGGTCGTGGAAGCAGCTCGAATCGTGTGTGCAATGGGCCTCCCAGGCGCCGGGGCCTGACCGGGGCGGGAGCCCAGCTGCCGACCGCTCGGACGCCGGCCTCTCAGCCGCCCGACTCCCTCGTCAATCGCGCCAGCTGGTCCACCGTGGCCTGAAGCTTCGAGGACACGGAGCGCGCGAACCTCCGGAAGATCCCCCTCCCGACCAGGGCGAGCGCAGCCAGCGGCACCGGGAGTGCGATCAGCCCTGCCGGGCTGCCGCCCTTCAGGGTCGTCACGAACGCGATCAGGAAGGCGACGAATCCGGCGACGCCCACCGCGGCAAAGGCGGCGGTCGCCGCCTGGCCCAGGTTGGCCGAGCCGCGAATGGTCGTGGTCCCGTCGCGCGAGGAGATCATGACTGAGCGCTCTCCCGCGTCTCCGCTCGACTTCCACTCCAGCGAGCCGTGGAACTCTCCGGCCTCGCCCTGTTGGCCCATCGTCCTTCGGATGAGCGCGAGGATCTCGGGGGTGTCGGCCCGGTCGAACTCCCCCGCCACCTTTCGTTCGAATTCGAGCACCGTGGGGGTGCCGAGGATCCTGTTGCGGCGAGCGCCGCCTTCCAGGGCCACGGAGCGTGCCGCGTCCTCGAGTCGGTCGGGGTCGATCCCCACCTCCGCAGCTGCGGCCTTCAGGTCGGCCAACGAGAGGCCCACCCGCTTGCCCGACTCCCTGGATGTCGACTTCTCCACGGCCCGCTTGAGGATTTCACGGACCTCGGCATCGGAGAACCGGCGATCGTCCATCGGCGTGTCAGACATCAGGCAAGCCTGTTCCCGGCGCGAGGGCGTGGGGGAGCGGGGCATCGCGACCGGACCGGGTCCTGGTTCGTCCCGCTCGCCCGAATCGTGGTGGCCGAGCGCGGGGAGGTCAACCACGCCCGTGCCGTTCGGACGGTCTTGCGAGCGCTGCGAGCCGAATGGCGGTCCCGCTCCTCGACAGCCCCGCGCGAGGCCCGACCTCCGGCCGCAAAGCCCGCGCGGCTGAGGCAGCGACGCGTCCCCGGGGCTTCACAGAAACCGCGGCACCCGCCTCCGATACTCCCGGTACGCGTCGCCGTACTGTTCCTCCAGCCACGGCTCCTCGGCCAGCGGCGCGATCACGAACCACAGGGCCAAGAGCAGGTGCGTGACCCACAGCAACACGGAGTTCGCGATCACGCTCACACCCACGAAGCAGGCGATGTCACCCAGGTACTGCGGGTTGCGGGTGAAGCGGTAGGGGCCGGAGGAGACGAACCCGCCCCTCAGCCCGCTGGTGTTCTTCCAGCCCGCACTGAGTATCCCCCACCCGGCCAGCAGGCCGCCGAGCACGGCCAGCGGTGCCCCGACGACGAACCGGAGGGGGCTCTGGAATGTCCAGGAGTTCCAGTCCGTCACGAGCAGAACCACGTTGATCGCCAACACCGCCCAGTAGCCTGCCCATGTCAGCAGATACTGCCAGGATCCACGTCCCGGGGGCGGCCACAAGCGCCTGTCCGGAAAAGCGACGGACCAGACCGCACCGGCCAGGTGGGTCATGAGGATGACGACGGCGACGGTGAACGGAACGCTGGACACGTGCGGCCTCCCTACGAGTTCGGGTTCGGCGCCATCCGCACCGCGAGCGCGCCGGCTCGCCACCGGACGGCCAGGCGGTCTGTTCTCCCCCTCGAACACATCGTAACACCTCCGGCAGCTGGTCGTGCGCGCCCGCCCGCGCCGGCTCAAGGCAGCGCAACTGCGCAAGACCCGTGGACACAACCGCGGCCGCCGCCCGCGCGGTGCCTCCGTCAGCGGGCGGTCCGGAAGGGGTCTCTTCCCGGGCGCACCCAGGGCGTCCCGGGCGAAGCCGTCACCTCCAAGGGGCTATGGTGCAACCGGACCTGCTGGGTATGTTGATGGAGTGCGGCCGTCCGGGCCCGAAGCCCGGACCGCGGACTCCCCGGCGCTCGCCGCAGGCGGGACCCCGAGGAGCCGCCGCCGGCGGGCTGGAATGCTCTTGGACGGAGGAATCAAGGGTGAGACAACGGACTAGAGTCCAGGCGGGTGCGGGACCGGGGACCTCGGCTCTCGTGCCCGCCCGGGCACGGCGGGGGCAGATCGCCCGCCTTGCGGCGATCGTTCTCCTGGCGGCGGCATGCAGCCCCTCCTCGGCCGCTTCGGCGCCCGACCCCCGGACAACGACAGAACCCGAACCCACGGCCCAAAGCCCCGCGGGACAGGTCGCCCACGAGGTCGTGACCGTGGTCCGCGGCCTGAGCAACCCGTGGTCCCTCGCCTGGCTCCCGAACGGGGACATGCTCGTGACCGAGCAGTCGGGGCGGCTGCGCATCGTGCGCGACGGGGAGCTCCTGGCCGAGGCCGTCCAGGGCGTGCCCGAGGTCGTGGCGCGGGGTCAGGGCGGCCTGTTGGACGTGGCCCTGCACCCCGACTTCGAGACGAATCGCCTGCTCTATCTGAGCTACGCCCGGCCCCGCGAAGGAGGGGGAGCGAGTACGGGCGTCGTGCGCGGCCGGCTGCAGGACGACGCACTCGTCGGGCTCGAGCAGATCTGGGTCGCCCAGTCGGCGGGCCGCAACCACTACGGATCGCGCCTAGCCTTCGACGCCGAGGGCTACCTCTACGTCACCGCCGGGGACCGGCAGGTGTCGGCCCGGGGCGGGCTCGCCGAACTGTCGGCACACCCCTCGCAGGACCTCTCGACCCACTACGGCGTGGTCGTGCGCCTGCACGACGACGGGCGCATACCGGCCGACAACCCGTTCGTGGGCAGGGACGGTGCGCTCGCGGACATCTACAGCTACGGCCATCGTAACCCGCAGGGCCTGGCCTTCCATCCCGAGACCGGCGACCTCTGGCTGAACGAGCACGGCCCGCAGGGCGGCGACGAGGTCAACCTGATCCTGCCGGGCCGCAACTACGGTTGGCCGGTCGTGGGCCACGGCGTCAACTACGGCAGCGGGACTCGGATCCACGTGGACACGAACCGCGAGGGGATGGAGCCGCCCGTGCACTACTGGGTGCCCTCGATCGCCCCCTCCGGACTCTTGGTCTACACGGGCGACCGCTTCGAGGAGTGGCGCGGCTCGATGTTCGTGGGCGGGCTGGCCGGCCAACAGCTGGCGCGCCTCAGCCTGGAGGGACGCACCGTAACAGGCGAGGAGACGCTGGTCCGCGGCATGGGACGCATCCGCGACGTGCGCCAGGGCCCCGACGGCCTCATCTATCTGGTGTTCGACAGCCCCGGCATGATCGCCCGCCTGGAACCCGCGGGCGGCTAGGTCCGCGACAGGCGGGCGAGCGTCAGTCGCGACGGCTCTCCCGGTCGGCGAGGGCCCCGCGTATGGCGTCCTCGAGGCGCTCGGGGTGGTCGCTCCCCACATAGAGCCGCCGGCCCTCCCCGAGCCCGATCACGACCGCGCGATCCCCGCGGGCCGTCCAAGCCTGCTTCTTTCCCCAGCCCCTCACCCCCCAGCCGCCGAACTCCCTCAGCGGCCGGTAGCGCACGCTCTCGAGCGAGACGATGCCGTCCAAGGGCACTGTCTTGCGCAGGACCTCCACCGATCCGAGGTGCATCACGATGCGGGTCTCCTCGACCCGCACAGTCAGTCCGCCCAGGACCGCGCGGAGGCCCCACCCCCCAGCGAGGATGGCCACGGCCATGGTCGTGCGGAAGATGGAGCTGCCGCCCGAGGCGGCCAACACGGAGTAAGCGGCCCACACGACGGTCGCGCCGTAGAAGAGATCCAGCCACGGCGCCCAGCGTGTGCGCTCGCGGTAGAGGATCCGTTCTTGGGTCTTCAATCTGTGTTCCGCACCCGATCGGAGGGTGGCGGGCGATGTTCCCTACTGAACGACAAGGGCGCCTGCACGTCCCGGATGTGCGAACACAACTTGGCAGCCGACCTGCCTCCGAGCCATCCGGATCTTCATCGGCTCCCTTCCCCGTGCTGCCGTGCCAGTGTCTGCGGGCGGCCTAGGGACGCAATCACCTGAGGACAGCATCAGACGCACCGACTGGAGGACAACCCGGGGCTTGGTCGTGATCACCAAGCAGCATCCGACATCGTCGACGAGGTTCCGCAGCGAGGCTGCGATGACATCCCTCTCGTCGGGCCCGAGCCGGGCCTCCACAGCGGGTGTGCTCCGGTCGGCGTATTCATCCCGAGAGGCGCGGTAGGACACGGTGAGGACACCGATGCGGGCCGCCTCGGCGGCCGTGGACGAACTCCGCGACTGGCCTAGTGGGCCCGACCGGCCTTCGTGTAGGGACTACCCGGCCACCCTGAACGAAGCGCTCGCCACCTGATCGTCCCAGAAGATCATGAAGTCGCCACCCTGCTGCGTCATGTTCGCGAAGGCGATCGTGAGCTGATCAATCGTCGTGGGGTCCGTCATCACCGACATCGTCGTTCTCAGCACGTCGCGGTCGGGCGTGTAACCATACGCGCCCCAGAGCGCGTTGGGCGTCTCCTCGCGGAAGTTCTGCTTCACGCCCCAGTCCGCGAAGATGAGCGTCCACTCACCCTCGGCGAGCTCGGCGAAGACGCTGTACTCGCCTGCCGGCAGGCGTTGGTCCCCGAACATCAGATCGACCTCGGTCATGAAGCGGGTCGACTGGTTGGCCCCGACCCTCCACACGGGCGCGCCCTGGAGGAAGGCCTGTCCGTACTCGGCCCCGGATCCGAAAAGGTCCCGGCCACGCATGATCGGGCGGCCGTAGTCAACGATGATCCAGCTTCCGCCCTGGTACTGGCCGTCGGCGTCGATCATCCCGTCGACCTGGGTCGCCGCCTCGCCCCGGGGACTCATCGGACGGTTCTGAGCGTCGACGGACGCGGGAACGAGCGAGCCAACGACGGCGGCGAGTGCGAGGGTGCGTAGGAACCTCATGGCTGTCTCCTATGGGGAATTTCAGGTGCCTCTGCGGCTGGATTCCAAGAATGGGGAAGATAGCTTGACGCCGCCTGCTCCCGCACGGCGCTCGTGGGAATGCCGAGATGACGCGTCACGTCGGTGACGATCGCGTCCAAGGCTCCAACGCGTAGTTCGCGATGCGCTCGTACGGTCACGCCGTGCCGACCGGCATCGGCGATCCGTGTGGCGGTCATGTGGCTTCCTTGTCGTCCGGTACACGCCGTAGCCGTAGTGGCGTTCAGGCCGTGTAACGAGATCCTGCTAGCCCTCGCTCGAAACCCGTGATGGGGCGCCAGAATTGACTCGCCTCAATCGGCGAGGCAGCTGAAGCCTCAGGGCGCTCGTGTTCGCCACGTATCGCCCCTCCGCGGAAGTCATCAGGTCCATCTCGACCAGTATGTCGAGGTCTCGCTTGAGAGTGCGTTGAGATAGCGGCGCGAAGAGGGCCGCGATCCTGGCGTTGAGGAGCGGGATCTCGTCCAGTGTCGGGGCTTGGTTGACCGGAAACGACAACATGAGTTCACGACGCCGCTTGAACACCGTTGTCTTGGTGATCCTGCGTTCCGCAAACCGGTCGTGAATGAAGCTCCTCCACGCGCTTGCGAATTGGGATTCCTGCATCCTGTGGAGCGTCTCCAGGAGGCCGTCGCGGAATCCCTCGACGGCGTACTCGATGAACGCAGAGAGGTCACGTTCCCTGTGAGCCGCGTCGATCTGCCGGTAGTACTCGGGCCTGGTGAGGTTGTAGTGATTCGACAGGATGTGAGACGCGATGTCCGGGTTGCCGGCTCGAAGAAGGATGTAGAACTCCAGCAATCTGCCGGTTCTCCCGCTCCCATCGCCAAATGGATGGATCCATTCGATATAGACGTGCGTCACAATCGCCTGGATCACGGCATCTGCAAACGCCTGGTTGCCACGGCGGTATTGGAACTGGTCGCGCAGCCATTGGCAGAGCGTGCCCACGAGTTCAGGAACATCGTCGGGATCCGGACAGCGATAGGGCCCGACAACGCGTTGATCGGTACGGAACCGCCCGGGGATCGCATCGAGGTGCTCCCCAAGATCTTTCCCGATCATCTGGTGAAACCGGAGAACGACTTCGGGCGTGATGTGGCTCTCCTTGTCTTCGCCGGTGACCTCCCGCAACAGGAGGTTCATCGCGTCGAGGATGTTTCGGACCTCGATCTCTTGGTACTCCTTGCTGGGGGGCAGAGACTTCCCTCCTGCCACCAACCGCACTTCTTCCGCAGTAAGCGTATTGCCTTCGATTGCGGTGGTGGCTTGCGCCCCCTTGATGAGCGACACCTCGAGGAGCTTCCGGTGCTGCTCTGGACGGATCGGCATCTGGCAGATGGCCCCAATGATCGCGTTGCACTGTCCGAGTTCGTAAAGGGCCTTTGGCGACACGTTCCAGTGCTGCCGGAACGCTAGATGGGGGTAGGAGCCCTTCACTCCACGTGTTGCCTTTCGGTAGTCCATGGGAGGCCGCTACGCCGACAGATGGCGTGACAGATAGTGGGACAAATACAGTATACTAAATGACCGAATATCTGTCACGACGTGTCAGAGCGTTCGATCGACCGTAGCCTACCCTTTCCGCTAAGGGGCTTATGAGGACAAGCCCGTTCATCCATGAGACATCGTTTCGGGACGACGAGGGCCAGACCTGGACTGCTCGGCAAACAGTTGGAATTGGGCGGTTTGGGGGTGGCGCGGCGAGGGGATTCCAGCGATTCGGTAGCGGCGGTCGCAGCATCGCGTGGCGGCCGGGTCGGTCCCGTGCGGGCACGGCTATCGCGGGTTGCTGGGCGGCCTCCCGTCCAGCGCCCGGGCCGGGCCGATCTCGAAGCCGAGGTGGTGGAGCGCGGTGACGGCGATGTCCACGATGTCGGCGGGCCTGGGGGGTGGCCAGTTGGCGGGGTTCCTCATGCTGTCCGCGCTAGCACCGCCTTCCTCGGCGCCCAGCACGCTCGCCAGGATGAAGATCGTCATCTCCTCACGCGAGTCACGCACCCACAAGAGACGAAGCGGGGCTACATCTGCCACCCGGGCTGCGACGACGGGTACAATGCCGGGGCATCACGGCAGATACCGCGCCACAAGGACTCATCTCTGCGTCGAACTTCGGAGGAGCAATGAGAAAGAGTGAGGTGATCAGTCCTACCGTTCATGCACAGATGCTCGTCCGGCAGCCGCTCGACGAAGTATTCGACGCATTCGTCGATCCCACGATCACCACCCGCTTCTGGTTTACCAAGAGCAGCGGAAAGCTGGAGCCGGGCGCGAAGGTCACGTGGGAGTGGGAGATGTACGGGGTCTCTGCGGATGTCCACGTCAGGTCGATCGAGCGGCCTTCCAGGATCCTCATCGAATGGGGCGAGCCCTCGACGACCGTCGAGTGGAAGTTCATTTCCCTCGGAGCGGAAGCGACCCTCGTTCAAATCTCCAACACCGGGTTCCGGGGGACCGAAGAGGAGATTGTCGGTATGGCACTCGACTCCATGGGCGGTTTCACTCTCGTCCTCGCCGCGCTCAAGGCATGGCTCGAGCACGGTATCGCCCTGGACCTAGTGGCAGATCACGACCCGGAAGCCCACGCCGAGTTCGCCGAGGGATAAGAACATATGCGGCGCCATGATCCGGCGTGCCCGGCCGAATTCCCTTAGCGCTTGCCCCGTTCCTTATCTCTTGCGATCGACTTGACGGCCGAGATCGCATTAGCCCAGAGCTGGTTCTTGTACTTGGGGCGCGATACGTCCCTCCCGGCCACCGGCTGGTCGCATGGAGGGAGGAGTCGGCAAGTTGCTTTATGTGTCGGCAGGCCGAGGCACCGTTGAGGGGGAAGCCCTAGATTGTGATGAACAGGTGGCCGAACACAGGTGCCCAAACTGTCGCGGAGATCTGAATGAGTGAAGCAGGTGCAGCCCTTGATGTGCTCCTTACCGAAGAGCGTCGCTTCCCTCCCCCCGAGCACTCCAGGAAAGGTGCGGTCGTGGCAGACCGTGGCCCCTACGAGCGGGCCGAACGGGACCGCCTCGCCTTCTGGGAGTCGTGGGCCGAGGAGTTGGACTGGTTCGAAGGGTGGCACACCGTTCTCGAGTGGGAGCCGCCCCATGCGAAGTGGTTTGTGGGTGGAAGGCTGAACGCCGCTCACAACTGCCTCGATCGCCACCTCGAGGGGCCACGCCGCGACAAGCCCGCGTTGATCTGGGAGGGGGAGCCGGGTGACACCCGTTCCTTCACCTACGCCGAGCTGCACGCCGAGGTGTCTCGCCTCGCGAACGCGCTCAAGGGTCTGGGAGTGCAGAAGGGCGACCGCGTCGCCATCTACCTGCCGATGATTCCCGAGGCGGCCATCGCGATGCTCGCATGCGCCCGCATCGGGGCCCCGCACTCGGTGGTCTTCGGTGGCTTCAGCCCCGAGGCCCTGGCCGATCGCATCAACGACGCGCAAGCGAGAGTGCTTGTCACCGCCGACGGGGGATACCGGCGGGGTGGAGTCGTGCCCCTGAAGCTGAACTCGGACAAGGCCCTCGAGGCGTGCCCGTCCCTCGAGAGTGTCGTCGTGGTGGAGCGCGGAGAGGAGCTCTCCCGGGGAATCGAAGTCCCCATGACGGCGGGTCGCGACCACTTCTACAGCGACCTCGTTGCCGAGGCGAGTTCCGAGTGCCCGGCCGAGCCCATGGACTCCGAGGACCTGCTCTACATCCTCTACACGTCGGGTACGACCGGCACACCGAAGGGCGTGGTTCACACGACGGGAGGATACCTGACGCAGGTGAGCGCCACGACCAAGTGCGTCTTCGACCTCCGGGAGGACGATGTCTACTGGTGCACGGCGGACGTGGGTTGGGTTACGGGGCACAGCTACATCGTCTACGGACCGCTCGCGAACGGCGCGACGGTGCTGATGTACGAGGGTGCGCCGGACTGGCCACGGAACGACCGGTTCTGGGACATCTGTGCGCGCTACGGGGTGACGGTCTTCTACACGGCGCCTACGGCAATCCGGGCGTTCATGAAGTGGGGGGAACGGTGGCCGGCCAAGCACGACCTGTCGAGGCTCCGCCTACTCGGTACGGTGGGCGAGCCCATCAATCCGGAGGCCTGGATGTGGTACCACCGTGTCGTCGGCGGGGGGCGGTGCCCCATCGTGGACACTTGGTGGCAGACCGAGACGGGAGCGATCATGATCACTCCGCTACCCGCCGTCACGACGACGCGGCCGGGCAGCGCCACCGAGCCGTTTCCGGGCATCCGGGCGACCCTCCTCGATGACGACGGCAACGAGGTGAACGCCGGCTTTCTTGCCATCACCGAGCCGTGGCCCTCGATGATGCGCACCATCTACGGCGACGAGCAGCGCTATCGGGACACGTACTGGTCGAAGTGGGACGGGATCTATTTCCCGGGCGACGGCGCCAAGTACGACAACGACGGCTATCTCTGGATCCTTGGCCGCGTGGACGACGTGCTGAACGTTGCCGGCCACCGGATCGGGACGATGGAGGTCGAGAGCGCGCTCGTCGATCACGAGGCCGTCGTCGAGGCGGCGGTCGTGGGCAAGACGCATGACGTGAAAGGCCAGGCGATCGCGGCCTTTGTGACCCTCAGGGAGGGCGTGGACGGCAGCCAAGCGCTCGAAGGTCGGCTGAGAGAGCACGTCGTGCAGAAGATCGGTGCGATCGCGCGTCCCGAGATCGTCGTCTTCGCGGCGGACCTGCCCAAGACCCGGTCGGGCAAGATCATGCGGCGCCTGCTGAAGGATGTCGCCGAGGGCCACCGGCTGGGCGATACGACGACATTGGCCGACCCTGCCGTGGTCGAGGCGCTTCAGATGAAGTACGGAGGGGAAGAAGACTAGCCGCCTCCCGGCGAACGACCTCCGGGGCCCCAGCCTCTAGAGCCCGCCTCGGGTACGACGAGCCAGGAGGGGCGCTCGCTCTCGTTCATGGCCCGCATTCCCGATAGCCGGACGCGAAGCACAGGCGGGCGAGGTCGGTCGCCCGGCTGATGTCCTCGGGGGTCATCCTCCACTCCAAGCGTTCCCGGATTCTTCTGGCCCGCCCGTCGCCATTGGCCACGGCCAAGTTGGACCACATATGCGCCAGCACGAGGTCCGCCGGGACACCTCGGCCGTTGGCGTACATGATCCCAAGCTCGTACTGCGCACCGACGATGCCCTGTTCGGCGGCTCTCCGGTACCAACGCACGGCTTCGGTGTCGTCCTGGGGGACACCGCGGCCGCTGGCGTATCTGCCCCCGAGGATGGACTGCGCTTCGGCGTGGCCCTGCTCGGCGGCCATCCGGAACCAACGCACGGCTTCCGCGTCGTCTCGAGGGACGAGTAGGCCGTTGGCGTACGCGGCCCCGAGGCGGAGTTGCGCGTCGACGTCGCCTTGCTCGGCTTGTTCGGCGACCATGCGATGCCAGCGCGCGGCCTCGGCGTCGTTCTTCGGGACACCTTCGCCGTTGGCGTACGCGGCCCCGAGGCGGAGTTGCGCGTCGACGTCGCCCTGTCGGGCGGCCATACGCCACCAACGCACGGCTTCCGCGTCGTCTTCCGGCACACCAACCCCATAGGCGTACGAGAGCCCGAGACTGACCTGCCCGCGGACGTGGCCCTGTTCGGCGGCCATCCGAAACCAGCGGACGGCCTCGGCATCGTCTTCTGGAACACCAAGTCCGATGTTGTACATGGACCCGAGGCGGGCCTGCGCATCGGCGTCGCCCTGCTCGGCGCGGCGGAGTAGTGCTGCGAACGTCTCACCGGAAGGCCCGGGCGGGTCCTGGGCATCCAGATGCACGGGTGTGGTGAGAACGAGAAGGGCCAGACCCAAACCGCCGGCCGCCTTGGCGTGTTTCCGGCCCGCCGGGGTCGCCTTCCCCTCCACTTCGTGCTCTCCAACTGCCGCTTGCGGCCTTCGGGCGTGCGGGTGCGCCGCCTGACGGCGTCGGTGGTCCCGCCCGTCGTGTCCGCTCATTCCCGCGCCCACCGGGTGCCCTTTCTTGCCGTTTGTGCGAGGCATCGCAGCCGACATGCGCTCCCGTGTCCCGGCCATCGCCGCAAACGCCCAGTTCTCGTGGCACCGCCCAGCCTCTTCCGGGCCTTCCGCAACCTGGGCACATCCGAGGGCGGCGGCTACCTCCGGGCTCCAGCCTCCAGTCTGATGCGCACTCCCCGATCGGCACGGACCCTCGCCGACTACGCTTCGGCAAGAATGCGATTGTAGATTTCGAGGTCGGTAGCGCCTTCGGAACCGATCACCAGAACACGGGAATTTTCGTCCAGACCTAGCTTGTCTCGCAATTCTGACTGTCTGACGGAGGCAATCAGGCCGGCCAGTCCGCAAATTGCGCTTTCTCCGGCCACGATAGGTGGATCGGACGCCACCGGGTTGGCCGCAAGACGCATTGTCGGCCCGACCAGGCTATCCGGGATCGTCAGGAAGTCGCTGACTTCCTCCCCCAGGACCTGCCATGCAAGCTCCGACGGCTCACCACAGGAAAGCCCGGCCATCACGGTCTCTTCCCCGATAGCGACGGTCGTGGCAACGCCGGTCTCGCCGCTCGCATAGAGGCAGGCAGCGAGTTCCGGCTCCACGACGGCGACGCGGATGTCACGGGCCATTTTCTGGCGCAAGCGCGTGGTGAGCGCAGCTGCGAGACCACCGACCCCTCCCTGGACAAAGAGATGGGTCGGCATCTGGGCCGCCTGCACGGCAATCTCATCCACCATCACGCCGTAACCGGCCATCACATCGATCGGGGGCTGCGTGTATCCTTCCCAGGAAGTATCGGAAACGACGAACCAACCATTCTGTTCCGCCTCTTGGCGTGCCACGCCGACGGATTCGTCGTAGTCACCATCAACACGTATCACTTCGGCACCGTAGTCGCGTATGGATTGCGCACGCCCGTCTGAAACCGCACGATGAATGTATATGCGGCAGCGGGCGCCGAAGCTCTTGGCACCCCACGCCAGGGATCGGCCGTGATTGCCGTCGGTCGCCGATACTAGCGTGATTTCAGCCGCTTCCTTTGCAAATCTTCCTTCGCGAATCTCCGACAGTTCAACACTACGTCCGGAGTGCGCGGAGATCTCGCGCTGCAGTACGCGCATAGCAGCATACGCACCGCCCAGCGCCTTGAAGCTGCCGAGACCAAAGCGCGGGCCTTCATCCTTGTACAAGATGTCACGAATTCCCAGTGTTCTCGCGAGATTCGTCAGATGATGCAACGGTGTCGGCGCGTAGCCATTCCAGCTTTCCATTTCCGCTGCCGCAGTCGAAAAATCCAGATTGCTGATAACCGTCATTGATGCCGTACCGGCTCTCCGGGAGCTGCTGACATGTCCGATTTCAGCACTCTCGAAGGCCTCAAACATGGGCTGTATCCTCTCCTGACAGACGCTCGTGCACCAGACAAGCCCAGAAGGCGGCACCAAGTGTCAGAGCTTGATCGTTGAAGTCATAGTCGGACGCATGGAGCGGTTGCCCGTGACTGCCCTCAGTCCCATTTCCCATCAGGATGAAACATCCCGGGCACGCGGCCGCGAAATGAGCAAAATCCTCCGAGAAGGACATTGGATGACGATCCGGTCGAGTTTCGAATCCGGAATTCGTCGCAGCCTGCATCGCAGCGCGGGTCTGTTCGGCGGCATTGATCGTTTCGACAAACGTGGTGCGAATATCCACGGCAATATCGACCCGGTGAATCTGCGCCACGCCGGCACAGATCTGACGGATGAGCCCGGATACCAGTTCACGATCTGCCGGCGTACGGGCACGGAAGTCGCCCTTGAGCTGAGCATTGCCCGGCAGAACATTGCGGGCGCCGTCAGTAATGAACTCGGTAACGGAGACAACGATACCGGACCCAGGGACCACTTTGCGCGCGACGATCGATTGCAAAGCCTGCACGACCTCCGCTCCCACCAAGATGGCGTCGACACCAACCTGCGGCATCGCGGCATGTCCGCCCCTGCCCCTTATGTTGATTTCAAAGAGGGTTTCACTTGAACAAATCGTTCCGCTGCATGTCGAAAACACTCCCAGGGGCTCGCCGGGCAGGTTGTGGATCGCATAGACTTCGTCTGCAGGAAACTGGTCCAGCACACCGTCGGCCAGCATCGCCTTAGCGCCCAACCCGTGTTCTTCATTCGGCTGAAAGAGAAAATAGACCGTGCCGCCAAAGCTGTCCGACTCAGCGAGGCACTGCGCTGCTCCGAGCAGCATGGTCGTGTGCCCGTCGTGGCCGCAGGCATGCATCACACCCGGCGTTTCGGACACATGGTCATGGACGCTGTTTTCCTGAATCGGCAGCGCGTCCATGTCGGCCCGCAGCAGAATTGATCTCGGGCCATTTCCGCGGCGTAACACGCCGACGATACCCGTTCCCCCGATACCTTCATGGACCTCGAGTCCTGCCGCGCGCAGCGCCTCGGCCACTTTGCCAGCGGTCCGCGTTTCCTGAAATCCCAGTTCGGGGTGACGGTGAATATCATGGCGAAACGCGACAAGCGCGTCGCGCATTGGGGTAAGCATGTCTGATGAGATCGGGGGCATGAACTCTCTCCCGCCACAGTGAGGAATACAGCGCCGAGACGGACTGGGAGGGACGCTGTCGGATCCGGCTCCCCCAAGGGATCCGCAGTTCTAGCTATCGACCACGGTCCGACCTACGTCCGTTGGCGAGCGAACTTGTCCGTCGCGAACGACACCGCTCTTCCCGACGCCGCGATGCGGCATACGGGGCGGCCGCCGTGGATATACACGTTCTCGGCGGCGGGGATGCAGACTCTGTCCGCTCCGACGGCGCCCCTACCCCGCATCCCACATCGAGCACTTGCATCCCCGGTCTCAGGGACAGCCGATCGCCGAGGAATAGCCGGTGCCTGAGCGCCACGCCTCGAAGCTTTCGCCGCCGGCCGTCGCACCTGCGTCGGGCTTGGGCAGCACTGGGCCACCTGCGTGCAGGCACGTATGATGGCTGATCGCAGTGAGACTCGATCGTCGCAGTCTCGGTCACGCTCGAAGACAACCGAAGGTGGAGAAGCATGATTGAGGTGCCCGGTGGCTCTCGAACCCTCTTCGTCGCCCTTCTTTCCCTCTCCGGGCTTTCCGCCTGCGGCTCTGAGGCGGGAAGACCGTCCCAGCAATCGGGAGCCGGCACGGGCGGAGACGCAGAGGTATCGGCCGTGGTCGCGCGCGGCCTCGCCTTGGAGTTGGATACTCCCTACGAGCTGCCGCCGGGAGAGGCCCTCCATCACCACACGGCGGGCTTTGCGAACACGCTGTGCTCGGCGGTGTTCCTCACCGGGCTCGATCCCCGCGACGCCGCGGAGAACGTCGGCGGTTTTTCGGCCCCGTTCGAGCATCGACACCACGTCGTGGACACCATTGTCGACTTCGAACAACAGATGGTGAGCCTGACCCTGCCCGATGGCGTAACGAGGACGGCCAAGCGGTACGGCAGCCAGGGTTGCGTCGCCCACGCAATCGGAGAGGACTCCGTGCGCTTTACTCCCTCCGTTGTGCAGAGCGGCCTTCCGCATGCCGCCTCCACCCCGTGGCCGATGGGAGACCTCCTCGCTGACGATCCCTTCCCGCCCGGCGTCGATGTGGTGGCGACCGAGGAAGCATTGGACGTGGCCTTCGGACCCCCGGAAGCTCGCACACTGGCTCTGGTCGTGACCTACCGCGGGCGGATTCTAGGAGAGCGTTACGCGGAAGGGATCGACCTCCATACGCCTCTGGAGAGCTGGTCCATGGCCAAGAGCCTGACCGGGGCACTCATGGGCGTTCTCGTCGAGCAAGGAGAGTACGAGCTGTGGCAGCCGGCCCCGATTCCGGAGTGGCAGGCGGAGGGAGATCCTCGGCAGGACATTCGCATCGGCGACATCATGAGAATGTCGAGCGGGCTTCGCATTCGCGCGCCTCAAGATCCCGATTTCGATCCGTCCATCGGATATGTACCTGTACACTGGAACGGCAGATTCCTACCTGTGGGCTGCGACAAGGCCTCTCCAGTGGGAGCCCAATACCGTCGGGCGTTACCGAAACACCGACCCCGTGCTGGCCAACTACCTGATCCGGCTTGCCGTGGAGGGCCGCGGCGAGGACTACCACGCCTTCCCCTGGCGGAACTTGTTCGATCGGATCGGGATTCGAGGCGGGCACATCCAGACCGACGTCTACGGGAACTTTCTCGGCCAGGGATACGCCTTCCTCTCGGCGCGGGACTGGGCCCGCCTAGGTAACCTGTACCTGCAGGATGGGGTGTGGGGTGGCGAGAGAATCCTCCCTGAGGGATATGTCGCCTACGCAACCGAGCCAGCCCCCGCCTGGGTCGCGGACGGCAGGCCCGTCTACGGAGGGGCGCACATGTGGGTCAATCGGCATCTTTCGCTCCCGCTCCCCGAAGGTTCCTACGCGATGTTGGGCGCCGGAGGCCAGAGCGCGACGATGGTTCCGTCCCATGGGCTCGTGGTCGTGCGGATCGGCAAATACACCGGTGCACAGGCGGGCGGGCAGGCGTTGGAGGCCGGTCTAGCACTTCTCATCGACGCGGTCCCCTCTCTCTGAGGAAGGAGTCCACGAGAGGGAACCGACGGAAGGCCGACCCCCTTCTTCTCGGGCACCGGGGGCAATGACCCCACGAGGCCCAAGACCAAGAACCTGCAGACGCCAGGGCCGGTGACCGGTCCCCATTGGGGATCGTGCTTCCACTCGGGCTAGAGGGTGGCCTGCAAGGAGCACCGGTGCCGAATGGGCACGGGAGGAAAGGGATCATCCGCTTCCCAGGTCGTACCTCCCACAGTGCCCCGCCAGGCACTCGAACCCCGAACCTACTGATTAAGAGTCCAGAGACAGGGGGCCAGTGTCTGGGGGATGACGCCGGGTCACTCCCTCAGATGTCTAGGGGAATCTGTGGGTCGGCCCCGCGACGAGTAACGTGCCAGAACTTCTGACCGAGCGGACTCTTACTATAGAATACCAGCGAATATAGGAAGACATTCCTTCCAACAACTCTGATCGGGTGCGCGTCATCTGGTCTTGCAGCCCGATACCCGATCCTGGTCATCGCTTCGTCGAATTTCTCTAGTATGAACCGTATCAAGCGGTGACTCCCATGGCCCTTGGCAGTCCACTCTTCCCGCCAACGGGGATCATCGATCAGAGAGGCGATTCGAGTGTCGCTTGGATCCGAGAGATATTGGCGGAAGTTTGTTCGGACATCCCGCCCGAGCATCAGGACGATGAGGAAGTCCATCTGATAGCGGGTCCCGAGCGTTCTGATCAGGTCGAAGTCAAGACGGGCAGAAAAAGGATCGATGAAGCAAAAGGACAGTAGCTTGTGCGTGGGACTGTACCTTGGCATAGCCTCGATGATCTTCTCTCCGGCTGAATTGGCGTCTTCGAGAAGTAGTGTGAGGTCGCGTCGACCCAGCAATGGACCAGCCCGTCGCTTCAGAGCGTCAATGCAATTGGGGTCGTTATCCACAAAGATGTACTTCGTAAATGGATATTGAACCCGAACCGCCGACAGCGCCGTCGTCTCTACGATTTCATCAGTCTCCTCAACTCTCGCCCGGCCCGCTCCAGAGTACAACCCGAGGTACGCCCGCTGGGGCCACGTTTTCCTCATCGCGGTACTGAACAGGTTCACGTAGTAATTGTGGATTTGGATCTTGTATAACGAATGCCGCTTGATTGCGGGAGTGTAGAGCCTGTCGTCTGGGAGTCCTGCTAGAAAGTTATAGTCAGACAACGATCTCTCGCTCGTCGGCAGTCGCTATCGCTGGCATTTCGTCCCAATACCTTCCGTCCAGTTCCCTGCCGCCGGCCTTGGGCGTGCGGCCACCCCACTGCTTGAAGAAGAAAGGAACGCCCGCAGTGCGACACTGGTCACGGATCGACTGGGCCCAGGCACGCTCCATGGGTCGATGGTCCGGTCCACTCTCTCCGCCAGCGATGACCCATCTGATATCGTCGAGATCCAGCTCAACCGGCCCGATCAAGGGTTCACAGGATAGGAAACGGACCCATGCAGGTATTTGCCGGAGGTGACCAATTCGGTAGGCCACATCCTGATTCTCCACAGACGTCCCGAGCCAGATGTGGTTAGGGACTGGGTCACCCTCGAACAGGTCTGAATTCTCGTGCCAGAAACGAGCAGCTCGTGATGGGCGCTTGGTTAGCACCTGATAGGTATGCCAGTCTGCCTCGAGCATGACCTCGAATGTCTGGCGCAGGAAACCAGTCGGGATGTCGGCATGGAACAAATCACTCATGCTGTTGACGAAAATCACCCGTGGCTCCCGCCACTTCAGAGGCTGGCATAACCGCTCAGGCCACAGCCGAACCGCAAATGGATCTCGCCGAGTGATATCCGAGTCAACCACAGGCAGCCGGGCCAAGTAAGGCTGTCGAAGTAACCGGGCAGCAAGGGTGGCAGCGTAGCAATTGTCACATCCTGCCGTTACCCGAGTGCAACCAGTGACTGGGTTCCATGTCGCGTCTGTCCACTCGATTCCCGTTCGCTCAGCCACGGATCACCTCCGGTAACCGAAGATATACCGAATATTCTCAAGGTATTCAAGTCACATAGTATTGCGTAAGTGGCGTGTTCCAGACACTCGGAAGCACCGGCGAGCTGGCCGAAGGGCCGGTCCCGGGGGCCATCCCAAGCGAACACAGTCGGGAGGCCGCGCCGACGAAGAACCTCCACCGATCTTCGCGTGCCGGCCGATTCCGGCACCGGGAACCATCAGCGGCTCGGAGCGCGGGGACGGTGTGCCGCTCTCGGCCACGCTCTATCTGCCGGCGGCCTATGACCAGGAGCGTGACGGTCCGCTCCCGACCTTCGTGTGGGCGTATCCGACCGAGTTCAAGAGCGCGGCGGCGGCCGGCCAGCGCCCGGACTCTCCCCACCAGTTCACGCCCATCCCCTAATATGGGCGCGGTTCCGCACGTCACGTGGGTCTCGGGCGAGCGTCTCAGCTCGTCGTCCCCGCCGCACGTGACCATGGCGGACATCGACGCCGCCTACCGGAGAGGATTCGTCTCGATCGGTGCGCGGGGAGCCGCGGGCATCGCGTACGATTCCGATCTCTGGGAGTACGCTGGCCGCTTGATGTTGGGAATACACTTCTAGGCGCGAGCCTCGGAGCGAGCCAGCGGCGTTGTCGGCCGGCTGGACGTCGTCGCGGCGGCGTCGAGTCAGGTGAGGCCGCCCCGGGGCAATGACTCTCGTCCCGCCCCTCTTGTCCGGCTCCGGAGCGATGCTATCAGAATAGCACTGCGCCGGACCCGTGTGGACGGTGATTGTGGCCTCGACACAAGGCGCGGGAGGGCGTAGCGTGCGGGCATGCGGCGGAAGATCGGCAACGTGGTTGTTACCAGCGAAGCAGTCGTGTCTGCTGGCATGTGGGTCTATACGGGCCTACGAGGGGCGGTCAATGTGATTGGCCCAGTCGAATTGCATTGGCCGTTCTTTCTGTACTTGGCGGTGGCTGGTCTTTTTGGTCTAGTGGCTATCAACTGGTCTTGGATACAAGCACTTCGTCAACGCAACGCTGATGCACTGTACGCCTTGGCTCATCTCGGAGAAGACGTTTACATAACCCTGAGCCGGGTGGGGCGAGTCAAGAGTTGGGATGGAGAGAATTGGGGGGCATTTGACTTAAAACTATGGCAGTTGCTACGAGGCGTACAGAGAATAGGACTGCGCTGCCCTATAGATAATCCAGATCTTCCGCTGTCCGAACAGGACGGGTTGGTACTGCAGGAGTGGTTGCGCCCCTTCGTGGCTGTCGCCAAGGCACGGGACATCAGGGAGGCCCGCAAACTACGTATGCCAGAAAGGGGCGGCCACATGACGATGGAGAGAGGGCAGTGAAGCCGCCACGCACGCTCACCGAATGCCTGGGCATGCCGCCCACGAGCAGGCGCTCCCGAACGGATCGATGTCACACCAGAATGTTGGGTGCGGACCGAATCCCTGCGAACAACCTTTGTTAACGAGCCGCGCGCCTAGCAACTGCGGGGGGTGGGTAAAGATTTGCCAGGCAACGACATCCCAAGTGGCGGCTATGTTGGCACAAGTGACGGGCGAGCACCTGCCTTTAGGTACGGAGAAAAATCGGCACGAAGTTGCATGAGATAAGTCAGGCGAGCATCAGGCGCTCGCCCTTGGGCTCCGGGACGGGTCGCCCCAACTCACGTGCCGTGTCGATCCAGAACTGCATCGCTATGACGCCGAGATTGTGGACTATCACTAATGCCATTCGAGGAGGTATTCGCCATGACCCGGCTGGAGCCGATTCACCCAGGCGAGGTTCTGAAGGACGACTTCATGGACCCCTTCGGGCTGTCCGCCACGGCGCTGGCGAAGGCGGTGGGCGTGACGCCAGCGCGAATCAACGAGATTGTTCGTGGCCGCCGGGGCATCACGGCGGAAACCGCGCTACGCCTGGCACGGTACTTCGGTACCGATGCTCGGAGTTGGATGAACCTTCAGGACCGCTATGAACTCGAAATCGCAGCGCGGGACAAGGCCGATGCCTTGCGCGCCATACGACCGCGCGAAGTGGCGTGAGAGTGGACGTTCCAGCCCGACGCTGAAGCGCTCCCGCTCGTCGTCGCTCCTACAAGAGCTGTCCATGCACCGGGGAGGTCCGTCCCGGCGGGCAGCACCGGAGCGTCTCCCGTGCCGGTGCCCATCCGCCGCGCCTCCTCCAGGGCGGCGACCGCCTCGTCCGTCATCGGTTTCGTCCCAGGGGCTGCCAGATCCCTGTAAACACGACCCCCGGTCATCAACTGGAGCCTGTGCCATGCGCGCCGACTCTGACGGCGTCCGATTCTCGCGATTTCTCCTCCTTCTCCCGGTTCTCCTCTTCCTGCTCGCGGCCGCCCCGCAGGGTCTCGACGCGCAGGAAGGGGCGGACGACTACCAGATGCCGGCCGCCGAACTCGCTGCGCTCGTCGATGCCCCGGTCGCGCCGGGCATCAGCCTGAGCCCCGATGAGTCGGTGATGCTCCTCACGATGCGGTCCAGCCTGCCGTCGATCGCCGAGGTTGCCGCGCCCGAACTGAGGATCGCGGGGCTGCGGATCAACCCGCGCACCAACGGTCCGAGTCGCTCGCGGCCCTCGAACGGTCTGGCGGTGCGGACGCTGGACGGAGAGGAGCGGGCCGTCACGGGCCTTCCGGCGAACCCGCGCATCCGCAACACGCGCTGGTCGCCGAACGGGAGCACGGTG
>JAPPGF010000016.1 GCA_028875075.1 Gemmatimonadota bacterium | reverse complement strand
CGTCGGTCGCGAGCGCGCGGAGCGCCGTGCCGCCCCCGTCCACTCCAACCACCAGGGATCGCCCGGAGCGCGCGCTCAAGCGGCGCTCGCCCGGCCGGGTCGTGGCCCCCGCGGCCGCTGCCCACTCACGCCGCCTGCCCTTCCGTGGCTCGCGTGCCGCCGCGGCCGCCCAGCAGGTGCCCGCTCCCGTACGTGACGAGCGACCCGATCAGCACATACCACGGGAACGCCACGCCCGGCAGCACCCGCCAGATCACCGTGACCGCGCCGATCCCCAGCGCCATGCCGACGGTGACGCTGCGCGAGTCTGCGCGCCCGGACAGGGTGCCGAGCGCGAACGCGCCCAGCAGCCCGCCGTAGACGACCGACGCGATGCCGAGCGCGACCTCCACGGCCGCGGCCTCGCGCGACAGCCGCGAGAACAGAACGGCGGCGCCCACCAGGAGTGTGGCCCACAAGAGGCTGAAGGACCGCCCCGCCCGGAGGATGCGCGCCTCGTCGCGCTCCGCGCCCGCGCGCGGCGCCCAGAAATCGTACGCCGTCGTCGATGCCAGCGAGTTTATCGACGACGACAGCGAACTCATCGCCGCCGCGTAGACGGCGGCGATCACGAGGCCCGTCACGCCCGGCGGAAGCTGCTCGATGATGAACAGCGGGAAGACCGTGTCCGTGCTCTCGAACTCGCGGCCGCCGTAGAACGTCCAGAGGCCGACACCGAGCATCAGGAACAGCGCGAACTGAAGGATGACGGCGACGCCGCTGCCCACGAGCGCCTTCTGGCCCGAGCGCAGATCGCGGCACGCGAGCAAGCGCTGCACGATCAGCTGGTCGGTCCCGTGCGTCGCCATCGACAGGAACGCCCCTCCGAGCAGCCCCGCCCAGAACGTGTACGTGATCGCGGGGTCGGGCGAGAAATCGAGTACGAGGAGCTTGCCCGCCTGCCCTGCGCTGGTCAGCACGCCCGCCCATCCCCCCGGAACCAGCGCCTGGAGCATCGCGACGGCGGCGAGCGCGCCCAACAGGTAGAGGCCCATCTGGAGAGCGTCCACCCACACGACCGCCTTGATCCCGCCGACATAGGTGTAGACGAGCGTGAGCGCTCCCACCACGCCGATCGAGAGCGGTAACGACCAGCCCGTGATCAACGAGAGCGGGATCGCTGTGAGCGCCAACCGGACGGAGTCGGCGAGCAGCCGGGTCGCCATGAAGACGGCCGACGCGAAACGACGCGTCGCGAGCCCGAACCGTTCCTGCAGCAGGCCGTAGGCGGTCGTCAGCTCGCCGCGGAAGTACTGCGGCAGCAGCAAGGCGGCCGCCGCCGCGCGGCCGACCAGGTATCCGAGCGCGAGCTGCAGGAACGCGAGCGTGCCGGCGTACGAGACGCCGGGCACGGAGAGAAACGTCAGCGTGCTCGTCTCGGTCGCGACGACCGAGAGCAGGACCGCGGCCCAGGGCAGGTCGCGGTTGCCGAGGAAGTAGTCCGTCCCCCCGCTCTGGCCGCGCCCGAGCCACGCACCCCATATGGTGACGCCGGCCAGGTACAGCAGCAGGACCGTCAGGTCGAGCCCCGTGAAGGCGTTCACGCCGCGCCCGCTCCGCCGAACCGTACTCGCGTGTCGGGCAACCTTCGGCCGGCCTCAAGTGTCCGCTCCGCCGGTCCGCGGCCATCCTCGTGCACCCTCATGCGCGCCTCCGTGTGCAGCGCCGCGCCGGAAGCCCGAGCGCTTCCCCGTAGAAACTAGCTGAAGCTCCACCCCGGGTGCGCCTGCGACGCGGTCGGGGGACCTCCGCGCAGGCGGGCAATCAGGCGACCGGGCCCGGGTCACTTGGACCGAACCGATCGCAATCCGCGCTCCGTACCCGGCTGCGCGCGCGCGGCTAGAGCGCTATCGACGAGCCCGCGGTTCCACGGGTCGGTCGCGGACCGCCTCGGCGACCGCGTCGTGCACCGCCCGCCTGAGCGGAACGTGCCGCCGGTTCTCGCGCGAGGGATCGACGCGGTTGGTCAGCAGCACGACGAACAGGTCGAGCTCGGGGTCGATCCAGATCGACGTGCCCGTGAAGCCGGTGTGCCCGAACGCGTGAGCCGTGAAGAACCTCCCTGCCGAGGAATCGGCGCCCTCCGGCGTGTCCCACCCGAGGGCATACGAGGCCGAGGAGTCGGCCCGGGCCGTCCAGCGGCGCACGCGCGGCGCGGGAAGCAGGCGCAGCGGCTGGCCGCGGGCGCGGGCACACGCAAGGCCGGATCCGACCTCGCGCGCGCATGCCGGCGCGCTCCCGCCCGACAGCATCGCGTCCGCGAAGATCGCCAGATCCCAGGCGCTCGAGAACAGCCCGGCGTGCCCGCCCACACCGCCCATTGCATCGGCGTTCTCGTCGTGCACGCGACCGCGCACGTGCTCGTGGCGCCAAAGCGTGTCCAGCTCGGTCGGCGCGATGCGCCCGATGAGCCCCGGATCGGGACGAAAGCCGGTGTCGTCCATCCCGAGCGGGCGCCAGACCCGGGCCGCGAGCAGCGAATCGAGTGGTGCCCCGGCCGCGGTTTCAACTACGAGCCCGAGCGCGAGGAAGCCGAGATCCGAGTAGACGGTGCGCACGCCCGGGTCGTGTTCGAGGCGTTCGCTGGCGAGCGCCTCGCGGTAGGCGTCCGAGCCATCGCGCCCCCGGAACCAGGGACGGAACGCCGCGAGGCCGGAGCGATGAAGCAGTAGCTGGCGGACGGTGACGGCCCGCTTGCGCGGGTCCGGACCGACCCACCACGGGAGATAGGCGGCGACGGGAGCGTCCAGTTCGAGCGCTCCGTCCGCCTCGAGCAGCATCGCCGCGGTCGTGGTCCCTATAACCTTGGTCAGCGACGCGAGATCGTAGAGCGTCTTCGGGGTGACCGGATTGAGGTCGGCCCAGCCGAGCGTGCCGTATCCCCGGAGGCGTACGACCCGCCCGCGGCGACCGACGGCCAGCGCGGCTCCGGGCGCCGCCGCGTCCGCCAGGGCGGCGAGAATGATGGAATCCACCCGCGCGAGCGCGTCTGCGTCCATGCCGGCCGCTCGGGGATCCTCCTCCACGGAGCTCACGGTGGTCGGCAGCGCGGCCGGATCGCGCGGTCGGGCGTCGGCCGCAAGCCCGGCCGACCGGCTCAGGGCGTCGGGCCGTGCGTCCGGCGCCGGCACGACCGCGGCGACGTCCGCGTCCGCGCCCACGGGCGGGGAAATTGCCGGGACGGCCCTGTGTCCGCACGCCAGCAGGGCCGCCGAGGCGGCGAGGACGGCCGCGCCGGGCCGCCTCACGGCCGACCTAGCGCTGGCAGCACACCTCCGCCCGCGCGGGCAGCTGAATGCCCGCACCGCGCTCGAACTCGGGCGGAACGCTGGTGGGCATCCGCCCCGTGAGCGGGATCCGGCCGAAGAGCGCCGCTGCGGCCGCCCGCTGGCTCACCTCCGCCCCGCTCCATGCGAGCAGATAGGCGCGCGCGTCGGGGAGGTCGCTCAGCACGTAGGGATTCCCGAACACAGTCACGACGTGCGCGACGTCGCTGCGCGCGAGCTCGCCGATGAAGTCGCGCAACTCGTCGGAGACCGCTCCCCGGTCCCGTCCGGTCACGTAGACCGAGACGAGCACCAGCTCGGACTCGCGGGCTCGGCGGCGAAGTGCGTCCCAGGCCGCGAGCGACGTGTCGCGGTCGACGGCCCGGCCGACGAGCCGCGGGTAGCTCTCGCGCACGACGTCGTTGAAGTAGCGGCCTGCGAGGAGGTCGTTCGGGCGTCGAAAGGTCAGCGATAGCGCCGGCGCCTCACTCGCTCCGTCCAGGGGCAGCAGCCGGCGCTCGTCCTTGATGAGGACCACGCTTCGTTCCGCTACGCGCCTGGCGACCTCGACGTGCTCGGGGATCCCTACGAGAGCGCTGACGCGTTCGGCGTCGACCACGGAACCCGTGTGCAAGCCGATGGACTGCTTGGCACGGAGGATGCGCAACACCGAGGTGTCGATCCGTTCCTCGGACAGGCGGCCGGCCGACACGGCGCCGATGATCGCCTCGACCGCAGCCTCCACGTCGGGCGGCATCAGGATCACGTCGGCGCCGGCGTCGACCGCGCGGACGGCGGCCTCGGCTGCGCCGTAGCCATCTACGATGGCGCCCATCTCCATGGCGTCCGTGAAGAGCAGGCCGTCGAACTCCATGCGCTCGCGCAGCAGCCCGGTCATCACCGCGGGCGAGAGCGTCGCAGGCACGGGCTCCCCCGACAGGGCGGGCACGCTCACGTGCGCGGTCATGATGCCGCCGATGCCCGCCGCTACGGCGGCCCGGAAGGGCACGAGCTCCACGCTGTCCAGACGCGTCTCGGTGACATCGATGACGGGCAACGCCAGATGCGTGTCCACGCCCGTGTCGCCGTGGCCGGGGAAGTGCTTCCCGGTGGCGATCGCACCGCTCTCCTGGACGCCGCGTACGAACTCGGCACCCATCAGGGCCACGAGTTCGGGGTCCTCTCCGAAGGAGCGGACGTTGATGGTCGGGTTGTCCGGGTTGTTGTTGACGTCGAGGACCGGAGCAAACGGAACGTGGATGCCTACCGCGCGCGCCTCGAGCGCCGTGATCCGACCCGTCTCGTACGCGAGCGCGGGCTCGCCCGTCGCACCGAGCGCCATGTGGGGCGGGAACTCTGTCGCACCGCCGAGTTCGAGGCCGGTCGGCACGTGGACGGCCCCGCGGAGTCGGAAGCCCGCTCCAGCCTCCAGGTCGGCGCCGACCAACAGCGGCACCGCCGACGCCGCCTGGAGGCTGTTGAGCTTCACGGCGACCTCGGTCGGGGTTCCGACCGACATGACCACCCCGCCGATCTTCCTGTCCTCCACGAGCTGGTGCAGCCGTTGCTGGCCTTCGCTGCCCACAGGGGCGAAGTCCCCGGCCACCCAGGCCATCATCATCTGGCCTGCCTTCTCGCGGAGGGTCAGGCCCGCGAGCGTCCGCTCCGCCCAGTCGCGCCCCTCCTCGCGCGTCGGAGCGCGCGTGTCCGTCACCGCCACGGGTGCGGCCGGCTCCTGTCCGACCGGTCCGGAGAGCCCGCAGCCGGCGAGGAAGAATCCCGCGAGCACGCAGCCTGGCCGCGCGCGCGGAGGCACGCCTGCAAGGGCGGGCACGCGGAAGTGGCTTCCCGGTCGAGGCTGAACGGTCATAGGGGGTGGATCACGCTCCGGGTGACACCTCAGTCGGTGGGCGCCAGCGCCGACGGGCCGGCGGCGGTCGTTTGACGGCGGCCCGCCGCATCTCGACGTTCGGGACGGCGCGGGCTCCGCGCCGCGGCGCCGCCCCGCCGGCGCCGGGCCCGAGACGGACACACATGCGCGGGCACGATAACGTATGGACCACCCTCGAAGCCGACCAGCGCACGGCGTGGGACCCGGCTTGGCGGCGAGCCTGTCGCTGCTCGCCCTGCTCACTGCCTGCTCGCCCTCCGGCGCGGTCGATCGCCCGGCGCACGCCGCCGACCCGGTCGTAGTCGGTGCGGACGTGCTGCTCCGCGACTCGCTCGAGCTGGTTCGAGGTCGCCGCGTAGGTCTTATCACCAACCAGACGGGGCGGGCCACCGCCCGCGCCGGCTCCAGCGCGGACAGCGCCGTGTCGACCGTGTCGCTGCTCTTCGACCACCCCGACCTCGACCTCGTCGCCCTCTACAGCCCGGAACACGGGATCGAAGGTGTCGTGCGCGAGGGCGAGCGAGTCGCGAGCGGCCGCCACGCCGAGACCGGGTTGCCCGTCTATTCCCTCTACGACGAGACCAACGAGCCGCTGCCCTCGATGCTCGAAGGCGTCGAGATGCTGCTCTTCGACATACAGGACGTGGGCGCACGCTACTACACCTACGTCTGGACCATGGCGCTCGCGCTGCGGGCGGCGGGCGCGGCCGGGATCCCGTTCGTAGTGCTCGACCGTCCGAATCCGATCGGAGGCGAGCTCGTGCAGGGAAACGTGCTCGACACGGCCTTCGCCACCTTCGTCGGTCTCCACCCGGTGCCCATGCGCCACGGGATGACCGTGGGGGAGGTGGCGCGTCTCGTTCATGCGCACTGGGAACCCCGGGCGGAGCTGCACGTCGTCCAGATGAAGGGCTGGAAGCGCGAGATGTGGTACGAGGATACGGGCCTGCAGTGGGTCGCGCCGTC
The DNA here is from genome assembly GCA_028875075.1 of Gemmatimonadota bacterium. Classification (GTDB taxonomy): domain Bacteria; phylum Gemmatimonadota; class Gemmatimonadetes; order Longimicrobiales; family Gaopeijiaceae; genus UBA2988. Next base: position 36,423 of record JAPPGF010000016.1, on the reverse strand, counting down.
TCCCAACATGCCGTCCGTCGAGAGCGCCACGCACTACCCCGGCACATGTCTACTCGAGGGTACCGGCCTGTCCGTTGGGCGCGGCACCGAGCGGCCCTTCCAGTGGGTCGGGGCCCCGTGGCTCGACGGGGAGGAGCTCGCGGAGCGCCTCAACGCATACGGGTTTCCCGGCGTGCGCTTCGAGGCGGTCCAGTTCACGCCGAACGCGCCGAGCGACGGCAAGTTCGCGGGAAGCGAGGTCCGCGGCGTCCGCTTCGTGGCGACCGAGCGCGAGCTCTACGATCCGACGCTCGCGGCGCTCGCCGCAGTGATCGAGGCACGGCAGCTGGCGAGAGCGCTCCCCGGGGATCCGTGGGAGTGGAACGCGGCCCATTTCGATCGACTGGCCGGCACCGACCGGGTCCGCCGGCTGGTCGAGCAAGGGACGTCGCTGGACAGCCTGGTCGCCGTGTGGGACGCCCAGCTCCGCGCCTTCCGGACCCTCCGGCGTCCCAGCCTCCTCTATCGCTGAGGCGTCGGTGCGGACGCCCGGCGGCGAGCCCGGCTCCGCAGCCGCTGTCAGACGAGCGGCGCGGCGGCGACCTCCCGTTCCACTCCCTTGACGAAGGCCTCCATCAGGCGACGCGTGATCGGACCGGGCTTGCCGTCCCCGATGGTGCGGCCGTCGACGCCGACGGTCGGCCGGACGTCGCTCGTGGTGCCGGTGAAGAACGCTTCGTCCGCTTGCCACAGCTCCTCGAGCCGGATAGGCCGGAGTTCGACCGGCAACCCCAGATCATGGCAGAGCTCGAGGACGTACTCGCGCGTGATCCCGTGCAGGATGTGCTGGGTCGCGGGATGCGTGACCACGGTCCCGTGGATCACCGCGAAGAAGTTGTTGTGCGCTCCTTCGATCGCGACTCCGTCCTTCACGAACAACGCGTCCGTGCAGCCCGCCTCCACGGCGGCCTGCATCGCGAGGCAATTCGGGAGCAGCGCGATCGCCTTGATGTCGCAGCGCGCCCAACGACGGTCGGGGACCGTGGCGGCGTGATAGCCCTGCTCCCACGCTTCGCTCTCCTCGCGCTTGAACGGCTTGGCGAACGCGTAGACGGTCGGCCGCGGAGGAGTGGCAGGAAAGGCGTGCCCGCGCGGGGCGGCCCCGCGGGTTACCTGCACGTAGACGACCGAGATCGGCTCGTCTGCAAGGGCGTTGGCCGCCAGCAGCCGCTCGTGCACGTCCGCCAGCGGAGCCGGATCGTAGTCGATGCGCAGCTCGGCGAGCCCGCGGCGCATGCGCGCCATGTGCCGCTCGAAGCGGAAGAACCTTCCCCCGTACGCAGGGGTGACCTCGTAGACGCCATCGGCGAAGAGGAACCCACGGTCGTCGACGGAGACCCGGGCGCTCGCCCGCGGGACGAACTCGCCGTTCAAGTAGACCGTTCTCATGGACCGCTCCGGCGGTTCGGGATTCGCAGGCCACGCACGCCTCAGCGGATCAGGGCGCCCTAAGGAGGAGCGGGCCTTCCACGGCCGACTCCGCTCCCACGGGCCTGTCTAGCGCTGCGTGTTCTCCTCCAGCCGCTCGAATTCCTCCAGCAACGCCGCCTCGGAGCCATCCTTCGGCTCCTGTCCGCCCTCGCGCCCCACCGCCTCCGTGTCCGGCTTCTCGCCCGACTCCAGCCGTCTAGGGCCCTCCGAGGCGCCCGCCGACAGCAAGCCCATGTCCTGCTTGAGCGCCGTCAGCCGCTGCTCGACCGCGGCGTCCGATTGCCCCGCTTCGAGCTTGAGGAACTCCGACTCGACCGACGAAGCGGCGAGCGTCCGGTTCACGTCGTTCTCTGCGAGCAGGCGGCGCTCGTTGTCCTCGATCTTCTCGGCCATCCGATTGAACGCCTCGAAGGCGGACGTGTCGGACAGGCCGGCCATGCTCTCGTGGATGCGCCGCTGAGCCTGCGCTCGCTTCTGCTTGGCGACCAACAGGTTACGCTTGCGCTTCGCCTCGTCGATCTTGTCGTTCAGCTGGCGAAGCGAGCTCTTCAGCCGGGCGATCTCCTCGGCCTGCACGCCCCAAGTCTGTTCGAGTGACTGCGCCCGCTCCGCATGCTCCTGCTGACGCATAAGGGCCTGCTTGGCCAGATCGTCGCGGCTCTCGCGCACGGCGAGCACCGCCCGTTGCTCCCAGTCGCGCGCCTGCTTGACCTCATCGTCCGCCTGCTGCCTCAGCTTGCGTTCGTCGGCGATCGCGGCGGCCACCTCGCGCTTCGCGCGCGCGAGCTGATTGCGCATGTCGAGTATGACCTGCGTGAGCATCTTCTCCGGGTCTTCCGCCCGCGAGATCAGATCGTTGATGTTCGAGCGGATCAAGGTGGACAGCTTCTGGAAGATGCCCATGTCAACGGTCTCCTCCGGCGGAGCCGGTGCCGAGGCCCGCCAGCGAGCGGATCCGCTGCATGTGGTCGGCCGCCGCCAGCTGGATGCTTTCGAGCGAGTCCCGGAGCTCCTCGAAGTCGAGCGTCTCGAGCTTGAGCGTGTCGCTCAGGATCAACTCGCCCTCCTCGAGCCCGTAGGCGCCGTGCACCACGTCGGTCGCGTTGAGTTCCAGGAGCGCCCGGAAGAGCTCGGCGTTGGCGATTCCATCCTCCGGCAGGTCCATCACCTTCATCCTCAGGAGCAGGAGCGGCGCGGAGTGGCTCACCACGACGGGAGGGCCGCCGCCGCGATTCCTCACGAGATACATGCCCTCTTCGATCTCGTCGACTTCGAGGTCCTCCATCCTCAGGAGAAAGCTCTCCAGGTCTTCTCGCGTCACCATGCCACACTCCCTGTGGGAAGGCAGGTCGGTCTTCTGCCCGGGGCAGCGACGATCCGGCGCGTCATACCCTCCGAGCGTATGGAAACATTGGATCTCCCGACGCGCGCCAAGATAACACGAGTCCGGCGGGCGTCACATCGCCGCGCCTACGCCACCCGCTCCGGTTCCAGCGCGCCCGCAAGATGGCGCCCCGTGTACGATACCGGGTTCTCGGCGACCTGCTCGGGCGTGCCCTCCGCGATGATGCGCCCCCCCTCGGCTCCCCCTTCGGGGCCGAGGTCCATGATCCAGTCCGCAGTCTTGATGACCTGCAGGTTGTGTTCGATCACGACCACCGTGTTGCCGAGATCGACCAGCCGATGGAGCACCTCCAGGAGGACGCGCACGTCCTCGAAATGCAGCCCGGTCGTGGGCTCGTCGAGGATGTAGAGGGTGCTCCCCGTAGCCCTCTTGGAGAGCTCCGTGGCCAGCTTCACGCGCTGAGCCTCGCCGCCCGAGAGCGTCGTCGCGGACTGCCCGAGGTGGATGTAGCCGAGGCCGACGTCGTACAGGGTCTGCAGCTTCGCCTTGATCCGGGGGACCGCCTCGAAGAACTCGAGGGCCTCCGCGACGGTCAGGTCGAGGACATCGGAGATGTTCCTGCCCTTGTAGTAGACGTCGAGCGTCTCGCGATTGTAGCGCTTGCCCTTGCAGACGTCGCAGGGCACGTAGACGTCCGGCAGAAAGTGCATTTCGATCTTGACCAGCCCGTCCCCTTTGCAGGCCTCGCAGCGCCCGCCCTTCACGTTGAAGGAGAAGCGGCCTGGCTTGTAGCCGCGTATCTGCGCCTCGGGCAGGGCCGCGAAGAGATCCCGGATCGGGGTGAAGAGGCCCGTATAGGTGGCGGGGTTGGATCGCGGCGTGCGGCCAATGGGCGACTGATCCACGTCGATCACCTTGTCGACCCGGTCCAGGCCCTCGATCGAATCGTGCGAGGCCGCGAGCAGGTTGCTCCGGTAGAAGTGGCGAGCGAGGGCGTGGTACAGCGTCTCGGTCACGAGAGTGGACTTGCCGGAGCCGCTCACCCCCGTGACACAGGTCAGTGTGCCGAGAGGGATGGCCGCGTCGAGGTCTTTCAGGTTGCGCCCCCTGGCGCCGCGCACGCGGAGCACGTTGTCCGGGTCCGCCGGGCGCCGGGTGGTCGGGATCGGGATCCGGCGCTCACACCTCAGGTACGCACCGGTAAGTGATCCGGGCTCGGCCAGCACGTCGTCCAGCGTGCCGGCGACGATCACGGCTCCGCCGGCTCGGCCAGCTCCGGGCCCCAGGTCTACGATCCAATCGGCCGCGCGGATCGTGTCCTCGTCGTGCTCGACGACGATGACCGTGTTGCCGAGGTCGCGAAGCCTTCGAAGCGTGTCGAGAAGACGATGGTTGTCGCGCTGATGCAGCCCGATCGAGGGCTCGTCCAGAATGTAGAGCACGCCCACCAAGCGACTTCCGATCTGGGTAGCCAGACGGATGCGCTGCGCCTCGCCGCCCGACAGGCTGCCGGCGGAGCGTCCGAGCGAGAGGTACGACAGCCCGACGTCGCGGAGGAACTCGAGTCGGTCGAGCACTTCCTTGAGAATCGGCCCGGCGATCTGCGCTGGGAGAGGCGCAGCGCCGGCGCCCCCGGAACGGGCGTCTTCGCGCGGATCCGGGAAGGGAGGCGCCGCACCGTCGTCTGGCCATCCCTCCACGGGGAGAGAGCGGAAGAACGCGACGGCCTCGTCAATCGACAGGTTCACTACGGCGCCGATCGAGCGTCCGCCCACGGTGACGGACAAGGACTCCTGCTTCAGGCGGCTGCCGCCGCACGATGTGCACGACAGCGTGGACATGTACTCCTCGAGCTGGCCGCGCACGATCTCCGAGGCGGTCTCCGAGTACCGGCGGGCCACGCTGGCCACGACACCCTCCCAATGGTCCTCGTAGTACCCCTTGGACGCCCCGGCCTTGTAGGGGAAGCGAATCTTCATGCGGCCCGATCCGTGCAGCACCCCGTCGCGAGCCTCGCGCGAGAGCTTCGCCCAAGGCCGGGCGGGGTCGAACTCGTAAGCCTCGGCGAGTCCCGGGATCACCGAGCGCCGCAGATGCCCTGAAGGCTCGCCCCACGGGACGATCGCGCCCTCGAGAATCGAGATGGACGGGTCGGAGACCAGCAGATCGGGATTGACCTCCTTGCGGTTGCCGAGGCCTCCGCACTCGGCGCATGCTCCGTACGGCGAGTTGAACGAGAACTGGCGGGGCTGGAGCTCCGCGAGGCTCGTGCCGCACGTCGCACATGCGTAGTGCTCGCTGTAGAGCCGGCTCACGCTCTCGCCGCCACCGTGCGCCAGGACCTCGACGACGCCGGCGCCCGTGCGCAGCGCGGTCTCTATCGAGTCGGCCAGGCGCGAACGGTCCGCTTCCCTGACCCTCAGTCGGTCCACGACCACGGCGATGTCGTGATTCTCGTAGCGGTTCAGCCTGGGAGGCTCGTTCAGATCGTAGACGGTCCCGTCCACGCGAGCCCGCACGAAGCCCTGCTTGCGGGCGTGGGCGAACAGGTCCCGGAACTCTCCCTTGCGACCGCGCACGAGCGGAGCCAGCACTTCGATGCGGGCTCCCTCGCACAGGCCGAGCACCCGGTCGACGATCTGCGCCGCCGACTGACGGAGGATGGGCTGGCCGCAGTCCGGGCAGTGCGGCACGCCGACGCGCGCCCAGAGCAGGCGGAGGTAGTCGTAGATCTCTGTGACCGTGCCAACGGTGGAGCGCGGGTTGCGCGAGACCGTCTTCTGTTCGATCGAGATCGCGGGCGAGAGGCCCTCAATCGCGTCCACGTCGGGCTTCTCCATCAGCCCGAGAAACTGCCGGGCGTAGGCGGAGAGCGACTCGACGTAGCGCCGCTGGCCCTCGGCGTAGATGGTGTCGAAGGCCAGGGAGGACTTCCCCGAACCCGACAGCCCGGTGATGACGATGAGCCGCTCGCGGGGCAGCTCCAGGTCCACGTTGCGGAGGTTGTGCTCGCGCGCCCCGCGGATGATCAGTTTTTCATGCCCCATCCGATTCGCGCGTTCGGGTTCAGACGGGCATCAGGCACCGCGACGGTCGACACGCTCGACACTCGCCCCGACGGGCATCCCACCTCGCCTCGTGATTCAGAACACCCTGGTCGCGACCGCCGGGCCTCAGCGCGCCAGCGCCTCCAAACGGGCGATGCGGTCCTCGGTGGGCGGATGCGTGCTGAACAGACCCATGATTCCGAGACGCCGCCGGCCCGACAACGGATTGACGATCGCGAGCTGGGCCGCCGCGGGATTGACCTCCATCGGGATCCGGCGTGCTTGGGCGTCCATGCTGCGCAGCGCTTTGGCGAGCCCGTGCGGCCGTCCGGCGATCTCCGCGCCGGTGCGGTCGGCCTGGAACTCGTTCTGGCGGCTGATCGCCATTTGAACCACCAGCGCGGCGATCGGCCCGAGGATCATCATCAGGATGAGCGCGAGCGGATTGTTGTTGTTGTTGCGGCCGCCAAAGAAGATCGCGAACCGGCTGAGCATCATGATGACGCCCGCCATCGTGGCCGCGATGGCGCCTACCAGCATGTGGCGGTGCTTGATGTGCGCGAGCTCGTGCGCCGTGACGCCCTCGAGTTCGGCCGAGCCAACCGGCATCAGGCGCAGGATGCCCTGGGTGAAGCAGACGACACCGTGCTCCGGGCTACGTCCGGTGGCGAAGGCGTTCGGCTGCTCCGAGGGCGCTATGGCGACCACCGGCATGGGCAGCTTCGCGCGGCGGGCAAGCCGCTCCACCATCCCGTACAGCTGCGGCGCGCGAGCGCGATCGACAATCTGCGCGCGGTACATGCGCAACACCATCTTGTCGCTGAACCAGTAGGAGCCGAGGTTCATCAGGGCGGCGAGCACGAACATGGCGGCCATTCCACCGGTCCCGCCGAAGTACGAGCCCGCACCGACCAGTAGGATGGTCAGCCCACCCATGAGCGCGAACACCTTTAGCGTCTGCATCGGAACTCTCTCCAGGAAACGTGCCGTGACGAGCGTTCCCGCGGGCTCCGGGCCCGCGGGAACGGCTCGGGCAAGGTAATACCTCGCAAGGCCCTACGGGTGCCGCGTGCTCACCCCCGGGAGAGCACGGTTCTTCGGCCTGCGGACCGAGCCCGCAGTCCCGATCCGCACAGCCTGGCCGCTCCTCGAACCGGGCTCCGGCGGACGGGGCCTGCCGTAGCCCCAGTCGCGAAGCAGGAATACCCCGGCGACCTTGCGCTGGTTGAGGATCTGCTGGTCGAAGCCCAGGGTCGGTTGACGCAGCCACCGGTCCTCGAAGAACGCCTGAAGAGTCCACGTATCGGCCAGCACCCAGTCCAGGCGGGCGCCCCCGAAGGGATCGATCCTCTCGCTACCCGAGACACTCCCCAACGGACGAAGCAGCAGGGTCAGGAACACGTCCTCTTCGAGGTACCACCCTACCTCGAAGGTGGTGGAGCCCAGCGTGGCGCTCAGGTTGAGCCGGGAGAGCCCGAGCTGCTGGGGCTGTGAGATCGCGAAGTAGTCGAGTCCCCACTCGCGCGCCGCCAGTGAACTGAGCCTGGACGCCAGCGTTCCCTGCAGGATCGACAGTCCCGCCCCGAAAGTGGTGCCCAGGATCGAACCGACGGCGCCCTCGAGAAGCTGTGCCTGTCCGGAGGCGAGCTGGTAGCTGGGCACACCGAAGACCAGGTAGCTGACGAGGTCCGACTCCGCGATGGCGCCCTCGGTACTGGCCAAGCCCAGGCGCGGATCCTGCAGCATGCCGCTGATGACGGCCTGTATGTCGATCGGGTCGCCGCCGCTAGCGGCGCCCGCGGGGCGCACGCGCGTGCTCGCCACGATGTTGACGATCGGATTGATGCCGGGCGCGCCCGGGAACTCGACGGATCCGCCCTCCACCTGAAAGTTCCGTCCGAGCATCGAATAGGTACCACGGATCGCCTGCAGGCTCCCGAGCACGACCAGCTCGCGGCTTTGGCGGTCGTAGACGATCTGGAGCGCGCCGCCCATCTCGACATTCATCTGCTCGCTGCGCAACCACGTGTTGCGCGCCGCCAGCAGGTCGACCGTCACGCGCAGATTGCGAAGGAAGGGATTGGCCCCGAACCCGAGCAGGGGGCGCGGGTTGACCACCGAAGTGTCCACGACGGCGAAGAAGGCCGGGTCGGTCAAATCGACCACTCCCGCGGCCCGCTGGAATTCCTCCACGTACAGGATCCCCTCGTCCACGCGGAGCGGCAGCGCGTCGCGGTTGCGCACAACCGGCCGTGAGTAGGTTCCCGTCAGAGTCACCGCGCCGCTCACGCTCCCCTCGACGTCCGCCCGCTGGACAGCCGTGAAGTTCTGGGCCGTCACGACCAGGTCGAGGGTCGGATCGGTGAGCGGCACGAGGAGGACACGTCCGGTCGTGGTGATCGTGCCGCCCGACCTCCCGCTCACGTCGACGTCGACGGTGCCGTCCTGGCGGAGCGTGAAGGTTCCGCCGATCTCGGCGTGACGCACCCCCAGCGCGGGAAACGTCCAGCCCGCGTTGTTGAGCGTCAGGGTCCCGCTCGGAGACGGGTCGTCCACAGTGCCGCCGATCTGGAAGACCCCCGACAGCGTGCCCGCCACCTCTTCCAGGATCGACACATAGGCCAGCGGCCACGCGGCCGGCAGCGAGTCTGCGACGACGGCGAGGTTCATCTGGCGGTCGGTGGGGACGCGGCGCGCGAGCGCTTGAAGTGCCAGGTCCACGGGGACTTGTCCGCTCGCCGTGAGGGCGCGGAGCGAATCCTGCCAGGCGGCGACGTGGAGCTGGAGTGTGCGCTCGGCGTAGGCGACCTCGCCGGCGAGCCGGCTGAGCGTCAGCGTGTTGAAGCTCAGGTCGGTGATCTCGATCGACCCGGCCAAGAGCGGCGCGGCGCGCATGCCGCCGATGCGGGCCGTCAGGCCGACCCTGCCGCCCAGACCCAGGTCTTCGCGCTGCGCCATCGAGCCCAGACGTGCGAGCGGCAGGCCGCTCACGTCCACGCTCAGATCCACGTCTCCCCGCCGCGGAATCCGCCCGTCCACCTCGATGCGCACCGAGTCGGCCGAGCTCGCGATGACGAGGTCACCGACGCTCATGTCCCGGTCGTTCCAGGCCAGCACGGACGGTGCTTCGAGAGCCCACCGGCGCTGACCAAAGCGTAGCGCGAGCTCTTCAAGCACGACCCTGCGCTCGGTCGGGGTCACCTCGAAGGCGGCCCTGCCGGTGTAATCCTCGCTCCCGTCACGCCTCAGCGTGAAGCCGACCTGGCCCCCCGGCCGCGCGTACTCCAACCCCAACTCGGCGCCGACGAAGTGGCGCTCTAGCACGCTGAGCGTGTCGATCTCCACATGCGCCGCCAGTCGGCCGTCGAGAGACGGCAGGCCGGTGCCTTCGAACGTCACGGCGGCACTCCGCACTACGTTGGGCCCGTACCTCAACCGATCGAACGCCGCTCGGCCGCGCGCCGCGAAGTCCGTCACGGAGCCGTGCAGCGTGAGTTCGCCGCGCACCGATCCGGCGGCCTCCACGTCCGCGCGCATCGGCAACGTGTCGGGGTCGACCCCCTGCGCCAGCAGCAGCTCATGATCCAGCGCGGTGAGCGTGTCGCGGGCGATGACCGCGTCGCCGAGCCACAGCGGCCGCAGGCGCCCGAGCGAGTCGCTCTGGAAGGCGACCTGGACCGCGCGCTCCGGACCGTCCCCCTCCATCGCCAGCGTGCCTCGCGCCTGGACGGCGACGCCGCCGGCGACCCCCTCCAGGGTATCCACGTGCAGGACGCCCGAGCGAGCGCGCAGCGCCAATGCCACAGTGTCCACCACGAGCCCGCCGACGCGGGACGCTCGGAGCCGGGCGCGCGCGTCGAGGGTCATCGAGCCCGGGTCGGTACCGCTCCCCTCCAGGGCCACGAGGCCCGTGATCCGGGTGGGACGGGGCAAGTCCGGCGCCAGCTCCGACAGCTCGAACTCTGCAACCTCGCCCCGTAGCGCGTAATGCGTGCCCGGCTCGGTCGCGTCGAAGCGCGCCGCGACGGCGAGGCGACCGCCCGCAGTCGCCAGATCCGTCGTCAGGGTGAGGTCGGTGAGCGGGCCGTCCGCACGCAGGGCGCCGGTGACCTCGCCCGTGAACGGAAAGTCGGGATAGTACCGGTTGAGCGCCGTCAACGAGAGGGGAGCCAGATCCGCCTGCACGTCCAGCAGCCAGGCTCCTCCGCGGCGACTCACGCTTCCGTGCGCGATCATGTCCGAGGCTGGCAGACCGGGCGGGCGATGGTGCACGTCGATCGTGAAACGAATGGCGCTCGACGTGTGCCCCGTGGCCTGCACGCTCATCCGCCCCGCCCCGCTGACGGCGGATCCCCCCGCCAGTTCGCTCAACACGTCGAAGTCGAACGGGTCGAGGGTGGCGTTCAGGTCCGTGAAGCCCAGCCCGTCGGCGAGGTCGCCCTCCAGGTGTACGAGGCCGCCGAAGTCGGCGGTGATCCTCCCTCGGTCAGGCCCCGGCTGGAGGGTCAGGCGTCCTTGCGCGGCCAGCTCCTCCTGGGCTCCGTCCAGCCGGGCCGACCCCTCGATTGTGCCGCCCACCGGAAGCGGACGCCCGGTCCAGGACTCGACCAGGTCGAGCGCCAGGGGGGAGACGCGGGCCGTGAGGCCATCGAACGTGAAGCGATCGTCCGAGACCGCGACGGCGCCGTCCAGTGCGATCCTGCTGCCTTCCAGTGCGACTTCGAGCGAACGGAAGCTGACCTGGCGGCGCCCACTCTCCCAGTCCATCGCCACGCCGCCTTGGGCGCTCCCGGCGGGCACGCGCGGGTCGCCCCACCGCAGGTCGGCGAGATCGATCCTTGCGGCCTCGACGTCGAACCCGTAGCGGGCCGGAGCGCCGTCAGGTCGGGTCTCGGCGAAAGCACTGCCTCTGAACTCGGAACCGTCCGTAGCGAGACGGGCCAGATCGACCTCGATCCGGCCTTCCCGAAGGCGGAGCTCGCCGCGCAAGGCCCGGATCCGCGGCGCGCCCTCCAACGCTTCACCGACGAGGGCCAAGTTGTCGATCTCCACCCGCTGATCCGCAGAGTCCGGCGATCGCAGCACGACTGAAGGAAAATGGGCCTCGACTTCCGTGAAAGTATGGCTTAGGAGCCGTCCCTCCCCCCCAGGCGCCGGGACCGTGGGCCAGCGGCCGCGCGGACTGCCCTGGACGGGATAGTGCACTCGGATCTCGCCGGCGTGCAGCGCCACGTCACGGAACGTGACCGCCCGCTCGCTTGGCGGGAAAAGGCGCTTCACATTGAGCTCCGACTCGCCCGGGAGCCGGTTCACCGTGACCAGGGGCTGCCACAATTCGAGCGCGTCGAGCGCAATGTCTCCCGACAGCAGCGTGCGCCAGTCGTAGCGCAGGCGGACGGAATCCGCTCGCAGGAAGGCCCGGCCGTCGCTCCCTCGGATCAACAGGTCGTAGAAGCGCACGCCCTCCAGCAGACGCTCCGAGCGTGCCGCCCCCACCTCGATCTTTCCGTTGATCGCGAGGCGGGGCAGCACGTGCCCCGTGACGATGCCGACCCCGCGATCCGTGCGGGTCAGGAAGAAGAAACCCAGAACGACCACGAACACCGCGGCGGAGAGCCCGCGCAGGGCCCACGTGGCCGCGGCACCCGCGACCCGCTGCGTGAGCTGCCGCTTTGCGGGCGGGGAAGCCGGCCGCTGTGGTTTCGCCGGCTCCACGCTAGAACGCCTGGCCGATTGAAAAGTGCAGCTGGAAGGAGCTCTCTGTCTCGAAACGCATCGTGGGCCCGAGGAGCCCTAGTTCACTCAGGAGCACGAACCCGGGGCCGACCTCGTCTGAAGCCAGGACGAACGGCGTGCACTGGGGGCGCCGAGGAGACACCTCGCAAGGCGCGACCTGAGAGGTCACGATGCGCAGGTGCTCGGTGCGGGCCGGGCGATACGCCAGATCCAGCCGAATCGGGCCGATGGGGCTGTAGTAGCGCACTCCCACGCCAGGCGTCCACGCGAGCGCACTCAGATCGACGCTCTCGTCCCGGTCCCACACCTGCCCCACGTCCACGAACCCGACGCCCTCGAATGCGTCGGGAGTAATCGGAAAACGATACTCGAAGCTGGCCTCGAGCACCCGAGTCCCACCCGTCGGCTGAGGTGTGAACGCGCCCTGTTCCAGCGTCGCGGGGTCGCAGGCGAGCGCGACCACGTCCACAAAGCTACAGGCGGGAAGTGTATCCGCGCCGGTCTGCAGCAGCCTCTCGGCGCTGACCGTGAGGACCTTCGGGCCGAGCCGGTTCTGCGCGAAGCCGCGCACGCTGTTGGATCCGCCCGCGTAGAAGCGCTTGAGCGGGTGAACGACGTCGCCCGCACCCGGGAGGAGTTCGAACGCTCCGCCGCCCACCCAGCCGGCGCGCAGGCGGAAGGCCGCCACGCTGTTGCCTCCCACACCGTGATAGCCGCTCAGCTCGGCGAGCACGCGATTGTGCGCATAGTTTGATCCGGTCCATCCGGACGCGTGCTCGAGATCGAACGCGCCCCGGTATCCGGACCTGGGATCCAGCAGGTTGTCGGTGCGGTCGGTCGAGATGCTCGCGCCGACCGGCGCGAGCCAGTTGGCGCCCTGCACGACGTTGATGTCCGACGGGGCGCACGCGAGGAAGCTGGTGCAGAAGAAGACCTCCGCAGCGCTGAGGCGCGAGAGCTGCGGGCGGTAGGAAAGCGAGAAGGGCGTATTGCGTGCCAGGGAGCGCACCAGCGCGAGATTCATACCAACCGCCTCGCGAACGAACACGTCCGGCAGACTCGTACGCTCGCCGTAGAGCCCCAAGGTCAACGAATTCCGAGGCGAGAAGATCCACGGCTGCGTGAAGTCGGCCGCAACGAGCCAGTTGAGCCGGCCGTAGGCCCCGACGCCCGCATCCGCGCACATGCTGTCGTGGAGGCTCTCGGACAGCACGTTGGCCACGCGCCCGCGCACCTGCAGGCGACGGGCGCCGCCGAAGAAATTGCGCGCCACCCAGCGGGCTTCGGTGGTGAGGCAGTCCGCCGTGCTCCAACCTGCACCCGCACGCACGCGGTACTCGTAGGTCTCGGAGACCTCCACTCTCATGGGAAGGATCGTATCCAGCTCCGCGGTCGGGAGCGTGTCCACGTTGGCGTACTGGACGATCTCGAGGCCGAAGAGATTCTGCTGGGCCTCGAGGATCTTCGCGGTGCCGTAGAGGTCGCCCTCGGAGAAATCCAGCATGCGCCGGACCACGCGCTCGCTGAGCTCGGTGTTGCCTACGATCTCGATGGGGCCGAAACGGGCGCGCGGGCCGGGATCGACGTCGAACGTCACGCTGGCCGAGTAGGCGTCTCTCGGCAGGTCCGTCCGGAGCAGTACGAGGGCGTGCGCGAAGCCCTCGTCGCGGAGCCGATTCTCCAGCGTGTCCCGGGTCGCCTCCACGACGAGTCCGCTTAGCGGCTGGCCGACCCTCAGGGGCAGATCCGCCAGCAGTGAAGCAGTGGCGATCCCCTCTGCGGCCAGCACCGCGATCGAGTCGACTAGGACCGGTCGTCCCTCGTCGATCGTGAACGCTAGACTGATCGCCTCGGGACCGAGCGGCACGCTGGCCGTGTCGACCTGGGCTTCGCGATATCCATGCTGCCAGTAGTAGAGGCGCAGCCTGACGGCGTCGCGCGCGAACTCGTCGGCCCGGAAATAGCGGCGGTCGGCGGCGAAGTCGAAGCCCAGCTTGCAGAAGGGCGCGAGGAACATCGTCCCGCACTCGGTGGCCCGGTTGACGATCGCACGCTTCAGCGTGTCGACGGGGAAACTCTCGTTTCCCGAGAACACGACATCGACGACCTCCGGGCGACCGCGTGCCTCCTCTTCTTGGCCAGCTATCGGGTAAGCGAGCACCGCCGCGACGAACGCAGTCCGGAACAGCGCCTTCAAGCTGCGGCCCCCTCCGGTCGACCGGCCGCGCGGTCCGCCGTCGGCCGGCTCACCGGGCCGTGTCCTGCGGGACCGCCCGCTCGGCCGCTCCTGCCCCTTCGGCGACCTCATCGGTTCGCGGCGCCGTCGGGGCCTCGAACGCATCGCGGAGGAAATGGCGCCCGATTCTCCGGGGCAGGGCATGGATGGATGACGGCGCGAATCGGGCCAGGTCCTCAAAGTACAGGTAGTGCGTGACGTCGAGACGCTCGGCCGTGATCCGCACCACATTGAAGCTGTTGCGGGCCCACTCCCGTGCGCGGCCCCGATCCGAGGTGGTCGTCCCGCACTGAACGATGACGATCCCCCGCCCGCGGTCCGTATTGGGGCATACGTCCAACGAGCTCGCGACATACCCGCGGTGAACATGGCCGCCCAGCACGAGATCGACCTCCATGTCGTTGAGCGCGTCAAGGACCTCCGGGGTCCTCCGGAGGGCCGTGTCCCCTTCGTAGTCCGGCGCGGGCGCCAGGTGGTGATGAGCCACGAGAATCCGGGCGTCGGCAGGGGCGGCGTCGCGAAAGGCCCGGGCCGCGAAGCGGAGCTGGCGCCGGTCGATCCGCCCGCTCACGATCGCTCGCAGAGGCGCCGTCGAGTTCAGCGAGACGAGGGTCGCTCCGGCGACTCGGATCACCGAGTCGAGCTCGTCGCTGATCCATCTGCGGTAGTTTCGGTAAGGAGCGAACAGGCGCTCGAAGACGCGATACAGCGGCACGTCGTGATTGCCGGGAGTCACGACCACCGGCACGTCCGGCAGCCGGTCCAGCCACGCCCGCGCGGCCTCGCACTCGGCCACCTTGGCGCGCTGGGTGAAGTCGCCCGACACGACGATCAGGTCCGCCGCCACCGCCTGGGCGGCGCGCTGAAAGGCCTCCCCCGCGGTCGCGTTGTACGGCTTACCGAAATGGAGGTCAGAGGCGTGCAGCAGCGTGAGCATCAAGCGCTTACCTGCGCGCGCGTCGGCGAGCCTTCCGTCGTGCCGCGCCCCTGCCGGACGCCGCCGTCCGGGCCATGTCCGGCCCCCCGGCCGACCGTAGTCGCGCCAGCCCCCAGACGCCGACCGCGACCAGTCCCAGGCTGATCATCTGGGCAAGGGTCAACGGACCGAAGAAGCGGTCGTCCTTGACCCGCAGGATCTCGATCACGAACCGCTCGGATCCCGCCAGGACCAGCCACAGCATGAACAGCCAGCCCAGGCGATGCTTGTGGTTTCTCAGGCGCCAGAGGACGGCGAAGAAGATCAGCGAGAGCGCCACCTCGTACAGCTGTGTCGGGTGGACGGGAATCACGCTCCCGTATGTCTCTACCAGCGCCGGGTCCACGGTGATGCCGAAGGACTGCTCGATGCTCGACACCGTAGTCGGTGGGCTGCCGTTCGGGAAAGCGACGCCCCAGGGCAGATCCGTTGGCCGGCCCCAGTCGTCGCCGACCAAGAAACACCCCATGCGCCCGACGGCGTAGCAGAGCGCGAGCGGGGCGGCCACGACATCGGCCGTCATGCCGACCGGCACCCCGGAACGGCGTGCGTCCCAAACGACCAGGGCGGTCGCACCCAGGAAGCCGCCGTACCACACCATGCCGCCGCGGCTGAAGATCATACCCAGGGGATCGGCCGCCGTGGCCTGCCAGTTGAGCAAGACGTAGTAGAGTTTGCCCCCGACGATGCCGCCGATGACGGCCATGAAGATCACATCCCAGGCCCGCTCCGGGTCGATTCCCTTTTCCCTCATGATCGGGCGCATGGTCAAGCCGCCCACCATGAACGAGAGAAACATCATGACGCCGAAGGAAGTGATGGGCATCCCGCCGATCAGCGGGACCCAGGCAGGGAAAGTGAAGAGGATCGGATACATCAATGCCTCCGACGCGTAAGGCCCGGAAAGGGAAGGCCCGCGTCCGCCGACATTTCCGCTCCGGCGCGCTCTCCGCGTTCCAGTCGGAACAGCCCCGCCCTGGCCACCATCGCCCCGTTGTCGAGCGAGAGCCGCGGCGAAGCGAAGAGCACGCGACCGTCGGGCCCCAGCCGGGCCGCCATCTCCGCGCGCAGCCGTCGGTTGGCGCTCACCCCCCCTCCCAGAAGGATGCGTCGGCACCTGGTCCGATCCACCGCCCGCATGGTCTTCGTGACAAGGGCGTCCACGGCCGCCTCCTGAAAGCTCGCGGCCACGTGCGCGCGCTCGCGCTCCAAGCTGTCGGTCTCTTCCAGCGTGCCGACGAGGGTGGCCACCGCTGTCTTGAGTCCGCTGAACGAGAAATCGAACCAGTCGTCCGCGCCCGCCTTCTGGCCTGGTCTGATCATAGGACGCGGCAGAGGGAAGCGGCCCGCGTCCGCCCCTCGAGAGGCCCGCTCGATGGCCGGCCCACCCGGATACGGGTAGCCGAGGAGCTTGGCTACCTTGTCGAACGCTTCGCCCGCAGCGTCGTCGCGCGTCTCGCCTAGGAGCTCATAGCGCCCCCACTCCGGCACGTGCATGAGCAGGGAGTGGCCGCCCGACACGAGCAGCGCCACGAACGGTGGCTCGGCGTCGGGATCCTCCAGCACCGGCCCGAAGAGATGAGCCTCCATGTGATGGACGGCCACGAGCGGACGCTCCAGCGCGAATGCCGCGGCCTTAGCCCAACTCACGCCCACAAGGAGGGCGCCGATCAAGCCCGGGCCCGTGGTGACGGCCAAGGCATCCACGTCGTGCAGACCCACGCCCGCCTGCGCGAGAGCGGCATCGACCACGTCGTCGACGCGCTGCAGGTGGGCGCGAGCCGCGAGCTCGGGGACCACTCCTCCGTACACCTCGTGGACGTCCTGAGACAGAATCACGTGGCCGAGCAGGTCGAAACGACCCCTTAGTACGGCGACCGAGGTCTCGTCGCAGCTGGTCTCGAGGCCCAGCACGAGAGGGTCCTCGAGCAGGCTCACGGCGCGGTCCGTCGGACCAGGATCGAGTCGGCGTCGACGGAGAGCACCCGCACGAGCGGCGGCACGCCCTGGAAGGTGATCGACCCCACTTCCGTCTGGCCGGGCTCGAGCCCGGCCACGGGCTCGAGCGCAACCACGGCACGCACCTCCTCCGGACGCGTGCCGTTGACCGGCGTGCGCGCGCCCGCGAGCTGGACTTCGATCACCGAGGGCATAACCTCGTACGAGCCATCGATGTCCCCTTCGACCACGACCGGCACGTCCGCCAGTAGCCGCGTGACCTCCGGCTCCACGCGGACACCGACCGTCGTGTTCAGCGGAGTCACGGACAGGTCACCGAGGCCGGTGGTGTCGACGGCCACGGCATAGGCACCGGACTCCGTCACGTCCCGCAGATCGAGCGGTCGAAGTCGCACCGACTCGAGAACGCGGATACGGTGCGCCGGTCCGCGCACACGGATGTTTTGCGGGTCGGGCGTGAGCGGGGCGGCGAGCGCCACGCCTTCGTCGAGCTCCCCGCTCGTGACGACCTCGAGGGGCAGCACCGCGGAGAGCATGGGCTGCAGCGTCAGCCGTACGGCGGGCGGCGCCACGTCCTCGACCACGAGTCCCGTGGCACCGCCCAGCACTACCCAGTCGCGACGCAGCTCGACGAGGGTGTCGGCGCTCCAGACGCTGTCCACCGGCACCCTGAGCGTCGTGCCGTCGCGGGCGATCCTGATGAGCTCCTCGGTCGGTCCGCGCAGCCTCACCTGAACGGCTGCGGGCTGCGGATCTCCCTCAAGCGCCCAGGCCAGGTCCGCGATCTGAGCCCGCACGGGCACGGTGAAGACGTTGACTCCAGTGGTGGGCTCGGTGGTGCGCAGCAATGCCCAGAGAAAGACGGCCAGACCCAGCGCGGCGAGCTTCAGTCGCGCGTTCCGGGCTATGATGCCCGGTACGAGGCGCGGCAACGAGACCACCGCGAGCTATTCCCCCAGCAGACGGACGATCTGGTCCCGGTACTGAGGGGAGTCCCATGTGGCCGGGCCCGAGATGCGACGGTATATGATCCCGTCGCGCCCGATCAGGAAGGACTCAGGGACCCCCGTGGTCTGATAGATCTGCTGGATGTTGCCGGGCGCGGCCGGTGCGCTGTGCAGGATCGGGAAGCTCAAGTCGAATTCCGTCGCGAACGCACTCAGCCGCTCTGCGGGTACGCCGCCATCTGCCGGTTCGTCCACGCTCACCGCGAGGATCTCGAACGCCTCGCCGGCGAGACCGCGGTAGAGCCGCTCCATCGAGGGCATCTCGTCCCTGCAGGGCTCGCACCAGGTAGCCCATACGTTCAGCAGCACGACCTGGTCACGGTATTGCCTCAAGCCTACCGCGTCGCCGGCGATCGACGTGACGGAGAAGTCCGGAGCGGGCTCGCCGGCCACGACCGGTTGGAACCGTTCGCGGCCCAGCCACGCGGCAGCGATCAGTCCTGCCACAGCGATCAACGCGACCGGGTAGGCGGAGCGCCGAGATCGCCGGGCCCGGCCCACGCGTTTCGACCGTCCCCCGGGTGAGTTCGAATGCGTCATACGACTCCGTTAGGTCGCGGCTCCCAAGCTTCGGGGACTGCTACGGATCTCGTTCTGCATTGTTCCTGTGCGCGCGCGACGCGCGGCGGCGCTACGGGCCACCCACGGAGAACCGAACCGTGTCTCCGCGGACCACCGACGAGTCGGTCGGTGGATCCTGGGCCACCACGAGGCCTTCTTCGAGCCCGAATCCGGACACGGTGTCCACCGCCGCCGCGCCGATTCCGAGCGTCTCCAACGTGTCGAGCGCCCGCTGCTGGGGCATACCCAGCAGGAACGGCATGGGCACCGACGCCGGGCCACGGCTGAGTACCAAGCGGACCACACCTGGAATCCGAAGCACACTACCCGCGACCGGATCCGTCTCCACGACGGTGCCTGCCGGCTGCTCGGCGTCGACACTGTCGACCGTGGCCACAAAGCCGGCCGCCTCTATGACGCCCTGCGCCTGATCGCCTCTCAGGTCCAAGACGTCGGGCACCGCCTGAAGTCGCGGACCCAGGCTAACGGTCAGCCGCACGGGCTGACCCGGGCGCGCCAGCTGCCCCGGCAGTGGAGCCTGCCCCAGGACCAGACCGCTGTCGAGTTCCGGGTGACGAAGCGCCTCGGCCGGCCCCAGCTCGAGACCGACTTCGAGCACCCGCTCGCGCGCCCTGGTGAGGGCCAGTCCCCGCAGGCTCGGCACCTCGACGAGGTCGTCCGGGGGTGGCGGCGCGGGGAAGAGAAAGAGCGTAGCCAGGCCGTAGCCGAACGCCAGGCCGGACACGACGAGCACGAGCAGCCAGCCGGCGAAGCGGACCCCGCCCCGTCGGCGGCCTCGAGAGGTCCGGCCGGCCGATCGGCCGCGCCCGGAGCGGCGCCTCCGGCCCCGCCGCTCTTGGATGGTGGTACCCGGCTCCAGCGGAGCCGCCAAGGCGTACTCGAGGACGACCCTCCACGGCGACATCCGAACCCGGCCCGCCTTGTCGAGGTAGGTCGCTGCCACGGCATCCGCGCGTTGGGGGCTGTATCCGGGGCGCCGGAGGAGGCGCGCGTCCACACGCTCCTCGTTCTCCTGCCGATCCAGCGTGCAGGTGCTCTACACCACAGCCTCCCCGGGGCGCCACCGTGGCCGCAACCTTCCGGCGCCGCGTAGCGGAGCGACGCGAGCCCGCCGGGCCAGCAGCAACAGAGGCGCCGGCAGCTATCCGGGCGGCGAGCGTGAATCGAAGCGCGGCGACCCGTAGCGTCGGAGAACGGCGAACCTCACTCCAGCATGCCCCGGGTCGGGGAGGACGGAACCGCGATCTCGCGGGCCGGCATACGGCCGGCGCGGAACGCGAGTCGCCCGGCCTGCACGGCATGGCGCATCGCGCGAGCCATCGCCACAGGGTCCTCCGCAGCGGCGAGAGCGGTGTTCATGAGGACACCGTCGACGCCGTTCTCCATCGTGATGCAGGCGTCCGAGGCGGTGCCAACACCGGCGTCCACGATCACGGGCACCGTGAGACGTCGCTTGATCTCGCGAATGAAGTACGGGTTCACGACTCCGAGCCCGCTGCCTATCGGACTCGCGAGCGGCATCACGGCGACGCACCCCGCATCCTCCAGGCGCATCGCCATGACCACGTCGTCGTTCGTGTAGGCCATCACCTTGAAGCCCTCTGCGCTGAGCACCTCGGCCGCCTCCAACGTGGCCGGCGTGTCGGGGGCAAGCGTATGCGGGTCGCCGATCACCTCAAGCTTCAGCCAGTCATTGAAGCCGGCCGCGCGCGCCAGCCGGGCGTAGCGGATCGCCTCTTCCGCCGTCGAGCAGCCCGCGGTGTTCGCAAGCAGGAAGAACTCCTCGGGATCGAGGACATGCAGAATCCCCTCACGGCCTGAGAGATCCACGCGCCGCACCGCGACCGTGACCATTTCAGTGCCGCTCGCACGCAGCGCGGCGAGCATCACGTCCGGGTTCGCGTACTTGCCCGTGCCCGCGATCAGCCGCGAGCCGAACTCCTTGCCCGCGATGATCAGCGGTCCGTCGTCCAGCTCCCCGGGCGACGACGGTGGCTTCCCCTGTGCCGGGTCCGTCTCCACCTGCAGGAACGTCCCGACAGCCTGTGCGCTCGCCGCCGTGTCCCGCTTCCGCGTCTCCGCCATGGCTTCCCCCGCCGCCCGCCTGCTCAGCCGCCGCCCACGAAGTGCACCACCTCGAGCGTGTCGCCCTCGAGGACGGCCACGTCGGCGTAGCGCCCCCGCGGCAGAATCTCCCGGTTCCGCTCGACGACCACGATATCGGGCTCGATGTCGAGCGACTCGAGGAGACCACGCACGCTCACGCCCGCCGGCACGTCACGGTCTTCACCGTTCAGGTGAACTCGAATGTGTCCGTCCATCAACACTCCGACCTGTCCTGGTCCACGGTTCTCCCGGTGCCGACTGCACGTCGCCGGGGACCCGCTGCGGCCGGCCCCTCGGGAAGACGGCGCAGATACTCGATCACTTCCGGGCCGGGATCAGCAGCGTCCCAGACTCCACTCAACGCTGCCACGCCGGCCGCACCCGCGGCCAGCGCATCGCCCACCCGGGCCGCCGTCACCCCGCCGATGGCGATGAGGGGAACCGGCACGGCCGCGGCGACCCGGGCCACTATTCCCGGCCCGGCGGCAGGCCGTCCCGGGTGCGAGGACGTGGCAAACAGTGTGCCCACCACAAGATAGTCCACGTCCCGCGTCACTGCACGCGCCGCTTCCACGCCGTGCACCGAGGCCCCCAGCCAGCGGCCTCCGAGTAGGCGTCGAGCGGTCGCCGCGGGGATCGATCCGCGACTCAGATGGGCGCCGTCCAGATCCGCGACGCACGCGACGTCCACCCGATCGTTGACGATCAACACGGCGCCCTGGGCACGCGCCTCGGCACGCAACGCTACGGCCAGCGCGTACATGCGTGCTCCCGTGGTGCGGTGTCCGCGGAGGTGCAACGCTACGCGCTCGCCTCCGGCCGCGAGCACGACCCGGGCCCGTTCAGCGAAGTCTGGGCGGGCAAGGCGCTGGTCGTCCGTCACCACATGCAGCCGCGGGAGCGACTGTCCCCGCGTCACTCGAACCGGTCCCCCACGGCAACGCCGTGCCCTCGGATCCAGTCCGCCGTGCGCATCCTCCGCCGTCCCGGAGGCTGGACCTCTCCCAGCGCGAGTGTCCCCTCGCCGGCCTGCACGATGACGCCGTCGCTCGCTTCGGCGGCCACGACCGCTCCCGGCGCGCCTGCGCCGCCGGACACGGATACGGGCTGCGGATCGGGTCGGAACAGCTTCACCGGCTGCCCGTGCAGCAGGCTCCACGCACCGGGCCTCTCGTCCATTCCCCGCACGTGGTTGCCGACCGTGACCGCGTCGCGGGTCCAGTCGATGCGCGCGCTCCCACGGTCGACCTTGGGTGCATAGGTAGCGAGCGCGTGATCCTGGTCGCGTTCCTCGAGCGCACCGGAGTGCAGGAGGCCGAGCGCCTGCACGAGGACCTCGGCCCCCCGTTCGGACAGACGCGCGCCCAACTCCGAGGCGGTCTCGGCGGTGCCGATCAGCTCCTCCGCCTGGAAGAGAATAGGGCCCGCGTCCATTGCTTCGGCCATGCGCATCACCGTGACCCCGGTGATCTCGTATCCGCGCGCGATCGCCCAGTTGATCGGAGCGGCGCCGCGCAACGCGGGCAACAGCGACGCGTGAACGTTGATGGATCCGTGGGCTGGAACGTCGAGGACCTCGCGCCTGAGGATGTGGCCGTAGGCCACGACGATCGACACTTCGGGTTCCAGCGCCCGCAGGCGCTCGACGAAATCCTCCCCGCGAGGCGCCTCCGGCGTGAGCACCGGGCAATCGCATTCTGAGAGCGCCACTCGCTTGACAGGTGAGCTGCTGAGTTGGCGCCCGCGCCCGGCGGGTCGGTCGGGCTGAGTGACGACCCCGACCAGCTCGTGCCCTTCCTCGGCCAGCGCGCGGAGCGACGGGATCGCGAACTCCGGCGTGCCCCAGAAAAGCACCCTCACTTGATCGAGCCGGCCTCCGTGCGGCTTTTCTTCCACTTCTTGACAAGCAGCCGGCGCTTGAGAGGGCTCAGGCGATCGATGAAGAGGGTGCCCTCCAGATGATCGACCTCGTGCTGCAGGGCGCGACCGAGCAACGCCTCCGCCTCAACCGTGACCGCGTTTCCCTCCGGGTCGAAACCCTCCACCCGGACTCCCCACGGCCGTTCCACCACTTCCTCGACCCCCGGAATGCTGAGGCACCCCTCGGACTGACGATCCAGCTCGTGGGTCGCGGCCGTTATCTTGGGGTTCACGAGAGCGACGCGGCCGGCCTCAGCGTTCTCCTTGTCGCCGATGTCGACCACCAGCACCTGACGAAGGATCCCGATCTGGTTCGCGGCGAGGCCAATGCCCTCGGCGTGATACATGGTCTCGAACAAGTCATCCACGAGGGTCCGCAGCTCGTCGTCGAACTCCGCCACGGGTTCTGCGTGGGACCGAAGCGCAGGGTGGCCCAACACGACGATGTCCCGAACCATGCGGTAGCGCGGCCTCAGCCGCCCTCCGACCTAGTCTTGGTCACCTTGGCGATGCGGGCCTTCTCCACCACCAGCCTCGTGGACTCCGCTGTCCGAACCGTGACGCGGTCCTGATCGGCGAACACGACCGTACCGATGACCCCTCCCGCGGTCACGACCTCGTCGCCCTTCTTGAGCGCGTTGACCATAGACTGATGGCGCCGCTGCTCCCTCCGTTGCGGACGGATGAGCAGGAAATAGAAGATCGCGAAGATCGCGACCATCTGGATCATGAACACGAACGTGGCGTTCCCGCCGTCGCGCGGGACCATGAGGAGCAGGGCGAGAGACGCGTGGGTCACCGGACACTCCATGGGTTTTGGGCAGGATCGTCGACGGACCTATCACACCCGCATCCCCCGGTAGCGTTCCAGCCAACCGGCGCTCCACCCGGAGAACGTTCCGTCCAGTACGTGGGTCCGCGCCTGCTCCGCCAAGCGCACGACAAAGCGCAGGTTGTGCAAGGAAAGAAGCCGCTGTCCCAAGAGCTCGCCGGCCACGAACAGATGACGCAGGTACGCACGGTCGTAACGGGCGCAGCATGCGCAGTCGCATCCGGGATCGAGCGCCCGACGGTCCCGCTTGAAGCGAGAGGCCTTCAGGTTGATCTGACCGTCCGCCGTCCATGCTGTGCCGTGGCGTGCGTTGCGGGTCGGTGCCACGCAGTCGAACAGGTCACAGCCTCGCGCCACGGCCTCCAGCATGTCGTCCGGATATCCCACGCCCATGAGATGCCGGGGGCGGCTCTTCGGAATCTCGGCGTCGAGTACCTCGAGCGTACGCCACATGTCCGCCTTGGGCTCGCCGACCGAAAGCCCGCCGATCGCCCAGCCGTCCCAGTCTCCGAGGTCGCGGAAGCCCCTTGCCTGTGAGCGGCGCAGATCCTCGTACACGTTTCCCTGCACGACGGGGAAGAGGCTCTGAACCGGGACTTCGCGCTCGTTCTCCAGTTCGTGGAACCGGCGCCGACAGCGCTCCAGCCAGAGCAGCGTGCGCTCGGTCGCGCACCGTGCCTCGGCTTCGTCACAGCCCCCGGACGGACACTGGTCGAACGCCATCACGACGTCGGCGCCGAGCGTACGCTCGATCTCCATGACCGTCTCAGGCGTGAACACGCGCCGTGAGCCATCGATATGACTCTGGAAGACGACTCCCTCGTCCTCCACCCGATTGATGGCCGCGAGGCTGAACACCTGGAACCCGCCGGAGTCGGTGAGTATGGGACCGTTCCAGCGCATGAACGCGTGTAGTCCCCCGAGCTCTGCAACGAGCTCGTGGCCAGGTCTCAGAAAGAGATGGTAGGTGTTGGCGAGAATCATCCCCGCGCCCACCTGCTCCAGCTCTTCGGGTGCGACGCCCTTGACCGTGCCCTGGGTACCCACCGGCAAGAACGCGGGCGTGGCCAGCGCTCCGTGAGGGGTGGTGAAGACGCCTGCGCGGGCGGATCCGTCAAGCCGCTCAAGCCGGTAGTCGAACACGCGGCGCTACGACCATGCCACGGAGCACGGGCTCCTAAACCTTCCCGAGCCCGCACGTGGGCGAACCAGAGTGCGGCCTCTCAGCGGCCCGGACCGCTCGCCTCGGCCGGCCGGAGCGTCGGATAGGCGATCCCCAGCTGCTCCAGGTACGTGTCGTAGCGCGTCTCGTCGAAATAGAGGGGCACAAGTCTAGGACGGAATTCGGCCATCGTCTCGCGGTTCTTGTCAATCGCGGGAGCGTCGCCTGCGTCGATGAAGGGCACGTACTCCTGATCCCTGGTCTGCTCCTCGAGGTAGTAGGCCCAGGCCTCGCGCACCAGGCTCGGGCGCGCGAACAGCTCTAGAGCGGTGCGGGCCAGCACCTGCGCGCCTGTGAGCGTGCCCTTGTGAGAGATCGGGGTCGCCATGGCGACTGCGTTCGCCCAGTGATGGCCGGGCAGATCCGGAATGTTGGCCGGGAAGCGCAGCGTAACCGTTGGAACTGCCCACGAGATGTCGCCGATGTCGTCGGATCCGCCGCTCCTGGGCTCTTCGGGTGGAGGCCCGAATACTGCGAGCGTGTCCGCAAGTCCGATCGGCTTGGCTCCGACCTCGGACTGCACCGCACGGCCGAGCGCCTGGTCAGCCTCGGTCCAGGGCGGAAGTCCCACGGTGCGGATGTGAGAGTACATCGCCTGCGCGATCGGGCGGTTGAAGTGCCGAGGGTGAGCCGCACCGACGATGCGGTACGACATCTCGGTGTCGGTCATGAGTGCGGCGCCTTCGGCGACGCGGACGAGCGCGGCGAAATTCTCCTCGATCAGCTCCGGTTCGATCTCCCGGACGAAGTACCACACGGTCGCGTTCGACGGTACCACGTTGGGCTGGTCACCGCCGTCCACGATGACGTGGTGGGAGCGCTGCTCCGGCCGCATGTGCTCGCGACGGTAGTTCCACCCAACGTTCATGAGCTCGACCGCGTCCAGGGCGCTTCTTCCCCGCCAGGGAGCCCCCGCGCCGTGGGCCGCCTCGCCGGTGAAGCTGAACTCGGCGGAAATGAGGCCCGTGCCGTTCGCCTGCCCCCACGACACCGAGAGGTTGGAGCTCACGTGCGTAAACAGGACAGCGTCCACTTGCCGGAAGTGGCCGTCCCGGACGAACCAGGCCTTGGCGCCCAGGAGCTCCTCCGCCACGCCCGGCCAGAGGACCAAGGTTCCCGAGAGCCCTTCCGCCTCCATCACGTCCTTGAGGGCGAGCGCGGCGGCGACGTTCAGCGCCTGCCCCGAGTTGTGACCTTCGCCGTGTCCCGGAGCCCCTTCGACCTGGGGGTCGTGGTAAGCCACGCCCGGCTTCTGGCTTGCCTTCGGGATCCCGTCGATGTCGCTGCCGAGCGCGATGATCGGACGGCCCGAGCCCCAGGTCGCCCACCACGCCGTCGGCATGCCCGAGATCCCCTCCTCGACCTCGAATCCGTGCTCGCGCAGCACGCTCGTGATGTAGCGCGACGTTTCGACCTCTTGGAAGCCCAGTTCGGCAAACGAGAAGATCTTGTCGACCATCACCTGAACGAGCTTGGCGCGGCCCAGTACGCCGGCCTCGACCTCGTTGGTGAGGGAGCCGAGACGAGCGAGATCCATGTCGCGGGACTCGTCCTGGCCCCGACCCTGTGCGACGAGCGCCGTAGGCGCGAACAGCACCAGGGCGAGAGTACTAGCGAGAGTGCGCTTCATGGCTGGCCTCCTTCATCAGATCGCGAGCGGGCCCGTCACCGAGATGGCTTTCCGCCCCAAGTATGGTCGATGAACACTCCCCCGCCCAGATCTCGGACCGGCTGCCGTCCACGCCTCGGCGGGCGGGAATCATAGCACGGCCATGGCATCGCCGTACGAGTAGAAGCGATACCCTTCCCGGATCGCGGTGCGGTAAGCCTCCATAGTGCGCCCATGACCCGTGAATGCGGCCACCAGCATGAGCAGCGTAGAGCGGGGAAGGTGGAAATTTGTGATCAGTGCATCGACGACGCGGAATCGATAGGGCGGGCGGATGAAAAGCCGCGTGAAGCCCGATCCAGGATTCACGACGCCGTGCTCGTCCGCAGCGGACTCGAGGGTGCGGACGACCGTCGTCCCCACCGCCCAGCAGCGCCCGCCCGCCCCGCGGGCCTGATTGACCACGGCCGCGGCCTCCGGACCGATGCGCCAGCGTTCGGCGTGCATCTCGTGCCCTGCGGGATCTTCGACTTCGACCGGGCGGAACGTAGCGACCCCTATGTCGAGTGAGATGGCAACACGCCGTACACCCTCGTGCAGTAGCGCCGTCAGCAGCTCCGGCGTGAAATGGAGCCCGGCCGTCGGGGCCGCCACCGAGCCGGACACGCGCGCGTAAACGGTCTGGTATCGCTCTCGGTCGACCGCCTCGTCATCACGCTCGAGATATGGTGGAAGCGGAATGTGCCCATGCTTCTCGAGCGCATCGAGCGCCGACCCCGGAGTCACGAGCCGGACGATGCGTCCTCCTCCCGCACTCGATCCCACCACCTCGATCTCGAGGTCGTCGGCCACTACCACGCGCCGCCCGGGCTTGAGCTTTCCACCCGGGCGCACGAGCGCTTCCCAGGTCAGCGGGTCCGCAGGATCGGCATCATCCGTCGGGCGCAGCAGCAAGACCTCGGACGGAGCGCCCGTCGGCTTGCGTCCGAGGAGACGCCCGGGCAAGACCCGGCTCTCGTTGACCACGAGCACGTCGCCGGGGCGGACCAGCTCGGCGAGATCGCGGAAGCGCAGGTGGCGGAACTCCTCCTCCGGTCCGGAGCCCTCGAGAGGCGCACCGCCGGCCGCGTTCCTGCCGCCCGGCCCACGCTGGACCACGAGCAGCCGGCTGGCGTCACGGCGCTCCGTCGGATAGCGCGCGATGCGGCCCGGCGGCAGGACATAGTCGTAGTCGGAAACGCGCCCGCCAGCGAGCGGACGCGCGCCGGATCTCCCGCTCACTCCTTGAAGAAGGAGGGCTGGGCGCCGCCCGTGCGCTCGTCAGGGAGCGCATAGCCGAAGCGGCGATATGCCCGCTTGGTGGCCTCGCGGCCGCGGGGCGTACGTTGCAGGAAGCCTTCCTGGATCAAGAACGGCTCGTAGACCTCCTCAAGCGTCATCGAGTCTTCGCCGAGCGCAACGGCGAGCGAGGTCAAGCCGACTGGCCCGCCGTCGAATTTCTCGATGATCGTCTTCAGGATGCGCGAGTCCATCTCGTCGAGGCCGTATTCGTCCACGTCGAGCAGCGCAAGAGCCTCCATCGCCACCTCGCGATCGACACGACCCTGCGCACGCACCTGGGCATAGTCGCGGACGCGACGCAGCAGGCGGTTCGCGACCCGAGGGGTACCGCGGGACCGGCGCGCGATCTCAATCGCGCCGTCGTCACTGATGGGCAGGTCGAGGATGCGCGCGCTGCGGCGAACAATCTCCGTCAACTCTTCGGGGGGATAGTAGCCCAGACGCTGCACGATCCCGAACCTCGCACGCATGGGCGCTGTCAGCAGGCCGAAGCGCGTCGTCGCGCCGATCAACGTGAAAGGCTCGATGCGCATGGTCATCGTCTGCGCGCGCGGTCCTTCGGCAAGCCGAATCTCGACCTGCGAATCCTCCATCGCGGGGTAGAGAAATTCCTCGATGATAGGTCTCAGGCGGTGGATCTCGTCGATCAACAGTATGTCGCCTTCACGCTGGTTCGTGAGATGCCCCACGAGGTCGGCCGGTTTCTCCAGCACGGGACCCGAGGTCGTCTTTATGTTGACGCTGAGCTCGCGCGCCATCAGCGAAGCGAGCGTGGTCTTGCCGAGCCCCGGCGGACCGTGAAAGAGCAGATGGTCGAGCGGCTCGCGCCGCTGACGGGCTGCTTGCACTGCGATGGCAAGGGCTTCGCAGACCTTGTCCTGGCCGATGAACTCCGCCAGCCGCTGGGGCCGAAGACCCGGCTCCGCCCCCTGGTCCTCCGCAATCACTTCGGGAGTCGTCACCTCGGTGCGCCGGTTCACGACGGCCACGTGCTCAGCCGGGGTCGGCAGTCACGCCCGGAAGACGAAAGCGAGAGCCGACCGACACCCTTTCGGGCACTGTGCCGCTCCCCGGCGAAAGGATAGGTGACGCTATCCACGGAAAACCCCTCTGGAAGCCACGACCGCCGCACCATGCCGGAGCCACCGACCGTCCGCAAGCGCGCTCGACCGCACCAGCAGGCCACGCGTCGGCCCGCGACGCCCCTCGCACCGCCGCGTGAGCCGGGCGATATCCGATCTCGTTGGAATTTCTTGACGTGACAGGTCATGACGGCTCGCGGTCAGCGCAACCCGCCCGGCGGCGGCGTCACGCACTCGGTGGACACGTGGGACGGATACCCGTCCGTGAGGCAATGCGTGCCAGACTCCTGCGCCTGCGGCGGAGTCCGGAATCAGCTCATGTCGGCCGGCGATCAGTGATGCCGGCAGAATCGACGACCGTCGAAGCCCCCCTCGATCAGCTAAGCGGTGCACACAGGCCCCGGACAGCACCGCGCCTCGAAACCCCCGTCGGAGCGCGCTATTCTTATTGGTTTTCCTCCCCATAACCGAAGGCATCGTCGTGAACGAGATTCTCAAGCACTACGTGAACGGCCGGCTCACGGACGGAACGAGCGGCCGATTCAGCGACGCGTTCAACCCGGCTACTGGGGAGGTGAAATCCCGCGTGCCGCTCGCCTCCACAGACGAGGTCAGGAAGGCGGTCGAGGCGGCCAAGGCGGCGTTCCCCGAGTGGTCCGCGGCCACCCCCCTCCGACGGGCCCGGATCCTTCACAAGTTCAAGGAACTCGTCGAGGCGCACACCCGGGAGTTGGCCGCCCTGGTCACGGACGAGCACGGCAAGACCCTGTCCGACGCGACAGGCGAAGTCATACGCGGCATCGAAGTGGTGGAGTTTGCCTGCGGGGGACCTCACCTCCTCAAGGGCGAGGTCAGCGAGAACGTCGGCACGAACGTCGACAGCCACTCGCTGCGCCAGCCGCTGGGCGTGGTCGCCGGGATCACGCCTTTCAACTTCCCCGTGATGGTACCCATGTGGATGTTCCCGGTGGCCATCGCCTGCGGGAACACGTTCATCCTAAAGCCGTCCGAACGAGATCCGTCGGCGTCGCTGCTGCTGGCAGAGCTCTTTGGGGAAGCAGGTCTTCCGGACGGCGTGTTCAACGTCGTCCACGGGGACAAGGAGGCCGTCGACAGCCTCCTCACGCACCCCGACGTTCAGGCCGTCAGCTTTGTCGGATCCACCCCGATCGCGCGCTACGTGTACGCGACAGGCGCTCAGAACGGTAAGCGCGTGCAGGCGCTCGGCGGAGCCAAGAACCACATGCTCATCATGCCCGACGCCGACATGGAACGCACGGTCGATGCGCTCGTCGGGGCGGCCTACGGCTCCGCCGGCCAACGCTGTATGGCGATCTCGGTCGCGGTGGCGGTGACAGATGCGGTGGGGGACCATCTCGTCGAGAGCATCGCAAGGCGACTCGCGCACATGAGGGTGGGCCCCGGTAGGGACCCGGAGAGCCACATGGGACCGTTGGTGACGGGCGAGCACCGCGAACGCGTGAAGGGCTACGTCGACCGCGGCGTCGAGGAGGGCGCGGCGCTGGTCGTGGACGGGCGCAACTTCAAGTCGAAGGAAGAACCAAACGGCTTCTACCTGGGGCCGACGCTGTTCGACAACGTCCAGCCCCACATGCGCATCTACAGGGAGGAGATCTTCGGACCCGTCCTGGGAATCGTGCGCGTACAGGACTACCGCGAGGGCGTCGACCTCATCAATGCGCATGAATTCGGCAACGGCACCGCGATCTTCACCCGGGACGGCGACAGCGCACGCGCGTTCGGCACCGAGATCCAGGCCGGCATGGTCGGCGTGAACGTGCCGATCCCGGTGCCGATGGCGTTCCATAGTTTCGGTGGATGGAAAAACTCCCTCTTCGGTGACCACCACATGCATGGGCCCGAGGGCGTGCGCTTCTACACAAAGCTGAAGACCATCACGACGCGCTGGCCGACCGGCATTCGAGCGGGAGCCGACTTCGTGATGCCCACCATGGACTAAGGCCGGAGCGATCCCCGCCGCTCACGGTTCCGGAAAGGCGGCGATGGAGATCGGGTTGCTAACTCGGCCGGGGCCGGCCGCGCGCCCGGTCGTCGCGGGCTCGCGCCAAGGGCCGTCCCGGGGAGCCCGGGACAGCCGGTTTGAGGCGTCACCACGCTTTGCTGAGCCCGAGCCCGGGTCGGCCGCAAGGGAGGCCCACGGACAGCCTGGCCGCCGTGCAGTGGTCCGCGCGGTGGCCTCCTCGCCACGAGTCACCGAGACCGGCCCGGCGATCAATACGGTCGCGCTCGGATCGTAGCTCAAGTGCTCTGCGTCGGGTCGGTCCATGTGGCGCGCCGAGCTGCGCTGCGCGCGAGCGATGGCCTCAGCCGGAGAACGTCAGGTTAACGCCCGGGATGTCGGCCGCGTCAAACCGCCCACGCATTCCCGGAATCGCGCCGAACACGTCGTTGTACGACTCATGAGCGTCGGCGATCGCGGAGCTCGGCACGTTGTAGTGGATGTGGTGGTGCTGGATCGGCATCGGCTGATCTGCATTCTGCAGGTCCTCGATCCGTCGGGCGTCGTCACCCATGCCTGCGGGCGGCGACCATGTCCTGATTCAGGCAGATACGGGCGCCAGCCAACCCGCCACCTCCGACCACGAACTGTATCCTTGAGCTTTCATGGGAGCACCCTCTGCCTAGTGCATTCGACACCGGGGTCCCGGACCCGCGCGTTCGCGGCTTCAATACCATCCGCCCCCCGGAGTAGCAGCGAGTCGTGCCCCGGGGCGGAACGTCGACCGGGCGGGGAGGCACTCCTCTCACCGCACCTGTCGGCGAGTACGAACGAGAATGGCTCCGCCCATGTAACCGGTCCCGAATCGCGTTGTCGCGTCGGAAGCGCTCATGTACTCGAGATCTTCGACCTCCGTGACATTGAGCCGCCGTAGGTCGTCGATCTCTCCGTACGGGAGTCCGTCAAGCACGACACGCACAGGAGCCGCCAGCGTGTTGCCGCCCGCCGCTCCACCCAACGAGGGGAAACCCCGGCTGGCCCTCAACCATCGAGGGCGATGGCGTTCGACGAGCTGGTAGACCGTCAGACCCTCCGAATCCGCGGCACGAAGCAGTTCACTGGTGATCTGATCGGAGTTCCCGCCCCCGGCAGTCGTTGCCATCCCGCCGCAGTCGGACAGAACGACGGCGATGAACAAAGTCCCCAACAGGAAGCGCATCGGACCTCCTAGGTCGAAGGGCACACCCAGGCTCCTTCGGGCCGTCCCCCGGCACCTAGGGCGACCGGGTCCATATGTGGATGACACCGCACCCGGAGCAAGAACCCGGCAATCCGATCGGGGCACGGGCAGGGCCCGAGTAGATTTCAATGATGTCGATCTCGTTCGACCGAAACGCGTCGATTCCGTAGCCGAGCCCGGACTCAAGGCTTGCCCGGGCGCCATCGACGTACAATGCGGGGATCGCCGCGCCTCGGATCACGGGACAGAAGACGTGCCGGCCCGCGACAACGACACGTTCGATACCGACTCCCGGGACCGACCCCAGCAGCGAGCTGACCGGCCGACTGCCACGGTCCACGATCTGAGTCCTGGTAATGAAGTGGCCGATCCCCCGGCTCATGCGCCCGTGCAGATCCGAGCGTCGGCGCAACCAGAGGCCGCTCCTCACGGTAACCTCTATTCCCTCGACCGGGACCGGCGCGGTCGCGACCGGTGCCCGCACTTGGAGGGGGCGGCCCGGCGCGAGGTGTAAGGTGTCGACGAACGCAGCGCACGCGCGAAGGCCCCGTCACGGGCCGTGATCCGCCCGGCCCTCAAGCCCTCCAGCCGAATGTCCGCGGCACGGCGTGATCAAGTCCTACCCTTGTCGACTTACCGACGTCCGTCGTAACCGGACCTGGTCTCTACCATGACCACGCCGTTCGCGGCACCCTGGATGAAGGCCGCAGCAGGCCCTCGCAAGACCCTTAGCCGGTGAACGTGCTCAGCAGGGATTCTACTGAGGGCGTCCATGGCGTCCCCCAAACCCCCGCTCAATCGGATCCCATCCAGCAGTACGACCGGCTCGCTGCTCAGGCTGATCGAGTTCACGCCACGCAGCAGGATGATCCCGTCGTTCTTCCCCACCATGCCTTGGACGCTGACGGAGCCGGGAACCTGTCGGCTCAGAAGGTCGGCCGCCGTCTGCGCTTCGCTATAGCGCAGGTTGTTGTCCCGACTGGCCCTGCCCACTACGAGGAGTTCACCGAACATGACCTGCACCTGTGGGAGCAGAAAATGCATGAACACGACTTCGTCGGGCCTCACTTCGACGTTGTCCACCAGCGTCGGATAGCCGTCCGCTTGCACCCGGATTGAGATTTCACCCTGAGGCGGGTCAGCGAACGCGAACGTCCCCGCCGCGTCGGTCCGAGTATCCATCTCGGTGCCTACGATGCTCACGTGGGCCGAAGTGATGACCTCCCCGGTCAGCTCGTCGACGACGAAGCCCTGAAGCGGAGCCTCTTCCTGGGCCGACAAAGGCGGGGCTGACCAGATTGCGGTCTCGCAGAGCGCCACGAGAGTCGCAACGGCACAGGTCACAGAGAAACGTCCGACTGGGCGTGCCACGGGGCACCGTCCTGCTCAGGTTGGTGCTTCCGCCCGGACAACGCGTGTCCGCGCTGGAAGCTCACGTCCACACTAGTATAGATACGTCGCCCACCGGGCCCGGTTCCAGCGCGGGCACTTCAGGGCAAGTGCCGAGGTCTGCTTGTGTGGCTCAATCCCCTGGCGCTAGCCTCCCCCGGATGAGTCCGTACTGCTCAGGGTTTCTCGCTCTCTCGGCGCTGGTAACTGCACCGGGCGTCCCCGCCGCCACAACGGTTCCCGCTCACGATCTCGAGCGGACCCAGGTCGCCGTCACGTTCAACAGCGACGGCACATTCCAGATCGACATCCGCAACGCCCCGACGTGGTTGCTCGAGCGTTTGGAGTCGCTCTCCGGCGAGCCGATCTCGGGTCGCCTCGAAGCGGACGCGCGCGATCGCCGACTCGCCGAACTCCAGCCCGTGTTCGCGCGATGGGTTTGGGTCTTCTTCGACGGTCGCCGACTTCAGATCGAGCCCGAGTACGTGCCGCCCGAGGGGCCGGACAGCCCGTCCGCCCCGGAGGCGGGCACGATGAGGCTCCGGGGCGTCATCCCCGAGGGCACGACGTCTTTCAGCTGGGCATACGGCTTGGTGGTCGATCCCTACCCGATGCTGCTCACCGGCAGCGACGGCAGGCTGATCACCCACTGGATACAAGGGGACCTGGAGAGCGACCGGTTCGAGATCACCGATATCACGGCTCCCACACGGTGGGAGGTCGTCCGCAACTACCTGAACCTCGGCTTCACGCACATCCTGCCCCGGGGTCTCGACCATATTCTTTTCGTGATGGGCATCTACCTGCTCAGCACGCAACTCCGGCCGATCCTCGTACAGGTCACCACTTTCACCGTCGCACACACGATCACGTTGGCGATGACCATTTTTGGCGTCCTCTCACTGCCCTCTGTCGTCGTCGAGCCACTGATCGCGCTGTCGATCGTCTACGTGTCCATCGAGAACCTCGTGACTTCGAAGCTGCGGCCATGGCGCATAGGGCTGGTCTTCGCCTTTGGCCTGCTGCACGGGATGGGTTTCGCGGGAGTGCTGGGCGACCTCGGCCTCCCGGCGACCGAAAGGGTCACGGCATTGCTCGGCTTCAACGTGGGTGTCGAAGGCGGCCAGCTGGCCGTGATCGCGCTCATGTTCCTGAGCGTCGGATGGATCAGACACCGTGAGTGGTACCGGCAACGCGCGGTCGTGCCACTCTCGGTGATGATCGCAGCAATCGGCTTGTACTGGACCGTCACACGCGTAGCGGGCTAGCAGCGCCAGAGCTTGGTGCCCTGCGGAAGTAGTCGCACCCAAGAGAGACGGCGGCGGGTATAGGGCTACCCCCGCCGCCACGGTTCACGGGACCCTAAGAAAAGCTCAGGGAATCGTACCGGTCTCGCTCTGGTAGACCCCCTCGAATAGCGGTGCCCTCCGGTTCGGCCGTCCCGGCTACGGCAGTCCCTGTGCGGTGCCTACCGGTTCGTGGTCTCGGACCCCGGTACGGGGACGAATTTCTGGACCCGCTGCCCATAGGTGTCGGCCGCGTAAACCGCGCCGCGGGAATCCACCGCCATCCCGTGCACCCAGTCGAATTCACCTGGACCGAGACCCCGTTTCCCCCACGTCGCCAGGATCTTGCCGTCGGACAGCTGGATCTTGTGGACTTCCTCCGTGGCATGATCCGCAATGTATCCGAACCCATCGTCTCCCTCGCGTGAGATCGCTATGTCCCAGGGGTTCCATCCTTCGTTCGCGAACTCGCGCATATAGTTCAAGTCCTTGTCGAAGACCTGGATCCGCCGGTTCTCACGATCGACGACATAGATGTTGTCGTCGGCGTCGAGGGCCGCTTGGTGAGGCAGGTCGAACTCCCCGGGTCCCGTGCCGACATCGTCCGATCCACCCGCCCCTAACCCGACCTGTCTGATGAATCGGCCCTCGGGCGAAAACAGCACCACACGATTGTTTCCGTAGCCGTCCGTCACGACGATGTTGCCGTTGCGCAGAATCGAGATGCCCGATGGATCACTGAAGTGTGTGGCGTCGTTTCCCGCCTCTCCGGTCGTGCCCAACTGCATCACGACTCTCTCCAGCGTGGGCTCGAACTTGAGGATGCGCTGGTTTCTGCGTTCGACAACCCAGACATTTCCCTCCCAATCCACCTCTCCCGAATGGAGCCAGCCGCCCATCACCTGTTCGCCCTGCATGTCCCGCTCGCCACCGCCGCGCACGAAGTCGCCCTCCCGGTCGAAGACCAAGATGGTTTGAACACCTCGATTGAAGACGTAGATCTGGTCCTCGTTGTCGATCGCGATCCCGGAGACGCCCGTCCCGTAGACCTGCGGTCCAGGCTCTGCGGGCAGCGGTGTCGGCTCCTGGCCGCCGGCCGCCATGGCCTCGCGGCGCCTTTGCGCAGCCGCTTCGCGGGCCGCGGGGTCCGCGAAGCCCCCGTCCGTGCCGAAGAACATCCCTTCCGGGAAGTTCGGCCAGCTAGGTACGAGCTGGTACTCTTGTGCCCGGGCGTCAGGAGCAGCGGGCAGGGCCGCGGCCACGACGGGGAGCACCACGCAGGTCACCATTGCCGACTTGCGAAGCATAACGCCTCCTGCGGGGGTTGGAGTCCGGATCGTCACGCTACGTCGGAAGCATGGAGGGCGAGCCCTAGGCTCGAAAGCTAGAGGCGAGCTCCGCGGGCCAGCAAGGAGAACTCCGCGCCCTGACGATGTCTCCGGCGCACGGCGGCCGGGCCAGGCTCAGAAGGGAAGCAGCCTCGTGACCTTGAAGGCGGCTGCTGGACGAAGCGATCGATCACCGGCGCCGTCGCCCAGACGGTCTCGTCGATACGCCCATCGATGTGGATGAGAGCCATGGCGCGCACGGCGCTCCAATGGGGGCGAGCAGCGTCGTCAAGGTTGCCGGCCACCAGCACAGGCCGCCGGCCGAATCCTGGGCCGCTAGCGACGTAGCCGCAGACGGGGCTACAGCCGAGGCTGCCACGATGAGCAGAGCGCGCAGCAGGGCGCTCGGACCAAGCGCAGTGGCGCTGGCCATTAGGCAGTAGAGCTGGCCATTAAGTGTAGTGGGACGTGGGGGCGGAGACCTGCCCATGCGGGCTGGTGCCGGTTTGAATCATCAGCCCCGACGATAGGCAGACAAACGTCGGTAGTAGGCAATGAAATGATTCCGAGTGACGCCCGACTGACACCGACCGCTCGGCCGTGAGCCCGATGCCACAGCCAGAGGAGGCCCGTTCGGTTCACCGAACGGGCCCATGATGACTGTCGACAGCGAGTGGGCCTGGGTAGACTCGAACTACCGACCTCACGCTTATCAGGCGTGCGCTCTAA
>JAPPGF010000024.1 GCA_028875075.1 Gemmatimonadota bacterium | reverse complement strand
GGTGGCTCAGCGAGAGGGCCACACCCGTTCCCATCCCGAACACGGCCGTTAAGCCGTGAGGGGTGGCAACGACCTGATCGAGTATCTTGTGGCTCAAGGTGCCGACGTAACGGCCCTCAGCGTGCTCGGCCAGACTCCGGCCGATATGGCCCGCCGAGGGCGTGCGGGGTACTTCGAGCGCGTTCCCTTCCCTGAAACTGTGGAGCTTCTGCAGAAC
Organism: Gemmatimonadota bacterium; assembly: GCA_028875075.1. Classification (GTDB taxonomy): domain Bacteria; phylum Gemmatimonadota; class Gemmatimonadetes; order Longimicrobiales; family Gaopeijiaceae; genus UBA2988. The sequence goes on along the minus strand of JAPPGF010000024.1, from coordinate 45,742 downwards.
CTCGGTTCGCCCATCAGGTGCCTCAGCATCATCTTCCGGGGTACGGGCGACTACTGCGAGGGCACCGAAGTGGAGCCGTGAGAAGGATCACGGCGCGATCGATCGGTTTTCGGACGAGACCGGGTGCGAGAGCTTTGCTTCAGGGCCCGGCCCGCCGTCTTGGGAGTTTGGGGCTGTAGGCGGACCGCCCTTGGCCGGAACCGTACCAACTTGACACACGGGGGTAGCCGTGCCTATAACACGAGTGGGATTATCCGTATTTTCCCACACAGCATGGGGGGAGGAGTCATGCGATCAAAGCCTTGTTTGATTGCGCTCGTTGGACTGCTGTTGGCGGTGCCGCAGCTCGGGGCGCAGCAGATCACCGGAAGAGTGGTGGACGGGCGGACCGGAGAGCCCCTTGCCGCGGTCCAAGTGTTCATCGCCGGGTCCGGGATCGGTGCGCTCTCGCAGCAGAACGGGCGTTACTTGCTGCTCAACGTTCCTGCCGGAACGCACACACTCTCCGCGGAGCGGATCGGCTACCAGTCCGTCACCGCGGAGGTCACGGTGGCCGCTGGTGAGACGGCCGTCGCGGACTTCCGGCTCACAGAGCAGGCGCTCGGGCTCGACGAGATCATCGTGACCGGGACGCCGGGCGGGACGCAGCGCCGCGCGATCGGGAACACGGTCACGAGCGTGACGGCTGCCGAGCTCACCCGGGACGTGTCGTTCACGCAAGTTCAGGACGTGCTCCAGGGCCGATCGCCCGGCGTCCGGATAGCCGCGATCAATGGCACCATCGGTTCCGGCGCGGACGTCGACGTCCGGGGCGTCGGCACGTTCAACCTCGGCCGCAACCCGCTCATCTACGTGGATGGCATCCGGGTCAACAACGACGGAGCGGCCGGGCCGAACACGGGAGGAGAGAGGGTCGTCAACGTCTTCAACGACTTCAACCCGGCGGACATCGAGAGCATCGAGATCATCAAGGGCCCGGCGGCGGCGACGCTGTACGGGACCGAGGCCTCGGCCGGGGTGATCCAGATCATCACGAAGCGGGGTCAGGAGGGAGACGCCCAGTTCGACGTTTCGATCCGTCAGGGCGTCAACTTCATCCGGGATCCCCAGGCCCGTACCGGCACGCAGTGGACGTGCACCGACGCCTTCTCGCCACCGTGCAGCCCGGATGGGACCGATCTCGGGAGCGGCGGGCCAGGGGCTGGTGGCAGGCTGGTCGCCTTCAACATGCCCCGCGACTTGGACGAGATCCTGGATCTCGGCACGGAAGCCTGCGCGAGAAGCCTGGACGATCCCATGTGCTGGAACCAGTACTGGACGAAGGGTCCCGTCTCCGAGGGCAAGTGGCCGCAGGAGAACATCTTCCAGTACGGCCGGAGCCAGACCTACGACTTGGGCGTGCGGGGCGGCACGTCTGCGGTGCGCTACTTCCTGCAGGCGAGCTACACCGAAGACGATGGCATCGTCTGGTACAACTGGAACAACGTGTTCCGGGGCCGCGCCAACGTCGGTGTGGTCTTCAACGAGAATTTCTCGCTCGACGTATCGGCCGGCTACATCCAGGGCGACACCCGCTTCAGCAATCCGGCGAATGGTGAGGGCGGCATCTTCACCGAGTTCGGTTGGGGCGTGGGCTACTGCATCCCGACGATCAGCAACGGCGACCCGACCACAAACCCCTGTCCCCGGATTCTGGGCTTCCAGGAGCACCTCCCCACCGACCACCAGCAGGTCGAGGCGACGCGCGAGTTCAAGCGCTTCACGGGGAGCGCCACGCTGAACTTCACGCAAGGCGACTGGCTCTCGGCCCGGGCCGTGGTCGGCCTCGACCAGGGCTGGGACCAGAACGGTGTGCTGTATCCGATCGACACGCGGCAGACGCCGGTCTATTTCCGCGCTTTCCGTCAGAACCGCACCGGATCGCTTCAGATCGAGCGGCCGAACAACACCTTGATGACCGTGGACATGTCGGCCACGGTGAACTATGACCTGACCGACAACCTCAGCACGGCTACTTCGGCGGGGGCGCAGTACTACGAGACCAGGCGGGAGGAGTTCACGAACAACAGCCAGGACTTCGCCTCTCCGCTGTCCAGGACGATCAACCAGATGCCGGTCACCAGCGCGCAGATCCTATACAGCTACATCGAGAACAAATCTGCCGGCTTCTACATCCAGGAGCAGCTGAGCTGGCAGGACCGGCTCTTCGTGACCGGCGCGGTGCGCTGGGACGACAACTCGGCGTTCGGTACCGCCCGTGAGGGTGGGGCGCAGTGGGCGCCCGAGGTCTACCCGAAGGTGTCGGGCACGTGGGTGGTTTCCGAGGAGAGCTTCTGGAACTTCGACGCCATCAACTCGCTCCGCCTGCGGGGCGCCTGGGGCAAGGCGGGTCGCCAGCCGAACACCTTCGCCGGCGTGAACACCTTCGGCGTGATCGCGGGAATGGGCGGAGGGTCGGCGCTCGATCCGTCCAGCGTCGGGAACCAAGACGTCGGTCCGGAGGTCGGCACGGAGATCGAGCTCGGCTTCGACTACGCGCTATTCGAGGACCGCCTCTCGGGCGAGTTCACCTGGTACTCTCAGACGAACGAGGACGCCCTGCTGGACGTCGTCGTTCCGCCGAGCTTCGGCTCCGGTGACGAGGTGCAGCGAAACATCGGCCGGATCGACAACTGGGGTTGGGAGGCGACGCTCTCCACGCGGATCTACGAGAGCCCGAGCTTGTCGTTCGACATGGACTTCCAGGGCGCCCACACGATGAACGAGATCAAGTCGATGGGCGAATTCCCCGGCAACAACGACATCCGGATCGGCTATCCGTACCCGAACCTGAACGAGCACACCTACGTCCTGGACGCCCAGTACGACCCCAACGGCCCGTACACGGACGAATGGGGCCGGAAGGTCTCGGGCAACTGCGACTCCGGCGTCGTCATCGGCGGCGGAGACCAGAACGACAAGCAGGGCCAGTACGGCGTGGTGCTGGGCGGTCCTCCCGCGCCGTGCAGACAGGTTACCCACCACATCTTGGTGGGCCCGCACTTCCCGACCTACACGTGGTCCGTGAGCCCGCGGCTCACGCTGCTCAACAACATGTTCCAGGTCCACGCGCTCTTCGACGGCGCGTACGGCATCATGAAGGAAGACGACACGCAGTCGTGGAATGATCGCTACAACAGCAGCTATGACGCGCGCTGCCAGTGCGATCCGGCCTTCGCCATCGGCGACCGGCACCGCTCGTACTGGACGCAGGGTTACTTCGACGGCGACTTCTGGAAGCTGCGGGAGATCGGGGTGCGCTACAACCCGCCGGAGTCCCTGGCCCAGCTGATCGGGGCGTCGAGGGCGTCGCTCGCCTTCTCGGCCCGGGAGGTCGCGACCCTCTGGGTCAAGCAGGACTACCTTGGGATAGACCGGGGCGGGAACACCGGCAACCCGAGGCCCCACCCGCTCGATCCCGAGATCGGCCGGAACGAGGGGACCGGGCACCGGGTCACTCCTCCCCTCACGACGCTGCACATGACGCTCAACGTGACCTTCTGAGCGGAGGGCGGAGCCCAAGCACTTCGAACCGAGCAGCTCGGGGGCGGCGGCGGCGCGCGACACGCCGGCGCCTCTCCCCGGCTCTCCCGATACGAAATCGAGTCGCCGGAGGACATAGAAATGACGAACTTTACCGAACGAACCCGACGGACGGGGTGGGGGCGTCTGCTGGCGTTCCTCCTCACGGTTGGGGTGCTGAGCGCCTGTGAAGACCTCCTGGAAGTGGATCTGCCGGCCGAGCTCACCGACCGGGCGTTGGAGGATCCGGCCGGAGCCGAAACCCAGATGGTCACGCTCGTCACCCACTTCGAGGACGGCTTCGACGAGTACGCGGACTATGCCCTCGGCCGCGAGGACGGCGGCGAGGTCTTCATGTGCGGACCCTGTGGCCCGTACAACTTCCCGATCAATTCCGCCGTATTCGACTCCTTCTCCAAGTCCCGCAGGTTCGCGAGTTTTCTCCACGAGAAGCTCGCGGACGAGTGGACGGTGTCTCAGGTGCCCCAGCGGGCCCAGTTCCTGGCCATCTCCTCGATGTACGAAGGGGCCTCTATCGGGGCCATGGGGCAGACCCTCTGTGAGGCCGCCATCGACGGAGGTTCGCTGCTCCGCGTGGACGACCTCCTGTCGATGTCCGAGGGCCTCCTCACCCGGGCGCTCTCCGAGGTCCAGGCGGCGGGCGACTTCGCCATGCCCAGCCGCATCTCTTCCAGCGCCATGGCCATGACGTATGGGCTCCGCGCCCAGATCCGCTGGATGGCGGGCGACATGGCGGGCGCCATGGCCGACGCCCAGCAAGTGCCAGAGGGTTTCGTGGCCTGGGTGACCCGGGAGCCGAACCGGCTGAACACCATCGCCTCCCTCCGGAACCAAGGCAACTTCCTCGATTCGTACGACCCGATCGACTGGTGGCTGGGCGGCACGAACCCGGCGACGGGCCAGCCCTGGCCGGACGTGATTCCCTTCACGGGCTACACCTTCCTGGGAATCACGCCGGACGGTCGTGCCGTGAATGACGACGGGATTCCGGTTCGGACCGAGGGCACGACCCACCTGATCGAAGGAAACAACATCGGGGTGACGCCCGGCGCGGTCGCCGATACGCGGGTGCCGATGCGGGACACGGAGATCCAGGGCAAGGGGGGGACGGGTTACGTGCCCACCAAATACACGGACGCGGCCGACGACATCCCGTTGGTGAACTGGAAGGAGATGGTGTTGATCCGGGCAGAGGCGGTAGGCGGCCAGGGGGCGATCGACTTGGTCAACGAGCTGCGGGCCTTCGACAACCTTCCGCGGGTCACCTACGCGGATCCGAACGACGCGACCGAGATCCGTTACATGATCATCGAGGAGCGGCGCCGGGCCCTCTACGGCGAGGGACGGTACTTCCACACCATGCTCGAGAACACCGACCTCCTGTGGTTCCCCAGGGACAATGGGGGAAGCCGGGGATTCGGGCACAATATGGCTGGTGGCGTCCGCTGGCTCATGCCCGAAGGGGAGTACATCAACAACGAGAACCTGTCGCTCAACGACCGAGGCACGGGGTGCAACCCGAACGAGGCGCCGGTCGGCTTCTGAGACGGGAGGCGTAGTAGGTGTGAGCGGGCGGCCGTCCGCGCCCTTCGGGGGGCGGGCGGCCGTGTCGCGTGCGGCAACAGGACGAAGAGAGGGGCCGGGTCGGAGCGATCAGCTTCGGGCCGGCCCGTTTTCGTCCGGCCCCGCTGGCCTGCCCGGGAGCCCTTCCGGGAACTCGCAGGGTATCGGTCCACTCTTCGCGCTCGTCCTGACGCTCACCGTCGGCGTTCTGAGCGCCTGCGAGCGCGGTGTCCGGACGCCGTCGTCTGCGAATCTCCTCGAGAACGTGGCCCTACAGGACGTCGTGGCGCTGCAGGCAGCGCGTGATGGTCGGGCGCTCGTACGCAAGCTGGGCGACCCCGACGCGACCGTTCGGGCCCGCGCTGCGTTCGCGCTGGGAAGCCTCCAGTACGCGGTTGGCGCGACCGACCTGGTCGGGGCGCTCTCCGATCCGTTTCCGGCCGTGCGCGCCGAGGCCGCGTTCGCGCTGGGACAACTTCCGCAAAGCTCACGCGAAGTCGAGTCGGCGCTCGTGGAGGCAGCCGAACGGGAAACGGATCGGACCGCCAGGACGCGGCATGTCGAGGCATTGGGTAAGGTGGGACGTGCGCCGGCGGCTGAATGGCTGGCGCGCTTGCCACCCTCCGATCCTGCGGGAGTGGTCGGGACGCTGGCCCTCGCGCGGACCCTCGCACGCGGCGTGGCCACGCAGGGTCCGACCGTAGCGCTGATCTCCCGCCTCACTGATTCCGATGCCCGCGTACGGGAGCTCGCTGGCTGGGGTTTGGCGAACGCGCTCAGAGAGTCGTCCTGGGCGGCATCGAGCGACCAGGTCTACCGGGCTCTCGACGGTTACGAGCGGACCGACCCGGCCGCGGTGCAACTACTGCGTGCCGTACTCCGGTTACCGGATCCGGCTGCGAAAGAGCGGGCGCGCGCGTGGCTCGAGGAGTCGCCAGAATGGAGGGCACGCGTGGCCGCGACCGAAGGGCTCACCGCGGCCACGGAGCCCCTTGATCGGTCGGCGCTGTTGACGGCGCTCGATGATCCATCGCCTCACGTCCGAAACGCTGCCGCAGCTGCGCTCCTGGGATCTCCCCTGGAGTCGGCGGAGCTGGACCGGGTGCAGCGGTGGGTCGAGGCGCATCCCGAGGAGCGGCTCACCAACGGTGCGCTCATAAGGGTGGTTGCGTCACGGGGCAGGAGCGCTCGGGCGATCGGATGGCTCGAGTCGCTCCCCGCAGACGACCCGACCGGCTGGCAATCGGCCATCGATGCGATTGCCCTGGTTCCCGGGGCACAGGCGACCCGCGCGTTGTATGCGGCCAGCCAGTCGGACTCCCGGATCGCTTCCGGAGCCGCCGCCCGCGCTCTCGCCTTGCGGTGGGTAACGGAGCGTGAGGGCCCCCCGCTCGATTCACTCTACTACCGGGCTTTCGTGCGGGCGCTCAGGGATCGTGATCCCGGGCTCGCTCCGATGTTGGCCGGACTCCTCTCCGAGCAATCATTTCGGGCGCTGGGGTCGGATAGCGTTCTGGCCGATGCACGCGCTTTGTCGGCGCGTCCGGAACCGAGTTTGGCGGAGCCGGATTGGGTGCTATTGAAGGAGTTGGGCGACCGCCCTCGACTCGTGCTCGCGACGGAGCGCGGAGACATAACCGCGGAGCTCTTCCCGGGCCAAGCACCGCTTACCGTGTCCAAGGTCGCGGAGCTCGCACGCGCCGGACGCTACGACGGGGTTCGGTTCCACCGTGTGCTTCCCAACTTTATGGCGCAGGGCGGCGACGTCACGCGCGGCGACGGGCTGGGTGATCCCGGCTTTCGGATCACGAGCGAGCTCACCCATCTGCGCTACCAGCGTGGAACCGTCGGCATGGCACGCACCGAGAAGGATACGGAGGGCTCACAGTTCTTCATCACACATTCGATCCAGCCCCACCTAGACGGTGCCTACACGGCGTTCGGTCGTGTCATCGATGGGCTCGACGTAGTGGACGAGTTACTCGAAGGGGATCGGATCACGCGGGCCACGGTCGAACCGGCCTCGGACGCCCGGGAGGCGGCGCCCTAACCGTCTCCGCGCTCGATGAACGGCGCGAGTAGCGCCCGCACTGCCCCTGCGGGGTCCGCTGCTCCCATCACCGCGCCGATCACCGCCACGCCAGCCGCCGAGGTGCGCGCGACTTCCCGTGCCCGGGCGGGTGTGATTCCGCCCACTCCCACGACCGGCACGGCGACGGCGCGCGCCAGACGCTCGAGCCGCTCAAGACCGATGACCTCTCCGGCGTCCGCCTTGCTGTTGGTGGGATACACCGTGCCGCATCCCAAGTAGTCCGCTCCGCCGGCCACCGCGTGGGCCGCCTCAAGCGGATCGTCGGTCGAGCAACCGATCAAGAAGTCCTGCGGGACTTGGGCGCGCACGGCCGCGACCGGCAGATCATCGCGGCCCAGGTGCACTCCGTCCGCCTCCGCCGCGAGCGCCACGTCGAGGCGGTCGTTGACGAAAAGGAGCGCTCCGAACCGTCGAGTCAGCGCCCGAAGCTCTCGGGCGGCCTTGAGCAGGCGGGCGGACTCGGCCTCCTTGTTGCGCAGCTGGATTGCCCGCGCACCGGCGGCCAGAGAATCCTCCACGATCGCCGGTACTCCGCGGGAGTTGGCCAACGTCGAGTCAGTTAGCACGACCAGCCGGAGTGTCACAGCCAGGTCGGGTCGGGGCGGACTCACCCTTCAGCCTCCGGTAGGGCCGACGGCGGGCTGGTCGAACGGAGGGCGGGGTAGCACACCCGTGTCGATCGAGTCCCACGCTCGCCTGGCCAGCGCCTTCGCTCGATTGTGTTCGCTCAAGGTGCGCGTGAACACGTGAGAGCCGTCGGGGCGGGCGACGAAATACAGGTAGTCCACGTCCTCGGGAGCGAGCACTGCGTCGAGCGCAGCCGCTCCCGGAGCGCCGATGGGTCCGGGTGGAAGGCCTGTGCGCGCGTAGGTGTTGTAGGGATTGTCCGCGACCGAGTCGATCGCGGCATAGAGCAGGCGCTGCCGTAGGCCGCCGAGTGCGTACAGGACCGTGGGGTCTGCCTGGAGCGGATATCCGCGCTCGATCCGGTTCAGGTATACGGCCGCGATTATCGGCATCTCCTCGACCCGGCGGGCTTCGGCCTGCACGATCGATGCCAGCGCGACGGCCTCACGTTCGGAAAGGTCCGCAGTCTCTAGGCGGGTACGCCGGTCCCGAGTCCAGTAGCGCCGATAGCGATCCGTCATCGCTCTCACGACGGCGTCGAGGGAACTCCCCGGCGTGAAGTGGTACGTGTCGGGGAACAGGTAACCCTCGAGACCTGGACCCGGCACGCGCCAGCGTACGTGCAGGAAATCGCCGGAGAGGCGGGCGTGGACGGAGTCCGGCGGCAGGTCGGTCATCTCGGCGATCCGGGGAACCATCTGGGCTAGGCGCCACCCCTCCGGGATGGTCATGGGCAGGGTCGCCACCCGCCCTCGGCTCAGCACATCGATGACCTGCGACCAACGCTCGCCCGGCGCGAGGCGGTAGATCCCGGCCTTGAGGGTCCGGTCGGCCCGGCGAAGCCGCACGTACGCGCGAAAGAGAGGGGCGTGGTCGATCACGTCTCGAGCGACCAGCGTGTCGGCAACCTCTCGAAGCGAAGCGCCCCTCGGAATGGTGAGTAACACCGGCTCACCGCGCGGCGCTGCGTCGCAGGCCAGCAACCCCAGTAGGCCCAGCAGCGTTGCCGCCCGAATCACCGTACTTCGTCCGAGCGGCGATCCAGCCACGTTTGCAGGATAACCGCCGCAGCAACGCGGTCCACGCGGGCTCTATGCTCCGGCTCACCCAGGGTGTGGCCAGCTGCGCGGATTGCCCGCTCAGCTTGGACGGACGTGAAACGCTCGTCAACGAACCCGACCGGCACCTGCAGTCTCCGCGCGAGTTCCTCGCCAGCAGTGCGAACTCGCCGTGTCCACTCGGTATCCGCTCCACGCAGGCTCAAGGGCACTCCCACGACGATCGCAGTGACATTGTGCACACGCGCGAGTGACTCCAGCGCCGTCACGGGCAAGCGCTGTCCCGGGCGGCGCCGGATCGTCTGCAGCGGGGAGGCGAGGGTCCCGGTCGGGTCGCTCAACGCGACTCCGGTCCTTCGCTCGCCGAAGTCAACGCCCATGACACGTCCGGCCACTGTCAGGTACCAGGGCGTCGGAGGCAAGACAAGGCGGATTCGAGGGAGTGTCCGTCCAGGAGAAGCCCGTAGAGGTCGTGAACCGTCTGGGTTGCGCCGAACGCAAAAGTGCAGCGCTCGTCGCCCCTCGTGCGGCAGCTTGTCTCCAAGACGGCGATTGGACCCGCGGCTGCGCCGGTGAGCAGCCCTGCCATCAAGCCCGTCGACAAGCTGCACGAGGACTGCTCGGTGTCGTGTGCGTCGGCCTCGGACCAGTCCCGGCTCTCCAATAGCCCGATGCCCGGATGGACGGTCCGGTGCGTGAAGCTGCCCCAACCGCGCCCGCCGAGGACTGCCGACAGGCGCTCCCAGAACGCCCTCCCGTCGAGCTCGGTCAGCGGTTCGCGAGCCGATCCTCGGGACAGGCTCTCCCACAGCGCCTGCCCGGCGCGGTACCCGGCGGCGTGCAAGGCGCGGATCGTCGCGAGAGCGCCCGCTTCACGTTGCAGCTGACGACGGAGCTCGGTGAGGCCAACAGCAGGAATCGATACGTTGCGGGTGCCATCGCGTGTGCCGACTCGTGGCGCTGATTCGGTCGACTGCATCCCAGCCTCCGCGAGGGTCGGGCGCCCGCACCCGGAACGTCCGGCGGCCGCCGTCGTACAGGTGAGTCGGCGACCGAAGCGACAGCGGTGCCGAAACAAACAATATAAGCTGCGCAGAGGGTGGGCTACGTCGGTCCGTGTGTGGCCTTCCGCCTCCAAGGAGTGCTCCGTGAGTCCGCTACGTCCGACCTCAATGCCAATGCTGCTCGTCGCCACTGTGATTACGGCCACGCCCACGGTCGGCCTGTTCGCACAGGAAGGCTCGCCCGGCGGTCCAGTGCCCCAATCCCTGCTTTCCGCCCGGCGCGCACGATTGGTCGAGTCGCTCGGCGGACGCCTGGCCTTGATCGGCGCCGATCACCTGAAGGACATCGAGAGCGAGTATCCGCAGGACTCCGACTTTCGCCAGAACGCCGATTTCTTCTACCTGACGGGCCTCGAGGAGCCGGAGGGGTGGCTGGTGCTGAACGCGGGCGGCCCCGGGGCCGTGGTCCTCTATCTCATGCCGCGTGATCCGGCCAACGAGACGTGGACCGGGAGGCGGCTCGGCCCGGGTCCGGAGGCCAGCCGTATTTCCGGCATCGAGGACGTGCGGTCGATGTCTAGGTTCGACGAAGATCTGGCCGGATGGCTGGAGCTGGAGGCGAACGTCGTCCTCTCCCTGGGAGACGAGCGTAACCGCAGCGCCGTCCGGGCCCCGTTCGAGCGGGCCGGCGTGGTTGCGGAGGCTGCCGCGCCGCTCCTTGCCCGCCTGAGGATGATCAAGGACGAGGACGAGATCCGCCGTCTCGGCCGCGCGATAGAGATCACGATGGAAGCCCAGCGCGAGGCCTGGAGGGTTGCAGAGTCCGGTGTGTTCGAGTACGAGATCGAGGCCGCGATCGAATACGTCTTTCGCGCTGGCGGCGCGGAACGCGTCGGGTTCCCCTCGATCGTGGCGTCGGGACCCAACACGACGACATTGCACTACGACAAGAATCGGCGAAGGACCCGGACAGGCGACCTGCTGCTAGTCGACATCGGCGCCGAGTTCGGGTACTACACGGCCGATATCACGCGCACCGCCCCCGTGAGCGGCACCTTCACGGCCCGTCAGCGCGAACTGTACGAGCTCGTGCTCGGCGCCCAGGAGGCGGGCATCGCTGCGGTTCGGCCGGGGAGCAACATTGGCGTAGCGCACCAGGCGGCCGTCCGTCACCTCGAGCGCAACTCCGGGGACCTATGCGGCCAGCGCTCCTGCTCGGCGTACTTCATCCACTCGCTCTCGCACTGGCTCGGCATGGATGTGCACGACGTGGGAGGTGTGTTGACGCCTTTCGAGCCCGGGATGGTGCTCACCGTGGAGCCGGGGATCTATCTGCCGGACGAAGAGCTGGGCATCCGGATCGAGGACGTCGTTCTCGTCACGGAAGCGGGTCACGAAGTGCTGAGCGCCGCGCTCGCACGCGATCCCGATGAGATCGAGGCCGTAATGGGCGAGCCGCCCCGGTGGGTGAGAAGCCGCTGAGAAGGGGCGCCGACCAAGTGAAGCCACGGTACCGGACGGAGATCCGGTGAGACGCGATCATGACCGGGCGGTCACCTGCCTCGCCTCCGGCTCGCTGTTGGGCTGGCCCACGGGTCCCGGCGTTGTTCGTGGGGCGCCCCGGGTGCCGTGGAGAAAGAAGTGCGGGCGGCCGCGCAGTACGATCGGCGAGGCCGGCAGCGACGCGAGCGAAAGATGGCTCGAGCACGGCGGCGACCGGAAGGATATGGAGCGGATGGTCAAGGGGGCCCGGAAACCATTCTGCTGAACGCGCTCGGTCGGGGCACGATCTGCCCGGTGGCATGCGGCGGGCGGGGCCGATGATCCCGGCACGACTGATCGAACGCAAGCGCGGCGGCGGAACGCTCGATGCGCCGGAGATCGAGCGCTTCTTCGGTGGCTACCTGGCAGGAGAAGTCACGGACTACCAGATGTCCGCCTTCCTCATGGCGGTCTACTTCCATGGGCTGGAGCGCGACGAGCTGGCGGCTCTGCTCCGAGTCATGATCCGCTCCGGCGCGACGCTCGACCTGTCGGGCTTGCCGATTCCCAGCGCGGACAAGCATTCCACCGGTGGGATCGGCGACAAGGTATCTCTTGTGCTCGCTCCCCTGGCGGCTGAACTGGGGCTCGGCGTCCCCATGATGTCGGGGCGGGGGTTGGCACACACCGGCGGCACCCTGGACAAGCTCGAGTCCATTCCGGGCTTTCGCACCGATCTCTCCCTCTCCCGGATGCAGGAAGTGCTTAGGAGCGTGGGCTGTGTGATGACGGGCCAGACAGCTGAGATCGCACCGCTGGATCGGCGCCTGTACGACCTGCGAAACGCCACGGGCACCGTCGCTTCCCTACCGTTGATTGCGACCAGCATCATGAGCAAGAAGCTGGCCGAGGGGATCCAGGGGCTCGTCCTGGACGTCAAGGTCGGCGCCGGCGCCTTCCTGCCCGAAGAGGACGATGCGCTGGAACTCGCCGAGACGATGGTTGAGATGGGCGAGACCTACGGGGTCCGCACGAACGCGCTGCTCACCGCGATGGACCGGCCGTTGGGCGGCGCGATCGGCAACGCGCTCGAAGTAAGGGAGGCGATCGAATGCCTCGGCGGGGCCGGGCCGGACGATCTCCGGGAGCTCACTCTCTGTCAGGCCGCCGAAATGGCGATCGTCAGCGGCGTTCGGCCGAGTCCGTCCGCCGCCCGAGCGGCGGCGGCCGAGGCGCTGGACGGGGGCGGCGCGCTCGACCGCTTCGCGAGCATGGTCGAGGCTCAGGGCGGGGATGCCGGAGTAGTCGGCCACCCGGAGCGTCTGCCTCGAGCGCCGGTCGTGCTCGAATGCGCTGCGGAGAGGGCGGGCGTCGTGGCCGGGATTGCTCCGCGGACGCTTGGGTGGACGGTCGTCGAGATGGGCGGGGGGCGGCGCGCAGTGGGAGATCCTATTGACCTGAGCGTGGGCTTCGTCCTCCACGTTGTCCTCGGTCAGCACGTAGAGCCGGGCGACCTCATCGGCGAAGTACACGCTGCCGACTCCGACAGCGCGGCGTGCGCTTGCGGTGCGCTGCGAGACTCGGTCGAGATCAATACAGGTTCGAGCGTGTCGCCAAGGCCGCTGATCTCGCACCGCGTGAGCGCTGTAGGCGTCGAGCGGCTCTAGTGCCGTCCCCGGATCACCGTGCGGGCATGAACGTGCCGAACGTGATGCCTTCCCCGCGCAGTGCGGACGCCAGCTCGTCGGCGCGCGCGGGGAGGGTCCTGAGGGCGATACCGCATTTCGCTCGGGCCTCGGCCGGGGCAGGAACCACGTCAACCGGAATGCCGTGCTCGTGAGCAGTGTCTTCTGCCCAGAGGGCGAGGTGTGTGGTCTCGAATGTGAAGAGGAGTCCTTCTTGGGGCTCCCCCGTCACTGCCGCTGGCCCGACGGGGCCGGAGGACTGGTCCCTCTGCCGATGCGGGGAAGGCGGAATCGACCTCGGCCCGTGTCGTCGCATATTTCGGTCGGTTCGGTGCCTGGGACGTAGTACTCCGTGTACTCCTCGCCCCGGCACCACTCGCTCCACAACCTGCCGGTCCGAACGTCAACCTGGCGATTGGTCAGTCCGCGTAGAACGGGCCAGGGATCGGGCAGCGGGAGCGATGCCCCGGGATGGATGGCAACTGAGGCGTGCCCGGCGGACGGGACTGAATCAGGTTGCGGCGCAACCGTGGAATCCGGCTCGAAGGACCCCGCATCGGCCGGCCCTCCAGTTGGCGGAATGCTGTCTCCGTAGTAGACCTTGGCCATGAACCGGCCCCAGGTCGGCGCCGCGAAGCCGCCACCCGTCGCACGAGGAGTGATCATCTGGGGACGGTCCAGGCCGAACCAGACACTGGCGATGAGATTGGACGTAAAGCCGGTGAACCAGACGTCGGTGCCGTCGTTGGTCGTCCCCGTCTTGCCGGCCGTGGGCACCTCCCACGGGAGGTTGCCGCCATTGGGTCCCGGGGTGTGCATTCCGCCGCCTGTGCCCCGGTTCGCCGCGTCTTGGAGTAGGTCTACCATGAGTCGTGCGACTAGGCTGTCCAGCACCAGCGTGCGCTCTGGCTGCGGTTCCCACAGGAGCTCGCCCTCCGCGTTCTCCACGCGCACGATGGGAAAAGGCCTTACGCGCGTGCCGAGCGTCGCGTAGGCGGAGTAAGCTTCGACGACCTCGAGCGGGATCACCTCGACCGCGCCGATCGTGGTGGACGGGAACCGCTCGATCTGCGTCGTGATACCCATGCGGCGTGCGGTCTGCGCAACCGTCTCGATTCCCACTTCCTCCCAGCCCAGCTTGATCGCCACCATGTTGACCGACCGACGCAGCCCCTCGCGAATCGTCATCGGCCCCTCGAACCTGCCCGCGTAGTTCTGCGGCCTCCATTCCGTCCCGCTGACCTGGGGATAGACGACCGGCGCGTCCACGATGACGTGCGATGCCGGGATGCCGCTCTGGATGGCGGCCGTGTACACGAATGGCTTGAAGGAGGAACCCGCCTGGCGGCGCGCTTGCCGAGCCCGATCGAACTTTGACTGCCTGTAGTTACGCCCGCCGATGAGCGCCCGTACGGCGCCGGTGTAGGGATCGAGCGCGACGAAGGCGCCCTGCAGGTAAGGGGTCTCCCCCGGGAAGGTCGTAACGGTGTCGAATTCCGCGTACTTGGGATGCTCAAACGTCGCCAGGTCTTCGATGCGCCGCCATCCGAACTCCATCGCCTCATCGGCGGCCTGTTGCATCGCGACGTCGAGCGTGGTCGTGACATTGAGTCCACCGCTGTAGACCTCCTGTCCGTACATGGAATCCAGGATCTGACGCACCCATTCCTGGAAGTAAGGCGCGATGTCTTGGGCCCCGCCCGCGAGCTGGCTCTCATCGGGCAGGGGCTCGACGCGCCAGCGCTGGGCTTCCTGTTCGGTCAGGTACCCCTGGTCGGCCATCTGGGCCAACACGAGGTTGCGCCGCTGCAGCGCGTTGTCGGGTCTTCGGAAGGGATCGTATCGGCCGGGCACGTTCAGGATGGCTGCGATGAGAGCCGACTCCGCGGGGTTCATCGCGATCGCGTCCTTGCCCAGGAACGCGCGGGCGCCCGCCTGCACTCCGTACGCGCGCCCGAGATAGATCTGGTTCAGATAGGCTTCGAGGATCTGGTCCTTCGTGTACGAGCGCTCCAGCTCCAGCGCCACTTGGAGTTCCCTGAGCTTCCGGAGCAGGCCGCCGCTCAGCAGCCGCCGCTCGAAGTCGATGACATCCTCCTGGAACATGATCCGGGCGAGCTGCTGCGTGATCGTGCTGCCGCCACCCCTGCGGTTGAATGTCACCACCCCGAACGCGGCCCGCGCGACGCCCCGGACGTCCAGGCCGCCGTGGCGATAGAAGCGTTTGTCTTCAATCGCGATCACCGCTTGGGGGACATGCGGCGGCAGGGCAGCGAGCGAGACGGCCGTGCGCCTCTCGATGCCGAGTTCCCCGATCAGCACCCCGTCATGGCTGTAGAGCTTGGACGTCTCCTCGGGCTCCCACGTGCGGATCTGGGCCACCGACGGACAGGCCGCACAAAGGCTCTGCCACGAGCCCCAGGCAGTCCCGACACCCACGGCGAAGAGGAAGGCGAGAGCCAGCAGGTTGGCGCGCGGCTTCCAGTACGGTCGAAGCCACTCCGGCGGAAACGCACCCCACGCGGCTGTCAAGCGCCCCGTGAGGCCACGGGCTCGACCGGAACGGGCGCGGCGGCGGATACGTCTTCTGGCCATCGGCCGCGAGGTAGGTCCTGGGCAGTGGGGGCGTGTGCAAGCGTGGACGGACGAGTCGTCCAAGTCGTGCAGAATCTACACTAACTGGCTTTGCCGGGTCCGGGCGTCGGAGGCCAGGAGGGCTCTGGGCTTCATGGGTCCCGGGGCCGGCCGTGATGGCCTGCAGGCTCCGTTGCCGCGGCGCTCACCCCGCCGCCCCCGCGGGTCTTGCCGCACGTCCCGCCGGGGCAGCACAGGCCGCTTCCAGGGACGGCGCCCGGGCGGTTGCACGAAGGTCCGACGCCGGTGTTCGTCATGGGCGGCATCCGCGGCTGGGCCTCACCGGACGGCGGGCCTCAACCAGCTTGGTGGAGCGGGCGTCCGGGGCCATCTTAACGTCACAGCGAGCCCGAGCTACGGGAACGGTGAGGTTTGGATAGGGTCTTGACCTCGGTGGGCACGCTAGGAGCCGGAGGAGTCCAGATGAGAGCACGGCGTTGTAGTTGGAAGTCCCGCATCGCGTACGATGTGGTCCGTGTCACGCTCTTGATGCTCGCCGTTGTTCGACCCGCTTGGGGCCAGGAGCCGGGGGTGTTGGCCGGCACGGTCCGGGACGCCGAGACCCTCACGCCTGTTGCGAGCGCTCAGGTATCGGTGGTCGGCACCGGGATCGGGGCTCTCACCGACACACGGGGAGGATTCCGGCTCGAGGGCGTGCCGGCGGGCACGGTCGACGTGCGGATCGAGAGCCTCGGATACGAGACGGCAACGCGGTCTGTGACGCTCGCCCCGGGACAGGTCGTCGACCTCACGTTCGCCATGACGGTGTCGGCTGTCGCGCTGGACGAGATGATCGTCACCGTGACCGGGCTGCAGCGCCGACGTGAGGTCGGAAACGCGACGGCGACCATCGACGTGGAAGGAGAGCTCGAGCAGGTGTTGCCTCCTAGCCTGCTCAACCTCTTGGAAGGCCGCGCTCCCGGCGTACAGGTGGCGCAGAGTTCGGGCTCGGTCGGCTCCACACCGTCCGTGACGATCAGGGGAAGCGGCTCGTTCCTGCTGGACGACACACCCATCATCTACGTGGACGGCACGCGCGTCTCCAACGACCTGATCTCCGGGCCGGACGTGGGCGGTCAGACGACGAGTCGGCTGAGCGACCTCAATCTCGACGATATCGAGCAGATCGAGGTCGTGAACGGTCCCTCGGCGGCGACCTTGTACGGGACCGAGGCGGCGGCAGGGGTGATCCGTATCACGACCAAGCGGGGCCGCTCCGGGGCCAGCGAGTGGCTGATCCACTCTGAAGTGGGTGTCAACTGGGATGTCAGCAATTGGCCCGAGAGCGTGTGGAATCCCCGCTCCTTCTTTGGTGAGCAATTGGACGTCTCCCAACTGCTCGACGAAGTGCCTCCCGGCCAATTCTTCGTCCCGGTTCCTGACACGCTATACCGCCTTAACCTCCTGGACGGTGGAGCGGGCGGCGAGTTCGGAACCCCGTGGAGGACGGGACTCGAGCAGTCCTACGGGATCTCCGTGCGAGGCGGTGCCGGCAACGTCACGTACTTCCTTTCCGGAGAGCTGAGCGATCGCCTCGGCAATCTGTCCAACAACGAGCTCGAACAGCGTTCGCTGCGGGCCAACCTGACGCTGAGCCCGGGGGCGGAACTGAGCGTCCAGGTATCGACCGGATTCTCCAGCAGCCGGGCGTCGCTCCCCGAGAACGACAACAGCAGGTTCGGCTTCATCGGCGTCGGACTGCTGGGCTTTCCGTGGGCGATTCCGCTGGAGCGGCAGGATCCCGTATCCGGCGTTCAGAGCACGAGCTGCCCCGAGGCGATCGAGTTCCAGCAGCTGCTCCTCAGCGTGAACGTCCTGTCCACGCTCGACGAGCTGGTCGGCCTTTGCCCCGAGAACCCATTCTTCGAAGCACGGACCTTCGAGGACGTGGCCACGGTGGAGAACGAGCAGGAGGTGGAGCGCTTCACGGGCGGCGTCACCGTGAACTACGAGCCGTTCCCTTTCCTGCGGGCCCGGGCCACTCTCGGCTACGATCAGTTCTCGGACCAGGTCGGGGAGTTCATCCCGGTGGACCCCACCCTGCCGTTCCAGGATCTGTCGTTCGGGTTCCGTAGCATCGGGAACAGCGTCGCGCGCGGCCTCACGCTCGATCTCGGCGTCAATGCCGACCTGGGTCTCGCCGCCGGCGTACGTTCGATCACATCCGTGGGTGCACAGTTCTACGGCCTCAAGCTGGAGAGCGCTTCGTCCGTGGGCCGGGCGCTTCCGCCGGGCATCAATACGGTCTCCAGCGCTGTGGAGCGGGAGGGGTTCGAGTTCATCCGCGAGAGCCGAACCGTGGGTGTGTATGTCCAACAGCAGTTCGGCTATCAGGATCGCCTCTTCCTCACGCCGGCGATACGCATCGACGAGAGCAGCACGTTCGGCGATGACCGGACGCGAGCAACATATCCGCGCTTGATGGCGTCCTGGGTCGTGCACGAGGAGCCGTGGTTCGCAAGCGTGCCGCTACTCACGTCGCTCCGACTCCGGGGAGCGTGGGGCCAGTCCGGGAAGGAGCCGGCTCCATTCGCCGCTCTTCAGTTACTCGGCTCGCGGTCCGTGACGGTCAACGGCCGCGACCGCGCCGCAGTGGTCCTGGTCGGCGCCGGCAATCCGGACCTGAAGCCCGAACGGGGTGAGGAGCTCGAGGTAGGATTGGACGTGACGGCGCTGGGCAATCGGCTCGCGCTCGGTCTCACCTGGTTCAACCAGGTCACGCGGGACGCCTTTGTGGACCGGCCGATTTCGCCGTCGACCGGCTATCGCCTCGGCCAGGTCGAGAACGTGGGCGAGGTCCGCAATCGAGGCCTCGAGTTGACGTTGAGCGCGGTGGCCGTGGACCGTCCGGCGCTGCGCTGGGAGACGCGCCTCCTCCTCCAACACCTGAATTCCGAAGTCACCCGGCTCGACGAGCCGATCATCTACGGCTACGAGGGGAACAGCCAGCGCCACCAAGAAGGTCATCCCTTCGGCTCGTTCTTCAGCCACACCTACTCCGTCATGGGCGACCAGGTCACTGCGTCCGACTCTGCGGTCTTCGTCGGCCAGCCGTCCCCCACGTTCGGAGGATCGCTGATCACCACCGTGGGCTTCTCCGATTGGCTGCAGTTGAACGCCGTGGTAGGCTTCGCCGGAGGCCATCAACAGTTCAACGCCACCCAGCAGTATCGATGCGCCTTCCTGGGAGGCGGACCGTACGGCGGCACTTGCCCGGAGATCTACGAGACGGCTGCGGATGGCCAGCGTACGCCCGAAGCCCGTATCAAGGCCACGGCCGCTCGGGACGTAGCGTTCGGTCCCTGGATCGAGGATGCGGATTTCGCTCGCTTGAGGAACGTGTCGGCCCGGGTCGAGCTGCCGGCGAGCGTGCTCGGTTTCCTCAACGCCGACCGGGGCAGCCTGACGCTGAGCGGAGAAAACCTGGGGTTGCTGACACGCTATTCCGGCCTCGATCCCGAGATCAACTACTCGAGACGAATCCGTAACGGTCGCGCCGATTTTCTCACGCTGCCGTTGGCGCGGCGTGTGACCGGCCGCCTGGCGCTCACGTTCTGAGTCCGCGACGGATGAAGCGCTCTACCCGACAACGTTACGCTCGCCAGATCGGACTCCTTGCGGTGGTGGCGGCCGGTTGCGACGGCCTGCTCGACGTTGACACGACCGGCATTCTGACCCCTGATGATCTCGACGATGCCGGGCTCGCGGCCATCGCCCCGATCATCAACGGTGTCGTTCACAACTACCACGAGGCGACGGACGACATCGCGCGATACGCCGCGTTGTTGACGGACGAGATGATCGCGGCCGCCTCCGGTAGCATCGTGCAGGTGGACGAGCGTTTCATACAGCCGAGTAACTTGGCGCTTGTGGTGTCTCCGTATACGACGCTCCATCAGGCTCGGCATCTCGCGGACACGACCTTCTTGGTGCTGCAGAGCCGCCTTGCGGATCCTGCCTACTCGGACGTCACGCTGCTCGGTCTTCAGGGCATCGCGATGTCGAAGCTCTACGGAGGACTCGCGCGAATCTGGCTCGCGGAGCTGTACTGCTGGAGCATTCTGACGGGAGTGCATCCCGAGACCGAGCCTCTCCTGCCCGACGCCCGCATGCGGCAGGCCCTGGGCTACTTGAGGGAAGCCGAGGGCGAGGCCTTGGTGATCGGCTTCGAGCGGGTCCGACTGGCTGCGTTGGTCGCCCAGGCGCGTGCCCATCTGTGGCTCGGGGAGTACGACCTCGCTACGGCCCTGGCGGCAGGCGTTCCACGCGAGTTCCGCTACATCGCCGAATATTCGCAGAACGCCCCGGCACAGTATAACGAGGTGTACGCAAGCACCTGGGGGGATGCATCGTCGCTGGCTTGGACGATCGGCAGCGGAGAAGTGCCGAGCCGCGGCAACGAGCTGTGGGAGCACTTCGAGAGCTTCGTAGGGTTGAACCTCATCGCGGTCCGGCCGGCCGGCTTCATCTCCGTGAGCAGATCCGTTCCCGTCATGCTGCAGACGCTATATCAGCGGCAGGACAGCGAGATCCTGGTCGCGTCCGGGATCGAAGCCATGCTGATCCGGGCGGAGGCAGCCGTGCGCGGCGGCCACAGCGCGGTCGCCGAGGAGATCCTGAACGACCTGCGCTCCGACTACAGCCTGCGGATGCTGCTTCACTCGAGGGTCCCGCTGCCTCGGGTTGCCGATCAGCTTGCTCCGCTCGCTCTGAGTGGCGACATGGCGACCGACCTCAAGACGGTGGCGGATGAGCGTGCACGGGAGCTGTGGCTCACTGGTGATCGGCTGGCCACCTCGCGGCGCTTCCGGCGCGACGCGTTCGGCATCGACCTATTCCCCCCGGTCAAGGCGGGGGTCGGGGGCGGCGACGATGCCGCTTTTCCGATACCTCAGCTCGAGCTGGACACGAACCCCAACCTGTCCCAGTCCATGGCTTGCCCCGCTGGTCAGACGGTCGGGTCATGGCGGTAAGGGCGCGGGTCCGGAGGGTCGACAAGCCCTGGGGCTACGAGCTGATCTGGGCTGAGACGGAGTCATACGCGGGCAAGATCCTGCACGTGAACGGGGGAGAGGCGCTCTCGCTCCAACTCCACAAGGTCAAGGACGAGACCATGTACGTGCTTGGTGGCCGCATCCGCCTGACGACGGGCTCATCCGTGGACCGGCTCGAAGCCACGGAACTCGGTCCGGGGGAGGCGGCGCGGCTGTCGCCCGGAACCGTGCACCGCGTCGAAGCGATCGTAGACACGGATCTGTTGGAGGCGTCGACGCCCCACTTGGACGACCTCGTGCGGCTGGACGACCGTTACGGCCGGCCCACCGGAGCGTCGTGACTACCCCCGCTCGCCTGCTCGACACCGACGCAGATCTGGCTCCGGACTACCCCGTGTCGGTCGCGCTTGCGCTCGGGTCTAACCTCGGAGACCGGGTGGATTGGCTCCGCGCGGGGGTGGCGGCGCTCCGCCATGTGGTGCAGATCGAGGCTGTCAGCTCGGTCTACGAGAGCGAGCCGGTCGGGCCGGCTCAGGACGATTTCCTGAACGCGGCCGTGATCGGCACGACGCGCTTGGCTCCGCGCGGATTGTTGCGGACGGCGCTCGCGGCCGAGTCGGCGACGGGCCGACGTCGCACCCGTGCGGACGGACCACGCACGCTGGACGTCGATCTCGTCCTCTATGGCGCGCGCACCGTGCGCGCACCCGATCTCGTTGTGCCTCACCCGCGCTGGCGTGAGCGCGGCTTCGTGCTCGCACCGCTGCGTGAAATCGCCCCGCACTGGCGAGATCCCGAGACCGGTCGCGCAATCCATATGCTCGCCGAGAACGCCGAGTGCATGGCAGGCCGACCTCGGATCGTGGCCGGTCCGGACGCGATCGACCCGGTCGGCGGGACAAACCCGTGAGGCGGAAATCGCCGTTGCTGGGCGCCCTCTTGGCCGGCCTCACGGCGTTCTCGCTCGCCTGTACGCGGCACTTGAGCGAAGAGTCCGGTGTCGCTCTCGTCGTCAGTGAAGACCCCGAACTCCGGCGCTTGGCGGCAGAGCTCCTCCCGGAACTCGCGACGCGCTCGGGTCTCGAACTCACGGCGCCGGTAAGGGTGGCCAGGCGTTCGCGGCCGGAACTGATGCGCTATCTAAGGATCCAGCTCGACGAAGAGCTTCCGCCCGACGAGGCAGCGGCGATCGCCCAGAGCTACAGCCTCCTCGGCCTGATCCCGGAGGGAACCGATCTGAGGGAGCTGATGCTGTCCGTGTACACCGAGCAGATCTCGGGATTCTATGACCCGGACTCCACGGCTCTGTTCGTCATGGACGATCAACCCGCGGAGGACCTGCGCACGGTGTTGGTCCATGAGCTCGTGCACGCGGTTCAGGATCAGGCGGCCAACCTGGATAGTCTCACTTCCCGAGAGCGGGGCAACGACCGCCAGACCGCGGCCCTGGCCGCAATCGAGGGTCACGCGACGCTGGTGATGTTCGAGTACGTGACGTCACAGCTTCGGGGTGGAAGCGTCGACCTGAGTGAGATACCCGACTTCGCCGCACGGATCCGGCCGGCCCTCCAGGGCATGCGGACTCAGTACCCGGTGCTGGCGGATGCTCCCCTCGTGATTCAAGAGGCGATCCTGTTTCCGTACTTGGAGGGAACCGCGTTCATCCAGAGGCTCTGGGAGGACATGGACGGGCGGCCTTCCCCGCTCACGGAGCTGCTTCCGCTTTCGACCGAGCAAGTGACGGCAGGAGGGCCGCTTGCGCCCGGCGCGCGTGACGAGCCGGTCGAACTGCACCTGGTCGGGGAGCGGGCCGTCCGCTACACCAACACCCTAGGAGCCATGGAAACCGCGGTCCTGCTCCAGGAACTGGTCGACGCGGACGCGGCCGAGGCCGCACGAGGCTGGGGCGGGGACCGGTATGCGCTGGTCGACACCCCGAACGGCCCCGCCCTGGCCTGGTGGATCGTCTGGGACGACCAAGTCGCGCGCGACCGGTTCATGGCTACGCTCGGCCCTGCCCTGGGCCAACTGCCTGAGCCGGCGCGCGTCGCGGCGGGGGAGGTGGACGGGTTGCCCGCCACGCTGCTTGAGATTGGTCGGCCCGGCGAAGTCACGGCACACGTGACCGGGCCGGTGATGCCGTGAACTCTGCCGACGCGCTTGAGGCGGGGCGGGTGGTAGAGGTGCCAGTCCGCGCGGGCGAGGGGCGGCTGGACTACCGTGTGCTCGTCGGATCCGGCCTGCTCGGGCGGCTTCCCGCGCTGATCCGCAAGCACGCCCCTGCCCATCGGTACGCCCTGGTCGCGGACTCCAACGTTACCGTGCTGTACGGCCGCAGGGCCTTGCAGGAGATGGTCGAGGCCGGTCTAGCTTGCGAGCTCCTGACGTTCCCGGCTGGCGAGGAGAGCAAGAGTCGCACAGTGTGGTCCGAGCTGACTGACGCCATGCTAGGCGCGGGGGTCGGCCGTGACGGGGCCGTGCTCGCCCTGGGTGGGGGCGTGACGGGCGACCTCGCGGGCTTCGTGGCCGCGACCTACCTGCGCGGTGTCCCTGTGGTGCAGCTGCCCACCAGCCTCGTGGCCATGATGGATTCCGCGGTTGGTGGCAAGACGGGCGTGGACGTTCCGGCGGGAAAGAACTTGGTCGGCGCGTTTCACCCGCCGCGGCTCGTGGTCGTCGATCCGCGCACCGTGGCGACGCTCCCGCGGACCGAGCGGGCCCAGGGGTTGGTCGAGGCGATCAAGCATGGCGCGATCATGGACGTGCATTATCTGAGCCGCCTCGAGCGGGACCTGAACGCGCTCCTGGAAGGGGACCCCTCGTCGATCGGCACTGCGGTACTTCGCTCGGTGGAGATCAAGGCGCAGGTTGTGAGCGACGACGAACGGGAAGCGGGCCCACGCGAGATGCTTAACTTCGGGCATACCCTGGGCCACGCGCTGGAGGCGCAGGCCGGCTACCGTGTACCGCACGGCACGGCAGTCGCGATCGGCATGATTCTGGAGGCCCGCCTCGGAGAGGTGCTGGGCGTGACGGCTCTGGGAACTAGCGAGCGCCTGGAGCGGCTCATGGCTCGCTTGGAGCTTTCCCTCGCACCGCCCGGGCCGGAGGGAACTCAAGAGGTGCTCGCGTACCTCCGCTCCGACAAGAAGACCCGCCGGGGCCGAGCACGCTTTGTCCTCCTCAAGGCTCTCGGGCGCGTCGCGCGAGGCGAACGATGGAGCCATGAGGTGAAGGAGACGGCCGTTGCCGGAGTGCTTGAGCGCTGGTCGGCAGGAACCTGAAGCGGAGGCGACGCCGCAACCATATGCTGTGTCGGCGGGTCACAGGCGGCCAAAATCACGGCGAGGAATGACGTAAATTCAATCAGGATTATCTGAGAATGCCGTAACCTGCTATATGACAGCATGTTACGCCACAGGACAATGGCCTCCGTATCACTTTGGATACTCGAAAGTGAGCCGGATTTCATCGGGTCGAACAGGACGGCAGCGGACGAAGTTTCAGGTGAGAGGAAGTCGGGTCAAGTCGTCACCCGGAGGATCTCCCGTCCCCAAGAGTGGTTTCGGAGGTTCGACCGCCCCCTCGTCCGCCACTGCCAGCGCCTCGGCCCTCTTCGTGCGGAGGCGGCAGCTGATCGCTGACTGTGAAGCATCGCTAACGACCAAGAGAGCAGATAGCGGGGCCTGATTGGACGCGCGACACCCTGTTGCGTGGCTTAGAGGCCGTTTCCGGGGGCGCCCGGGGGCGTTTCGGGCAATCTACGGGCCGCAGGATCGCCCAGGAGCGACGATCTCGGGTCTCCGAGGGGTAGAGGCAGGGGGGAAAGCGGGCCACGCGGCAGGGCAGGTCGCCGTCGCACAGTGCGCGAAGGGGATTGCCTGGTCGTCCTCGCCGTCCGTGAGGCCGACGATCACGAGGCCGGGGAGTCGGCCCGCGACGTCCCGGTCGAGGCTGTTCCGGGCGGTGCCCGGAGAGGTGTTTCGGAGGCGTCCGCAGGGCTGGCTTTGGACCCGTTACTGGTCCCAAGCCAGCCTACCCTTTGTGGGTACAAAGGGGCTGGCGAGGGGCTCCGCCCCTTCGAACCCGGACAGGCCCGCGCTCCGGTGGATTGCGCGGGCGGGGACGTCGTCCCCGTGCCCCCCGTGGCGGCCCGTCCCGATGGCTGGACGCCGCGCGGACGGTCCGTGCGCTCGAGGTCGAGCGCACCCACGAGCTGGCGCGTCTCGGCAACAGCCTCGACGAGACCGCGCCGGGCGTGCGTTTCCGGGGGATCGAAAGGGGGGCGGCAGCCACCCTTCGCCAGCCGCCACGTTCAACGTGGCGTGGGCTGGCTGAACCACCTTAGTGGCTCAGCCAGCACCGGAGCGGGCGCTCCTATCGCGGCGTGACGTAGTCGCTCCAAGCCTGCATGACCTTGGCGCGCCGCTCCAGCAGGTCGGATCGCTGATACGCCTGCACGACCTTGCTTCTCGGCACATGGGCGAGGCAGGCTTCGGCGACTTCCGCCGGGACGCCGGACTCGGCCATCCACGACCGCGAGCTCGACCGGAACCCGTGAACCGTCGAGACGACCCCAGCGCCTTGAAGCACGCGCCCCGGCGCGTTCCTCGGCAACGGATCGCCCGTCTTGGAAGGGAACACCAACGACGATTCCGGAGACAGAGCCCGCGCCCGTTCCAGCACATCCAGCGCGCCCGTGCTCAACGGGACACTGAACTCGCGCCCGGCCTTCATCCTCGAGGCCGGGATCGTCCACCGCGCCGCCTCCACGTCGATCTCGTCCCACCGCGCCCCGAGCGCCTCTCCGGCACGGACAACCGTCAACGCGATCATCTCGACGCACAACACCGCCGACGGGTGGATGTACCTCGCCCGGCGGATCGCACGGAGCGCCGCCGCGACCTCCCGGTGCGGAAGCGCCCGATAGTGCCTCGGCGCGTTGCCGTTCGCCCTCGGCAGCGCCACGGCCGCCCGCTCCACCGGGTTGTCCGGGCGTAGATTGTTACCCATGCACCAGCGGAAGACCGCAGAGATCCGGTTCCGGGCCTTCCGGGCGGCGCCCGGCTTCGAGTTCCAGATCGGCGCGAGGCACGCGAGCACGTCCGCGCTCGTGATCCGGTCCACCGGCATCTCCAGGAGCGGGGTGGCATGGAGACGGAACGTGGACTCCCACTGCAAGGGCAACGGGCTCCCCGCTTTCCACCCGTCCCGGTGCAGCTCGATGGTCTGCCGGGCGGCCTCGGCGAACGTGGGAACACCGCGTCCGCGCGGGTCGCCGCCGTGGCGGACCGCGCGGCTGTTGTCCAGCGCCTGCCGGCGTGCCTCGGCGAGCGTGATCTCGGGATACGGCCCGAGCCCGACCGAGGTGAGCCGCCCCTCGATCCTGACGCGCTGCCGCCATGTCTTCGAGATCCGGCCCGCCGCCGTCCGGTGGACCCGGAGACTCAAGCCACGCCCGCCGCGTCCGTCCCCGTACACGCCGGGTCGGCCGATCGTGCGCACGAAGGCCGCGGAGAGCGTTCTCGGTCGCTTCGCCATGGGTCCCTTCCCCGGATGTGTATCACTTATTGCAACACTACACAGGAAGGAATACACCGGATATCGGTGGAGTGCAAGGGACGGCCATGCTGCGCCTGTCACTCGGAAAGCGTTGTCTTACAGGATGTTACGGGACTCATGCCGGACTACTGTGGACCCTATCGGATCATGGCCACAGAGTTCAATCAGGACTGCACGATCTGCCGTCCTTGCTGTCGCGCCGTGTCTGGTTCCGCAGTGCCAATATTGCCGCAAAGTCGGATCAAACGGCTAGTCAGGTATTCTCCTCTTCCTAGTTGGGTGCGACCACGCCGCCGACCCTGAGGGCATCGTTGATCGCGACTCCAAAGCTAATGCCCTCAATCTGTTCGTTGACGAGTTTGCTGGTCACAACGCCGATCACCCGGCCGGTACTTGCGTCAGTCATCGGTGCACCGCTGTTTCCTGGGTTCACCGCTGCGTCCGTCTGAATCAGCGTCACACCGGAGGAAAGGCGAAATCCACTGACAATACCGCGAGTCATCGTGTGCGAGAGGGACTCGGTTAACGGGGTCCCAATCACCACAAGGTCTGAACCAACTGCCGGGTGTCCGTCGCCCAGACTCACGGTCCAGCAGTCCTCCTCGCAGGCAATCTCAATTGCGGGAAGGCCAATCGGCGACGACCGCCGTGGTGGAAAACGACCGCCCCGTGCGGTCTCGCCGGCGAGGAAAGGCCCCGAAGTGGCCGACAAATGGAGCCTAGAACATGCTATTTATCCAAAGTAGCACGAACGCTCCGTAAAACAGCGACGTCGTGACCAGTGCTACCCTGCGCCACATCGGCGGCCGCACCGCCTCGGGCAGGAAACGCGTGTTGATGTACAGCACGTGAAGCGCTGAGATCACAAAGACGACGCCAGCGATGTTCGCGCCCAACTGTAGCAGGACGATCGGTGCCGCCAGTCTCATCGCGATGATACCCCACACCGCCAGCAGGCCCAGCACCGTGTAGTAGAGGAATCGCACATCGCCCCCGCGCCACCGGCGCACCTTGCTGGAACCGGTCCACAGGATGTCCGTCATCGCGCGGGTCATGCCCTCGATGATGTCGAGTTGGGTCTTGAAGAGGACCCAAACCGCCATCATCGCGATGACTCCGCCGAAGATAGCGCCCGCCTCGCTCGCCATCGCGTTAGCCAGCGCGGCCGCGACCGAAAGGCCCCGGATGTTGGTGCCGCCCTCGATAAAGGTGACGTAGAGGACCGCCGGGAGAACCATTCCCAGCATCGCGCCCAAGAAATAGACACCCCACTGGTCGGCCCGCACGATGCGCCACCAGCCGCGCCAGCGCTCCATAGCCTGCGACGTAGTGTCGAAGGTGTAGCCGGTCGGCGAGAGATCGGTGCGCTCGCCGCCTACCGCTGCAGGGATGTAGCCCGCTCGTTCGCCCATTCCGTAGCCCTTGTCACGCGCCCAGTTCGACAGCGTCAGGTTGATGACGCCGCCGGCACCGGAGTAGGCCGCGAAGGCGCCTATCAAGAACCAGTCCACGCCCTCCGGGACGAAGCGGAACGAGCCGGCGGTCGTGTCGTAGCCGACGAGGCCCGCGGCAGCCGCAACCCAGGTATCCCCGGAAACGAAGATCGCGGCCAGGATCAGAAACCCGCCGATGATCGCCGCCACCAGGATCCAGTTGAGGAGTTCGAGCGTTCGCTCGATGCGCTTGCCGAAGAGCAGGATTCCGACGCACAGTGCGAACGTGCCCACGCCGATCCAGTACACGATCAGCTCCTGCCCCGGACCCGCGAGCTCCCGGAAGATCAGGAAGAAGATCGCCCCTGCGGCAGCCGCGGCCCATCCGGGCCATCCAACTTGCAGGAAATAGAGAATGGCGTAGAGCCACGCCCAGAACTGCGATCCGGGTTTGGTGCGCATGAACCCAGTGACCACGGGTTCGCCCGTGGCGATGGTCCAGCGCATCAACTCCGTGTTGAGCACCGTCTGAAGGAACGCGGCGACCAGCGTCACCCACAGCAGCACCAGCCCGTATTGAACGAAGGCCACCGGCCCGAGCAGGAATTCGCCGCTTCCGATCGAGGCCCCCAGCACGATGACGCCCGGACCGACCACCCCGATCCATGAGAGACCCTTGGGGTTTGGGGGAGGCGGCAACTCCGCCTTTTGGAAAGGCTTGAGTCCGGAGCGTGCCTCGGGCGGAGGGATGTTCATGGTGTGCGTCCAGGGCTGTCGGTGTTTGTCTCGATGCGCAGAGGACCATAGTCATCCATTCCCGATAGAACCAACATCGGCCACGCAAGTCGGCGATTCAAATCCGATTTGAAGACGATGGTCGGTTCGCAACGGCGAGATTCCGGCGACGATACCGGCCGGCCCCAAGGCGAATTCCCCCGCATCGGCACGGCGCTACGGGAGGTCGGATCGCCGATGCGCCCGGACGACTTGACTTCCCGGGACGAGGGCGAGATATGGCCTTCCCAGCGTCCCCGGCGAAGTGGCGGCGCGCCCGTTCGCTGCCTCAGACAGCGAGACGGAAAGCTGGGGGTGGCAGGGGGGCGCAGCGTCCCCCTGGCCAGCCGCAGTGTTCAACACTGCGTAGCTGGGATGCATGAGCGTTCAGGCCCCGCTCCAGCACGGTCCATATCGAACGGCTTGGCCGTAGTCGGTCCGGCTTGCCCCGAGGGGGCGGATCCGATGAGAAGCCGAGGCCTCATGCCCGGACTGCTCCATGGGACGACGAACCGGAAAGAACGACGCACAGGCGAATCCGGTGCGCAGACAGCTGCGTTGCGTTCCATCGAGGCTGATACGATCGCCGCGTCCACGCGGGGAGAGCGTGATCATGTCCGAGCCGTCGAGCGGCACGGCGTTACGGTGCAGTTCGGGATCCCGCAGCTGTTCGCGGCGCAGCTCCATAAACAGGGCCACCGGTCTCGCGATCTCGGTAGCCTACGCCTCGGCGTCGCCGCAGGCGCTCCCGTCTCGGACGAGCTGTTGCGCGACGCGCAGCGCTTGCTATGCCCGACGCTACTGGTGGCGTACTCGCTTACCGAAGCCTCCTCGATGGTCTCGGTCACGCGTCCCGACGATCCCGGCGAGAAACGAAGCCACACGGTGGGCCGGCCGCTCGGCGGGACCGCCGTTCGGGTGCTCGAATCCGACCGAACGAAGCTGCCGCTCGAAAGCGTCGGCGAGGTCGCCGTACGTGGACCCGGCGTGATGAAGGGATACTACCGGCAGCCGGGGGAGACCGCGGGCTCGTTCGACGCTCAGGGCTTCTTGCTGACGGGCGACCTCGGCATCGTGGACGAGGAAGGGTATGTGCACTTGGTGGGGCGCCGTAAGGAAGTTATCATCCGCTCTGGTTTCAACGTATCTCCGCGGGAGCTGGAGGATCGGCTCCGAGCCCATCCCGCCGTCCGTCAGTCGGCGGTGGTCGGCGTTCCCGATCCGGCCTTGGGCTGGGCGAGGCGATCTGTGCCTGCATCGTTCCCGTGGAGGGGGCGGTCGTCACCGGCCGTGAGATCATGGAATGGTGCCGGGGGATGTCGGCCGACTACAAGGTCCCCGACCTTGTCAGCTCTCGGGACGATCTCCCCATGACGGACACGGGCAAGGTCCGGCGTGCCGAGCTCGCTCGCACGGTCCGGGCCGAGTGGCAGAGCTGACACGATTGATTGATAGTGCGGACCTCGGCGACCGTGCGGGTCGCTGTTTCGCACGGATGCGCCCCGCACGGTTGCGGGCCCGACCCGGAGGCGACGCCTCCCGGTCGTCGGGAGGCTTCCCCTACCTGCTCCACAGCTTCGGCCGTGGACCCGGGTGGGGAGGTCTCGCGGCAGGAAAGAACAACGAGCGCTGCGAGGTAACTACAGCATGAGCATCTATCCAGCCAAGGCGCCCCACCAGGGTGCCCGGGAGCCCGTGAGCGTGGCTCCCAACGCGGCCCTCCTCATCGACTTCGACAATGTCACGATGGGGATGCGGAGCGACCTCTCGAAGGAGCTCAAGGACCTTCTCGACTCCGACATCATCAAGGGCAAGGTCGCGGTCCAGCGCGCCTACGCGGACTGGCGTCGCTACCCGCAGTACATTGTTCCGCTGTCGGAGGCCTCGATCGACCTCATCTTTGCGCCCGCGTACGGAAGCAACAAAAAGAACGCAACCGACATCCGGATGGCGATCGATGGAATAGAGCTCGTCTTCACCCGGCCGGAGATCGGGACGTTCATATTGCTTACCGGCGACAGCGATTTCTCCAGCTTGGTGCTCAAGCTCAAGGAGTACGGGAAGTACGTGATCGGTGTGGGGATCCAAGAGTCCAGCTCGGATATCCTGGTTCAGAACTGCGACGAGTACTACAGCTATACCAGCCTGTCTGGTCTGCGGAAGACGACCGACTCCGACAGGCAGGCGATCGACCCCTGGGTGCTGGTGGAGCGCGCGGTCGAGCACATGGCTGAGAGGAACGACGTAATGCGCTCCGATCGGCTGAAGCAGGTGATGGTCGACTTGGATCCGGGTTTCGACGAGAAGGAATACGGATTCAGCAAGTTCAGCCGCTTCGTCACGGAAGCGTCTTCCAGAGGTCTGATCCGCATTCGGAAGCTTGAGAACGGGCAGTACGTGGTGGCGCCGTCCGATCGGGTGGAGGCACGGAGCACGGGCGAGGAGCGCCGGTCGGGCAGGGAGGAGACGCGCGGCAGCGGCCATGCCGAGGAGGAGCAACGCCCGCGAAGTCGTAGGGAGGTGAGCGATCAGGGACGCGGACGACGCGAGAGGGAAACAGGCGCGGCTCCGGTCGTCGACGGCCCTGCCCTTCATGCTGGATACGACCTGCTGACCCGCGCGCTTGAACGCATGCTCGCCGACGGCCGCCGCGCCGTTCGGGACTCCGATGTGAAGCGAAGAATGTTGGAGCTGGACGAGCGCTTCGACGAATCTGCACTAGGCTTCGCCAAGTTCAGCCGTTTCCTGAGACAGGCGCACGACCACGACGTCATCGAGCTCCATCAGCGCGACGACGGCAACTTCGAAGTGTCACTGCGCCCAGTTGACGGCACGCGCCCAGAACCCGACCCGCCCGCGCCGGATGCTGGGCGGAAGGCACCGGAGGAGCGACCGGAATCGGTGCTGACCGCGCTGGGTCGTCGTTTGGGGTTGCTCCCGCTGAGACCGGCGCCGTCGCCTTCGGTACCTGCCCAGGAGCCGCCGCCTCCGCATGGACAGGGCTCCCCAGCGGCGGCTACCGAGCCGTCGGCATCGGCGCCGGGGCCGACCGAAGCGCACGCGGAGAAGCCGCCGCTCGACCTCCTGGCACTCGGCCTCCCCACCGACGCCGACGCGCAGATCCGCTACTTGAGCAACAGCTACAGGGGCGTCGGGCGCAAGACCGCCGAGAGGCTCGTGGAGGGGCTCGGGGAGGATCTGTTCAGGATCTTTCAGCAGGAGCCCGAGCGCTTGCGAAACGTGATTCCCCGGGCACGTGCAGAGAACGTGCTCGAGCAGTGGAAGACGGATTTCGACCGGCGCGTATCACGCGTCGAGGGCGAGCCTGCGGCGGGCGCTCCGGGAGGCGCGCGCGGCTCAGCCGGGCCGACGACGGACCAGCCAGCGTCGGCGGCGGGTGCTGCGCCGGGAGGTCCTCAGGGCCGGGGCCGGGCGAGCCGCCCGCGCGGGAGTACGGGCGAGCGGCGTCCTCGCGGTGCAGCTAGGTCGCGCGAACGGAGTAGCCGGCGCGGGAAAGGTGCCGCGGGCGGACCGGACAAGGCTGCACTTGAGACCGAGGTCCGGTCCGCGTCATCCGCGGCGGCGGTGGAGGACGATTCGGTTCGGGCCGGAGAAGCTTCCACGGCGCGAGGGGAGGATGTGGCCGCGCCACCGGAACCGGAGGCCCCAAATCCCATGACGGAAAGCGGCAAGGCCGAGCCAGGCTCCGGCAAAACTGCCTCGGCCTCGTCCGAGAACAGCCCGTCGGAGGGGACAGGTCCCGCAGGCATCGAGCTTGAGGGGCTGGAGCCGTCGCGCTTGCGCGGGCGGACGAGTCGGCGGGGCCGGCAGCTCTGACCGCGGGCGGCGTACGGGCCGACCCCTGGACGGACGCGGGAGTCGGTTCAGAAGCCGAGGAGGCACTGCTTCCCCCCGGGTTCTTTAAGCGCCCGGTCGAAGTCGTCGCGCGCGACCTCCTGGGTGCTCGGCTCGTCTCCACGGTCGGGAGTGTCTTGACGGCGGGGGTCATCGTCGAGACCGAGGCGTACGAGGGCCCGCACGACCCGGCGTCGCACGCTGCGGCGCGGGCAGGCCGAACCCGGCGCAACGCCGCCATGTTCGGCCCTCCAGGTCGCGCCTACGTGTACCGCATCTACGGCGTGCATTGGTGCGTGAACGTGGTCACCGGATCCGAAGGCGACCCCCAGGCCGTGTTGCTGCGCGCGCTGGACCCTCTAGCCGGGCACGAAGCGATGATTCGTCGTCGCCGCCGCGAGACCAGCCTCGCTTCGGGGCCGGGCCGCCTCTGTCAGGCGCTCGCGATCACGGGAGCGCTGTACGGCCACGATCTGAGGCGCCCGCCCCTCGAAGTGAGGCCCGGATGGCGGCTTCCCGATGCGCGCGTGGGTGTATCCGGGCGCATCGGCGTGCGAGCGGCTGCGGACTGGCCGCGCCGCTATTTCGTGGTCGGCAACCCCGAGATCTCGCGCCGTGGCCCGCTTTCCGCGACGCTCCGTCACCCGTAATCTCACCCGTCCCGCAACGAGCCTGACCCCGTTTCCGGGAGCGGACGTGCAAGGCAGTCCCACACCTTCCGGAGACCGGCTGCCCCGGCGGCTTGGACTCTGGAGCGCCGCCGCGGTCCTGGTCGGCTCCACGATCGGCAGCGGCATCTTTCGTGTGCCCAGCGCGGTCGCAGGAGACGTGGGAACGGTCGGTGCTCTGGCCCTTCTCTGGACCGTGGGCGGGCTGATCACGCTGTTGGGGGCGCTCACCCTCGCCGAGCTGGCTGTCCTGTTCCCGCGCTCGGGCGGCATCTACGTCTTCCTGCGCGAGGCCTACGGTCCCCTGCCCGCCTTTCTCTTCGGATGGACAGAGCTTTTGGTGATCCGGCCCTCGGCCCTGGGCGCGATTGCGGTGCTGTTCGCCGAATACTTCGCGGAGTTCGCACCCGTGGGTACGGCCGGCATTCGGGTGGTCGCCGCCGTGGCCATCGTCACGCTGGCCGCCGCCAACATCCGGTCGTTGCGGTGGGGGGCGATCGTTCAGAACGCCTCCACGGCAGCAAAGGTCGCGGCGCTCCTCGGGCTGGGGCTGCTCGCCTTCGCGCTCGGCGACCCTTCCGAGGGCGCCCTCGGACGTCCTATCGCACTGGCGCCGACCACGTGGGGTGGCTTCGGAATCGCTCTCGTCGCAGTGATGTGGGCCTACGACGGCTGGGCAGATCTGACGTTCTTGGGCGGGGAGGTGCGTGACCCGGCCCGTGTCCTGCCACGTGCACTCCTCGGCGGTACGGTGACGATACTGGGAGTCTACCTGGTGGTGAATGCGGCGTATCTGTACGTGCTCGACGTGCCTGACATGGTCGCACGGCCCCTCGTCGCGGCGGACGCGGCGCGGACCGTGTTCGCCGATTCGGGTGCCGCGCTGGTCGCGGCGATGGTCATGGTATCGGCGTTCGGGGCGCTAAACGGCGCAACGATGACGGGGCCGCGCATCTTCTTCGCCATGGCCGCCGACGGGCTCTTCTTCCGACGCATAGGAGCGGTACATCCGCTCTACCAGACGCCTGCGGCGGCGATCACGCTGGCCGCGCTTCTCGGGATCGGGTACGTGTCCGTGCGAACGTTCGAGCAGCTTGCGGATTCGTTCATCCTCGGGATCTGGCCCTTCTATGCACTTGCCGTGGGAGCGGTCTTCAAGCTGCGCCGTCAGCGTCCGACGCTGCCACGTCCGTACCGCACGTTAGGTTACCCGTGGGTCCCCCTGGCTTTCCTGGTGGCCTCCTTGGGGCTTCTGATGAACGCGCTCGTGGAACAGCCCGCGTCGACCGCCTTCGGATTCGGCATCATCCTGCTGGGCGTCCCCGTCTACTTCGGGTGGCGCAAGTTGCGGGATGGGAATCGAACCTGAGCGGGCGGATACGGGGCGCTCCGGGGAGCCGACAGCCAGGTGCACTATTCGGACTGGATCGTGCTGGTGCTCTATGTGGCCACCGTGATCGCGATCGGGGCCTGGGCGAACCGGCAACAGACCGATGTCGAGGCCTACTTCGTCGGGAACCGGAGCATGCGGTGGTGGGCGGCCGGGCTGTCCATCATCGCCACTTCGTTCTCCGCTGCCTCCATTCTCGGAATTCCCGGATATGCGTATTCCGACGACTTGTGGTACCTCCAGTATCAACTCGGCGACCTCCTGGCCGCGGGCATGGTCGCCGCGCTGTTCATTCCCTTCTTCCATGGGATCCGGGGCCTCACCACGGCGTACGAGTACCTGGAGGCGCGCTTCGACCTCAAGACCCGCCTGCTAGGCTCCACTCTCTTCTCCCTGACCGTGTTGCTGAGGGCGGGAACGCTCCTGTTCGGTGCGGCGTTGCTCTTCTCCGCGATCTTCCCCACCGACGTGTTCCCGTTGCTCACCAGCGTGGAAGAGGCCGTGGTGATCTTCGGTGTCATTGCGATTGCCTACACCGTATTGGGGGGTATTTCCGCCGTCGTCTGGACCGACGTGATCCAGTTTTCGATCATGACGGCCGGCATCGTCGTGTCTATTGCGATCGTCGTGGCCGAGACGCCAGGGGGCTGGGCCGTGGCGCTCGCCGAGGCCGGCCGGTTCCAGAAGCTCGATGTCGTCCACACGGCGGAGCCCATAGCGGGGACCGGCTTGTTCACGGCCGTCTTCGGGTACGGGCTGCTCGCGCTCTCGCTGTTCGGGACGAACCAGCAACCGGTTCAGCGATACATGACGGTGAAGAATCAACGCGAGGCGCAAGGCGCGTTGCTCCTGGGCGTGGGCGCGGGTGCGTTCGGCGTTCTTCTCTCCCTGCTGCTGGGCGTCTTCCTCTTCGTCTTCTATCAGTCCTGGCCCGAGCTCCTCCCGGCGGGCCTCACGGCCGATCAGGTGATGCCGTATTTCGTGAGCACGGAGCTTCCTCCCGTCGTCAAGGGAGCGCTGGTGGCCGCGGTGTTCGCCGCAGCCATGTCGAGCCTGGATTCCGCGCTCAATTCCTTGGCCGCCGCGCTCACGGTGGATTTCCTGATTCGCTTGAGGCCCGGCGTCTCGGAGGGGGCGCGACTGGCGTTCGCCAAGGTCGTGGTCGTTACCGCAGGGATCGCGGGTATCGGCGTCGGGATCTACTCCTCGCGCACGGGCGCGCCCCTGATCGACTTGATCCTGACCTTCATGGGGTACTTCGCGGGCGGGCTCCTCGGTTTGTTCCTTCTCGGCATGCTGACGAGGCGCGCAAACGGTCGGGGCGCCTTCAGCGGCGCGATCGCCGGCACACTGCTCGTCCTGATGGTCACGGAGAACGACCTTGGGCTGCCCCGGCTGTACGAATGGCTGGGCACGGGGCCCGTGCCCTTCATCTGGTCGACCGCGGTGGGACTGCTCGGCACGATGACGGTCGGCTACCTGATCTCGTTCGGCGGTCGGCCGACGCCGGCCGTGCGCCTCCGCGGCACCACGCTGCGGCGAAGCGCTCGCACGACGGACTAGGACGAGCCTTCTTCCCCCGGTTTCAGCAGACCGTACTCGTATACGGCTTCGCGTCCCGTGATTGTGGCCATGCGACCGAGCACGAAGTCCGGGCCGATCTGGTAGATCTCCAGGAGCGAAGGGATTCGGACCTCGCCTAGGAAGCGGCCGACCGGGTCGAATACCGACCATGCGTACCCGGAGCCCATGTCGAACCATTGGTAGTTCCGTACCCAGAGGTTGCCCACGTCGTCGACCAAGATCCGGTCGTACGCCGGGAACGTGTCGGCAAAGACCGACTGCCGGAGCGTCGTGTCCATCCGCTCCTCGAGGTCGGTGCCCCTGACCTCGCCTCTGGCGGCCTGGGAGTACGTCGTTCGGTCGGTCGAGATGACGGCCGTCGCGGGGCGGTCCAGGCGGAAGACCTGCAGCGTGCTCTCGCCCGGGGCGATCTCGTGCAGCTCGAATCGCTCGGTCGTCCCGTACCAGATGGTTGAGTCGGCAATGGTATGAGTGGCCGAGGGCCCGAAGATCCACGCGCCCCGGTCCGCAAAGAGCAGCGCCTGGTCCTCGAAGTCCCCGTACACTCCGATCGG
This sequence comes from Gemmatimonadota bacterium, assembly GCA_028875075.1. Lineage (GTDB taxonomy): Bacteria > Gemmatimonadota > Gemmatimonadetes > Longimicrobiales > Gaopeijiaceae > UBA2988. Next base: position 9,201 of record JAPPGF010000024.1, on the reverse strand, counting down.
GCTGCCGTCCGGGGCGTACTGCAACAGTCGGATACGGCGGCGACCGGTGCCGGAGGCGTCCGGATCGTCCGGCAGATCTACGCGGAAGAGCAACGTGCCGTCGCCAAACATCCCGACAGGCTGGAACGTCTCTGTGACACCCACCTCCGGAACGGGGAGAAAGGCGCGGCGCGCGATCTGCCCCTGGGGTCCGAAGACGGTTAGTGACTCGTCGGCCCCGATGGCGAGGAGGGAATCTCCGGGCAGGGGATAGACCTGGACGGGGTTGACCGGTTCGTCGTCGCCCACCGTCGGCATCGACAGGGTCGTGACGTGGCGGCCCCGGTCGTCGAAGATGCGAACGTCGCCGAGCCCGGTGTTCGCGACGATGATTCGGCCGTCGGGCAGGCGGTACGCGTGGCGGACCTGGTAAAGCTGCTGGTTCGGGTTTCCGATCCGGTTGCCGACCTGGATCCGCGGAGTCGCGCTGAGGGTCCAGACGTCGCCGATGCGCCAAGCGGGTCGATCGTAGTCGCTCTGCGCGACTCGCACGCCGGCGCTGTCCGTAACCGCGAGGGCGTCACTCGACCCACCGGGCCGGCAGCCTCCTGCGAGCACGAGCAGTGAGAACGTGAGTCTTCGCATGCGCGATCTCGTGGGCTGATCAGGGTACGGCTGGGCGAGCCGACCGAAGCGGGCATCCGGGCCTTGGTCGATCTCGATACCCGTAGTCCGTCCGCACGGTCCGGATCGCGCCTTCCGCGCACGGGTGCGCGGCCCCGGTCCGAAAACGCCCCGATCCGCGAGCCGAGCCCTGAGCTTGAACGTGATCGTCCGCATCAAGCGCCACGGCTCCGGCCTGACTCAGGGAGGCCCCCCTAGCAGCGGCACGGGATCGCGTTCGCGGCCCCAGCGCCAGAGCTCGAAATGCAAGTGGGGAGCAGTCGCGTCTCCGCTCATGCCGCTCAGACCCACGACCATGCGTGGCGAGACTCCGTCCCCGGTCCGGACCAGAATCCGGGAGAGGTGGGCGTAGAGCGTCACGACCTCACCTCCGTGATTGACCCAGACCACGTTGCCGTAGCTGCCCATGGTCCCCGCAAAGAGAACGCGGCCCGGGGCCATGGCTCGTACTTCCGTGCCGGTCGGCACCGCTATGTCCACTCCCCTGTGGACTTCGGGGAGAGCGCCCCGCCAGCGGACTCCGAAAGGCGAACTCACGGGCCCCTCCACTGGCCAGCGCGGAATCGCGCACCCGGCCGCCGGCAGACACACCATGAGGAGCCAGACCGGCGAACTCACAGCTCCCCTTGAGGCCCGCGCGGCGCGAGACGAGCGAGGTCGCCCGCCGACGGCAGGCGGAGCAGCATCACGGACGCCGAGCCGCCAGCGGGAATCCGCTCGACTCCCTGGGGGATGATCGCCAGGCCGTCGGCGCCCGCCAGCCCCCGCACAAGCCCCGATCCCGGCGGCCCGGTGGGCATGGCGAACAGACCGCCCTCATCCGCCTCGAGGCTCACCCGCAAGAAGTGCGTCAGCTTTACCCCTCCCCTTAGCTCGCTCCGCGCGAGCGCGGTTACGACCGGCAAGTCCACGTGACGATGGCCTGCCTGCCTGAGCAGGGCCGCACGCACGAACAGGTGGAAGGTCACGAACGCGGACGCGGGATTGCCGGGGAGCCCGAGGATCGGGAGCACCGCCCGCCCGGCACGCGGCAGTGTACCAGCGGAAAAGGGGCTACCGGGTCGCATGCGTACCCGCCAGAAATCATGCTCGGCGCCCATCGCACCGAGCACGTCGCGGAAGTGGTCCGTGCCGCCCATGGAAGCCCCGCCCACCGTGACGAGCAAGTCCAGCTCGCTGTGGCGCGCCTCCTCAAGGCTCGTGCGCACGGCTTCGGCGCGATCGGCCACCGGGCCCAGAGGCACCGCGCAGATCCCGAGCTCACGGCAGGCGGCTACGAGCATCGGGCCGTTGCTGTCCGGGATGCCGCGCCCGGCGCCCACGTCCTCGAAAGTGTCGGGTCCCCGCAGCTCGTCGCCGCTCGTCAACACCCCCGCCGACGGCCTCCGATGTACGGAGACCGCCGACCGTCCCGCTGCCGAGGCGATCGCCACGGCAGCCGCGTCCAGGCGATGGCCCGCCGGGAGGAGATGGTCGCCGGCACGCATGTCCTGTCCTCCGGGACGCCGGTTCCGGCCGCGATCACGATCCGAGCGGACTTGGACCCATCCGGTGCGCGCCTCGCCGTCCGTGTCTTCGACCCGCACGACGGAGTCCGCGCCTTCGGGAAGAGGCCCCCCGGTCATGATGCGGACCGCCTGGCCCGTTCCGAGCTCGCCCTCCCAGGGCACGCCGGCTCGCGCTTCTCCCAACACGGCGAGTTCGATCGGCGAACGAGAACTTGCGCCGGTGATGTCCTCGCCGCGCACGGCGTAGCCGTCCATCGCGCTGTTGTCCCAGGGAGGAAGCGTGGCCCCCGCGAAGACGGGCTCGGCGAGTGCGCGCCCCAGCGCGTCGTCCAGCGAAGCGCTCTCAGATGGGAGCGGCCGGACGAGCGCAAGCACCCGCCTGCGCGCCTCTGTCACGCTGAGCCAGTCCGCGGCGGGGCGCCGGGGCCAGGTTGTCATGGGCCGGCTAGGTGAGGCTTAGGCGACACGGCCGCGGATCTCCGCTCAGAAACGGTATCCGACGCCGAGCGTGACGCTTGTGGCGTTCGCCCACTCCGACTGGCCCACGTTCTCGAAACCACGGTCCGGGTCGCGGAATCCCGCCGGCGCCTCGAGTCGCCAGAGATAGAATAGGCCGTCAGTACGCAGGATCACTCGCTCGGTGGCGAACCAGCGCAGGCCGCCTCCGATTTCTGCCACGAAGGAGGTGCCGAAGTCGAAGCGGTCGGTCTCCTCCATGTCTTCCTCGAGCTCGCTGTCCTCCGCGAGATCCCAGGCGAGGCCCGCCCCAACCAACACGAATGGGTTGAGTCGGTGCCAGGTGCGCGGTCCGGTGACGCTGAGCTTGAGGCGCAGGTCCGCGGTAGCCATCGTGACAGGGGTCTCGCCGATAACCCGGTTGCCCTCCACCCGTCGCGGATCGACGATATTGCGGGCGCTGTCGATGACCCCCACGACTCCTTCGAGCGAGACGGGGCCGCCGAAGCCGAGCTCGTAACGAGCGCCCGAGATCGGGCCCGGCCCCGGTCCGTAGCCGAACTGCCCCGTGCCGGATGCGATCCAACCGGCGAAGGGCCCCGCCTCCTGTCGCGTCTCGATGAACCGATAGGCCGACGGAATGGTCTGAGCGGGTAGTATCTGCGGCCCGACGAAGAAGGCGATTGCCGCTGCGATCAGACCGGTGAACGTACCGAGGACTCGCATAGCCTCGAGTGTGGGGGATGGATGCCGGTGACGCGCGTTGACGCTCCCGTCCACCCCGCTCACATTCGTGTAACGAGGTCGCGTCCGGATAGCGGATGCATTTCAACCCCCCATAGCGTGGTTTCGTTTCGCCAGCTCTTCTCCATGCGCATGTCCGCGCCCGGTGCGGCTCTGCTAGTATTCGCGATCCCGACCTACGCGCTTGCACAGGCGGCCGAACTTCGGGTCCGCGAGAACGTGCGCGCCGAACCGGGGGGCGAGGTGATCGCGGTCATGGACGCTACAACCGCCCTGGACGTGGTGAGCCGTCGCGGGGCGTGGGTCGAGGTCGCGCTAGAAGGTTGGATTTGGACGCGGTCGCTTCAGCTCACTGACCGGGGCGGTTACGACTTGGTGGTGTCTGCGCCGGGGGAGAACGTGCGCGCCCGGCCCGCGGGTGCGATCCTGGGGCGTGTCGAGCGCGGCACCCTTCTTGAGGAGGTGGAGCGGATTCCTGGCTGGATTCGGGTTCGCCGCGTGGCCTGGATCTGGGGGCCTTCAGTCAGCCTTCCCGAAGCCAGGCCGGCCGACGACGGCGCGGAGCTCGCCGCTGGGCCAAGCCCCGAAGCGGATACCTCGATCGCGCAGGCCGAGGTTCGGAGCACGGGCTCGGCCGGCGCCGCGATCCTGGCGTCCCCGAGTGGGGACACACTCGCCCGGACGAGTCGGGGGACCGAGCTGCAGGTGGTCGCGCGCGAGGGCGACTGGGCCCGGGTGCGTCTCGAGGGGTGGACCTTCCTTCCCGACGACCCGCCGCCTTCGGATGTCCGCCCGCCCCACGTGGCGCCGAGCGAACTGATCGCCGAGCCGGAGCGCTATCGGGGGCAGGTGGTGCTTCTCAGGCTCCAGTTCCTCTCGGTGGAGCGCGCCGAGAGCGTGCGGATCGATTTCCAGGCGGGCGAGGCTTTCCTCCTGACTCGTCACGTATCCGGCAACTACGTATACGTCGCACTCGCGCCAGAACGCGTGGACGAGGCACTCGCCCTCGCGCCGCTTGAGCGAATCACCGTGGTCGGTCGCGTGCGGACGCCCTCGTCGGCGCTCACCGGCAGCCCGATCCTCGACCTGATCGAGTTGGAGCGGGCTGTCCCATAGCTTGCCGGAGCAGTCTCCGGACTCGAATACTCCGGGCCCGCATCGGCGTAGGTCCATGAGGCTACGTCTGAAGTCCGCCGTACTCACTGAGGCTCCGTATGCGCTGCTCCAGCTGCGGTGAGCGCCTCTCGCCGAAGGACCGGCGCTGTTTCGCATGCGGCGCGTTGCCGCCGTCCGCCGTCCGCCGCTGTCCGCTTTGCGGGTATTCCGGTGAGGGCATCGCCTATTTTCGTCGCCCCGGGCATCTGGTCCTGCTGCTCGCCGTGAGCGCGTTCACGTGGGGAATGGGCGGAGCCGTCTATTGGTTCCTGAGACGCCGCCACAGGGTCTGCCCCCAATGCGGCCTCGGCTGGGGCTACGCGCTTGCCGGAGCGCAGGAAGCCGAACAACCCGGAGCGAGTCTGCAGGCGCTCCCCTCTCGGGGGCTCAAGCGGCGTGTCCTGGGCGTCCTGTCGACGCTGGTCGCTGTGCCCGCGCTGGTGCTCGGAACGGCAGAGCTTGAGTCCGGAATGATCGCGGGGGCGTGCGCCCTCGGACTTGGAGGCGTGGGGATGTTCCTCTGGGGGTCGCAGGCGCTCCGGGAGCGGCGGCAGGCCTTGCGCGGCGCGCTCGAACGGCGCGTGCTCCAGCTGGCGACCCAGCGCGGAGGCACGCTGACCGTCACAGACGTCGCTGCGAGCCTAGACCTGTCCCTGGGCGCTGCTGAGAGGATCCTGATCGGGATGGACGACGGCTTCCGAGTGCGCTCGGAGATCAGCGAGGAAGGGCTGTTGATCTTCGAGTTCCCCGAGGCGCGGCACCGCCGCCTCGAAGACTGAGTGAGCGTCCGGCCGGAGCGAGGCCCGGGAATGCCGCCCACGGTGTTGGCCCGGGCGATAGGGCTGCCCACGCGAGCCACGCCCCGGTACATCGCTGCGGTCGGTCTCTTGTCCGTGCGGTTGCGGTGCATCGGGCGTCGGCGATGCTCCAAGCTTCAAGCCTGGGCCTGATGCGCCGGTTCCGGGACCTCGAAGGCTGCACCTGGGAGGTGGTCACGGGCCGTGAGTCCTGGGGCGCGTTTTTCGCTATCTTCGTACCCTCAGTCCCTGATGAGGGGATGCGCCAGACACAGCTCGCGGCCGATTCTTGGGCGGATGCCCAGCGTGAGCTGGAGGCGGCCGACGAACACGTCTTGGGCGAATTGCTCGCCCGTTCCACCCCCAAGACGCTGGACTAGCTGGAGCCGGGAGTGCTATGAGGGAATTCGTGGATGGATCCGGTGCCGCCTGGATGGCCGGCGTGCGCGAGAGACCGGGACCGGACTACAAGGGTCGCTACTTCCTTTTCCTGGAGCCCGGCGGCGGCGGCGACGGGCTTGCGCTCCTCGACGTGCGCTGGAACAGCGAGCGAACGGCCCGCAGGACGCTCGAGACCATGTCGGACGTCGAACTGAGGAGGCGCCTGCGCTCCGCGCTCGGACGCGGAGCAGGCGCACGCTAGCGGCTGGCGCTCGGCGCTGCGTCTCGCGGTGCCGCCAAGACTTCAGCGATCCGGGCCCGCGGGGATTCGTACGGTCTGGCCCGGCCGGATCGTACGAAGATCGACCGTCGGGTTCGCCCCGACGAGATCGTTGGGCGACACGCCGTACGCTCGCGCGATCGTCCAGAAGCTGTCTCCGGGCCTCACGCGGTGCGTCCGGATGTCCGACCTAGGTGCCGGCGCCGGGGCGGGAATGCGCAGACGCGCCCCCGACTGTAGTCGCCGCGGGGTCACCCCCGGATTCGCTTGCACCAAGGCGTCCAAGCCGATCCCGTAGCGATACGCGATCACCGAGAGGTTCTCTCCCCGGGCGACGGTGTGGCTCTGCTCGGCGGCGGGCGCCCCGGTTGTCGTCCGCGATTCCGGCGTCGTGTCCCCGGTGTCGCGGCCGGGCCCTGGCGGGGGGGGCGTGAAGGGCCGCTCGAAGCTCGCCAGCCTCGCGCCGATGCGATCCTCCAGGCGCTTGGCTCGGTTGGTGGAGCGGACATTATTGGCCAGGATGCTGAACAGGATACGCTCGCCGTTGGCCGAGCTCACGACTCCGGACAGCGCCGACACGCGTGCGATCGTTCCCGTCTTTGCGCGCAGGTTCCGTGCGGCCGGCGTCCGATACATTCGGCGCAGCTCTCGCGGGTTGCCGGCCTCGGGCAAGGTCGACCAGTACGAATCCCACAGCGGCGTGCGAGCCATGTAGGCGAGCACGTCCACGAACGTCGCGGCGCTCACGCGGTTGAGCGCCGACAGGCCGGATCCGTCGAAGACACGCAAGCCCGCCGTGTCCGAGTCCACTTCCTCAGCGAGGAAGCGACGGATCACCCGAGAGCCTCCTGCATAGGATCCTTCCCCGTCGACGACTCTGCCCAGCGTCTTGAGCGCGAGGTCCGCAAAGAGGTTCTGGCTCTCCTTGTTCACGATCACGAGGTAGTCGAGCAGCGGCGGGGATCGATGGCTCGCGATCACACGTGGGACAGCCCGGTCGGAGCGAATCGCAGGGGCCCATAGGCGCCGGGCGGTGATCGCGGAGGAGGACGCGTCGGTAACCGAGCGCACCTCTCCCAGCACCGCGATCCCGCGGCTCTCCAGCACGTGCCGGAACACGTTGGCCGCGTAGCGCGATGGATTCGACACGGTGATCTGCCGCCACGTATTGCGCCATCCCCGGGGCTGCGAGCCTTCGATCGTGACGGGCTGCGACGGATCGGTGCGGTGGATGAGAAAGCGTCGCCCCGCCCGGCGGGTCGAAGTCAAGAATCTCACAAGAGTCCCGGCCCCCGCCGGCTGGGTGATCACGTCCGGCGGATTCCCGAGCCCGGTCGGAACCAGTCGGAGTGTGACGACGTTCTCGCTGAACGACAGGCCGGAGGCCGGCGCTGCGAACCAGTCGTTCAGGTCGTCTGTATCCCAGCCCTCCGCCAGCAGGGGGCCGGTGAACAGGCTTCCGTCGCCGACGATGTCCCCCTCGACGACGCTCACGCCGGCAGCCGCGAGCGAGTCGGCAAACGCCTCGAGCGGAGCCGCTCGGTCGCCGGGGGACCGGTCGGAGAGGCCGGGATCACCGGTGCCGTAGAGGATCAGATCGCCCCGCAGCCGACCCGCTTCAATCGGGCCCGAGGCGAGCAGGAACGTACGGTACCGGTACTCGGGACCCAGGTAACGGAGCGCAGCGGCCGCCGTGAGCAGCTTCAGATTCGATGCGGGCGCCAGCGCCTCGTGCGCACCGTGTGCGTAGAGCGTGTCGCCGGTCTCGAGCGAGAGCGCGAGAACGCCGTAACGCTCTTGGCGCCAACGGCCACCGAGCGCTCGCTCAAGCTCTGCGCGCAGGGCGCTGACCCGATCATCGCTTACCGCGTCGTTGAGCGGCACCGCCGCGGCGCCCGTGCAGAGCACCGTCGCGACGAGCCCGACCGCGCGCCTAGAACGTGTCTTACCGGCCATAGGGATACGCGATCAGCGCCTCGATGCCGGGGCAGCTGCAAGTTCGCGGGCGCGACGCCGGCCCCCGAGAGGCACGGAGGGAACGGGCCGGGCGAGGTGGAACGCCGACGGTCAGGCCTGGGCAGTCTCGCCCGGATCGCACGCGCGGCAGTAACCCGTCAGCTCGACGCGGTAGCCCGTCACGCGGAAGGCGCCGACACGGCCGCTCAGGCGATTGACTTCGGCGGACGGGAGATGAGCCGGAATGTCACCGACCCGGCCGCACGCAAGACACCGGATATGCGGGTGCGGGTCTGTACGTCCGTCGTAGCGGGCCGAGCTGTCCCCGTAGGTGAGCTTCTGGGCCAGTCCACAGCGGACCAGCGTCTCGAGGCTCTTGTACACGGTCGCGAGGGAGATGCCGGGCAACTCGCCCCGGACGGTGCCGAATACTTCCTCGGCCGTGGGATGGACGTCGGTCGCGTGCAGGAAGCGGTACACGGCCGCGCGCTGTGGGGTGTAGCGCTGACCACGAGCCTCGAGCGCTCCCCGCAACTGTCGCTCCACGGGGTCGACCGAATCGCGAGTTTCTCCGAGTTTTGCGATCACGCCCCAACCTCGTCACTAGGTAGAGCCATGAACAGAATAGCGCTCATCGCGACGACCCGTCAATCACGCCCTCCGTTCGAAAAGGCCCCGTTTCGCCTAGGAGCCCGCGCATGAACCCGGCACACGCGCCGCTGCTCACTCTCGAACCGCTCATCGAGGCGGTTAAGGAAGGGGTGGAAGCCGCGGGATGGACCCTCTCGGGCATGCAGAAGACCACCAGCTACGAATACGGGGGGCGCTGGAGAGGCGAGAGCTCGCGCAGCGCGTACCTCTTCTTCCACGCTGTCGCGTTGGACGAGTCGGTCAGCGTGGATGCTTTCCTGGACGAGACCTCGCGCGGCATTCAGGGCAACCTCGCGCTGGTGATCGGTGGTCCGGAGCTAGTGGACCCGCGCCCGGCCCTGGCGGCACTCGCCAGCGCAGTTCGGGAGCGGATACCCCGGACATACCGGGCGCCGGTCTCACTACGGCTCCGCCTGGCCGACGCAGAGCATCCGCCCGAATCGGCCACTGTCGAGGCGCGTGTCAGGATCATGATCCCGGGCGGAGCGCTCCGGTCGGGGCACGCTGAAGTCTCCAGGGTGAGTGCCGAGGGCGTGCGCGCCTTCGAGCAGCTGCTGGCCCAGCGGGTCGCCAGAATCCAATATCCCGACAGGAAATCGTCTAACTGTTT
>JAPPGF010000028.1:146278-167159 GCA_028875075.1 Gemmatimonadota bacterium | reverse complement strand
ACCGTGGCGCCCATGCCACGGAGGAAGGTCCGACGTGGCAGGTGCTTTCCGGTGACGAAGTGCATTCTCAGTTCTCCTCGGTCAGAGTATCCACCTGCCGCATACGGAACGCATCGCTCTCCACGATCGCCAAGATGAACGACGACATCCGGTAATCGTCGGCCTTAACCTTCTCCTCAATGGCCCGCACCGTCGGCTGATCGAAGTACTCCGAGCGGCGACCGATGGCGTACTCATACAGGTTGTTGATGAAGTTCCTTACCACCGGCTCGGGCCTCTTAAGAACCACTTCCCTCAGATCAACGGGAGTGCCGATCTCCGTCCCGTCGTAGAACGTGCTCTGTGTATTCAGGGGCACTGCGTTTTCGTCGCGAACCCGCCACCGCCCCACGGCGTCGTAGTTCTCCAGTGCCAACCCGATGGGGTCCATGAACCGGTGGCATGCGTTGCACGTGGGGTTCGCCCGGTGCATCTCCAGCCGCTCCCGGGTGGTCAGAATCCGGCCCTCGTTCGCCGCAGCGGTGGCGTTGAGCAACGGCACGTTGGGCGGAGGCGGAGGCGGGGGCGACCCCAAGAGGACCTCCATCACCCACTTGCCCCTGACGACCGGCGAGGTTCTCTCATCGTAGGACGTCACCGTCAAGACGCTGCCCTGACCGAGAAGCCCGAATTTGTTCGGGTCCGAGACCGAGACCTTCACGAACTCGTTACCCGACCCCGGGCTCGGAAGGCCGTAGTGGTGAGCCAGCGGCTCGTTCACGAAGGTGTAGTCGGCCGTAAGCAGCTCGAAGAAGCTTCGATCCTCACGAACGACGTGATCGAAGAACAACTCCGTTTCCCGGTGCATGCCCTCCACCAGGGCACGGCTGAAATCGGGAAAGACCTCCGTCAGAGGCCTCTTCCCGTCCAGCTCATCGAGCCGCAACCACTGCGGAGCGAAGCGTGTGGCCAGCGACTCCGAGCGAGGATCCGCCAACATCCGCTTCACCTGCGCCTCGAGCACCCGCGGATCGTTGAGCCGTCCCTCTTCGGCCAGATCCAGCAACTCCCCGTCAGGGCCTGTGCCCCAGAGGAAGAACGAAAGGCGCGACGCCAGGTCCACGTCGCTCAGCGCGTAGGTCTCGCCCGGAGCCAAACCCGCCGGCTCCCGCTCGAGGCGAAAGATGAACGAGGGACTGGAAAGGATGGCCTGAAGAGCCACCCGGATCGCGAGCTCGAAGCTTCCCTCCTCTCTGCCCTCCTCATAGAAGGACATGAGGGCCGCCACATCCTCGGCCGTGAGCGGCCGGCGGTATGCCTCGCGCGCGAGACGCGAGAGGATGGACTCGGCGCAGGAGAGCTCCTCGTCCGGATTGCTGGGATAGCAGCTGAAGATTATTTCACGGCTCCGCCCGTCACCGGACACTTCTGCAGATGCAGGGTTGTACGGCCCGTCGATGGTGAACTCTCTCAGATGGGGAAGACCGGTGAGTCCATGGTTGGCCCAGCGTCCCCTTCCGCTTCCTCCGCTCGACAATCCGTGCGGGCTCAGTGGGTCGTTGTACGGGCCCTCCATCGAGCGGACAAACGCGACCGAAACCTGGCGCTGGCCCGCACGAACGAAAATCGGCTCAGTCCGAATGGGAGGGGCCCTGCCGGCTGGGGGGCTCAACGGGAGACCCAGGAGCGCGACCGGCTCCCCGTCGATCGAGACGTCGATGTCCGCGGGCGCCGTACCTCGCCCGAGAGCCGTCGCCACCGAAAAGACGTACTCGCCATCGATCGGGAAGTGGTGCAGCACGGCCGTCCCGCCCCGCGTGCCGAACGGTGTGCCCTCGACATGGTCCCAGTCGTGCTGCGAGACCTCCACGGGGACCCGGTAGTTGACCGGAAGAGGCGGAGGAAACTGATCTCCGACGCCGACGGCCATCCGGCTGAGCTCTTCAGCCGCGCTGAGATAGGCCTCTAGCGTCGTGGGGGCGAGGGTCTGAACGGATGACCACGTGTCGTAGCTGCGCACAAAGCGGTCGCCTGGGAGCCACCGCTCCGCGTCCACCTCCAGCCCGATGAGGTCTTCGATTACCTGCTCGTATTCGCCTCGGTTGAGCCTCTGAAACCTACGAGTTCCCGGCGCAGTCGGGGTAGAAGCCGCAGCCTGGTCGATGATGCCTTCGAGCGTCCCCACCAAGGTCGCAAGCGTGTCGCCTCCGGGTCGCGGCATACCAGGTGGAGGCATCATCCCCAAGCGAAGCTTGCGGACCATCTTCTCCGCCACCTCGGCGTGAACGGCCGCCTCCGCCACATCGAACGCCTGCAGCGAGAGGTTGCCGGTCAGCATGCCGTCGTTGTGACACACGACACAGTACCTTCGCACCACCGCCGTCAGGTCCTCCGATGAAACTGCCTCGCCGCTCATTCTCGGCTCATGAGCATACCGCTCAGCGCTCCGGGCTAGCGGAAAAGCGGCAAGCATCGGATTCACATTCACGCCGGCTGTGGCGCTCGGCGAACCATCGGACATAGACGCCACGACGCCGACCGCCTCGCCCATCTGAGGCAATCGGCTCCCGAGGACAACTACGAGCCCCAACACCGCGGTCCCGATCGCTACTGATTTCATTGCTTTAGTTCCTCTAACTCCTTCATGGCACCCGTTCGACTGCCTTCTCTCCCCAAAGCGTCACTCAGGCGACCAAGCATCCGCCTCGACATAACGCGAGTAATCGTAGATCTCGTAGAGATAGCGCATGCTGCTGTAGATCTCCTCGCCGCGCCGTTCGAACAGCGGCTTCTTGGAAAAGCCGTACCGATCTTCGAAGGCCGTTGTGCCGGCGACGGGACAATAGTGACCCGCTTCTCTGACGAACGTGTTTGCGCACACCAGAGGGGAGCCCAGACTCTCGAGCAGCGCCTGTGTCTCCGGATATTTGGGTCGCGCCCAGAAGCCGACCTGCCCTCCCCGTGCCATGTCCGCAGCGCTCTGGCCAAGCCGCGTAATGGCCGTCACGTCAGCCCCCTTGGATACGAGATAGCGGACCATCTCGCTATCCCCCCTCGCAGCTGCATAGTGGATCGGGGCGTACCCCCATGAGTCGACCACGTTCACGTCGACACCAAGCTCGTCTACGAGGAATGTTACCGCGGCCAGGAAGCCGTCCGGCATACCTCGCATCTGGAATCCACCTTGGCCCATGTACCCCCCTCCCGCCGCGGCATGGATGGGGAACATGTTCGGCTCGCCCTCTGGAACCGGCGGCAAGCCGGAATCGTCCGACCCCCGCCCGTCGGGCGTCCGTGAACGGCGCAGCAGCTCCGGCGGAGCCGCCGTGGGGATCTCGGGATCCGCACCATAGGCTGCGAGTACCCGCATCGCCTCGACATCCTGAGCGATCGAGGCGCGCCAGAGGGGAGTGGCGCCGGTGATGTCGATACCGACGTCGTTGGCCCCGTGCTCCCAGTACCAGAGGTGTGTCTTGAGGCGGATGTCGGGGTCAGCGCCAGCCTGCAGCAGAGCCTCCAGGACAGCGACGTGCTGGGCCTGCTGCTCAAGATACGCGCCGGCGTTGGGGTAGTCGTTAACGGCAGCCCAACGCGTCTGAAGCACCGCAAAGAGCGGCGTCGCGCCGTCGGTGGAGGTGCCCAGCGTCGGGTCCGCGCCCCGTTCCAGCAGCCGAAGCATGAGATCGAAGCGCCCGTTCAGGGCTGCGACCAACAGGGGACTGGTTGCGTCGGACGCCGAAACCTGGTTGACGTCCGCACCCCTGTCCAAGAGCGCCATGGCCGTGCCGATATGCCCCTCGCGAGCCGCATGGAGGAGCGCGGTCATCCCACCTGTTCTCCTCACGAGGAATTCCCTGATCCCAATCCCGGACGCCCGCCCTGCTACCCCTTGTTGCCCTGACGCCAGTCCAACTGCGGTGGAAATGTAGTCGAGCGGGAACTCGGTGCTCATGAGCTCGGGCTCGGAAAGCAATGCCCGCTGCTCACCGATGGCGGCCTGGACCGCCGAGGGGCTATCCTCGCCAGCCAGCTTCTCTCTCAGCGCTCCCGCAGCCCTCATCTCATCCCAGAGTTGTTTGAGCGCGTTCACAACCTGTGTGGTCACCGCCGGGTCCGCGCCTGCAGCCAGAAGCCTCTTGGCCGACTCGGTGCGGCCGTACGACGCCGCGAACATGAGAGGCGTCTGCCCCCCCGCCGCCCTCTCCTTCGCGTTCACATCGGCCCCCGCCTCGATGAGGGCCGAAACGACATCCTCCCCTCCGTCGGCGGCGGCAGCCAGGTGAAGGGGCGTTGCTCCACTGTTCGTAGTGGCCGCGGTGATGTCCGCTCCGACTTCGACCAGAAGTCTCACGGAAGCGGTATGTGCCCCCCGAGCAGCAAGATGCAAGGGAGTGTAGGTGCCGATCCGGGTCCCCGCAGCCACGTCTGCCCCGGCCTCGAGAAGGAGCCGCGTAATCTCTAAGTCTCCGTGCTCCGCGGCCCAGTGGAGGGGCGTCATGCCGTCGCCGCCGGCGACGTTCACGTCGGCACCGCTGTCGATCAGGTGCCGGACCGCATCGACGTCACCCTCTCTCGCCGCCTCGACGATGGGATCCGATGAGGAAGCGAGCCCCGCGCCCATCAGGAAGGGCAGCAGAACCAAGACACTCGACACTCGTGCCCCCATCCAGTGCGCCTTCGCCATTCGCGCAGCCATCACGCCTCTCCACTCCGGGAGGTGACTTGAGTAACGGGGCGTCCCGTGTGGCTCGGAGGCGTCAACGGCAAAGCTCCCGCGCTGTCCCCGAAGGATTGGAGATCCTCGTGACCGATGCCACGGAGCAGGCTCACGAACGCGTTGGCCATCGGGGTCCCCTCAGGGGCCTTGATATGGACGTTGCCCTCCAGAGCCCCGTTCGCACGACCCATCAGGATGAGAGGACAGCCCTTGTGGCTGTGCACGTTCGGATCCGCCATCGGCGAGCCCCATATGATCGCTGTCTTATCCAGGAGAGGAATTCCGGCCTCGTGTGTGTCCCGGAGCCTCTGCAGGAGATATCTCATCGCGCTGAGGCGATAGACGTTGATCTGCTGGTACTGGTAGATCGTGTCACGGACGTTCGCGTGGTGGGACGTCGCGTGGAAGGCCTTGTTGACCCCGCTCTCCGGGAACACGCGGTTCCCCGCGCGGCCCGTCATGAACGAGACCACGCGCGTGATGTCGCTCTCGAGCGCCAGCACCTGCAGATCGAACATGATCTCCATGTGCTCCATCCAGGAGTCGGGAACGGCTGCCGGCGCGTCGGGGAGCGTACGCTCCTCGCCGCTGGAGTTGCGTGCCTCCACGAGCTCGATCCGCCGCTCCAGCTCACGAACGTCTTCCAGAAATCCTCCCATCGCCGTGCGGTCGGCCGCTCCGAGCGTCATCCGCAGGCGGGCCACCTCCTCCCCGATTCCGTCGAGTATGCTCCGCCGTGTCTCCCTGCGAGCCGCTCGGTCTTCGGGCGAGTATCCCTGCCCGAACATCCGCTCGAAGGCGACGCGAGGGCTGCGGATCGCCGGGAGCGGCTCGTTGGGCGACGCCCAACTGATCCGATGGGTATAAAGAGAATGGTAGCCCTGGCCGCCACCGCCGGTGTCTGGCTCGATGTCAAGCTGAAAGGACGGAAGAGGCATCTGCTGCCCGTAACGCTGGGCGTGCAGCTGATCAAGCGAACGCCCGATGAAGATGTCATTCCCTCGCGTCCGCTTCGGGTGGGCTTGAGTAAGGAACACCGCAGACGTACGGTGATGGCCGCCACCGATCTCTTCCGGCACCCATGCCTCGGCCATCTTGCAATCCGTATTGGTCACGACCGTCAGGTATTCGCGAAAATCCTCGAGCGACAACAACTGACTCTCGGGTCCCAGCTCGAAGTTCCGGCCCATGGTCAGAGGCTCGAAGAGGTGCCGCTCGAGCCCCAACGGGCTGGCCCCGGCGCACCCCATTACCTCCTCGATACAGATCAGGCGCGTGTTGCCCGGCTCCGTTGCCATGTCCCGCCACACCCGGCCCGCAGGAATCATCGCGTCCAACATCGGGACGGCCACCGTGGCGCCCATGCCACGGAGGAAGGTCCGACGTGGCAGGTGCTTTCCGGTGACGAAGTGCATTCTCAGTTCTCCTCGGTCAGAGTATCCACC
This sequence comes from Gemmatimonadota bacterium, assembly GCA_028875075.1. Taxonomy (GTDB): domain Bacteria; phylum Gemmatimonadota; class Gemmatimonadetes; order Longimicrobiales; family Gaopeijiaceae; genus UBA2988. Next base: position 161,018 of record JAPPGF010000028.1, on the reverse strand, counting down.
TGCCGCATACGGAACGCATCGCTCTCCACGATCGCCAAGATGAACGACGACATCCGGTAATCGTCGGCCTTAACCTTCTCCTCAATGGCCCGCACCGTCGGCTGATCGAAGTACTCCGAGCGGCGACCGATGGCGTACTCATACAGGTTGTTGATGAAGTTCCTTACCACCGGCTCGGGCCTCTTAAGAACCACTTCCCTCAGATCAACGGGAGTGCCGATCTCCGTCCCGTCGTAGAACGTGCTCTGTGTATTCAGGGGCACTGCGTTTTCGTCGCGAACCCGCCACCGCCCCACGGCGTCGTAGTTCTCCAGTGCCAACCCGATGGGGTCCATGAACCGGTGGCATGCGTTGCACGTGGGGTTCGCCCGGTGCATCTCCAGCCGCTCCCGGGTGGTCAGAATCCGGCCCTCGTTCGCCGCAGCGGTGGCGTTGAGCAACGGCACGTTGGGCGGAGGCGGAGGCGGGGGCGACCCCAAGAGGACCTCCATCACCCACTTGCCCCTGACGACCGGCGAGGTTCTCTCATCGTAGGACGTCACCGTCAAGACGCTGCCCTGACCGAGAAGCCCGAATTTGTTCGGGTCCGAGACCGAGACCTTCACGAACTCGTTACCCGACCCCGGGCTCGGAAGGCCGTAGTGGTGAGCCAGCGGCTCGTTCACGAAGGTGTAGTCGGCCGTAAGCAGCTCGAAGAAGCTTCGATCCTCACGAACGACGTGATCGAAGAACAACTCCGTTTCCCGGTGCATGCCCTCCACCAGGGCACGGCTGAAATCGGGAAAGACCTCCGTCAGAGGCCTCTTCCCGTCCAGCTCATCGAGCCGCAACCACTGCGGAGCGAAGCGTGTGGCCAGCGACTCCGAGCGAGGATCCGCCAACATCCGCTTCACCTGCGCCTCGAGCACCCGCGGATCGTTGAGCCGTCCCTCTTCGGCCAGATCCAGCAACTCCCCGTCAGGGCCTGTGCCCCAGAGGAAGAACGAAAGGCGCGACGCCAGGTCCACGTCGCTCAGCGCGTAGGTCTCGCCCGGAGCCAAACCCGCCGGCTCCCGCTCGAGGCGAAAGATGAACGAGGGACTGGAAAGGATGGCCTGAAGAGCCACCCGGATCGCGAGCTCGAAGCTTCCCTCCTCTCTGCCCTCCTCATAGAAGGACATGAGGGCCGCCACATCCTCGGCCGTGAGCGGCCGGCGGTATGCCTCGCGCGCGAGACGCGAGAGGATGGACTCGGCGCAGGAGAGCTCCTCGTCCGGATTGCTGGGATAGCAGCTGAAGATTACTTCACGGCTCCGCTCGTCACCGGACACTTCTCCAGGTACAGGATCATACGGCCCCTCGATGGTGAACTCTCTCAGATGGGGAAGGGCGGTGAGTCCGTAGGTTGCCCAGCGCCCCCCTCCTCCCGGGACGGACCAGCCGTGCGGGCTCCGCGTGTCGTCGTACGAGCCGTCCATCTTGCGGACGAATGCGACCGAGACCTGGCGCTGGCCCGCGCGAACGAAAATCGGCTCGGTCTCGATCGAGGGGGCCCTGCCGCCTGGTGCCATCACCGGGAGGCTCAGGAGTGCGACCGGCTCCCCGTCGATCGAGACGTCGATGTCCGCGGGCGCCGTACCTCGCCCGAGAGCCGTCGCCACCGAAAAGACGTACTCGCCATCGATCGGGAAGTGGTGCAGCACGGCCGTCCCGCCCCGCGTGCCGAACGGTGTGCCCTCGACATGGTCCCAGTCGTGCTGCGAGACCTCCACGGGGACCCGGTAGTTGACCGGAAGAGGCGGAGGAAACTGATCTCCGACGCCGACGGCCATCCGGCTGAGCTCTTCAGCCGCGCTGAGATAGGCCTCTAGCGTCGTGGGGGCGAGGGTCTGAACGGATGACCACGTGTCGTAGCTGCGCACAAAGCGGTCGCCTGGGAGCCACCGCTCCGCGTCCACCTCCAGCCCGATGAGGTCTTCGATTACCTGCTCGTATTCGCCTCGGTTGAGCCTCTGAAACCTACGAGTTCCCGGCGCAGTCGGGGTAGAAGCCGCAGCCTGGTCGATGATGCCTTCGAGCGTCCCCACCAAGGTCGCAAGCGTGTCGCCTCCGGGTCGCGGCATACCAGGTGGAGGCATCATCCCCAAGCGAAGCTTGCGGACCATCTTCTCCGCCACCTCGGCGTGAACGGCCGCCTCCGCCACATCGAACGCCTGCAGCGAGAGGTTGCCGGTCAGCATGCCGTCGTTGTGACACACGACACAGTACCTTCGCACCACCGCCGTCAGGTCCTCCGATGAAACTGCCTCGCCGCTCATTCTCGGCTCATGAGCATACCGCTCAGCGCTCCGGGCTAGCGGAAAAGCGGCAAGCATCGGACTCACGCCGACCGCGGCGTTCGGCGAACCATCGGACGTGGACGCCACGACGCCGACCGCCTCGCCCATCTGAGGCAGCCGGCTCCCGAGGACAACTGCGAGCCCCAACACCGCGCCGCCGATCGCTAGTTGCTTCATGCCTTATATCTCCTCATGTCCCGCATCCCGTGTGGCCGCCCGCAGGGATCATGGCGTCCAGCGTCGGGAGGCCCGCCGTGGCGCCGATGCCACGGAGGTAGGTCCGACGAGGCCGGTGCTTTCCGGTGATGAAGTGGATCTCAGTTCGCCTCCGACTCCCTATCGATATTGGACGCAACTTAGGAGCTACCCACCGACCACCTCGGGGTTCGGTGGGTAGCTCCTAACCGGTCTGTGTCACCCAAATTGGCCAGTGTCACCCAATTGGGCCAGTGAACAAGTCAGCGGAAATCTGCCAGGTTCGGATTACTGTCAATTTCTCTTCGGCCAATCGGGAAGCACTTAGCCCGCCCTTCCAGCAGATTGTCCCGGCCTTCTGCATACCAACGGGCCCGGTCCCAGAATCCACGATGCTCCAACCAGACCGTCGCCACGCGCTCAAACTTGAATACCTCCCACGCCTCCGCTTCGCTCGCCGGCTGCGGGAGGGGATCCATATCGTATAAGGCCCGGCTCTCGTTCAGCAGAGTCGTCATCCCAGCGAGATCCCCCTGCCGAAGTGCCGCTTCGGCCCGGAGGACGAGCATCTCCGCGCCGTGAGTAACGGGGACGTCGTCGTCCCGGGTCGTGTACTTGATTTGGGGCCACGCCCTCCAGCCTCCTCCCCGAGTCCGCGGAGCAAACAATGGGTTGGGATCAAACCAAGTCATGGACCACGGCGTGCGCGGATCGAAGACAAAGTCCTCTTCCCAGTTATCTGGCAGTTCAGTAGATAGCGGTTCCATCGGCGCCCACATGGACCCCATCATTGTGAGGTAGCGGCTGTTGAACTGCTCCTCCCACATCCGCAACTGCACGCCCGCCGAAGAGTACGGCGCAACGAACATATACCCTGGCGGCACCATGCTGGCATCCGCGACCGCGCCGCTCCAGTTCCCCTGCCAGGCGCGGACACTGGCCCGACCTCCCAGCGCCGCATGATAAATGTCGTCGTTCCCAGCAGCCTGCGCGATTTGTGCGGCTTCGGTGAAGTAAGCCTCCCCTACCGTGAAATGCGTCTCACGAGGCTGCGCCGAACCGCCGTCGATCACTGCGTGGCAAGCGTTTTCGCCCAGAAGCCGGTTGGTGAACCCCGCGTACAGGTTCGCGGAGGCCGCGTGGGAATTCGAGCCATAATTGCTTAGGGACTCCTTGAGTCGCTCCACACCTGCCGACGCCACCCACCGAGCCCTCTGCCAGGAATCCCACGTCGTCTGCCGATCCGAGGTGTCGTGATCCAGGTATCCAATGACGTGCTCCCCCTGGTCGGATAGACCGGACCTGATCTCGAAGGCCGATACAGAGACGAACTGCGCTATCCCGGGGTTCAACGCCCGCGAAAAGTCCGCGGACATCCCGGCCACTATGGCGGGCGCGAAGGTCGGGTCATTCAAGGACTCGTCTTCGATGAGGCCCGCGTTGGTCACCTCGAGGAGGTCGCCGCACCCGGACGCTCCGAACACGGCGACAACCAAACCCGCCACGGCGACTCGCATCCTTGTCTTCTCGTATGTCTTCACGATCCGTGCTCCTATGCAAGTCAGAACGTTATGTTCAGCGATGCGGTGTAGGTCTTGAACGCGGGCATGCTGTGATAGTCGTTGCCCGGGAATTCAGAATTAATGCGTGCCTCCGGGTCATTGCCCCAGTATTCGGTGAAGGTCAAGAGGTTGGCCCCGGAGAGCGTGAGCGTGGCCGCGTTGGTCCCGGGAACCAGGCCATCCGGAAGCCGATAGCTCAGGTTCACGGAGCGGAGCCTGAAGAAGTCATTCTTCTCATAATACCGCGGGGGCCTCTGATCCTCAGGGCGAGCGCTGCACATCGCTCTGATCCCGGCCGGGATCTGGTTCCAGGCCGAGGGGTCACCCGTCCACTCCGACATGGGAACCGTCCAGAACGACGAGCTCGGATTCGTAGCAGCGTCCTCCCCTCTGTACTGCTGCTGAGCATGCAGCGCGGGGAAGCAGGGCGAGAACGTCTGATTCAATACCATCCGCTGGCACGTTTGACACTGTGAGAACGCACCGCGCTGCCATTCACCGAATGCGTTGAAGGTGAGGTTGTTCAGGACTGTCATGTTCGTCCGGAAGCCCCACGAGTTCGTAGGATAGGAAGCCCCGAAGTACCCATCGGTCTCAATGATGGGAGCCGCGAGCTCTGCTGCGTTCGTAACGACCATTCCGAAGACGGCAGGAACGGGATAGCCTTCCCGAATCCAACCCCTCGTGCCCGAGAACCGGCTGAAACCATACGGGATCTGTTCGCCCCCCGTGTCGAGCGCTTCGCTCTCGAGCAGACTCAGCGTCACACCGACGTCCCAATCGATCAATCTATTGCGCAGCAGCCCGACGTTCAGCGTAACCTCACCGCCCTGGTTCTGCAGCGTCCCGATGTTCGACGACTGAGGCGTGAGGAAGCCCAAGCTTGGAGCGCCCTGCCTGGGAATCAAGGCATCGTACGTGGTCTGCCGGTACGCCGTGACCTCCGCCGTGATGCGTCCACCGTAGAGGCTCGCGTCGAAGCCCACTTCGTACTCGCGACTCCGCTCGGGACCCAGGTCCGGATCCCCGAGCGCCCCCGGCGTGAACCCGCCCTCACCGTCCCCCGAGACGATGGAGGACCAGCTCCGAACGGCGTCGAACGCCCCAGGCGCTTTACCCGCGTCTCCCATCGCGAACCGTAGCTTGAAGCTCTCGAACCAATCGCTGGGCCAGAAGGCCATATCCGACAGGACATACGAAGCGCTCAGCTTCGGATACGCCTGGAGCCCGAAGCCCGAGCCGAACGCGCTGTTGCCGTCCACCCGGAGCCCCGCGGTCAGGAAAAAATAGTCCTTGTAGCCGAACACCTGCTGCACATAGCCCCCCGCATTGATCACTTCGAGCGACTCGTCAGCCCGGATGGTCTGCACCGCCCCGGCAACCAACGTGGGCTTTGCCACCGGACCCGGGAAATCCTCGACCCGGTAATTAGTCCTCCTGGTGAACTCCCGGTAAGCCTGGAAGCCGGCCGACGTCGTCGAACTGATGTCTTCACCCAGGCTTGTCCTCAAGTTGGCTCCGTAATCGAACGTCGTCGTACGGGCCTCAAAGTCGATCTGGTTAAGCTGGCCCGTCGGCCGCATCACGTGACCCACTTTGTGGAAATGTTCGGCGTTGACCACGTTAAGGTCGTACCCGACCGACAACCGGTGATCGAAATAACTGGTCGGGATGTGGCTCATGACGAACCCCGTCAGGACCTGCCTCCTCTTGTCGATGTGTTCTCCCTGGGAGAAGTGCAGACCGGCGGCAGGCTGACCATCCACCTGAACCGCTCCACGGAATCCCCGCTGCATCGGCGCGTTGAAGACCGACCGGCTGCCGGCCCCGCTCGGAGCCCACTTCTGGGTGTTCAGGCTGAGGCTCGAGGTCCACTCTGCGCGCAGCGTCGGCGCGAAGTCGATGGTGAAGGCCCCACGGACCCCTCCGTCTTTATTGTAGCCCACGCGACCTTCCAGGGGCTGGAACTGCGAGCTGCGGCCCTGGCCGATCCCGCTGCCATCCAAGGGTACACCCTCGTCGCCATAACGACCGCTGATTGCGTACGTGAAGCCCCCAGAGCCTCCCGACACCTGGAGATTGTAGCGTTGGATCAAGGCCGGCTTGACCCAATCTCCGTCCGCCGGGCACGTGATGTCCCCATACACCTGGCCTATCGAGGTGACCCGGTCGACGCAATTGAACCAGCCCAGTCCATCGGGGTTGCCGAAGGTATAGGCCCCGTCGAATCGACTGTTGCCCGTTCTATCGGGACCCGGCCACGTAAGGGTGTGAAAACCCGCAGACCCAGTGGCGGACCACTGAGTGGGCAGATCTGCCGATCCCCGACGGGTGAAGATCTGGATCACCCCGCCTGAGGCTTCGGTGCCGTAAAGCGTCGTGGCAGCCGGCCCCCGCACGACCTCGATCCGCTCGATATCCTCGGCCTTGATGTGCGCGAGGGGGTTGTACTGCGCATCGATTCCACCTCCGCTGGGGCGGGTATCCGCCCGCCGGGCGTACATCCGAACCCCGTCGACATAGACGAGGGGCGAATCCCCCTGATTGACGCTGTTGCGTCCACGGAGAGCGATATGGGGGGCGGCTCCGGCCTGGGGACTACTCTGGGTCATCATGAGACCAGCCACCTGGCCCTGCAAAGCCTGCGAGAGACTCGGGGCGGCCCTCATCTGTCCCAGTTCCCGGGCATCGAGCCGAGAAACGGCCGTCCCGACCTCCCGCTGGCGAGCCCCGCCCGCCGTCCCGGTGACGATGATCTCGTCCAACCCGAGCGCCTCCTCGGACAACGTGAAGTCCTGCACCAGCGTCTCCCCGGCGACCACCGTGATCTCCGCGGTAACCCCCTGGAAGCCGATCCGCTGCGCCGAGAGCGTGTGCGTCCCGGCGGGGACGTTGAGCAGGAGGTAGCGACCGTTTTGCTGGGTGAGGGCGCCGATGCCGGAGCCGGCGATGAACACCTGAACCGCTGCCAGGGGCTCACCGGTCTGAGACAACACTCGTCCGGTCACCTGCTGGGCGCCGAGGCTCGGAGCGGCCAACAGAAGGGCCGCAACGAACGGAATCACACGGCGATGAGACATCTTAGTTCCTCCCGTGATGAGTAACTGCCGGCACGAGGGGAATCCCCCCGGCACGCTCCCAATCTCTACAACACGCCTAGACCTAGCAACGCTACAGTACGCCTAGCCAGCACAGTTGGCAAGCGCCGGCACGAGGGGAATCCCCCCGGCACGCTCCCAATCTCTACAACACGCCTAGACCTAGCAACGCTACAGTACGCCTAGCCAGCACAGTTGGCAAGCGCCGGCACGAGGGGAATCCCCCCGGCACGCTCCCAATCTCTACAACACGCCTCCAGGGGTGTGCCCCCAGCTCCCCGGGGATGGATGCACGATGTAGATTCCGGCGATGGGGAATGCGGATGAGTACGCCGGCGCCCGGACGCGTGCGCTCCCGTCGAGGAGGCCGGTCATGCGCCGAAGACACCGGAGGCCTTATGTGGCTAGTCGCCCGAGTGAACCTGCTCCTCGCGCTCGTGTTGACCACATTCGTGGCGGCATGCAGCCAAGCCGGCGCCGGGGCCAGTCTCTTCGGGGAGGCGGCGCCCAACACAATGATCCGCATCGAGGTCACCAACCTCAACTTCCTGGACGCCACCCTCCACGCCTTCCGCAATCGCGACCGGGTCCGCCTGGGGATCGTAACGGGCAAAACGAGCGCGGTCTACACCTTGGAGTGGAGGACACCCCTGTCCCTCCAGATCGAGATCGACCTGCTCGCGGGCGGCAAATGCGCGACGCGCGAGGTCGTCGCGCAGCCGGGAGACGAGTTCATCCTCCAGATCCCGTCAGAGTTCCGTCGGATGGCCGACTGCTTGTGGCGGCCGGGTTGATTATACGCAGCCGCGCCACTCGGCCACCCGACCATTCCGGGGCCGCGAGGTGACCGCCTCTTTGAGCGCTACGACCGGCACCGACTGCGCATTGCGCCCGATTCTCCAGCAGGCAGAGCTCTGCGCGACAGCTAGCGAGGAGCCACCCCTTCCAGGACCCGTCCATCTAGATCGTCGGGGACCTCGATTCCGCTGAGCCACGCAAGCGTCGGAGCGACGTCCACCGTTGCGGCCCGTTCGTCCGACGAGCCTGCCCGGACCTTCCCCCCGAGGAAGATGACGGGGACATGGCGGTCGTAGTAGTAGGGCGAATTGTGGTGAGCCGGCAGGCTGCCTATGAGAACATTCGGATTGAATCGCACATGTACGCCAGCCCAGTCCGCGCGCGCGATCCGCCGCGTCCGCGAGTGGGAATTCGCGAAGAGTGTCTGGCAAGGTGTCGACCGGCACCCCGGTCTCCACTTCGGCAAACGTGTAGACTGCTGAAACGAAGGGCTCGTTCATCAGGATCGTTCGGGCAATCTCGTCCGGGTCGTCGTCCTCGTTTCTGCGTTCGAGAGCGGCCGTGACGCGAGCACGCAGGTCGCGCACGTAACCGGCAGGGAGACGGCGGGCGTCCGCACCTTCCTCGGCAAGCTGCTCGGGAATGCCCAAGACACCGTGATCGGCGGACATGGCGAGTACCCAATTGCCAGCGCCTAGCGCTTCGTCCAGGGATGAAAACAGTCGGGCCAACTCCCGATCGAGCCTGAGCAGATTGTCCAGCTGCTCTCGACTCAGCGGCCCAAAGCTGTGTCCTATCTCGTCGACCTGAGAGAGAGAGATTCCCAGGTAGTCGAGGCTTCCTCGCCGGCCGAGTTCGAGTTCTTCGATAGCATTGAGAGCAAAGGATACGACCGCCCTATCAGGGAGTGGAGTAAACAAGTATCTCCATCGATTGAGAGCGCCGGCATCGGACGAACCCATCCTCTCCGCGCCCCGATGAGGAAACGCGGTCTGCTCGCCGTTCGACTCGTAGACTGAGGTGTCCGGACGCGATAGAGACCGAGCTGCAGACGGAACCGTGCTGTTCCACACCGTGTCCGCGTAGACGCGGGGCATCGTCGCCTGGTTGAAGCGCTCTACCCATCCCGGGTATTCCGACTGATAGAAATCGGAGGTGACGAACCGGCCCTCTTCTTGGAGAAGCCAGTAGACGTCGCCGACAGCCTTCGCCGCCAACGCTATAGCGGCTCGATCCTTCCTGGAGATCGATACGACGCGCGAACCCGAATCACTCGCGACGATCCAGTCGGGCAACCCGGGGCGGTCGGTATTGGCGGATGACCGTCCCGGGAGTGCTGGATGTCCCAGGATCGTCCGATCACGGTCCTCCGCCGAATAGACCGATCGCCACTCCCCTAGTTCGAATTCCGACCAACTGTTGCCGACGATGCCGTGTCGCGACGGGTAGACACCCGTGGACAGAGTCGTATGGCCTGGTGCCGTGGCCGTCATCGCATGGTCGTGGGTCGCGTTCGTAAAGCGATAACCCTCATCCAGCAGTCGTCGCAGACCCCCGACGAACAATGCGTCGTAGCGGTCCAAGAGATCGGGACGCAGCTGATCGATCACTAACAGGATCGCCAGCGCTGGCTCGCCGGACGATGGATATCGTGCCGGCCCCAGACACGAAGTGGTCAAGCAGAACAGGACGAGGAGACCGGCTCGCGACGGGACACTCATGGCGTCGTACACGGTGGCCATGCCGCGCTCGCCGAAATCTCTATGAAGTGGCGGCCCTGCAGGGCTCGATTTAGGTGGTTGGACACATCGTTCATGCAGGGTCCTGCGAAAGACGGAGTCCTAACCCACGCAGCGATCCATGTACAGTATGATCGGTAGCGATCCATGTACACATGAAGTATGTATAGGGGGCAGCTACAGACTTGGCCCGGCGGCCCTGCACGAGGCCCTGAAAGACGAAGATCATCGCAGTCTATCCTCAAAGGTGGTCATCTTCCGAATCCGGTGTGGCCACCAAACGGTTCCAGGTGCGGGGGCGGGGACGCGAGGGAGGGACGAGACCGGTGAACGGAGGAGGCGCGCACCTGCGCCATCTTCGTCCGGAACTTCTTCGAGAAGGCAGCTCCCAACTCATGACCGACCCCATCACCCGCCTGAATGCAGCCCTTCTGTCGCTAGAGGCTCCGTACCACACGTCTCCGGAGCAAGCCACTGGAGATGAGCGCGTCGGCCCGTCGAGCGAGACATCGCCGCACGCCCCGGTCCGGGGTGGCCTGCACGCCGGCTCCCTGGGCGCCGCAGGGGCACGGCTCAGAGGGGGCCGAGCACGAGCTCCGCGGTGGCGCCCGCGGCAACGCCGTGTGCGGCCAGCCAACCCTGCGGAACCATCAGCGCGAACATGGCCGGCGCACGGCTCGAGCGGGCCTGGGTGGTCTCGGCCTCTATCTGCTGGATGTCGACAATGCGGAGGTTCACGTCCATGAAGGCCACATCGAGGCCCACGTAGACGTTCGGCATCCACCACGAGCGGATCTCCTCCCCCTGGAACAGGAGGAGCACCCCGGTGCCGTCAGGCATCTCGCTCCGGTACATCAGGCCGCGCTTCGTCTCCTCCTGCGTGCGGGCGACCTCCGCAACGACGGTGTCGGAGCCGAGGATCACCCAGGCGCCTCGCTGGGGCGGAGTGGGGACGTTCGCGACCGGCCTGCCGTCACCCGCGATCTGCTCCCCGGGGGTTTGCGGCCTCTCAGACGCCGCGGCCGGCGGCTCGTCAACCGGCCCGCACGCGGGTAGGGTCAGGACCGCTGTCGCCAGGAAGAGGGCACGGGCCGTCTGCCCACCGGCGATCCCGAGCACGGTCATGAACCCTCCCCCGGGGCGCGCCGAGGCGGTCGGAGAGGGCAAGTGATGTGAGCCGCTAGCGTGGAATTCACCCCCCTCTGGAGGCGCGAGGAGCGCGGGGCCGAACAGGTCGCTGAGGAAGGGCACGATCCGTCTCGTCAGTAGCCTCATGGAGCGGCGTGACAGGCCGGCGAACGTGGGAGGCGAATCTTTCACGGAGGTCTCGGCAACCGCAACGCCGGGTCCAGGTCCCCGTGGCGAGCCCCCTCGCCCCTGAGCCTGTCGGCGCGCGCTGCTCGGGCGCTCTCGGCCTCGCTCCGAGGGAGCGGCTCCGTCACGTCTCGTCCTCAATGCGACAGAATAGTCTCGCGTGAGTTCGCGCTCAGGGCAGCGACCGCGCGGCGCTCACGATTGCCTCTCGTGTATACCAGCCGGGTCGGAAGCGCGGACTCTCTCGACCAGCAAGTGATCGGCCGCCGTGCATTCTGCAGCGGTCGTTGTTCATCGCCGGCGGCAGGCAGCGTGTCCCTCGCCGAGTCTTTGCACCACATGTGGCGGACTCCGCAGTTCGGTGCGGCTGCAGCGGTCGTGGGGTGGCCCTCAAGGAGGGCGTGGATCGGCTCGACCAGCTCAGCGAGGCGTGGCGGCGGAAGCCGTGCCGAGCGCCCTACCAGGCGCCCACGTTGAACTCGCGGCTGTACTTCACCACCAGGGACCGCGCCATCGGTCCCCTCAGTGAGCCTACCCCCCGGGAGTCGTTGTAGACGATGAAGAGGCCCGTCCCTGCTGTCCCCAACCAGCCCAGGCGGATGTTGGCCGACCACACGTCGAGCTGGCTGCTGTACTGGAACAGCGACTGGAGCGCGATGCGCGGCGTGAAGAAGTAGCTCACGCGCCCGGAGACGAGCGTGGCCGTGAAGTCGCCCTCCGCCAGGCGGATGTCGTTGTGGTTCACCTGGAGGAAGGCGCTCATGGAGGATCCGTGCCGGGCCGAAGCACCCAGTGTGATCCCGCTTCGGCTACCCGAGAGGAAGCTCCCCGCAGTGATCCCGCCGGACAGGGAGAGGGCCGCGCTCTGGTCGGTGTTGAATTGCAGGGCCGTCTCGAAACTGTCATAGGTCCCCGCCGGCACCGTCACGTCGGGATGGATCTCGAAGGGATCCTCCAGGCCCTCGCGCACCGTGGAGACGCCGGGACTGAACAACGCCCCGTTCTCGAACTCCACCGCGGTCTCCAAACGGATCCGGGTCGTTTGCTCGAAGCCCGTCTCCAGGTTCCGGAACGTCGTGTAGTTGACGAGCGGCCGGAGTTCCCGGAGCCACGAGATGCGATCGGGCCGGAAGATGCGCATCACACTGCCTTGGTAATAACGGAAATTCCACCGCGTGAGGATGCCCACCTCGGGGTTGAAGTCGCCCGCACGGTCACGCCAGCCCGACCTCAGCTGCCACTCCCGGGTGACGTAGGAGCCTAACAGCCCGAAATAGTGGTTCGGGCCGTCCCGGCCCGGTGTCTCCGTCCAAGCGATGTAGGAGCGCACATCGACGGACTCCGCGATCCCCACCTGCCCGTCCGCGGCGTACGTGCGGTTCCAGTCGCCGTCGAGTCCACGACCCCGCCGTTGTCCGTAGAAGATGCCCAGCCCGCTGCGGTTGGGAAGTTCCCGGGCCACCCGGGCCACCAAGAAGGCGTCGCCATTGGCTTGCCCCGGAAGCAGCTCCCCCTCGTGGCCCGTCTGGATGTGGAGGAGGCCGAGGTCGAACCCACCGACTCGTCCCGACAGCCGCCCCCCGCCCCGTACCGGCACAGGCTTCTGGTCGCGGATGCCGATCGTGCGGGAGGAGAAGATCGTGCCCCTGCCCGCGATGTTGAAGATGTTCGCGTTCTCCAGGAAGAAGGGCCGCTTCTCGGGAAAGCGCAGAGAGAAGCGCGTGAGGTCGAGCTGCACGTCGTCCACCTCTACCTCGGCGAAGTCGGTGTTCACTGTCAGGTCCAGGGTGAGGCTCGAACTGAGCTGGACCTTTGCGTCCACTCCCACCTCGCCCGAGCCGTACCACTCCTCTCCGACCACGTAGTCTCGCTCCGCCGACCTCAGGACGTAGGGAATCAGGGTCACGTTCCGCGACGCCGGCGGCTCAACGCCCTCCAGGAATCCCGCGTAGCTCACCCGCACCAGGTCGTACTGGCGGGGCACGGGCGACCAGTAGCTCTCCTCGTTGTAGCGGCGGATCCTGCGCATGGCGTTGAAGCCCCACGTCTGAACGGCGCCGGCACCGTAGCGGAGCGTCGAGAAGGGGATGCGGAACTCGGCGTACCACCCCTGCTCGTCCCGGGAGGTGGCCACATCCCAGCTCCCGTCCCAGTTCATGTTGAAGCCGCTGCCCGTGCCTCGCTGGAAGCGTCCACCGCCGCCACCGCCGCCGCGACCGCGACCAGGTCCGAGCCCCCCGCGACCTTCATCGGTGACCTGAGCGTCGAACTCGATACCCGAAGGGTTGGTGCCGAACACGAAGCCGTTCTGCCGGTCCGCGAATGCGTCGAAGACCAAGAGCACGGCGTCGGACTCCTCCAGCGGAGCGTCCCGGATGGCCTCCCCGTCCACGATGCGACCGGGCTCGGAGTCCCAGAGCCACGCGCCCACGTAGAGCGCCTCGTCGGTGTAGATGACCCGGACCTCGCTGAGCTCCGAGGCGGGGGCCCCGTCCCTGGGAATCCGCTGTATGAAGTTCCCGAGTACCTCCGCCCTCTGCCACACCTCCTCGTCCAAGCCCCCATCCACGACGGGGGAGACGTCAACCCCAAGGGCGCGGGCCACCGGGAACGAGGCACCCGGCCGCTCCTCGCTGTTCCCGGCCTGGGCCTGGACCGCACGCGCCGTGAAAAAGAAAGTCACGGCCAGCACCGCCGCCGCGATCACAGCGGTGAAGCCACCCTTGAATCGCTCCATGGTCAGGTCATTCCTCCCCCACCCTCGCCGAGCTGGCGCTCGACGCGGTAGCGGCCTTCTGGGACAGCCTCGAGGTGGTCGATGGCAGTTTGCCTAAAAACTCCGGCCGTACACACACCCGTGCCAGAGCTCAGGCGACGACACGGCAATATATCCACCAGCTACACGCACGATCTCCATCCGGTGCCACGGGAGGCTTCGGGGGCTGGTTGTGCTAGGGACCGCGAGAACACACAGCCGCCTGTCCATCCACCACGCCACGCTGGACTAGTGCGTGTGGGGGGAGTCCGGTGCTACTTGACTTATCCGGGTCGCGCGCCGGTACGTTAATGGACGGAGTACCGGGTCATTTAGACCGGATCGGGATGGTGTTCTCATGAAGACGATGACTCCCTCCCAGCGGGTGGTCTGATGGCGGGCACACGTCGTGCGTTTGCTCTATCGATAGGCGCAGCAGTTGGAACGCTACTCGTTCCAGCGAACGGTTTCGCGCAACAGGAGGTGTTTCTGCAGGAACCGTGCACCTCGGGGATCATCTACGCGACAACTCACGGGCGCCTGATCGCTTGCGCCGAAGTGGGGAGGGCTCCTTACCAGTACACTCTGGGGGTAATGTACGCCAACGGTATCGACGTGGTGGAGAACGATGCCGAAGCTGCCCGGTGGTTTCGGATGGCCGCCGAGCAGGGACATGCTGCAGCCCAGAATCACCTCGGATTGATGTACGCCGAGGGTGAAGGTGTTCCTGAGGACGATGCGGAGGCCGTACGCTGGTATCGGCTGGCAGCCGAGCAAGGATATGTCCCGGCCCAGGGAAACCTTGGGGTGATGTACGACGAGGGTAACGGCGTCCCCGAGGACGACGCGGAAGCCGTACGCTGGTATCGGCTGGCAGCCGAGCAGCGGTTTGCCCCTGCCCAGTACAACCTTGGGGTGATGTACGACGAGGGTAACGGCGTCCCCGAGGACGACGCGGAAG
>JAPPGF010000028.1:105230-146178 GCA_028875075.1 Gemmatimonadota bacterium | reverse complement strand
GCGTCCCCGAGGACGACGCGGAAGCCGTACGCTGGTATCGGCTGGCAGCCGAGCAAGAGTATCCCATCGCCCAGTTCAAGCTTGCAGGGATGTATAGCCGAGGTGAAGGCGTCCCCCGGAACGAAGCCGAAGCCATACGCTGGTATCGATTGGCGGCCGAGCAGGGAGACGCTCTAGCCCAAACCAACCTTGGGGTGATTCTCACCCGACGCTGGCATCGGTATCAATTGGAGCCCTTGGAGGGAACCGATCTGGCCGAAGCTGGCCGGAGGTCGGCCGAGCGGGACCTGGTCCGCGCCTTCATGTGGTTCACGCTCTCCGCAGCGCAAGGAAATGAAGCTGCGCAAACGAACATGGGCGTAATCGAACGGTGGCTGACTAGCGCACAGATCGCCGAGGCCCAAAGGCTATCCCGGGAGCGGAACGAGGGGCGTGCTCAGGAGGGGAACGAGCCGTCAGAGACAATCCGTATCCCCCGTATTCCGAACCGGCCGCGTTAGACGGAAGACCCCGGTCCCCCGAACATCACTGACGTTCAGGCTGGCCGTCGCCTTACCCCGGCCAGGAAGCGTTCGGCCCCGACGACAGCCGCCAGTTCCAGTTTCAGAACCTTGAGCGCGATCTTTCGTTCGTGCCGGAGGGCACGGAAACGCGGGGCACAGTAGCGCTGGTCTCGGAACTCCGGATCGAAGCGCTCCAGCGCCCGGACCCGGGCATCCGTGAGTTTGAGTTTCCGCTGCCGCGCCGTCTCCTCCAGCCGTAGCAGCCGCTCGTGCTTCGTGGTCAGCCCGTGGTCATCCGTTCTCCCGTGGCTTGAGAGATTCGACACCCCTCAAGCAGCCACGATGAGGGCGGCTGGCCACCGTTCTGCCTTCGGGCCTAAACTGTTAGGTGATCCCTGTCACGGAAGGCCCCGAGGCTTTCGTCCTCGCCAAGGAGGGGAGGCGGCTGTACAATGCCGTTCTATCGTGCAGCGCCTAGGTCGGGGCTACCCCTTGCTCCGGAGGCAATCTCAGGATGCCTCGGCTCCAGGGACCGGCAGCAGGTCTAACGACAGGCAGTGGCACCGCGCCTGGGGGCACGCCAGTACGATGCGATGAACTGCTCTGATACGTCCTCAAGCCAAGTCTCAAGCTAGGAATCACGACCATGAAAATGACGACCGAAGAAGCTTTCATCAAAGTCCTCCAAATGCACGGAATCGAAAATGTTTTCGGCATTATTGGCTCGGCGATGATGCCGGTTTCGGATCTATTTCCCGCGGCGGGCATCAAGTTTTGGGACTGCGCCCACGAATGCAACGCGGGCATGAGCGCCGACGGCTTCACCCGGGCGTCCGGCAAGATGTGTATGGTGACCGGCCAGAACGGCCCGGGCGTTACCAACTTCGTCACGCCCATCAAGACCGCCTACTGGAACCACACGCCACTGTTGCTTCTCACCCCGCAGGCCGCCAACAAGACCATCGGACAGGGTGGTTTTCAGGAAATCCAGCAAATGGCCTTGTTCGAAGACATGGTCTGCTATCAAGAAGAGGTGCGCGATCCCAGCCGCATGGCCGAAGTACTGAATCGGGTGATCGAGAAAGCTTGGCTCGGTTGTGCGCCGGCTCAGATAAACGTGCCGCGCGACTTTTGGACTCAGGTGATCGATATCGAGTTGCCGCAGACCGTGGATCTGGGCCGGCCCTCCGGATCGCGGGAGTCCATCGTGGACGCGGCCAAGCTGCTTTCCGAGGCGAAATTTCCGGTGATACTGAACGGCGCCGGAGTGGTCATCGGTGACGCGATTCCGGCCTCCCAGGCGCTCGCCGAACGGTTGGACGCGCCGGTCTGCTGCGGTTATCAGCACAATGACGCCTTCCCGGGTTCTCATCCGCTTTCCGTCGGGCCACTTGGCTACAACGGCTCCAAGGCGGCCATGGAACTGGTCGCCAAAGCCGATGTAGTGCTGGCGCTCGGTACGCGTCTCAACCCGTTTTCGACCCTGCCGTGCTATGGCATCGACTACTGGCCAGAGGAAGCCAAGGTCATTCAGGTCGATATCAATTCCGACCGGATCGGCCTGACGAAAAAAGTCACCGTGGGCATCCAGGGCGACGCCAAGATCGTGGCTGAGCAGATTCTCGAACAACTCGGTCCCACCGCCGGCGACCAGGGCCGCCAGGCCCGCCGTGATCTAACGGCTGCAGCCAAGTCGCGCTGGCTTCAAACCCTTTCGTCCATGGATCATGAGGAAGACGATCCAGGCACCACCTGGAACCAGCGCTGCCGCGACCGCGAGCCCGACCGCATGTCAGCGCGCCAAGCCTGGCGCGCCATTCAGGCGGCTATGCCGAGGGAAACGATCATGTCGACGGACATCGGCAACAACTGCGCCGTCGGTAACGCCTACCCCACGTTCGAGGAAGGCCGGAAGTACCTCTCGCCGGGCCTATTTGGACCGTGCGGCTATGGTTTTCCCGCGATCCTAGGCGCCAAGATCGGCCGTCCGGACCTTCCGGTCATTGGCTTCGCTGGAGACGGTGCCTTCGGCATTTCCATGAACGAGATGACCGCGTGCGGGCGCAACGATTGGCCGCCGATCACCATGATTATCTTCCGCAACTATCAATGGGGGGCTGAGAAGCGCAATACGACCCTTTGGTACGAGGACAACTTTGTCGGCACCGAGCTGAACCTCGGTGTGGAGTACGCCGACGTCGCCGAGGCCTGTGGCGTGAAGGGCGTGAAGACCGATACCATGGAGGGCCTGACCACGGTGCTCAAGACCGCGATCAAGGAGCAGATGGAAGACAACGTCACCACTTTCATCGAAGTGGTCTTGAATCAGGAGCTGGGTGAGCCTTTCCGGCGCGACGCCATGAAAGCGCCCGTCCCGGTTGCCGGTATCGATCCGAACGACATGCGGCCCCAACAGGGCGGCTAAAGCGCGAGATGGCGGCATCACCCGGCCACCACCTCGCTGGGTGAAAGGAGCACGGGACCGAAACTCCGGAGGGAGGATACAGCTGACCAGGACCAGCTCACCCTGCGCGCTCTGCGGCTAGCGCCCCGGTGGCCGGCGGCGCCGGACGGTTGGTCCCGACGTATTCGACGATCTCAGACGGCACCCATGCACCGCTCTTGCGCCCGCTGTTTGTCTACGTCGCTCACGAAGCACCGTCCTGAGCTGGGGTGCCGGAGTGCGTTCGATTCTACACGGACCAAGGAGAGACCGGTCGCCAGACCGGTCGTATCGGAGCCGCACCGGATGAAATCGCCGAGCACGGAAGCGAGCCTCCGCGGCGGGGGACAGATCCAACCAGCTGACGGATAAAGACGACGTGGCGCTCGACATAACGCTAGTTGCTCTGTTGACCGTGTTCGCAAGCGGCGTGGGTACGCTCACGGGCTTCGGCACGTCCACCATCATGGTGCCCGTGATGGTGGCCTTCATTCCCCTCTCCGAGACGCTGCTCTTCGTTGGAATCATCCATTGGTTCGGTAACATCTGGAAGCTGACGCTGTTCCGGCGAGGTATCCATCGGGAACTGATCCTCAAGTTCGGGATCCCGGGTGTGGCCATGACCGTCGTGGGCGGTCTGCTAGTATTCCAGACTTCGGAGACGACCCTTTCCCGGGTGCTCGGTGGAGCCCTGGTCGGTTACGTCGCGTTCATGTTGGCGAAGGGACGACTCCAGGTGCCGCAGACGACGGGCACGGCCGTGGCGGGCGGCGCACTCTATGGCTTCAGCGCGGGGATCTTCGGCATCGGCGGGGCCGTACGCGGAGCCTTCCTTGCTGCGTTCGATCTCCCTAAAGCGGTCTACATTGCCACGGGGGGTGCCATTGGCCTAGCCATCGACAGCGGTCGCCTCGCAACCTACTGGTGGGAGGGTGCCACGCTGGACTCCCGCCTACTACTAGGACTGGCAGTGTGCATCCCGCTTTCGTTCGTGGGTGCCAAGATCGCCGAGAGAATCGTTGACCGAATCCCCCAGGAGCGATTTCAGGTCGTCGTGGCCGCCTTTCTCGCTGTCATGGGGGCGAGGCTGCTGTTCTTTCCAGTAGCAACCTAGAATCCATGGGACATCTCCCGACATGGCCGCAGGTACGGGTCCCGACGACGTGCTCCCGAGCGAGCGAGCAGTTGTGGACGAACGGCTTCGCACCGGGTTCGCGACCCGCGGGGGATGCCCGCGGACCACGTCGTACTCTCTTGTCGCATGCGGCACGTCGCTGCCGGGCGGGACCGGCGGCGTGCCAGAAGCGCCCGACCGGGAACCCGGACTCGGGACGGCTGTACCTTTTCGAGTAGCCTGAGGCCTCCAGCGCGGACACGCCCGCCCCGGGCGGAACCGCCAAACTCAGCAGGGCCGGTGCCCCATGGCGCGCTCAAGCAGACGTTTCGTGATCACGGCTCCCGCTACCATCTTCGCCTCGGTTTCGATGGCATTGGCCGTTTCCACCACGTCGGCCGTCGCGCAGGCCATCGCTCCGGAGGCCGCTCCTCTCCAAGGCTTCGTGGCCGACGAGCTGACCGGAGAGGTCATCACCTCGGCTCGCGTGACCATCGTGGGCACGGAAATGGAGACGCGGACCGACGAGGCGGGGACCTTCGCATTTGCCGACCCTCCGCTGGGTGACGTCTCCCTGCGCGTGCAAGCGGAGGGCTATCCGGTGGTCGTGGACAAGGCGGAAGTGAGGCCGGACGAGGTCGTGTACGTGTATGTCCGCCTCCCGCAGGTGCAGATCGTGTTGGGTGAGCTCATGATCGTGGCCAGGGCCAGCGGCAGCGAGGACGAAGCGGAGAGTCTTCACGGAGCGCAGACGGCGGCCCACCTCCTCGCCCGCCAAGTGCCCGGTCTAGTCAACGTCACCGGTATCGTAAGCCGGAACGACCAGACCACCGTGCTGCGCGGCCAAAATTCCATCCGGGGCAGCGAGCCCGTGGTACTGCTGGATGGGATCCGACTCACCCGGGGTCCGCTCGGAGCCATGGAAGCCTTGACCAGGATTCCCGCCGAACAGGTTCGTCGGATCAGGGTCCTGCGGGGTCCCGCCGCGGCCTTCATCCAGGGCGCGGCAAGCGGAGCGATCGTGGTCGAGACCAAGTCGCACCACGACGAGGGTCGGTAGATCGACGGGGAGTGTCGATCACGCCTTTGCCGTGCCACAAGGCCGGGTCCGGAGGATTGCCGGACCGCGGTAGGTATTGACCCGGGCGGCATCGCCAGGAGATTCTCAACAATTGGGTAGTGACGTGACCCCCTAGGACGAAACCAGGACGGATGTTGGAGCCGAGTGTCTGGTGGCTACCTCGATTTTCCCTCACCGCGGACGGGGTGGCCGAGGCCGTGCGCCCTTGCAACAAGCAGAGGACATACGGCTCGTCTTAGAACCGTACGCTCACTGACGCGAATGATGCAGAATAATGAAGACGGGAGGCGGATATGCCATTAGTGAGCATGAATCGGATATTGGCCACGGCGGCCGAGGAAGGCTACGCCGTAGGCGCTTTCAACCCCGTTGACTATGCTTCAATGAAAGCGATCGTACGCGCCGCGGAGGAGGAAGACGCTCCCGTCATAGTGCAGACGTCAGCCAAGACGGTGCGCTATTACGGACACGAGGTGTTGGTCATGTGGATGCAGGAAATGGCGAAAGAATCCACCATCCCGGTAGTCCTTCATCTTGACCACGGGAAGGAACTGGAGATGATCCAGCGCTGCATTGAAACAGGGTGGACCTCTGTCATGGTCGATGCATCGCACCTACCCTTCGAGCAAAACCTCGCCATGTCCCGAGAAGTGGTGGAAATGGCCACAGTGGCTGGTGTGGGCGTAGAGGCGGAATTGGGAGAAATCGTTGGGGTCGAAGAGGACATCTCTGTTGCCGAGAAAGATGCCCACCTGGCCGATCCCGACAAGGCGGAGATTTTCTGCCGGGAACTAGAGTTGGGTGTTTTCGCCCCGGCTATCGGCACCGCCCACGGATTCTATAAGGGAACGCCCAACGTCGCTTTCGGCTTGATCGAGGAAATATACCGCCGCACAGCCACTCCCCTGGCACTTCACGGCGGCACCGGATTGTCCGACGAAGTCATTCAGCGTTGTATCCGTTCAGGTTGTGCCAAGATAAACATTTCCACTAACTTGAAGCACACGTTTGTCGACGGGTTCTCGGATTACCACAAAGCCAATCCCGATGACTACGAACCGTTAAGGGTTCTGAAAGCCCAATTCGAATCCATGAAACAACTCTTGCGAGACAAGATACGTCAATTCGGCGGATCGGATAAGGGGAGGAAATTAGCCGCTGCAATATGAAAGCATTGATCTTTGATTGTGACGGTGTGCTCGTCGATACCGAGCGCGATGGACATCGCATAGCATTTAATCGCGCATTCGCCCAAATAGGGCTGAAGGCACAATGGAGTGTCGACGTTTATGGCCAATTATTGGCTATAGCCGGGGGCAAGGAACGCATGCGCCATTATTTCGATCACGAAGGATGGCCACCGAGGCTAAAGGATCGCGAGTCTTTCATAAAGGAGATACATGCACTCAAAACGGATTTGTTCATGAATATCATTGAATCAGGAGAGCTGCCCTTGCGTAGCGGGGTCGCCCGATTGATTGACGAGGCCATAGAGTCCAGAATTAGGCTGGCAGTATGTTCCACTTCCAATGAGCGATCTGTGAACCTGATCGTCCAGGAATTGCTCGGCCCGGATAGACGAGCGAGATTCGAGGTCATTCTGGCCGGAGATGTGGTCACCCGAAAAAAGCCGAACCCGGAAATTTATCTGCTTGCCCTACGGACCCTCGGTATCGAGGCAAATCAATGTGTTGTCATAGAAGACAATCGGAATGGTCTTCTAGCGGCCAAAAGTGCCGGCATGCATTGCCTCGTAACCACCAGCGCCTACAGCAAGGAAGAAGATTTTTCCGAGGCTGACAACGTAGTGGATGAATTGGGTGACCCTCCGAATAATTGTATTCGTCTTTCCGATTTGATGTTGATTAGCGGAAACGACCAAGATCAGGCTTAGGTGGTCCACTCAAAATGACAGACATTGGATTGAACTGTTAGTGATGGAAAACCCGAATGACAAGGTCGCCAAAGACCCACGCTACCAGCGCTGGCGTGCTGTCATATTCGGTATCACTTGGTTGGCCTATGTCGGATTCTATTTCACCCGGAGATCGTTCCCGGTAGCAAAGATCGGCATCCTGGAGGATCCGGCAATCGAGATCACACGGGCGTCACTGGGTTGGATCGATGGACTCTACGGCGTTGCTTATGCTCTCGGGCAATTCCTCTGGGGCATGTGCGGAGACAGGTTCGGGCCCCGCAAAGTGGTCCTCGCCGGCATGTTCTTGTCCGTAGTTACTGCCGTTGCCATGGGCATGTCCTCCACCGTGATACTATTCGGAGCGCTCTTTTTTTGCCAAGGCCTTTGTCAATCCACGGGGTGGGCGCCCCTGACGAAGAATGTCAGCTACTGGTTTTCGAGAAAGGAACGAGGCCGCACTTACGGGTTTTGGGCCACCAATTACGCCATCGGTGGAATGCTGGCCAGTGCGTTTGCCGGTTATATGGCCCTGGTCTTTTTGAATTGGCGCTTTGCCTTCTTCATGCCAGCAATTGTTCTGGCCGCTATCGCGCTGCTCTTTGTGTTTTTACAGAAAAATCGACCTGAGGATATCGGTCTTCCTTCCATTGAGAATTACCACGGCGAAGCAGTTGACGTTTTGGTCAAAGACGCGGCCCCGGAGGATGCACCTGAAGGGTCATGGAAGGTCATAGGTGAAGTATTCAGAAACCCGGTCATTCTTTCTCTCGGCGCAGTCTATTTCTTTCTTAAACCTACCCGTTACGCCGTCCTCTTCTGGGGGCCACTCATCATAAACGACAAATTAGGAACCAATATCGCCGAATCAGCCATTATCAGCGCAGCGTTCGAAGCGGCCGGTCCTTTAGGTGTCATCTTTGCAGGTTACGCTTCGGACAAATGGTTTCATTCGCGCCGCATACCGATAACTGTCCTTGGATTGTCTATTCTAGCAATCATCCTATTCCTCTTTAACGGCCTCACAGACGAGGGAGGCATCGGGACCATGGTTTTGTTGCTTTTCGCGATGGGTTTTTTCCTGTTCGGCCCGGATGCCATGATCGTGTCGGCCTCTGCGGTAGATTTTGGCACGAAAAAGGGTGCCTCCTCCTCAGCCGGTTTGATCAATGGGATGGGTTCGACGGGACAAATACTTGGCTTGTCTCTACCCGGTATCATCTGGGCTAATTTTGGCTGGGGAGTGCTCTTCAATTGCCTGGGTGCATTTGTTGTGTTGGCAGTTCTTCTCCTATTGCCGAGATGGAACGCACTGCCTGCAACTGTGGAAAGAAGAGCCAATTCCTGATCGTTAATCACAATAACATTAAATCAAGGAAAGAAAAACATGAGTAAGATCAAAATGGTCATGTTCGATCTCTCGGGAACCACCGTGGCTGATGATACGGGTGTCCGGGACTGCCTCTACAAAGCAGCCATGGAATACGACCTACAAACGACACCCGAGGAGATACTCCTGCACCAAGGCACCAACAAGATCCATCTTTATCAATTCTTGATCGCTCGATCTCAAGGAAAGAAGATTGAAATTGAAGACTTCGAAAAGACGATCTACCCGGAGACGCTAGACGAGGCCATGCAGGTCTTCCATCGTTATTCAGAGATCATGGTGAACCATTATCGCAACGGAGTTCAGGAAATAGAGGGAGCTGAGGATACCTTTAGATGGTGTCATGATAACGGTATCAAAGTAGCTACCGACACGGGCTTTCATCGCGACGTTACAGAGGCCATCATGGACGGTCTGGGCTGGGTGCGCGATGGATTGGTCGATATCTCGGTCGATGTCGAATGTACTCCCGGAGAGCGCGGCAGGCCGGCCCCCTTTATGATATACTACGCCATGATGCACTTGGATGTGCAGAGCGTACACGAAGTGCTCAAGATCGGCGATACCCCGGCGGATATGCTAGAAGGTTATAACGCTGGCTGTCGTGGTATAGTCGGAGTCCTCACCGGCCCGCGGCCGGTGGAGGCTTTTGGAAAATACCGGCACACCCATATTATTCCGAGTGTGAAGGATCTGCCTGCCCTCATTGAAAGTGACTTTTCCTGACCGATAATTCTTTTCAGTCGTTCTTTGATGAGGGCATCTCGACAGATGATGATTACGCCCGTCGAAGAATTGTTATGCACTGTGGATGATGGGATGGTGGTGAGTGCTGTGTCGGTTCCGGTCGTCGTTCCGGGACGGGACCGCCGCGGCGCGCCTCCTCCATGAGCTCACCCACGCACCCCGCCGCGTGCATCGGCTTGGGGCTCTGCGCCGCCGAAGTCCCGGACGGCGCCCCGTCGCAGGTGGCGCCCATCGGAGACGGGGGATTTTCGTAGCGAGCCCGGTCGGTTTGACAACGGGACGGTGAGACCCCGGGCCGGTTGCGAAACAGGCCGGGCCTCCTACGATTCGTCGATTGCTCTCGGTACCCGGTGCGGCGGGCGGACCCCCGCCATGGTTCTTGGGCCTTTGGGGGTTCCGCGAGGGGAACGCGGCGGCAAGGCATCCCTCGAGCCCAGCGCATCGTTCTCGGCTGCCGTAGCGCTCCCCAGGAACCGCCCCTTGACCCGCCGAGGCCCCATCGCCCCATGAGCCGCTGCCCGTTGATGCGCGCCGGACTCCTTGCCACGTCGCTGGCGTTCTGTCCGGCGCTGTTGTCCCCTTGCCTTTCTGCCCAGGCGCAGGCTACCACGGGCGTCGTCCGCGGCACGGTCCGCGATCCTGCGGGAACGCCGGTGGCCGGTGCCGAGGTCGTCATCGCGCACCGCGATACCGGGCTCCGCACTACGGTGGAGACCAACGCCGAGGGCACGTTCGCTCGCACCCTGCTCCCGCTCGGCACCTATGATGTCACCGCGACGGCGCCCGGCGGCTTCGGGAGCGCCCGAAGAAGTGGGCTGCTGCTCCGGGTGGGCGAGACGCTCGTGCTCTCGCTCGCACTGGCGCCCGTGGAGCTCGGGGGCGTCACCGTGACCGGAGAGCGCAACGTCCTGTTCGACCCCGAGGACGTCACCGGCTCGCAGCGCTTCTCCGAAGAGGTCGTGGGTGGGCTGCCCAGCGACGGGCGCAATTTCCTGGACGTCACGCTGCTCGTGCCCGGGGTCTCGATTTCGCAGGGCCCCGACGGCGACGAGCTGAACGTCAGCGGCCAGCGTGGCATCTTCAACAACTTCATCGTCGACGGAGCCGACTTCAACAACGCGTTCTTCGGCGAACAGAGAGGCGGCCAGCGCCCCGCCTTCACGTTCAACCAGGACGCCATCGAGGAGATCGTGGTGGTCAGCCAGGGCGCGACCGCCGAGTTCGGGCGCTCGGCGGGCGGTTTCGTGAACGTCGTGACGCGCTCGGGCACGAACGACTTCGCCGGCACTGCCCACGTCTACACCCAGTGGGACGGGCTCGCGGCCTCGTACCCGGACGCCCGCGGCGGCGGCAAGCCGAGCTTCGCCCGCCGCCAGTTCGGGTTCACTCTGGGCGGCCCGATCGTGCGCGAGCGGGCCTTCTTCTTCCTCGCCTACGACGAGCAGCGCGCCACCGAGACCAAGCAGCGCCACCGCGCCGTCCGGAGCCAGGCCAATCTCCAAAGGCTCGAGCGCTTCCTCCGCGAGCGCTGGCCCGGGCTCTTCGACGACGAGTTCGGCCCGATCCAGCGCGGCGACGACGCGCGGGTGCTGACGGCCAAGCTGGACGTGAACGCGGGCGGGCGCCACCAGGCGTCCTTCAAGTACAACTATTCGTGGTCCGAGCAGGTCAACGGGACCTTCGACGTCGATTCCTGGGGCCGCTCCGCCAACGGGATCGAGCGCGGCCGCTCGCACGCGCTCAACGCAAGCCTCCGCTCGCTCCTCGGCAACAGCGTCTCCAACGAGTTCCGCTTCCAGTGGGCGGGCGAGCACCGCCCGCGCTGGTACGAGGGGCCGCTCATCCCCGGGGCGGAGCTCCCCGGGCCGCCCCAGTTCGAGCGCCTCGGGGGACGACCCTTCCCCGACATCGGCATGGACTTCGCCGACGGCTTCCGCATCGGGCTGCCCTTCTTCCTCCCCGTCGACCCCGGCTACGACCGCCGTGTCCAGCTGGTCGACAACGTCTCCTACCTCTCCGGGGCGCACCTCTTCAAGGCCGGCGTCGAGTACAACCGGACGAGCGTAGAGCAACAGTTCATAGGCTTCGCGAACAGCCGCTACATCTTCGATTCGGTCGAGGGCTTCGTGGGATTCGCGACCCACGGAAGCGGCTACGTGACCTGCTCGGACGGGTCGGCGAGCACGAGCGGACAGTGCCCCAGGGGGAGCGCGGTCACGGGTCCCGTGCTCGCCTACCTGCAGTCGGCGACTGTGCCGGGCGTGGCAGCTGAGCGGCTGGGGCGCCAAACGATGACGACGAACGAGCTGGCGCTCTTCGTGCAGGACACGTGGAAGCCCAACGAGCGAGTGACGCTGAACCTGGGCGTGCGCTGGGAGGGAGCCTGGCATCCCGACGTCTTCGTCGACCCCGAGGACACCTTCTACGCGCCGTATCTGGACGATCCTCTCTTTCCCTCCGACGGCACCATCCCCGACGACCTCGACAACATCCAGCCCCGCCTGGGGCTCGTGTGGGACATGGACGGCGGGCGCACGCTGCTGCGCCTGAACGCGGGCGCCTACACGGCGCGCATCCCGGGGCTGGTCTTCGCCCAGTACCGCACGACCAACGGGGCCTTCCAGCAGATCCTCTCCCGGAGCAGCGCGGACGCCGGGGCCACGGGGCCGGTGCCGTCCATCGAGGAGCAGATCGAGACCTCGCTCGTGCGGCCCTTCCTGCCCGACATCCACGTGGCCGACCGCGGCCTGGAGTTGCCCAGAGCCTGGTCCTTCGGCGCCGAGGCGACGCGCTCCCTGAGCCCGTACATGACCGCGAGCCTCTCCTACCAGCATGTCCGCACCGACGGTCTCTTCCGCTTCGTGGACCGGAACGCCGCGGCGCTGGGCTCGCCGTTCGGAGCCGGGACGCACCCATGGGGCGGGGGCATCAACCGCCTGACGGTCGGCGAGTCCACGGCACGCTCGCGCTACCACGGGCTCACGGTGGGGCTCCACGGACAGCACGCCCCCAGCGGATTCGCCTTCGACATGAACTACACCCTGAGCTTCGACCGCTCCGACGACGACAACGAGCGCGACCCCTTCATCTACCGCTATGCCGATCCCCGCTACCTGGAGGCCGAATACGGCTGGTCGGACCGCGACCGGCGTCACGTGTTCAACGGGCACTTCGTCTTCTGGTTCCCCGGTGGCCTCAGGGCGGCCCACCAGTTCCGCCTCCTCACCGCGTCGCCGGCCTCGGCCAGGTGCCTGAGTCCCGACGAACGCGCGGCCGAGCCCGCCGACCGCATCTGCCCCGACGGCTCTGTGCTGCAGCGCAATACGCTGCGCCGTGACAACGACTTCTTCACCTGGGACTTCCGCGTCTCGCGGGACTTCCGGCTGGGAGACGCGGTGGTGTTGGAACCCGTCCTCGAGGTCTTCAACCTCACCAACGAGGAAAACTTCCTCGATGTCGCCCGCGGATCGCTACTCTTCAACTTCGACGGCACGGTCCAGAGCGGACTCGGCGACACCCGGCGGGCCCAGGTGGGGGCGAGGATGCGCTTCTAGGGTCCCGGCAGCCGCTCGGACCGGGGGTGCCGGGGCCTATCCCGAGCCGCGAATACGACCGCCGCGGCATCCGGCCCCGTTCGACACCGCTGCGTCATCTGCCGCAACGACCAGCCGCTCATCGGCAACCTTTCCCTGGCCACGTTCGACGTTGAGAACACCGAGGAGTGGGCACGCCATCGAGGGGGGAGGCTACATGGGACTGGGCGCGTTCCAGCAGCTGTGAGAAGCGCCAGGGACCTCGTGGTCGAAGACTGAACCGGAGCGGGGTGGGCGGGGTGCTCGAGGACGTCGGCGGCGCCCGCCCCGGCGCGCCCCCCAACAGCGGGCGAGGCCCCGGGCTAGAGTTTCTCGGCGACGACGCCGACCATCGGCGGCAGCGACAGGAAAGCGCCGGGCTCCCGCTCTCGCTCGTGCCACTCCGCCTCGAAGTTCCGCCTCTCGGTCTCGCTCAGGAGTCCGGCCTCGACTAGGCGGGGGACGTAGCCCAGGAAGAATCCGCTCGGCCACTGCCAGAGTGGAGTGCCGGGGCGAGCAAAGCGTGCGAGCGGCACGAGATCGAGCAGGCGGCATCCGGCCCCGGCGATCATTCCCGGCAGGCGGCCGCCCAAATCCAGGTCGCCACCGCTGCGCCGCCAGCTCTCGTGCACCGCCGAAACCACGCGCTCGAAGGCCGGACTCGGTGGATGGAGTGTGGTCGCACGGTAGTTCAGATAGTCCCATACCACGAGCCGGCCCCCCGGCCGGAGTGCGGACACCACTCGCTCGACGACCGGGCCCGGAGCGGGGAGAAAGCAGAGGAGCCAGCGTGCGAAGGCGCCGTCGAGCGAACCGGGCTTGAGACGAAGCCCCTCGACTTCACCCACTTGCGCCGTGAGCTGCGCGAGCCCGCGGCACTCCGCTTCCCGGACCAGCTCGGCGATGAAGCGCTCCGACCGGTCGACCGCAAGCACCCGCCCGGCACCGCCGACCCGTTCCGCCAGCTCGAGCGCGGCGAACCCGGGACCACAGCCCAAGTCGAGAAGGCGCTCGCCCGGCCCGAAGCCTGCGCGGTCCCAGAGCTCGTGCGCGCAGTCCGCCCACAAGCGGTGCTGCGTCTCAAGGCGGCGGGTCTCGCCCGGCCCCGTGCCGAGCAGGTACGGCGTCCCCCCCGCCCCTGTTGTCGCTGCAGCACGGCTCATGCGGTCATCTCTCCGGGTCGCCCGCCTCGCTGAGCGGCCGCGCCGAAGCGCCGCGGCCGGGCCCGGAACAGCCGCCCCCCGGCCTAGCCCTTCCGGGGCGGTCTGGAGGGGCGCAGTTCGATCCGGCTCACGTGGGCCTCCTTCGGATACGACAGGAGCTCAGCGACCGCGGCGGCGCAGTCATCCACGTGCAGGCGCCACGTCCGCTCTGGCACGGGCTCCCGGCCGGCGAAGTGCGTGTCCACGCTGCCGGGCATCACGACGCTCACGCGCACACCGTCGTAGCGCACGTCCAGCATCATCGCCTCGGTGAGCCCGAGCAGCCCGAACTTGCTGGCGTTGTAGCCCGTGCCGCCTGCGAAAGCGTTCCGGCTCGCCAGCGACGCGATGTTCACGATGAACCCGTCCCCGCTTGCCACGAGGTGCGGGAGTGCCGCCTTCGAGCAGTAGAAGACGCCCCCCAAGTTCACGTCAACCTGTAGCCGCCACTCCTCGACGCTCATCTCGGCCAGCGGCTTGAAGACGCCCAGGCCGGCGTTGTTGACGAGGATGTCGAGTCGGCCGAAGTGGGCCACCGTGCGGTCGACCATGCGCGCGCAGGCGCGAGGGTCCGCCACGTCGCAGACGATCCCCAGGGCCCGCTCACCCAGCCGGGCCGCTGCCCCGCGCACTTCCCCCTCGGTCCGCGCGCAGATCGCGACGGAGGCTTCGGCCCCGAGGAGACGCTCCGCGACCGCGCGGCCGATCCCCTTCGTTGCGCCCGTCACCAGCGCGACCCTCCCCTCCAGGGCCTGCCTCACGCGGTCCTCCTCCTCCGGCGCATCCCGTCGCTTCACGGCCTGGCCGCTGCCGGGCGGCGCCCCCTGGCAAGCGAGTCACTGCCGGGACTCCGGCCCACGGGAGCCCCGACCGGCAGCCTCTCCCCGCCAGAGGGACCCTCCATCAGAGCCGCGTGCCGACGGGTCGCGCCGTCAGGATCGGGCCGGAGCAAGCGGGCCCTCCGCCGCGGCAGGCGCCTTGACGGCCATCTTCCCGTAGCGCATGAACAGCGCGGGGACGACGATCATGTTGAGCGCGGTGGAGGTCGTGAGCCCGCCCAGCACGACGACGGCGAGAGGCGCCTGGATCTCCTTGCCCGGTTCGCCGATGCCCAGCGCCAGCGGGATCAGCGCGAGACCCGCCGTTAGCGCCGTCATCAGAATCGGGCTCAATCGCTCCACCGACCCTCGCCGGACGCTGTCCGGCAGCGGAACGCCCGTGGCGCAGAGGTCCTGATATCGGCTCACAAGGAGCATCCCGTTGCGCACGGCGATTCCGAAGAGCGTAATGAAGCCGACCAGCGTGGCGACGTTCACCGTGCCGCCGATCAGCAGCACGGCGATCACGCCCCCCGTCAGGGCCAGCGGCAAATTCACCATGAGGAACATGGCGGTGCGGAAGCTCCCGAAGGCCCTGAACATGATCGCGAAGATCGCCCCGATCGAGAACAGCGACAGGATGGTGATCGTCCGCGTGGCGCTCTGGCCGCTCTCGAACTGACCGCCGTACTGCAGGAAGTACTCGGAGGGGAGGTCCAGATCGGCGGCGACGTGTTCCTGGAGCTCGGTCACGGCCCCGATAACGTCGCGACCCGCGACGTTGGCGCTGACGACGATCTTCCGCTGCACGTTCTCGCGCGTGATCATGTTGGGGCCCATCGTCTGCACGATGGACCCGAGCTGCGAGAGGGGCACAATGGGCCCGGCGGCGGTCGCCATGAGCGCGCTCCCGATCGCCACGGGGTCGCTCCGGTACTGGTCGGCGTAGCGCACGACCAGGTCGAAGGAGCGCTCCCCTTCGCGCACGACCGACACGGCCTCGCCCTGCATCGCGGTGTGAACCGCGTCGGCGAACGTGCCGGGCGTGACACCGTAGCGGGCCATCACCCGGCGGTTCGCCCGGACCTGCAGTTGCGGCACCTCGGCCTGTTGCTCCACGGAGATGTCCACGAGGCCCTCGACCTCGTGCGCGACCGTCTCGATCTGGCCTGCGATTTCGCGCAGTTCCCGCAGATCGGGGCCGAAGACGCTCACCGCGATCGCGGCGCGCGTGCCTGAGAGCATGTGATCGATCCGGTGGCCGATCGGCTGCCCCACGGTGATGCTGGTGCCCGCGATCCCGGCGAGTTCGGCCCGGACGTCGGCCACGACCTCGGCGAACTCGCGCTCGGTCAGGTCCAGCCGGACCTCGATGTGCGAGCTGTTCGAGCCCTGCGCCTCCTCGTCCATCTCGGCGCGGCCGGTGCGCCGTGCCGTCGAGACCACGCCCGGGATCCCCAGCAGCCGGCGCTCCACGCGTCCTCCGATCCCATCGGATTCGTCCAGCGACGTACCCGGCACGCTGATGAGCGCCAGCGTCAGCGAGCCCTCCTGGAACTCCGGCAGGAACTCCCGGCCTAGCGTGGGCACGACCGCCACGGTGGCCACTAGGAGGAGCGCGGATCCGATGAGCACCCTCCCCGAACGGCGGAGCGCCCAGTCAAGGACCCGGCGGTAGAGGGACTCGAGCGCCCGGACCAGCCATGGCTCGCGCACCCGGCGGATGGAGCGGTCGCTCGGGAGAAGCAGGTAGCAGAGCGCCGGGGTCACGGTCACGGCGACGACCAGCGACGAGAGGATGCTCACGACGTAGGCCTCGCCGAGCGGCCTCAGCATCCGGCCCTCGACCCCGGAGAGGAAGAACAGCGGCACGAAGACGATCGTGATGATGAGCGTGGCGTTGAGGATCGGCTCGCGGATCTCGCTCGCGGCGGCCCGGATGATCGGCAGGGGCGCCTGGCGCTCGTCGTAGGGGAGCCGCCGGTTGTCGCGCAGCCGGCGGTGGACGTTCTCGACGAAGATGATCGCGTCGTCGACCAAGGCCCCGATCGCGATGGCCATCCCGCCGAGCGTCATCGTGTTGACCGTGCCCCCAAGGACGACGCGCATCACGACGATCGCCAAGGCGAGCGACAGCGGAATGGCGACGACGGAGATGAGCGTGGTCCTAGCATTCCACAGGAAGAAGAACAGGATGGCGATGACGAACAGCGCTCCGTCGCGGAGCGCGAGGATCACGTTGTCCACCGCGAGCGAGATGAAGTCCGCCTGGCGGAAGATCTCGCGCTCGAGAGTGACTCCCTCGGGGAGGTCCGCCTCGATCTGGTCCAGCTCGGCGTCGACCCTGCGCGTCAGTTCCAGGGTGTTCGCCCCGGCCTGCTTCTGGACCGACAGTATGACGGCCGGCTCCCCGTTCACCGACCCGGTCCCGTAGGTGATCCTCGGGCCGATGCGCACTTCGGCGATGTCCTCGATCAGGACCGGGACTCGCCCCCGGGTTGCGACCACGGTCTCGGCGATGTCGTCGACATTGCCGGGACGCACGATGCCGCGGATGAGGACCTCGCGTCCGCTCGACCAGTAGAGCCCCCCGGACACGTTCTCGCTCGAGCCCGACGTGGCGGCGAGCACGTCCTCGAGCCCGACCCGGTAGGCGAGCAGTCGCTGGGGATCAACCAGGACCTGGTATTCGCGGACGTCGCCGCCCTGCGCTATGACCTGCGAGACGCCCGGCACGGCCAGCAGCCTGCGCCGCACGACCCAATCGGCCAGGGTGCGCACTTCCATGAGTTGCCCTTCGGGCGCGCTCAGCCCGACGAGCATGATCTCGCCCATGATCGAGCTTATGGGCGCGAGCACCGGCGGGTCGATCCCCTGGGGAAGATCGAGCGCCTGGGCCTGCAGCCTGGCCGCCACGACCTGCCGGGCCAAGAAGATGTCCGTTCCCCACTCGAAGTCGGCCCAGACTATGCTAATCCCGTGGGCGGACCTCGAACGGACACGCCTCACTCCGAGCGCGCCGTTCAAGGCCGTCTCGATCGGGAAGGTGATCGAGACCTCCACGTCCTCCGAGGCGAGGCCCTGGGCGTCGGTCACCACGGTCACGGTCGGGGCCGTGAGGTCGGGAAAGACGTCGACCGGGAACGTGGCGGCGATCCAGCTGCCGCCCACGAACAGCCCCATCGCGAAAAGCAGCGCGAGGAAGGGATTGTTGAGCGACGCCCCGACGAAGTGATCGAGAACGCCGCGCTGCCCGGTCGGTTCCAAGCTCGCTCCCGTCAGTGAGCGTGGCCGTCGGACGGCTCGATAGTGCCCAGCGAGGCGAGGTTCACCTGGTAGGCTCCGAGCGTCACCACGTGCTCGCCGATCCCGATCCCCGAGCGCACGAGCGTCCAGGCTCCGTCCGAGGCTCCCACCTCTACGACCCGGCGCTCGAACGTGTCGCCGCTCATCTTGACGTAGACGACCGGCAAGCCGTTCTCGTCCTGAACGGCGGAGGTCGGAATCGCGACGCCGCGCACCGGGTCGCCGACGAGGATCTGCCCCTCGGCCAGCATCCCCACCTTCAGGACCCCCTCGGAGTTCGGGACCGCGAAGCGGACCGGGAGCGTGCGGCTCGCCGGCTCGATCATGCTCCCGACAGACAGCACGCGGCTCGCCGTGTAGGTGCTGCCGCCGCCCTCGACGGTGAACCAGGCCCCGCGGATCCGTTCCGTCTCTGCCGCGTGGCGCGCGGGGATATGGGCGACGAGCCACAGCGTCGCCGCGTTCACGACGGTGAAGGCATTCTCCCCAACCTCGACCTGCTGGCCGAGGGCCGCGTCGCGGACGGCGATGACACCGTCGATCGGGCTGCGAAGCGGATAGAGGTCGGAATCGCCGTTCTCGCCGCCGCCGGCCGCCGCGCCGCCGATGGCTTCGAACGCGGCCACGGCGACCTGGAGATCTCGCCTCGCCTCCTCCAGCCGGCGCGCCGAGACGGCCTCCGCCTGGAACAGGCGCTCGGCCCGGTCCGCCTCGCGCCGGGCTGCGGCCACGTCGGCGCGGGTGCGCACATAGGAATCGTCCAGGCTGATGGGCGCGATCAGCGCCAGGACCTGCCCGGTGCGTACTTGGTCGCCCGGTCCCAGCGACGGCCCGTCCACCTGGATGAGCCCCGCCACCGGGCTGGACACGTGCACGAGCCCCCTGGGGGGCGCCATCAGCTCTCCCGCCGCGGGAAACGAGGCCGGGATCTCACGCTCCTCGGCGACAGCGACGGCGAAGGGGAATGACCACTGCTCTTCCTTGGTCAGCGTGATCAGCCCCGTGGCCAGCTCCTCCTCCTCGTGCTCCTCGTCCTCCCCGTGGTCGTGGCCCGCATGCGGGTCGACCTCTTCCTCGCTCTCGAAGACCTCGAACGCCCCGGCCCGGATCACGCGCTCCTCCCCCTCCAGCGACACGCGGAACTCGGCCTGCCAAGTTCCCGGGTCGGACAGGGCGGGTGACACGAGATACACGCCGGGGATCTCGGGATCGGCCGCCACCTCCTCACGCGCACCCCCCGGCTCCGCGAGCACGAGCGTCACGCGAGCACCCTCGACGGGCCGCCAGCCCTCCATCCAAGTGAGGTGGACCTCCCAGGGCTCCTCGCTCCCGGCGCCCGCGATCTGGTGCGGGTACTCGGCGAACAGCTCGATCCCGTCGGACAGCTCGGTGAACTGCCCTCCGCCCTCATGGGGGTCGTGATCCTCCAGCGCACCCGGCTCCTCGCCCCCGCCTCCGAGGCAACCCCCGAGAGCGAGCGCCATCAGCGAAGCGATCAGCCATCTGCGGTCGGCCCGTCGTGTCATGGTTCCTCCTCCGCGCCTCTTCCCATGGCGCGAAGCAAGTCGAAGTAGGCGATCCATGCCTCCGATTGCAGGGACAGCACCGTCAGCCGGGCGTCCTGGAACGCGCCGGCCGCGTCGAGCAGCTCCAGGAGCGTCATTTCGTTCTCGTCGTAGGCCGCGGTGGCCGGCGACAGCAGTGCCTCGCTGTCCGCCAGCAGGCCTTCAGCCGCCTCGACGCGGGCTCGGCTGGCCACGTATCGATCCATGGCGTTCAGCAGATCGTATTCGGCGAGGCGTCGCCTCAGCTGGAGTCGGTAGGCAACCGCCGAGCTGCGGGCGAGAGCCTCTTCGCGAGTCCCGCCCCCCCGGTCGAAGAGCGGCAAGGGGAGGTCGAAGCCCAGGCTGGCGCCGCCGAATCCGTCCAGATCATGCCGATAGCCGACCCCGAGCGTGGGCATGGGCACCCACGAGGAGCGCTCGGCCTGGGCAACGGCCTCCGCGGCATCCAGCTCCCGAGCCGCCGCTTCCAGGTCCGGTCGCCCGCGGAGGGCCTCGAGCGCAGCCTCGCGGGACACAGGCGGCGGCACTCCCTCCGGTCCCGCAGCCGGCCCGACTTCCTCCGCGCCGGCCCCAGGGGAGATGAGCGTGGCCAGGTGCCTGCGGGCGGCGCGCGCCCGGAGAGCGGCCCCTGCCACCTCCTGTTCGGCACGTGCCCGCTCAAGCCGCAGGCGGCGGGCCTCGTAGCCGGAGATGTCACCGGCTTCCAGGCGGCTCTCGGCGTCGGCGGCGACCCTGCCAATCACCGCCGCGGCTTGCCCGACCGCAGTCTCCGCCTCCTCGGCCAACCACGCCAGCACGTAGGCCTCGCGCACCTCGAAGGCGAGCTCCACCATGTCGGCGCGGAAGGTGGCGCTCGTGGCGCTCGTGGCGTGGGTGACGGCGCGGCGGCGAGCCAACGTGCGGCCGGGCCACTCGAGCTGCTGCGCGAACACGACGGTCTGTTCCCAGAACCTCTCCCCGTCGTTGGCAAGGTCGTCGTGGCCGAAGGCGACCGACGGGTTGAAATAGGCCCCGGACTGGCGCGCCGCTCCTCGGGCCTCAGCCGCCTCGGAGCGGGCGATCTTCAGCGCGAGGCTGTTCTCCGCGAAGGCCTCCAGTGCCTCGTCGAGCGTGACCCGGCGGACGGCTTCCTGAGCGGGGGCCGCGCCCCCCGGCAGGACGGCAAGGCCGCCGAGCGCCAGGAGCCCGACGAGCGTTCGCGGACCCAACGTTGGCATTAATCGCCTCCCCCGGCCGTCAAGGCTGGAACGGCGGACCGTCGCCGCCAGCCTACGTTCGGGCGGTGGCCAGCAGGTGGTCGACGTGGTGAGTCTCGAGGCAGCGGCCGGCCCTGGTCTCGACCTGTACGGTAATGTGGTGTATGTCGAATTCCTCGTAGGCGATCGCCCGGATCCGGTCCAGCAGCGAATCGACGCCGCCGTCGGATTCGCAGCCGGGCTCGACCAGGACGTGCGCGGTCATGGCATCGTAGCCGGGAGCCAGGCTCCAGCAGTGCACGTCGTGGATCACTATGACGCCCTCCAGTCGCTCGATCTTGTGGCAGAGGGAATAGACGTCGATGTGCTCAGGAGTGCCCTCAAGAATGACCTGTAGCACCTTGGACAGCAGACGCCAGGTGCTTGACAGGATCAGCACGCCGATCAGCAAGCTCAGGGCCGGATCCGCCACGTGCCAACCGAACGCCCAGACCAGCACCCCCGCGACGACGACCGTAACCGATCCCAACACGTCGGTAATCATGTGCTGGAAGACGCCACCGACCGTGACGCTCCTCTCCGCCGCCTCGTGCAGGAGCCAGAGGGCCGAGACGTTCACGACGAGGCCGATCGATCCCACGACCAGCATGAGTCCGCCCGGAGCCTCCGGAACGTCGGAGAGACGGCGGTATCCTTCGAGGAGGACGGCGACAGAGATCCCCCACAGCGCGAGCGCGTTCACGAGGGCCGCGATGACTTCCGTGCGATGGAACCCGTAGGTACGCTCGACTGTGGCCGACTGAGCCGAGAAGCGCACGGCCACCAGGGCGAGCCCGAGCGACACGGCGTCGGCCAGCATGTGCCCGGCGTGGGCGAGCAGGACTAGGCTGCCCGCCAGATAGCCGGCAGCGGCTTCGGCGATGGTGTAGCCGCCGATCAGCACCAGCGCAATCGTCAGGCTACGTTTGCTCGCGCTTGTCAAATCGTCGGGCCGGAGGCGGTCTCCTCGGAGCTCACCCCGCGGCTCGCCTCCCGCGTCGCCCTGAGATTCCGGGTGCTCCAACTCCGTACCGGCGCGGGGACCGCCTGGCGGCGTCGGCATCGTCAAAGCACCTGACAAACCCGGCGACGACGGGCGGGGGCGCGACGCGCCTCGCGCGAGCCACGGCCCCCGACCCCGCCCCAGGGGGCGAGGGCAGCCGCGGCCCGAAACCGAAGCGCGCCCGGAAGCCAGGCCGTTCGGATCACCCCAATGCCGGAACGGGCAGAGACCCTGATGGTCACACGACCTTCTTCGTGCAGAGAGGACCGCCTAGTTGTCCGCCCCTTCTTCGTCGTGAGCCATGTGGCCTTGCAACTCCGCGACCGTTTCACGGATGGCGTGGATCTCCTCCTCCAGCTCTTCTTGCACCGCGTGGAGCTCATGATCGTGCGCGCCGAGCGCCTCGGCCATCTCCACATGCGTCTGCTGGTGACTGTAGACGATGGCTGCGACGAGTATCACCGACGCGAGCAACAGGTGCCACAGTTCCATTGGCTGCTTGAGCATTGCCCTTCCCTCCCCGATGGCGAGAACGCGACGATGGCGAGAACAAGACGGACAAGATGGGGCAGCCTACCCCGTCCCGACAGATGCGGGCCGGGCGAGGCACGTCTTGGACATGTTCAGCAACCCATGCGAGACCGCCACTTGCGGGCGGCACCATCGCCCGCGGGGCCGGCCGCGTCAAGCCCAAGTACATGGCCCGTCGAGGTTTTCAGCGCTTCCCCGGCGAGCGCCCCCGATTCTCACGGACCGGCTGCAGCGGCCACGCTACAATCCCCTCGGTGTCATCTCGCCGCGGCAACCCTCCAACACGCGCCGCCGATCAACACTTGACCGCAAGCAGAGGCCGCGGCGTGAGGTCGCCTCCTGTTCGTCCGCTGCGCATCACAAGCGCGGCTTCAATCCATGGAACGAGGCTGCAGGAGCGTGTCGACCGGCAAACAATATTGACTCGGCTCTCCGATGTAGATCCTGACGACAGCGGCCATCGTCGTCGCCTCGGCCGGCACCGCGCGGGCTGGCAAGCTCCGAAGACGATTCCAGGGCGTTCTACGAGACGGCCGAGCGGACGCGATCGATCGATCTCCCGACGCGTCCGTGAACCGCGGATTCGTCTCGGCCCACGCAAGTCCGCAGGCCGCGCGTGACGTGCGCCCTCCGACGCTTGTGTCAGTACGGGCCGCGCCCCACTGTGATTGTCGTCGCAATCCCCTGCACCCAAGCGGAGGAGGCAACCCATGAGTCTCAAGGACTGTGTTGTGCGCAGCGTCTCGGCCGGCTTGGCGCTCTTCGTGCTCGGCTGGATCATCTACGGCTTCCTGATCGAACCGAGCGGCGTGGCCGAAGCCCCGATCATGTGGGCAGTTGCGGTGGGATCGCTGCTGAGCGGTGGCCTTCTCGCGTTGGTCCTGGGTTGGAAGGGCGCCGCTAGCGCGGCAGACGGCGCGAAGGCCGGAGGAGTGTTCGGACTGTTGATGGAGTTGGCCTACGGCGCGCTGGCGCACGGGACCATGATGGCCGGTCCGGTGCTCGGCGACGTGATTCGCGATGGCGTCGTCGCGCTGGTCATGTACGGGATCGCGGGAGCCATCGTGGGTGCGCTGTCCGCGCGCATTGACAACGAGTAGCCTCTAGGTCGGTAAGGAGCGACGCTGAAGTTGTATCCACAACGATCGCGGTCTCGTCAAGATCGATATCGTCCGCGACGTCGACTATCGTGATCGGCGTGAGCCCCTCCTTGGCTGATCTACTCGTTGCCCCACCCGCAGGTTTGGGGGTGGTCCCAAGAGCGGAGGCCGTGCCAGACTCGCCGTCGCTTCGGCGGACACACGTGCTCGCCTTCGTGAGCACCGGCGCCTCGCGTGAAGGCCGGCGTCCGGTCGACGGTCCCGGAGACCGGCTCGGCCGATCCGTCCGGTCAGACGCCCCGTACAGCCGAAGCGCTCCGGCACCTCCCCGCGGCCCCCAGGGTCGGCAATAGAATCGACGTCTCAGGGCCCAGCGGCACTCCATGCGCCGCCACGCTGCTCGATTTCGTGAACCGGGGCAAGCCGGAGCACTCCCACGGCTTCCGTCCGGCCGCGCGGCGCCCCTACGTGGCCCGCCGCCTCCGCCGGCTTTCCAGGTTGAACTGCACCGCGACCAGGGCGGGGACGGCCAGCATAAGCAGGAGAGTCGCGAACAAGACGCCGAACCCCACCGAGGCGGCGAGCGGAACCAAGTGCTGCGTCTGGACGCTCTGCTCCAGCATCAGCGGCGCCACGCCGAGGAACGTGGTGAGCGACGTCAGCAGGATTGCGCGAAAGCGCGCCTTGGCACCGACGACGACCGCGTCGCTCGGCTTCAGCCCGCGGTCCCTGGAGCGATTGATGAACTTGATCATCATCAGCGAGTCGTTCACGACCACGCCGCTCACCCCGATCAGCCCCTGAATGGACGAGAACCCGAGGCTCAGACCCAGCACGAGATGGCCTGCCAGCGCGCCCACGAGCCCGAGCGGAATCGCCGTCATGACGATGAGGGGCTGCACGTAGGAGCTGAAGGGAATCGCCATCAGGGCGTACATGACGAGCAGGGCGAAGAAGACCGCCCTGGGGAGGACCTCGTACATCTCCTGCTGCTGCCGCTGCTCTCCACCGTGGGCATAGGTGAAGCCCGGGTGTTCGTCTCCCAGCCGCGCGAGGAGGCCTCGCTCCAGGCTGCCGTTCACGCGCTGCCCGGTGACGATTCTGCTGTCGACGGCGGCGGTGATGGTGATGATACGTCGTTCGTCGAGCCGGTGGATGGTGGTCGGAGACCTGGCGGGGCGCACCCGGGCGACCTCGCCGAGCGGAACCTCTCCTCCTCCGGGGGTGCGCAACAGGTAGCTCTCGATGTCGGTGGCCGAGTTCCGTTCCTCCTCCGGCAACCGCACGTAGACGCGCACCTCCTCACGGCCGCGCTGCACGCGCAGGGCTTCGCTGCCGAAGAAGGCCGCCCGAACCTGCCGGGCGAAGTGATCGAGCGTGAGGTCCAGCGTGCGCGCCGGAGGATTCAGCTCAAGCTGTAGCTCCCGGACGCCCTCGTCGTGGTTGGTCCGAACGTCGTAGACGCCGGCGATGGAACCCAGGTCGGCCACGACCTCTTCGGCGATCAACGCCAGGCGCTCGGGCTCCGGATGAGAGAGCTCGAGGTGGACCGGGAGGCCCAGCCCGAGGGCACCGGCCGAGAAGGCTAATGACCTCACCTCGGGAAGGGCCCCCGTCTCCTCGCGCCACAGGTTCTGGAATTCCGTGGACGTGAAGCTCCTGAGCGAGGATTCCGGTAGCTTGAACTCCACCGACGCGACATGTCCCCTGGGCATCTCCACCGCGTCGCCGCCCAAGGGATCGAATAGCTGAGCGGCCCGTCCTACGGTGATGCTCACGTCGGCCTGGACGGGTTCGGACTCGGGCGCGAGCGACGCCAGCGCACGGCGTCCCGCAGCCTCCACCTCGGCCGCGACAGCCGCCGTGCGTTCGCTCGGCGTCCCCACCGGCATCTCGATGTTGGCCGACACGATGTCGCCCTCGATCTGGGGGAGGAACTCGTACCTGACCGTGCCGGTTGCCACGATCGTCAAGGAGGCGAGCATGAGCACGGCTGCGCCGGCTAGCACGATCGCCGGAGAGGCGACGGCGAAGCGAAGCGCGCGGTCGAGCGGCCCGTCGGTGACTTGCCGCAGAAGGGAGTCGACCGCCCCTTGGGCCCGCCTGAGCGCGCGTCCCGGCCCCGAGCTGGGCTCGCGCGGCGCGGGGAGGTGCGCCAGGTGGTGCGGAAGCACGAGCAGCGACTCCACCAGCGAGAGCATGAGCACGGCAATCACGACGATGGGTATGCTCAGGCCGATCTTGCCGATGGGGCCCGGCACGGTGAGCAGCACCGAGAACGCGGTCACGGTGGTGAGCACCGAGAAGATGACCGGGCCCGCTATACGCCGAGTCCCGCTGATCGCCGCCTCCAGGCCCTCGCTTCCCCGCTCCCGCTCGGCATAGATGTTCTCGCCGACGACGATCGCGTCGTCGACGACGATCCCCAGAGCGAGCACCATGGCCATCAGCGAGAACATGCTGATCGAGATGCCCATGACCTGCATCACCAGGAACGTCCCGGCGAAGGAGACCGCCAGACCGAGCGCCACCCACATCGCGAGCCGGATCTGGAGGAAGAGCGCGAGGGCCACGAAGACGAGAAGGAGCCCGAGCAGGGCATTCTCGATGAGCAGATCCACCCTTCCACGCAGGTCGACGGAGTCGTCCCTCCAGATCCGGACGGCGACCCCCTCCGGCAACGACGGGACGACTTCGGAGTCGAGGTATCCGCGCACAGCCCGAGCGATCTCGATCACGTCCTCGCCGGACGTTCGGAAGATGTCGATGCGAGCCGCGAGCTGGCCGTTGAAGCGCACGAGCAGATCACTGTCGGCAAACCCGTCGCGCACGTTCGCGATCTGGCCCAACCGCACCGAGGTGCCGTCGGCGCGCGTCAGGATGACGATGTCCTCGAAGTCGAACTGTCCGTAGTTCTGGCCGAGAGTGCGGACGCGGATCTCCTCTTCGCCCGTGGAGATCTTCCCCGCGGACAGCTCGAGCGATCCCTCGCGAACGGCGAGCGCGACCTCCTCAAGAGTGAGGCCTAGGGCCCGCAGGCGCTCGAGCGGCACCTCGATCGAAATTTCGTAGTCGCGCACTCCGCTGATCTCGGCGTAGGACACCTCGGGCAGGGCAAGAATCCCGTCTTCGATCTGGTAGGCCAGCTCCTTGACGGTACGCTGGGAAACGGCGCCGTGGACTACCAGGCGAAAGATGCTCTGACGGCTCGTGACTTCACGGACCTCCGGACGTTCGGCGCCGGCCGGGAAGGTCAGTATGCGGTCCACCTGGGCCTTGACCTCGCCCAGGGCGCGGCTCATGTCGGTCCCCTGCCTGAACTCGGCTATTACCGAGCCCAACCCCTCGGCGGCGGAAGACTCCACCCTCTTGAGACCCTCGATCGACTGAACCTGCCCCTCGACCTTGCGGACGATGGATTCCTCTACCTCCTGGGGCGCCGCGCCCGGATAGGGCACGACCACCTGAATCCGATCCAGCGAAGCCTCGGGCAGAAACTCCTGCGGCAGCCCGGTCGCGGAGATTATCCCGACCAACAACAGAAAGCCCATCAGCAGGTTGGCCGCTATGGGGTTCGCCGCCATGAATGCGATGGGCCCGCGCAGTTGGATCCTCCTGGCCCGGCCTCTCGGGCTCAATGTGGTGGAGGAGGGATTCGAGCCGTCCGGCCGGTTCTGCAATCTAGGTGTATCCGGGGTCAAAGAGCCCCGCAAGGGTCTCGGCACGCGCCCGGTACCGCAGCTTCTCCGCTCTGAATTGGCTCAGAGAGTCGTCCCGAGTCTGCATCGCCACCTGCCAAACTCACCAACACCCGTGAAGATCGGCTAGGAGACCAGCTTCACCCGTGTCCGGAGCGCGTCAGTCTCCCGGAACAGCGGCTCGGCGAGCGGCGAAGGCCTCCAGCGCCCGTACATGCGCGAGGGCGATCCGCCTCTGTACCGCTGGAGCGCGGAGGGCGGCTTCGTGCTCCGGGACCATCATGAAGAGCGCCTCGGAGAGGATGGAGGGCATCCAGCTCGAACGCACCAGAGCAAGGTCCGCTCTTCCGATCCCGAGATCTCTCGTTCCAAGCGCTTCCAACAGCGTCCGCTGGAGAAGTTGAGCGAGTTCCGCCGACGGTGGGTGGAAGTAGTAGACGCTCGTCCCATGGTTCGCCCAAGGATCGACGCCGTCCGGGAACGCGTTGTTATGAACGGAGACGAGGAGGTCCCCGTCCGCCTCGGTCGCAATGCGGGGTCGGTCCGCGAGCTCGACCGTCTCGTCTCCGGTCCTCGTCAGGACCACGTCGGCACCCCTCTCCTCCAGAAGCTCCCTCAGGGCGAGGGAGACTGCTAGGTTCGCGTCTGCCTCGGTGAGCCCGGTCGGACCGCGTGTGTCGCGATAGACACCCCCGTGTCCCGGATCCACCACCACGCGGAGGCCTCGAAGCGGAGCGGACGGATCGATCTGGGGCGGTCGGCGGATCCGCAGAACCGCCGCTCCCGAATCGAAGAAGGCCTCGTAGCCCCACACGGGCACTCTCAGCCACACGCTCACCCGATAGACTTGGTCGGACGGCTGGCTCCACTCCGCCCGCTCAATGAGGGGGTCCATCCGACCGTAGTGAAAGAAGTTCGTTCGGCTCGTAGCCCCGAAGATGTCTAGGTGGAGAACACGCTCCTCGGCCACTACCTGGAATGGTAAGCGCTCGGGAATTGGGACCCGGACATCTATGTGTTCGGGCCCCGGATCAAAGCGAACGTCCGCGACGAACCCGCCGGGAGGAGGCGTACCCTTCGTCAGCAGACGCACTTCGCCTGCGGGCACCCACGCGGAACGACCTGGGGCGAGGCCGACCCGGAGCATCCCGCGGCGCTCCCCGGTGATCCGGAGAAGGGTCCCTGCGGGCCAGAAGTAGTGGTAGGGTCCGGCGACGTCGTTGCGACCCCGGACCCGCCAGCTCGAGGCTGCACCCGGTGGCGGAGAGGCGATGGCCGCCCGGGGCTGCTCGGGCAAAAGGGTCGCCAGGTTGAGCCGGAGAGGGGTGCTGACCGTGTCGGCGCCCAGGGCCAACTCGAAGCGCGCACGCTCGGACCCCGAAGGCAGTGTGCCCACCGAGGGCTGCGAGACTCCGACATCGGCCGCCGCCACGGCCTGCGCGGGGAGCACCCCGTCGTAGCTGACGGCGGCCTCCCCGCCCGGCTGCA
The DNA here is from genome assembly GCA_028875075.1 of Gemmatimonadota bacterium. GTDB lineage: Bacteria > Gemmatimonadota > Gemmatimonadetes > Longimicrobiales > Gaopeijiaceae > UBA2988. The sequence continues at coordinate 117,467 of JAPPGF010000028.1, read as the reverse complement.
CCGCCGGCTCCGGGGTCGTTAACGGCTCGCCGGTTTCCGCAGTGAGGTCGAGCGCTCCCGCTTCGACAAGGCGGATGCGGTCTCCCCCCGAGAGGACCAACCAAGCATCGGCACCCGGCGAGCCCCGGAAGCCGACCTTGATCGATTCCCCAGGCGCTGCCGCAGCCGCTCCGGACGGGTAGCCGGACCCCGGAACGATCGCGAGCCCTTCCGAAAGAGAGGGCCGGCCCGGCGGGACCCGCACCGTACGGTCAAGCGTCACGGTCATGCTGTCTCGCTCGGCGACGAGGCGGTAGACGCCATCCGGTGGAACCGGCAGGAACGCGAGGAACCCCCCATTGGGGGCGACCTCCACCGGTGTCCCGTTGACGGTCAGCCGGGCCCTGCCGGACCCGGTGGACCCGAACAGAAAGTTTTGGTCGCGCACGGCGAGCGTGGCCCCCTCGGGCGGGTAGCCAACCTCAAGGCGCAGGTCGCGGTCCGCAAATGGGACCGGAGGGAGCAAGCTGATACGTGTGGCTTCCGCCGTGCCCGGGACGGCGATCGCGGGCATCTCCGCGGGTGTGGCTCCCGGAGCCCCCGGCGTGAGAGCGGTGCAGGCCGGGAAGACGGCGGCACCGTGCAGGGCGCACACCAAGACGAGACGGGGGAGTCGCCGTCTGGTCCGACGTGTCGGGCCGGATCGAGCCGTTGGTCGTGCGCCACGCATCCCTGGATTGCCTCCGTTTCCGCCCACCCGTACGCCGTTAGGCATCGGACGCTACCGGGCCCATCGAGCCGCGACAAGGTGCAGCAAGTACAGCCTCTCCTCCACCCGCGTCAGGACGTCGACTCAGCTCCTCGGCCGGGTCAAACGGACGGAGAGCCGCCACTCGGAATGTCGGGATCCGCCTTGCGGGACCCGGCGCCTTCCTCAGCCCGGTGCAAACCCTGAATCTGCCCTCACTTCAGGGCGGCGGGAGTCTGCAGGACGTCCTTGAGTCGATCTCGGATCCTCTCGGAAACAGACCGGAGTACTTGGTCCGGCACGACTTGGCAGGGGCTTTGATCGACACCGTGGCAATATTTGCCGGTCAGGCGACCCTGACTTCCGGCCAGGGTAGCGGCACAGGCATGTCGATCGAGGTCATGCCAGTGCCCTTCTCGCCCGCACCTGCCGCCACCGCATCCGCAGAAGGGCGCGTTGCCGCAACTAGTGGCCAGTACTACGAGTTCTCCCTCCACAGTTCCGTTGGAGGCCTTGAGCACATCGTGCGCCTTGCCGAAGAGCCGCCCGTCCGCACTGACGCGCACCTCGAAGCCTGGGTGCGCGGCTCCGCCCGGGACCGCGAGTCCCCCGACGACACCTGGGTCGAAGCTGCCCTGCGCCGTTACGAAGAGATGCCCATGCCCGAACGGCTCCTCGCTTGGAACTCGCTGCTCATCGCCGACAGCGGCGAGATCTGGGCGCGGCGCTTTACGATTCCAGACGCCGAGACCATCCCCTGGGACGTATTCAGGGCGGATGGCAGCTTTCTGGGCCAGGTCAATTTTTCTGCCGACCTCCGCATTCAGCACATCGACGAGGGGAGGCTGACCGTCGTATCCAGCGACGATCTTGGCGTCGAACGTGCGCTGACGGCTTCGGCACGCAGGATGCCGTCACCCTGGGCGAGGTTTTGGCCTCCGGCCAGCGAGGTTCGAGCCGCGGTCCGAGGGTCGCAGGGGGCAGCCCTATTCTGTAGCTTCTGTGATCGCGAAGCGCCGAGACTATCCGCTACAACTTCCCCATGATGCTGATCGGAGTACCGAAGGAAATAAAGCGCGAGGAATATCGTGTAGCCGTGACGCCGGCCGGGGTCGAGGCGCTGACGCACGCCGGCCACAAGGTGCTGTTCGAGGCCGGGGCCGGCCACGGCAGCGGCTTCACGGACGACTTTTACGCGGCTGCGGGGGCCGAACTCGTACCAACCTCCGGCGAGGTCTGGGCCAAGGCCGACATTATCGTGAAAGTGAAGGAGCCCATCGAGCCGGAGTGGGGAAAGATCCGGCAGGACCAAGTTCTCTTCACGTACTTCCACTTCGCGTCCTCCGAGGAGTTGACTCGGGCTCTGATTGACTCGAAGGCGGTCGCGATCACCTACGAGACCGTGGAACTCCCGAGCGGCGAACTGCCCCTCCTTACCCCAATGAGCGAGGTCGCGGGTCGGATGGCGGTGCAGGAAGGCGCCAAGTACCTGGAGCGCCACTCGGGTGGCCGCGGAGTACTCCTTGGCGGGGTGCCGGGCGTGCTGCCCGGCAAGGTCGTGATCCTCGGGGGCGGTATCGTGGGAATGCACGCCGCGCTGATGGCAGCGGGCCTGGGCGCCCGAGTGGCGCTCCTCGACATCTCTCTCGCCCGCCTGCGTCAGCTCGAAGGGATCATGCCGCCCAACGTTAACCTGCTCTACTCGACGCGCTACTCGGTCCGGAAACAGATCGAAGATGCCGACTTGGTCATCGGGGCCGTGCTCGTGCACGGCGCGAAGCCGCCCAATCTAGTCCTTGAGGAGGACCTGAAGACCATGAAGCCCGGCGCGGTCATCGTCGATGTGGCGGTGGACCAGGGTGGCTGTGTGGAGACAATTCGGCCCACCACCCACGACGACCCGATCTACACGGTGCACGACGTCATTCACTACGGTGTGGCCAACATGCCGGGGGGTGTGCCCAGGACGAGCACGCTCGCACTCACGAACGCGACGCTTCCTTATGTGCTCACGCTGGCTACGAAGGGCTGGCAGGCGGCCTGCCTGGCCGACCCGGCGCTTGCGCTGGGAGTGAACATCGTGGACGGCCACGTCACCTACCCTGGGGTCGCGGAGGCCTTCGGGCTGGCGTGTTCGAGGGTGGAGGACTTCCTACACCCGGCTCCGCGAGTGTGAAGCCTTGGGCAACTTGGTACGCTTTCGGCCAGCTCCGCATCGGGTAAAGGGCGCTCGCCGCCACGTAGCGCAGGCGCTGGAAGTGATGCTGGCCAGCAGAGGGCAAGAGCTCGAGGATGGTCTGAGCCGCTAATGGAGGGCTCGGCAGCGACTTCGGGGCCCCGAGCGCCAGAGTGACACGCTGCGCGAGACGTCACTGCCGCCGGGCTCCTGGACTGGTTGCTGTACCGTTACTGCCGCTAAACAGTAACGGTGACGAGTTGTCGCTCGCCGCGAACCTGCGTCCACCGTCGGGCGGCTGACTGATCGGCAGATAGCTCACTCGGGAAGTCCCGCCGAGATTTCCAGCCGCGCACTTTGTGCCGCGGACCCTGAGCGACAGCCGGCCATCTTCGTCATCTGGCACGGCTTGGGCCTCGTCGCCAAGCGGATCGAGCACACGCCCCACTCCGAGCCGCCGCAACCAGCGCTCAAGCCCCTTAACCCCGAATACGACAGCTACGCGCGCTCCGCCGAGGAAACCCGCGTCGTCGGCCGCGCCGTCTGGAAACGGCTACCACCGACTCGACATGTCGGATCGGACATGGTCCGGCAGATCGTACCTGATTCCCGCGGTGTCAAGATCGGTGAGGCTAAGGAGATGCGTAAACGATCGCAGTCTTTGCGTCTTACCCACAGCCGGGCAGAACCTCCCGATCCAGCGCTGCAGATGCTCCCGCACGCGCAGCCAAGGAAGGGTCGGCAGTAGTCTTCTGGGCGGAAAATTCAGTTGATCGGCTCTCGCATCCCCGATCAGTTCCCTGGAGATACGGTAGGCGTACTTGGCGAACTTCGCACGCGCCCTCCGTTCGGTGACGCCGATCACCACCGGTGCACTGTTGACGATACAGTTCGCCAACGCAATCGCGTCCAGATCGGGCGGAGGCTCGCATGTGCTGCCGATCGCGAACAACCGCAGCCCGTCTGCCTGACTGTGATACATGAGCTCGTTCGGTACACCCATCAGCCAGCTGTCGTAACACCAGACCGCCATGAACGCCTCGCGGTCGTCGTCGTGCCGGAACTCGGCGCCGAGCATTTCCGCCAACTCGATCAGCCGTGCGGAGAAAGCGGTCGAAGCCAGGGCCAAATGCGCGGCGCTTACAGGCATGCCCCACGCATCATGGTCCCACTCCTCCGAAGCGCCGACCAGGGCTCGGACCCGCGCGTGCACCAGCCGGATGCGAAGCGTGAGCTTCCAGCCGTCCCCGGACGGCTCCACGCCTCGGGGAAGAAAGATGTCCAGCAGGTGCCGAATGTTTTGCTTCAACCTCCGGACGCCATCGTCTATCATCCTTCCCGTGATGGCGAATGACTTGCTGATCATCGTGGCGAAGCCCTCCACGATGGCACCGGCGGCAAACGCGGCTAGGAACTGGTCGGCGTTCCGGAGAAAAACCCGGCAACCGTCAACGGCCACCGCGCGGTCGTACCATGCCGGCACAGTGGTGACCTCATGGACGAAATCCTGCAGGCTCCGGGGCGCATGGCACAGGACGTTGTCCTGCTGCTCGATAGCAGCTCGAATCAGTCTCGTGCTTTCCGGCCGGGGTAGCTCCCACAGGTCGGCCTGAACAGCATCCGCCAGCGGATCACCAACCCGCATGTGGGCAACATAGTTGTCCACGGCCACCGGATCGACTGATCTGGCCCTCTCATAGCCCGGCGCGAAGATGGCAGGGGCCTTCACCGTCTGCATCAAGCTTTCGCTCCTGCGTAACGTGACCGGACTCGCACAGGGGGCAAGATGGACTGGCCTCGCCTCTTTGCCCGAACGCTTCTCAGATCCAATGCCCAGAGGCGAACGCGAGACGCAGGCTTCATACATTCCTAACCGGACCCAAGAGGTCGGGTCAACAAGTTTGTGGATGTGGCAGGACGCCTCAATCGGCTTGCGCCCGGATAGGCGAACCAAGACCGTTGCGTTCACCACTTGAGATCGCCGGGGCAAATCCGGCCTAGACAAAGCTCCGGTGAGAGCCGAGTGTCAGGTCATTACTATCTTTGCACGAAACTGAAACGCAATTTGGCCCTCAAGGTCCGGTACCTGTAGGTTTGCCAAATGATCCTGATTGACCGACATACGCGCTCCGGAAAGGGCCCCTTCGAGGCCACGCTCCGCATCAAGCCGGCCAGCCGAGTGCAGCTCCTTGACGTGCGCGGCAAGCTGCGGGAGGAGTGCGGGTACGAATTCACGCAGCACACGAAGTCCTTCTACATTTCGGACCACACGACCGCGGGCTACCTGGACCAGCGCCTCGCCGAGTTGTTCGAGTACGATGGCGATGGGATTCAGGACTATCTTCAGGTGTTCCAGCAGCTCTTTCCTCCAGGTGCCGGCTACGTCCACGATGCCATGCACCTGCGGACCGAGCTCACCGAAGAACAACGGGCAAATGAGCCCCTCAACGCTGACTCTCACCTCACTTTCGTCGGCGCGGGGCTGCGGAACTCGGCCTCCTACGAACTTGATGGGCCGGAACCCGTCTGGTTCGTGGAACTCGACGGCGTACATGTGGGCGGAACGCGGCACCGGCGCACGACAGTCGTCGCTTACGACGACGAAGAGGAGGTGGCCCGCATCCGGCTCCCGATCAAGTCCTCGCCCCACGCTATCGGCGCCCAGAATCTTCACGATACGGAGCTGGGCTTTATCCGCGAGCTGGAGAAGCTGATCGCAGAGTACGAGGTGTCGTTCGGCCGCTTCGATGTCGCGCTTGCCGATGAGGAGAAGGACGCAGGCTTGACAGTCAACGAGTACGAGCCACTGCTCATGAACTACGACCTGCGCGAGGCACTGAAGAACCCGTTCCGCTTTGTGGCGCGGACCAGCAGGGATGTGGGCGAAGTGCTGAGGGATCCCCGCACCATCCCCGCCAAGGCGATGAACTTCGCTCAATTCGATGCGCTTCAGGTGCTGAACAAGGTTATGGATACTACCCGCCTTCGCGAGTCCCGGGTGGAGCGGATCGTGAACCGGGCGCTGGCGCTGCCCGTGTCGCACTTCCTGCGCATGAAGCGGGGATTCAGCCTGCCCGTCCTCGATCGGAAAGGAGACGGCAGGGGCGAAATCGGTTGGGGCACGTATCAGAGCCCGATCTTGGTGCAGTGGCGGGCACCGACGGGGCCAACACGGTCGCTGGACGTGAGGTTGATCCGGTTCGTCTAGGAGCTCAAGACATGGTCGGGGCCTCCTTCCGAGCATCGACGGTCTTTCCCTACACACGCTCGGTCTGTGCGGACACCCGGTGCCGGGCTCGCCGGTCGTAGCCGATTGGCCGAGCGCTACCTCTTGGTCATGTCGGCTGATTCTGTGCCCGGGAGCCACGGGCGATTGGTCGGATTGCGCAAGTGCATGAGCGCCTCCCTACTCCTCTATCGTAACCAGCTCCTGTGAGGCTCCCGGGCAAGGGGCGGGCGCACGTCCTGGTCCCCCAATGGCATCATCGCCCGGTAGCACCCCTCGGATCTCAAGAATCCGCGTCAGCGCCTCTCCGATCTTATTGTTCGGAGTGGAGGCGCCCGCCGTGATCCCAAGGTCGAAAGGTCCCTGCGGAAGCCAGTCGGCGGTGACCACCTCCGGCGCGTCTGGATCAAGCTCGGGCTTGTGGCGCACCGTACCCGCCGCCGTGTCGATGCACACTGCGTCCTCGATGTGGAAGGTCACGCAGTGCGCGCGGCACATCGACGCCAAGTGGTTGGTGTTGGAAGAGTTGTAGCCGCCGATCACCACCATGACGTCCGGCGGCTGCACCATCATCGCCTCTACAGCGTCCTGCCTCTCCTGAGTCGCCGAGCAGATCGTGTCAAAGGAGCGGAAGCACTCGCGAGCGTATGCCTCCCCGTGTCCCTCCGCCATTGCCGCACGAATCCTGGCGGCAATCGCCAGCGACTCGTTGGCGAGCATCGTCGTCTGGTTGGCCACCCCGACCTTGCGTAGATCTCGATCGGGTTCGAAACCTGGCGTGGCCTTCTTCCGGAAGTGCTCCTTGAAGGCCTTGTCCGAGAGGCTCCCGGGGCGGCCCGCGATATAGTCACAGACGATCTCCGCCTCTTCCATGTCGCGCACAATCAAGTACTTGCCCCCGTCGTAAGCGGTCACCTGCGACGCGGTCGCCCGGGACTCCTCGTGCGAGTACTTGCCGTGGACGATCGCCGTGAAGCCGTCGCGGGCATACGTCTCGACCCGCTTCCATACGTTCAGCACGGAACCGCAGGTGGTATCGACCAGAACGCAGCCAAGCCCGTGCAACGTCTGGAAGTCGTGACGGGTGCATCCGAAAGCGGGGAGCAGGACGACGTCCTCGGAAGTGAGATGTGAGAAGTCAAAACTCCTGTCCTCGGACGGGTAAATGAAGCGGATGCCCATCTCGCGCATGCGCTCGTTCACATGCGGATTGTGGATGATCTCCCCGACCAAGTAGACGCGCCTGCTGGGGAACTTGCGCACGGTCTCGTAGGCGTAGTCGATGGCCCGGTCGACGCCGTAGCAGAAGCCGAACTCCTGCGCCAGGTGCACCGTCACGTCGCCGAAGACATCCCTGTAGCCGCGCGCCCGGATGCGGTCCAGCAGCTTCGAGTGATACTCGGCGTCGATTATGGGCTTGACCTGCTTCTTGAGACCGAAGCCCTTGCGGAAGTAGGTCTGCTCCATGGTGCATCCAGAATGATGGCGCGAAGAATGGCCGACGAGGCTTGCAGCCTCCGCAAGAAAGCTAATACACCCGAGTCGATCCGGCAGCGCCATCGGTGGAACGCGCGCCACACGGTCATGCCGGGGAACGACACGAGACGGACACGTACCAGTAAACCCCTTGACTGCAGGGGCTCCCGGAACCTCACGGGAACTGGCTGGAACTTCTGTGAATGGAGGCGGCGGGAGTCGTACTGAATATGTAAGTGATATTACTGCATAGTCTTATGAGATAGTCCGCCAAAATAACCCCACAGTCTTCCCCACACGATACGGTCGTTATTGACTCTGTCCTGGCACACAGATACTTGAGCTAACGCGAGTCGAGGCAGACGGGGCATCACAGCGTCGTTCCCCACCCACGGATCCGAGGGCTTCCCAAGGCTGTTGATGTCCTGCGCGGAGCGCAAGACCACAGCCCCCTGTCCGGGTCGCTCCGTCCGGTCGTTAACCCAGGTCAGCCCTTCATCCTCCCGATTCCCTCACGCTCCGTCTGGAAAGAGCATCCCATTCAGCCGCGCCTGCCACTCGTCCACGTCCACGACCTCGAAGCGCATCACCTTGCTCCGCATGGCGGGCACGAACTCGGCCCAATCGGTTTTCCGCGCGTGCTCGCCGCGGATGTCGAAGACGGCTTGATATGCGGCAATGGATAGAGTGATCTTCAGGGAATTAGAACGGGGCGGTGAGTCCCCCGGTTACCCCTACGCCCCGGAGGATCACGCCGCCCATAGCGGAAGGTGGTCCACAAATGGAGAATAGCGTCCGGAATTCCTCCTCCCAGCCCGCTAGGCAAATCGGCCCGAATGTTACCAAGGTGCTCGTTGCGGGCATCTGGGCTAGCGCCGTCGTTGCGTCATCTACCGTCGTGGCGTCCACCCTTCAGCCGCAAGCCGTACCAACATTGATGACGGCAGTGACACCGGTAGTAGAGTGGGGACGTGAGTTGGCATCCAACGTCTTCTACATGGCTATTGGTGCTGGCGGTGGTGGGGTTGGTGGCGTGGCTTGGAAGTCCCGGAAAGGGACTTGATCGGCTTCCCTGGGACGAAGTAGACCCATACGACGCCCGAGGCATGCCCGCAAACCCTTGGGAATAAGCGCTGCCTCGCCAAGCCGAGTCTCGTAAGAGAACACGATGTCGTTCGGCCTAGGCGTAACGCGCCGCGTCCAACGCACATAGTCGTCGTCCGAGAGATGCTCTGTTTGCCTTAGATCTAGGCGCCCCGAAGCCAAGTTGGATATTCCAAGTAAGACCGGACCGTCCCGAGTTTTCGGGGGAGTGGCGTGGGGACCGTCAAAATGTAGACGAGATCGCCGAATGAAACCACTTCCCATCGGTTAATCATCCTACCGCCTGACTGTCCTCATCAGGACAGCATGATTCGCCTCGATTTCTTCGTGAAAGGATTCCGGCAAGCGAGCCCAATCTCTTACCTCCACCAGGAAGGGGATGGTCGACTCCCGCACTGCTTCCTCGAAAATCGTCAATCGAGCAAGTGGGATCTTCTCTAGGTGCGGTCCACGCAGGACCAAGTCTAAGTCGCTGCCCTCATGGCCGCGGCTGGTCACTCGGCTGCCGTAGGCCCAAACTTCGACATCGGGCAGATGCTCCCGCAGCAACACCTCCAGCATACGGCGATGCCTCAGCTCCAGTCGAAGCCGGTCAGCCATCCTCTTCGACCTCGATTACGTCGGCCAACGCCTTAGCATCGGCGATGAAGGCCGGAAGCAGATTCAAGGTGGCATCAGCGAAATCTTGACCGTAGTCATGAGCGGTTTCGTTTCGGTTGTCGCGGTAGGAAAGCCAGCGCTCAGCCGCTTCGGCTTCGATGAGACCGTGTTTGGCAGCGTACCGGAAGAGATCCTTGAAAGCGAGGCGGTCTGCCTGCCGATTGCTGGCGAAGTAGGCGGCAAGACGCTTTCTCAACAGTTTACCGCTCTGTTCAAGTACGAGTTCAAACTCCTTTACACAGGCGGCCCGATAGATGTCGTAAAGGGTGTCGTCCGCCTTCTCGCCCTCAGCGATTCTACCGAAGGCAAGTTCCAGCGTGCCGATACAGCGGCGGAGGAAGGTCGTGTTGATGTTCACGATTCACCCTTCCAGAACCTGAGCGCTTCCAGATTCTCGGTGATTGTAGCATCCAGCCGAGCTCCTTCGGTGCGCTGTTCGCGAAACTCAATGACGAGCCGATTCATCTTTTCGTCGAATGGTTCGCCGTCATCTTCCCACAGCTCTACACCCACATAGCGGCCCGGCGTGAGCACATGGCCGTGCTTGCACACTTCATCCAGCGACGTGTCCTTCAGCGCCGGGTTGTCGCGTTCGATCGCGGTCATGGCTTGATCCACGGTCTGGCCGATGGTCGGCTGCCGCGCCCCTGCCTTCAACCGCTTCCAGCGTGCCTCTGGCGGAACCCAGAAGACGTCCTCGGCGGCCTCGTTTCCCCAGGTTGCCAGCACGTCGGCGCGGCGCTCATCGAACGCATCGGAGTTGTACTTGAGGAAGATCAGGCCTAGCACGACATGCTTGTACTCAGCCGCGTCCATTGAGCCGCGGAGGGTGTCGGCCATTGCCCACAGCTCGGCCTCGTAGCCGGTCATGGCATCGCTGTCAATCTGGTTCGTGCCCATCTTGCTCGCCGTTGTTCACTGCCTGTCCGCTTGGATTGTCAGGTCGGAGAAAAGATAGGGCGAGTCAACGTTCGCAGTACACCTTCGCCGGAGCACGGCTGCGGGAACGATACCCCGTTCCGCCCAGGATCGCCGCAACCAAGTATCCGGTGGGTGAAACCTAGACGCGGTTTCGCGATCAACGGCTCGGACCGTGATCGCGTTCCCGTGCACGCTGGCGCGTCACCTCCAGTGCCCGCGCAACGTCCCGGCGAGCGTCCTGTAGTCCTGGGCCAAGCTCGTGGATTGCCCGTTCAGCCGCTCGACATGCCGCTCCAAGACTTTGATTCGCTCTTGCAAGGCTTCGACCTGCCCGGAGTGCCGCCGCTGTTCCGTCTCGTACTGCGCGGACAACCTCCGCAAGGCCCTCGTCAACTGCTCCTCTAATGCGGTCATACAGCTCCCTCACTCGTTCGACAGCTTCAAGGCCGGACGCCCGTCCACCCGCCAGAGCGGATCGGCCAGCGCGCCCTCCGGCAGCACCACGAACCGCTCGCCCTCGATCTCCCGTAGCGCGACCCCCCACGTGCTTCCCTCGAGCCGGGTCAGCGTTTGTCTCGCCTCCTCGATGCCCAGGTCGAGGTCCACCGCCGTCTCGATCCGGGTCTCGATGCGCGTCCACAGCCAGCGCATCGTCGCCCAGCTCCCGCCGAAGATGCCGAGCCAGAGGCTCAGGCCGACGATCAGCGGCCGGAGCCACGCCTTCAGCAGCAGCGCGCGCATCCGCCCGGTCGCCTCCTCCGTATCTCGCTCGATGGAACTGAGCGCGTTCCTCGCAACGCGCCGCGAGCTCTCGCCGAGCCGCCCGAGCTCGCTCGCGGTCAGCTCCTCGATCTCCCTGCGCTCGCTCTCCAGCCGCCTCCGCAGCCGCTCGGTCAATTCGTTCGCGTTGGAAGTCAAGTGCGTATAGCCCTCCTTTCAGTCGCCACCGGTCCCCGGTCTCGGGATCCAGCGCGGTGATGTAGTCCTTGCCCTGGCGCGGCACTTCGAGGCCCGCCTCCCGCAGTGCGGAGACGACATCGGCACGGTTCCGCACGGTTCCGTGCTCCACCCGCTGGAGCAGGTAGTCCCGGATCAGGTCACGGGGGGAGGTTTCGAGCCGGAGCCCGGCCCGGAGCCGGGCCGACTCGACGTAGGCGCGGTGGCCGGGCTGTTGCGTCCGCGCCCGCGCCGGATCGTCCGGACGGCTCCAGCCGTGCTCGTGGTTGAAGGCGTCGCGCAACGGGTCGAACGTCCTCTGCCAGCCGGGGGGCGCGATGTTCAGGCTGCGGCCCGTCTGCAGGTCGCACTGCGCGGTCAGAATGTGTACGTGCACGCCGCCGCCACTCTCGCGGTGCAGGACCGCCGTCCACGCGTAGCGGTCGGGCTCCAGTCCCGCCCACGCGGTCTTCTCGAACTCGTCCAAGACGGCTTCGATCTGCTCGCCCGTGGGTTGGTCCTCCGGCGCCCACGCGATCACGGCGGACGTGTACTTCTTCTCGAAGTCGAGCGAGTCGGCCACGGCGGCCACCATGTCCGGGTTCCCGCGCCACACTTCGATGCCCTCGCGCTCCCTTCCCTCCGCGTCCCGCTCGCCGACGAGATACTTGACGGCCGCGCGGGTCGAGCCCTTTCCGTGGGGGAGGAACTTAACGTGCATCGCCGGTCTCCTCGCCGATGCGGGCGACACGGATCAGCGAGCGCTCGAACGAGACGAGGCAGGCGATCACCTCGACGGCCTCGACCGCCGAGGCGTGTGTGTTCGCCCACCGCGCAAGCTGGTTCAGGTTGTTCCCGATGCGCGCGATCTGGCCCGTGCGCTCGCGCTCGACCGCCCGCGCCGTCGCGGTCCACGTCCGCGTCCGCGCCATCGCCTCGCGAAGGAGCGCGGAGGGAGACACGCCCGCCGCGGCCGCCTTCTCCCGCCAGGCGGCGTGCTCGGCGGGCGTG
>JAPPGF010000028.1:0-105220 GCA_028875075.1 Gemmatimonadota bacterium | reverse complement strand
ACCATCACGGTGCGATGCTCCGCCATCAGCGCACCGGAGGCGGGGTTCGGGGGCCTCGCCCCCGCGCGTCCGCCGCTCCGCGCGCGGCGCGAAATGCCAGGGGATCGAAGGGGGGCGGAGCCACCCCTTCGCCAGCCGCCGTGTTCAACACGGCGTGGGCTGGCTTACGGACCTTAAGGGCGACCGACGGGCTAGTCCCCGGCCGCCGCCAAGCGCGCCGGCTCATCGAACTGGGCCGGCCGCCGCCTGCCAATCGGCGACAGGGGTCCCCGGCGCTGCCTCGCCGCGCTCACCGTCCCGGTCGCCCTCGAACCGGCTCTCGGCGATGCGCCGCCGAATCCACTCGTCCACCTCGGATTCGATCCAGCCCACCGCACGGACGCCCAACGATACGGGCCTCGGAAAGAGTCCCTGCTCCAGCCGCACGTAGATCGTGCTCCGCGACAAGCCCGTGCGCGCCAGCACCTCCGGCAGCCGCAGGAAGCGTATCCGTAACGGCGCCTCACGTTCGGTCGTGCTCGTCATCCTCTCCTACCTCCTTCGCTGACTGTTGAATCCCTCGAGCCGTCCGATCCGCGGCCTGGTCGTACCTCTCCATGAACTCCAGCACCCGTTCCGCCGTCGCCAGCTGGGGGGAACGGCCCCGCCGCATGTCGCCGAGGAGCTTCCGGTCCCCGACCGCGCGCCCCCCGAACTCCGACGGCGACATCCGCACGCGTCCAAGGAACACCGCCACTTGCCGCTCGAACTGCTTCGTCAGGCTCTCCATTACGCGTTCACCAGAACATCGAGTCGGCAAATCGCGCAATAGGATGGCAAGAAGGATAAATCCCATATCGTTAGCGGTTAACGAGATACGGGAGTCGCGATTTTATCGCTCGCTGCCAGTGGGTTTCAGAGGGCTCCGAAAAGGAGCCCTACAAATTGATGGGAAGATCGGGCTTGCTGCAGGTCCGGATCGTGGGTAGTTTCCCACTCCATGAAACAACGAAGGGTGAAGAGCGACGCGGAACTGGATCCGGTCCGCAGACGGCTGCTACGGCTGGTGGCCAATAGCCGCACGAACCTGCGCACGGCCTCGCTCGCCATCGAGCGCAACCCCACGTACCTGCACCAGTTCATTCACCGCGGCTCGCCCCGCGTTCTCGCCGAGGACGACCACGAGGCGCTGGCCGAGTACCTGGGCTGCAGCTCCGACCTGCTCCGGCACGAACGGAGCGCGCGGCGCGGGACGCCTCCCGCTCGGCCGCCGGCTGGTCCCTACGCCGCTCCCAAGGGCTACAGCGTCGTGCCGGAGATCGATGTACGTGTGGCCGCTGGCGCCGGGGCCTGGAACCAAAGAGTTGGAGGAGATCAAGGAGGCCTGGCTGTTCGCCGATCCCCTCATCCGCCACGAGTTCCGGGCCAAGCCCGACGACCTGCGCATGATCACCGTGGACGGCGACTCCATGGACCCGCTGCTCTCGAGCGGCGACCGCATCATGATCGACGTCAGCCGCCAGGCGCCGTCACCGCCGGGCATCTTTGTGATCTGGGACGGACTCGAGCTCGTCGCGAAACGGATCGAGCACGTGCCCCACTCCGACCCACCGCGCGTGGTCCTCAAGTCCCTCAGCCCCGAATACGACAGCTACGAACACGTGGCCGACGAAATCCGCATCGTCGGACGCGCCGTCTGGGTATCCAGAAGGCTGTAGGACGCGCAGGGAAGCCCACATGCGAAACACCGAATGACTCTGGCTGAGCGACGAACACTCGACCGGCTCACCACAGCCGCAGCAGCGGATCGGCAGAAGCCAGAATCCCAGTGGAGTCGTTCGGTAGCCCATACTGCGTTGACCGAGCAGCTCGTCATCGACCACAACACTTCTTGAACTTCTTGCCGCTTCCGCACGGACACGGAGAGTTTCTCGGCCTCTTTCGCATCACTGGTTTCGGAACAACGGATTGATCTGCGAGGATGCGTCGCGCTTGGCGAAGAAAGAGGCGAGGAGATTTTCCAGGGAACCACTTGCTCAGGAAGGTGTCCGCTGCCGAGGCCAGACCACCGACGGCCGGCTCAACTACACCCAGCCCAGCTGTGGTGGCAATCCGGATCAGTTTCGTCGGCAACGCATCAAGCCAAGTAGGTTTACCGATGGACTCTACGTATCGGTGCAGCGTGTCTTGTGCGGAGTCGTTGGGTTGACCATCGGCGAACCAGTCGCGCAGTGCCTGAGCGTGTTTGGAATGGCGAAGCGCGAGAAGTTGTGCCGGCTGTAGCTGTTTTGCCGCGAAGGCCGCGCCAATGTCGGGGACACCACTGACCTCCTGAATCTTGGTGAATGCAGCGTTTCCTTCGAGGGGAAGACCGAATCTCTGCCCCTTTGCCTTAAGCAAGCTTAGGGTTGAGTCGTCACCGGTGATTTCCGTTGCTTCCAGATATCCGCCCAATCCGAGGATGAAATTCTCGAACGCTACACGAAGCCACGGCAAGAATCTCCGGTGACTCGCCCGGTCCTGGGAGATCGACCGGTCCTGGTAGATAGTTTGGGTGGCAGTACATGAGTTGATTTGCATCTATGCCGCATAGCGCATTCATTGAACGACCGGCGTTCCGAAGAGCCATTAGAGCACGAAGGTAGGGACTGCCGAGGATGTCCTTGTACGTTTCGTCCCGAACCTCGTTAGATATCTTGTCCAGAGGGACTTCAATCACGTTCTTCGACAGAAGCTTTGTCAGCTCGGACTTCCGCTTCGGGTCTGCGAGGGGTGTCGTCGTCGAGAGAGCATCGTCGATAGCTTCGTCGATGGGCTTGAAGAAGGCGTACCCGAGATTCGGGCCAATTGCACGGTCGGGGTTGGGCTTGATCTGAAAGAAAACGATGCCTGCGCCATTCCCTCCGTAGCCGAGCCATTGGTCAAAGCGCGCGAGGACGATGGCGCGGTTACGTACAAGTTCGTCGAAAACGCCTTCGCCAAGCATGAGGCGCAAGACGGGGAGAACTTGCAGGTTCCCCGTCGGTACGATGATCTGGTCGTAGAGAAGGACGTAGTTCGCTAGGCGCGACCAGTAGTCCTGGGAGGACACCATCGCGTCGGAAGGGCCGGCGACATCAGAATCGACTGGCCAGATACCGAAGTCACTCGCTAGGATCCGTCGCATGCCCGCTCCCCCGTCGGCCACAGCATCCTCCTAGCTGTCAACCTGAATAGATAACTCCCTTTCGGTTCCGTTGCTGTAAATACCGGGGCGACGTTGTGGTCCCGTTGTGCTATTTGAGGTAGACGACACCTCCAGTGCCGGGGGCTAGGAGGGGAGCGGCGGGCCGGTGACAGGAGATTAAGAGTCGGGCGGTAGCGTTCCTACCCCGAGCGTCAGGTACGTCTTGGCTGTCCGAAGGACGGGTGGGCTCACCCACCGTTTGACTGTCGGTCACGGAATCTCCCGTCCTCCCCAAGGCGGCGTCGGTCTCGTCAACCGCCTGACCAACCTCATTCGACACCGAAATGCACACCAGTTCGGTCGGGAACCGGAATCCGTGCTCGCTTTGCCATGGATAGGACAATCCTGCTGCAGAGAGTCAGTGCCTCTTGACTCAAGGCTCGAAGCTCCGATTCCTCCAAGTGGTCGGCGCTCTCCTCGCCCCCGTCTCTCTTTCCACCGTGGAACAAGCGGCTCCGCTTCCCGTACAGCGCGTCCCAATCCCGCCACAGGTCCGACAGGTCATTTGAGCTAAGCAACTTCCGTATCCGCTGACGAATGCTTTCGGGTCGTATTCCGCGAATCGCGTTGGTGACCTGCCCGACCTCTTCACCGTCAGGATGCGTCCGCTCAAGCCAGGCGGCGGCCCTCTCGATCAGCTCCTTCTGTGCGTCCGTCCACGGTGGATCGGTCACCAGCCCTTCGACGGTAGAAACCGCCAGCACGATCTTCGCGATCGGGTCGGTGCTCAGTTGGGCCAGACTCAGCACCCTGATGGCCCGCCGTATCGAGGGGGAATCGCCTGCGGGCTCGCTCTCCGGCAACGCGTCCTGAAGAGCCCGAACGAAACCACTCGCATTCGAGCGTACCGACGCCGTCGCGTGCCCCATCCGAAGGAACACCGTCTTCCCGTCGTCCGGCAGGACCACGAGACCATGGACGTCGGGTCCGAGTCGTGTATCGGGATCCAGAGCACCGAGTTCTCGCAAGACCTCCGGATTGAACCATGAGACCGTGCGGTCTTCATGCGGGTCACCCGCGTCGACTCCCACTCGGGCGCACAACCCGGCCATATGCACGGCTCGCCGCAGCTTCTCGCCGAAGTCCCTTGCGTCGTCCTCGGCCTCGAAACCGCGACATCCGATCAACAACCATGACGCCTCCGAGAGCGGTTGAGACTCCACCTCGGACTCGATCACCACTTTCCTGCCGGCCATCAATGCCGTCAGGGCAGTTTCCTCCGTTGCCAGCGGCTTGCCCATCCGGAGCTTCAACCAAAGGCGATAGCGGGTTTTCCCCAACAAACCAGTTTCCTCTTCATTTCAGATTGGCCCACCGGTTGATGGACAATCGCTACCTGTTCGGCTTCGGTGGAGTGGGTGTTTCCCGGCAGCGTGGGCACGAATCCTCCTGCACTCGCCTACATGGCAGCCGCTCGTTCCACTCGAACGTCGCGCGTGTGGTACGCGCGCAACGCACGCTTCCCCTTAGGTTCGCGGAAGAAAACGATGGACTGTTCGCGTGGCTCCTCCGAGGCGGCTTCAATCTCGTCAGTCCATTGTTTGATACGCGCTTGGACCGAGAGCAAGTCTTTCCGTATAGCCCGGACGTTCCGCTCCCGCTCCATCCTGGCCAGTACTCCTCTGAAGAAACGGTGTAAGCTGCGGGGGAGGAAAGACTTGGTCGATTCTCCCTTCAGCTTCCTGTGGAAGGCTCCAACCGAGTCGTCATCGAGGGCCTGTCGGAAGTCCTCATTGTACCGTTCGATCTTCTTCCGGAGGTCCAACTGGCGACCCTCGACGACATCAGGGTCGTTCTGGAGGGCCAAGTACAGCTGGAGCAGGTCGACCTGAAGTTCGCAAACACTTGCCAGGAAGAACGCGTCGAGATTCACCACCGCCGATCTGGCGTGGTCCTCCGAATGAACGTCGCGGGTCGTCAGCAGCCTGTACTTCTTACGCAGCGCCCCCGCGTTTTGCTGGATCCCCAACAGCTTGGCCGGCACGTCACTGGCGAATCGGCGGCGGTGCTCGAATTCGGATCGGACCTGGTCGATCACGAAGGCCGCGTGCTCGAGCTGGCCGTAGTCTGCGGCGCGCTGGAAACCACGAACCTCGCCCACCGAGTCCTCAAGCTGGCCGAGCGTCTTCTGAACTCGATCGAGGCGCGCGGACATCATGACCGACGAGACGGTCGTGAAGAGCATGATCGGTGCCACGACGGGTATTAGCGCACCGCTCGCGGCGACGAACGGCGCTGCTGCGACGATCCCAGTCGGCCCCATGACGGCTGATCCGACCCCACTCCCGATGGTCATCAGCGTTGCAGGATTGGCCGTCGCCAGAAAGACGTTGCCAGCAAACAGAGACGCTGCAGCTGCGCTTCCGGTACCGATTATCGGTAGCAGCCACGTGCTCTCGATGACCCCGCCGGACTGGAACGGGCGGTCCGCAGGCCACGACCTCCGCAGTGCTTCACTGGCATCCCTGCCGAGATCGACCAAAGCGATCGAGCGTCCCTCGTGCGTCAGGATCTGGGCTACCGGGTCGCGCGGTACATCTTGTCGAAGACCGATGCCCTCCACGAGTTCTTCTCCTCTACCGAGATTAGCGTTCAAGCAATAGCGAGGTACCATGATACCGCGCTCGTCCGATACTGCCACGTCTTGCGCATCCGCTCAGCCGTGTGTGCGGATCGACGAGTGATCTAACGGCCTACCGTCCGGGGCTGGTCTTGAGGCGGCTCCGAAGCGAACAGGGCAGACTTGGGTTGGGGACACCGGGATGTACGCCTCGTTGGACCGGACACGGGGTTGCCGGTGCACGTTCGTGGTCAGAACTTCATGTTCATCCTGACGCTGGGGGACGCGGAACGGATGCTTAGGGTCACGGGTGTTCGGGCCCTAGAACCTCTCTTGTTGCTGCACGAGGATCGAGAACCACTGGCTTTCCTTGGCCCTGTGAGCGCAGTTCGAGGAGGACACGGTTGGGATCGATAACGTGGCCGTCCAGCGCGGACATCGCGAGGCTGGGGATGAAGGTATGGCGGAAGACCCCATGCATCACCGGCGTGGTTTGGGTCTTTTTCGTGTTCGCCGTATCCGGGTGTCAGCCGACACAGGACTCTCCCGAGGCGCAGTACAACCTCGGCGTCAAGTACGCCAACGGCGAAGGGGTCCCCCAGGATGACTCTGAAGCCGTGCGATTGTATCGGATAGCTGCCGAGCGGGGCCATGCAGAAGCGCAGAACAACCTCGGGGTCATGTATGCCAACGGCCGGGGTGTCACCCTGGACGACGCCGAAGCTGTGCGCTGGTATCGGATGGCCGCCGAGCAGGGTGAACCCCGTGCGCAGTTTAACCTCGCGGGCATGTACGATGAAGGCCGGGGTGTTCTCGCAGACGCCGGCGAGGCCGTGCGCTGGTACCGTATGGCTGCCGAGCAGGGCGAGGCCCGTGCACAGTACCACCTTGGGGATATGTACGCGGGCGGCGACCCTTGGGATCGAATCTGGTCCCGCCGGAATCGCGTTGAGCGGGCTCCGCCGGTCCCAACGGACACCGTGTTGGCGCATATGTGGTTCAACATGGCCGGAGCAAACGGAGAGGCACGGGCCCGAACCCAAAGGGAGCGGCTAGAGCGGTACATGACGCGGGAGGACATCAAGCGCGCTACCGACTACGCTCGCCGGTGTGTGGAGTCAGGCTACCGGGAATGTGGCTCAGGGCAACACGCGGATTCGCCAGCCCCGTCCCGTTAAGGCTAGCCTTGCCCTCCGGTCGTGCCGCAGCAGGTCAGGGCTGTAGCCCAGATGCTCGGCCGGAGCCTCGCGGTCCCATGGCGTGAGGAATTGCCCACTAACGGCGTCCCAGTCGAGCCGGCCATCACCCCTATTCGGAGGGATCCGAACCCCGCTGGCGACGGACGGCGGAACTAGGGTTCGCGTAATTCATTGATAACACGGGGGCTGGTGAGGGGCTCCGCCCCTTCGAACCCGGACAGGCCCGCGCTCTGGTCAATCGCGCGGGCGGGGGCGTCGCCCCCGTGCCCCCCGTGGCGACCCGTCCCGATGGCTAGACACGGCCCAGTCCTAGTCGCCGTTCGCCTCACGCCGGGCGACTCTGCCGACTGGCGGGCCAAGGCGAAGGCCGCCGGCGTGGCGCTCTCGGCGCTGATACGCCGGGCGATGCGCGCACGGGGTCGCAGTCTACCGTGACCCAGCTCCTTGCCCGGCGACTCGTACTACACCGGCACCATCGCCAGCCACGAACTTGCCCCACTGCTCCATCAGCCCGCGACGCTTCGCGAGCAAATCCGATCTCGCATAGGCTCGCTCGACCGAGGATCCTACCACATGCGCGAGCGACAGCTCCATTACGGCGTGCGAGGCGTTGGTCCGCTCGCTCGCCCAAGTTCGAAAGCTCGTTCTGAATCCATGGACAGTAGTACGGGCGGCGAGGCTGGTGTCCCTTAGAACCTTGGTCAGACTCATGTTGGACAGCGGACACCCTCGCCGGAGCGGGGACGGGAAGATCAGACCGGATTCGTCCCGAAGCACTCTTGCCGGGCCAAGAACGGCCAGCGCCGCTGCCGACAACGGCTGCCTGTGCTCGGCACCACCCTTCATACGGTCTGCTGGAATCACCCACAGGCGTTCCACTTCGTCGATCTGGTCCCAAGTCGCGCGTCTCGCCTCGCCGCTTCGCGCGGCAGTCAAGACCAGAAACCGGAGACACATTTTTGCGGCCTTCGATGCTCCAGAGGCCTCCACGACCTCAAGTGCTTCCGTGACGTGCTGGTAGGGCAGGGCTCGAAGATGCGCCGTCACGCGGGGGAGCGTCGGCAGGGCTCCGTCAAGCGCCTCCCCGGCCGCATTCCCCGCGCAGTACTCGTGTGCCTCGCACCACCGCAGAATGGTGCGGATACGTTGCCGAACGCGCCGGGCCGTTTCTTGCCGGACACTCCAGATTGGCTCCAGGACCGCCAGCACATCGCTCCGGCCAATCCGGTCGACCCGTATGTCACCGATGGCGGGAAAAGCGTGGCGTTCAAGGGACTGCCACCACGTCTTCGTGTGATGGCCGTTTCGCCACCTCGGCAAGTTCGCCTTGTAAACCCGCTCCGCAGCCACTCGGAATGTCGGTACTCGGGCCGAACGCCGCTCGGCCACCGGATCTCGCCCGGCCACGACAAGCGCCTTGTTGGCTATTGCCTTCCGACGAGCCTCCGCCAAACCGGTGCCCGGATAGCCGCCCAACCCCAGGTCCCGGCGGCGACCCCCGATCACGATCCTCTGGATCCACGACCGGCTCCCCGAATGTGTCACGTTCAGGTACAGACCGTTTCCGTCCCCATGCATCCCAGACTTCTTGATGGTCCGGACCTTTGCGGCCGTCAGGTTTGGCATAGTCCTCCCCACATTTTCCCCACACGGCAACGGCAGAACATAGGGAATTTGGGTGGACTATACAAGACCAGAATACTCCGATAATCGCCTTAACTACAGGGACTTACGAGACCTCACCGGAGGTAGTTGGAACTCTTGCAAATGGAGGCGGCGGGAGTCGAACCCGCGTCCGCGACTAGATCCGGCAAAGCGCCTACGTGCGTAGATCGCCGTTTCGTCTCGTCCCTCGCCGGCCGGCGATCGGCCGAATTCGGGACCAGCTGGCTGAAGTCTCGCCGCCGGACGGACAGCACATCCGGACGGCCAGCCCGACTCGTCGACGTCTCAGGAACCGCCTCGGGCGGGCGGTTCGGGAGACGGGCCAGCGATAAGGAGAACCTTACGCGGCCAGCGCCAGATCAGAGTTGGCAGCTATTGAAGTGTTCCCGGTGGATTATCGAGGTCCCGGGACCTCGGCACGCTGCTTCACGTTCCCTAGACACGTCGAAGCCGTGTCGCCCCCGAATTGTCAAACATCCCCGAGCGGAGTACCGCGGATCTCGGATACCCCCAAGGCTCTGTCCCGGATCCGGGGGACCCGTCCGGGGCGGCCCCTGCCCCGCGTGCGGTCTCGGACGCTCAGGCGAGCGATTCGCGGATGGCGCGGATCCCGGCCGCCACGCCGTCGGGGTGGCGGAAGACGGCCGAGCCGGCCACAAGGCAGCTCGCGCCGGCCGCCGCCGCCGCGCCCGCCGTCTCGCGGTCGATGCCGCCGTCCACCTGGAGTTCGACCTCCCGTCCCCCCGAGCGCTCGATCAGGGCGCGGGCGCGCCGGAGCTTCTCCGTGCTGGTAACGATGTAGCGTTGTCCGCCGTAGCCCGGGTTCACCGACATGATCAGGACTAGGTCCACGAAGGGCACGATCTCCGAGAGCGCGTCGACGGGGGTGGCCGGATTCAACGAGACGCCCGCCCTCGGGCCTAGCTCACGAATCCGGTCGAGCGTGCGGTGCAGGTGCCCGCACGCCTCGTAGTGCACCGTGACGAGGCTCGCCCCCGCGTCCGCGAAGGCCTCCACGTGGCGCTCCGGCTCGTCAATCATGAGGTGGACGTCGACGGGCAGCGAGGTCGCCCGCCGGACGGCCTCGGTGACCAGCGGGCCGATCGTGATCGTGGGCACGAAGCGGCCGTCCATGACGTCCACGTGGATCCAGTCCGCTCCCGCCCGCTCGGCCTCGGCGACCTGCTCGGCGAGTCGGCCGAAGTCGGCCGACAGGACCGAGGGCGCGAGCTTGACCCTGCCCACTCCTACGTCCCTCCCCTCTCGAGGACCGTCACGCCCCGCTCGCCCGCGACGACCACCGCCGAGGCCATGCCCAGGAACAGGCCGCTCTCGACCACCCCCGCGCGCCGGCGGAGCGTCTCCTCGAGGGCCGTTGGATCCTCCATCCCGTCCGGAAAGCGGCAGTCGACCATGTAGTTCCCGTTGTCGGTCACGAAGGGGCTCCCGTCCTCCAGCCGCCGGAGCAAGGGATCGGAGCCCAGCTCCCGGAACAGGGCCATGTGGGCCCGCCACCCGAAGCGGACGACCTCCACCGGCAGCGGCGTCCGCTCTCCCAACCTCCCGACCAGCTTCGACTCGTCGACGATGATCATCAAGGCCCCTGACGCCTGCGCGACCATCTTCTCGCGCAGGAGCGCGCCTCCCAGGCCCTTGACCAGGTCGAGGCCGGGCCCCACCTCGTCCGCGCCGTCCACCGTGAGGTCGAGGGGCTCCACCTCGTCGAGCTCCGCCAGCCGGATCCCGAGCTCGCGTGCCCGCTCGGCCGTTCGCACCGAGGTCGGAACGCCCACGATGCCCTCGAGTTCCCCCCTCGCCGCCCGCTCGCCCAGCACGTCGAGCAGCTGGGCGACGGTGCTGCCCGTTCCGAGCCCGATCCGCATCCCCGGAAGCACCCGCTCCGCCGCCCGCTCGGCGGCCACCCGCTTGAGACGCTCGGAGGCGCACGGCGCCGGCGGGCGCGCCTCACGGGCGCCGCTCAAGCGAGTCCCGGCACTGGGGGGCGAACGGGCTCAGACCCCGAAGTGGGCCAGTACTTCCTTCTGCACCCGCTCGCTCATGGCGAGCGCCTCGTCGAACGGGCGCTGCCACATGTTGCGCCCGAAGATGAGCCCGCAGGCCCCCGCCTTCAGGGCCACGCGCGCCTTGGCCAGCAGGTCGTCGTCGCCCAGCTTGCTGCCGCCGCTCACCAGGACGGGCACTCGCCCGGCGGAGCGGACGACGCGTTCGGCTCCCTGCTCGTACGTCCACTCCAGCTTCTGGTAATCCTTGGGCTGGCGCGCATCCTTGGGGGAGTGCTTCGGGATGTTCAGCTTGACGATGTCGGCCCCCAGTTCGAGCGCCACGCGTGCGGCGTAGTCGACGGCGTAGAGCGAATCCCGCCCACCCTTCTCCTCGATCGCCGCGCCGCGCGGGTAGCCCCACACGACGAGGGGCATGTTGTAGCGGTCGCACTCCTCTCGGACCATGTGCATCTGCACGATGTCTTCGTCCTGGCGCGGGGAGCCGACGTAGAGCGTATAGCCGACGGCGTCAGCGCCCAGCGCTACTGCGTCCTCGACGCTGCCCGTAAGGGTCGAGAGCGCGTCGGAGTCGGTGGGCACGTTCGTCTTGCCGTTGATCTTCAGGATCAGAGGCACGCGCCCCGCGTAACGCTCCATGTACTTGCGGGCGAGCCCGTAGTGGCACGCGACGCCGTTGTAGCCGCCCTCGTCCGCAAGGCGCCACTGGAACTCGGGGTCCGCCGCGTCCGGGTTCGGGAAGAAATCGATCGGCCCGTGCTCGAGCCCCTGGTCGATCGGCAGGATCATCAGCGTGCCGTTGCGCAGGCCTGAGCCGTAGAAGAGGCGATTCAGCCTCACCCGCTTGCCGAGGGTGAGCGCCATCTGGTCGAGCGTGGGCCGGCTGACGCTGGCCCTTGCCGGTGCGGCGGTCGGTTCCATGTCTGTCGGGGATCTCCGGGGGGTCGAGGGGCGGGGGCGGACAGGGAAAAACTAGCCAGGGCCCGGAAGCGGAGCGAGCCCCCCGGGCGCGGGCGCGCGGAGTCGAAGCTCTTGACACCGGATCGGGCGCCGCCGCAGGTTTCCCGCATGGACGCTGACCAGCGCTTCGCCCGCCCCGCCGCCTTCCGGTGGTTTTACTACTTCGGGACCCGCTCCGGGGGCCGGAGGCGAATGCGTTAGTCGGACGCACGAGACGCCGCCGCCAGGCCTCCGGGGGGATCCCCGGGGGCCTTTTGCTTGGGAGGCCGCGACAGCTCCCGAGACCGGCGCACCACCCATGCCGAGGAACCTCATGATCATCGTGACCCGGGCGGGCGTCACCGCCGAGGAGCTCGACCACATCCGCGAAAGGATCGAGGCCATGGGGCTGCGAACGCACATCTCGCGCGGTGAGACGCGCACAGTGATCGGCTGCATCGGGGACGAGTCGCGCCTGCGGGAGACCCCGCTCCTCTCCATCCCGGGCGTCGAGAGCGTGCACGAGGTCGTGAAGCCGTACAAGCTGGCCGCCCGCGAATTTTCGGCCACCCCCACGCGGATCCCGCTCAAGAACGCCGAGATCGGCGGCCGGGAGCTGCTGGTCATCGCGGGGCCGTGCTCGGTCGAGACCCCACAGATCATGGAGTCGACCGCACTCTCCGTGCGGGGCGCCGGCGCGCGGGCGCTCCGGGGCGGGGCCTTCAAGCCGCGCACGTCGCCCTACTCCTTCCAGGGCAAGGGCGAGGAGGGACTCAAGATCCTGGCCGACGTGCGCGCCGCGATCGGCCTACCGGTGGTCACCGAGGTGATGGACACGCGCCAGGTGGAGCTGGTCGCGGGCTACGCCGACGTGCTCCAGATCGGCGCGCGCAACATGCAGAACTACAACCTCCTGACCGAGGTCGGGCGCCTGCACCGGCCGGTGCTGCTGAAGCGCGGCATGAGCGCCACGATCAAGGACCTGCTCTTGGCGGCAGAGTACATCATGAGCCAGGGCAACATGCAGGTGATCCTGTGCGAGCGCGGGATCCGCACCTACGAGACGGCGACCCGCAACACGTTCGACGTGGCGGCCGTGCCGGTGCTCAAGCGCGAGAGCCATCTGCCCGTGGTCGTCGACCCAAGCCACGCTGGGGGCTACCGCCACCTGGTCGCGCCGCTCGCGCTCGCGGGCGTCGCTGCCGGTGCCGACGGGCTCATCGTCGAAGTGCATCCCGATCCCGAGCGCGCGACCTCGGACGGCGAGCAGTCGCTCGACCTGGGCGAGTTCGAGGCCATGATGACGGCCGTGCGGCCGGTCGCGGAGGCGGTCGGGCGGAGCGTCGCCCCGGGCGTGGCAGCGGCCGTGGCCTAGCGCGGCCCCACGCGGCCAGGCTTCCACGTCATACGGCGGTTGGGGCAGGGGTCGTGCCCACGCTAACGGTCGCCGTATCCTTCGCACCACCGGGATCGACACCTCGAAGGACCGGCCCTGTATCTTCGGTACCCTGAGGGCATTGGAGGGGATGGATGAGAAGCAGATCTATTGTCAGCAATGCCTCAACAAAGACTTCGGCGTGTCTTCACATCGTCCCTTAGGAGCGCTGATCGCAGGCGGTCGCAGCACCCGCTACGGAGCGACCAAGGCCCTCGAGCCGATCCAGGGTCGGTGCCTCGTGGACGGAGTTGCGGCCGCGCTCGCGGAAGCGACCGACGAGGTGGTGCTGATCGCGGACGAAACCGCTCTTCGAGACCAGGTGGACTTCCC
Organism: Gemmatimonadota bacterium; assembly: GCA_028875075.1. GTDB lineage: Bacteria > Gemmatimonadota > Gemmatimonadetes > Longimicrobiales > Gaopeijiaceae > UBA2988. The sequence continues at coordinate 91,863 of JAPPGF010000028.1, read as the reverse complement.
GACGCGCGCCGACGCGGTCCCCGGGCTCGGACCGTTGGGTGGAGTCCTCGCTGCTCTTCGGTGGGCGGCGCAACTGAAGAGGCCGGGGGTCCTCGCGGTTGCCTGCGATCTGCCGTTTCCCTCCGCGCCACTTCTGCGGAGAATCGCGGAGATTGCGGCCTCGGGCGGCGCAGATGCCGTGGTTCCCGAGAATCCGGGCAACCGGAAAGGGATCGAGCCGCTGTTCGCGTTCTATTCCCGTTCGTGCATCGAACCGATCGAGAGCGCCCTCACGCGCCGCGATCACCGCATGGTCGGCTTTCTCGAGCAGGTGCGCGTCGAGCGCTTGCCGCTCGACGACGTGCGTCGCTACGGCAACCCCGAGCGCCTCTTCTTCAACGTGAACACCCGAGCCGATCTCGAGCTCGCGAGACAAATGATGCTTCTTCCGGAGGCCGAGGCACGACCCGGTAAGCCGTGACAGGGCGGACCTTCGGCACGCCAGGTACAGCGGTCTGTCGCCATTGCGCCTCGGTCGCGGGTGACACCTAATGAAGCATGGACAAGGTCGAGGGGGGCGCAGCGCGGGAGATAGGCGGCAATCCAAGCCGGGGAGTGGCGTAATGGGGACTGGCGGGGGCGGGAATAGAGTCGGTCCGGCCGCCTGGGCGAGCTGGAAGCCCTTCGGGATCGGAGAGCAGCGGCCGAACAATTACGTCGAGATCGTCCGAGCGGCGCTCGAGAACCGAGATCAGCTCGGGTACGCATGGCGCATCCTGAAGCAGGGGACCTGTGACGGCTGCTCCCTTGGGACGATGGGCCTCCGGGACTGGACGGTCGACGAGGTTCACCTCTGCAACATCCGGCTTCGGCTTCTACGACTGAACACGATGCCGGCCATGGACACGCGCGTCCTCTCGAACGTCACGTCTCTCAGGGCCAAGCGCGGCTCCGAACTCCGCGATCTCGGGCGACTGCCCTATCCGATGATCCGGCGAAAGGGTGAGCCGGGATTCTCCCGAATAAGCTGGGATCAGGCATTGGACGAAATCGCCGGGCGCATCGGGGCGTCATCCCCCGACCGTACGGGCTATTACCTCACGAGCCGCGGCCAGTCCAACGAGAATTACTTCGCTGCACAGAAGGCCGTCCGCGCCATGGGGGGCAACTCGATCGACAACGCGGCCCGCGTGTGCCACTCGCCCAGCACGTTCGGCCTGAAGGGCGCCCTCGGCGTGGCGGCCACGACGTGCTCCTACAGCGACTGGATCGGCAGCGATCTGGTGGTGTTCGTGGGGTCGAACGTAGCGAACAACCAGCCCGTCGCCATGAAGTACCTGTACAAGGCCAAGAAGGCCGGTACGAGAGTGGTCATGATCAACACCTACCGCGAACCGGGAATGGAGCGCTATTGGGTCCCCTCGAACATCGAGAGCGCGGTGTTCGGCACGCGCATCGCCGACCGATTCTTCCTCGTCAACGTCGGCGGCGACATCGGTTTTCTGAACGGAGCCCTGAAGCATGTGATTGAACACGGGTGGTTGGATCGTGGGTTCGTGGACCAGCACACGGCGGGATTCGACGAGCTGGAAGCGAGCCTCGGGGCCCAGTCGTGGGAGAGCTTGGAAGCGCTCGCGGGGACTTCTCGCGACGAGATGGAGGAGTTCGCGCGCATGCTCGGCGAGGCAAGGACAGCCGTGTTCGTCTGGAGCATGGGAATCACACAGCACGAGTTCGGTGAGGACAACGTCCGCGCGATCGTCAACCTCGCGCTCACCAAGGGATTCGTCGGTCGGGACCAGTGCGGGGTGATGCCAATCCGCGGCCACTCCGGCGTACAGGGTGGCGCCGAGATGGGCGCCTACTCGACGGCGTTGCCCGGAGGCCTGCCGCTCACGCAGGACAACGCCGCTCGCTTCAGCCAGTTCTGGGGATTCGAGGTGAGCGCCTTGCCGGGCATGACGGCCCCCGAGATGATCGACGCCGCGCACGACGGGCAACTCGACGTGCTCCTCACGTCCGGGGGGAACTTCCTCGAGGTCCTACCGGAACCCGACTACTGCGAAGTTGCTCTCGAGAGGGTGCCGCTCCGTGTGCACGCCGACATCGTGCTGTCCAGCCACATGTTCGTGGATCCTGGGGACGTCGTCGTCCTGCTTCCGGCGACGACGCGGTACGAGATGCCTGGTGGCGTGACGCAAACGACGACGGAGCGGCGGGTCGTGTTCAGCCCGGAGGTCCCGGGACGCAGGATCGCCGAGGCCCGGCCCGAATGGGAGATCTTCTGCGATCTGGCCAAGCGGGTGGTTCCACACCTCGCTGACAGGGTGCACTTCGGAGGAACGCCCGCGATCCGGGAGGAGATCGCCCGGGCAATTCCCATGTACGACGGGATCCAGAGGCTGGCGGCCTACGGCGACCAGTTTCAGTACGGGGGCGCGCACCTCTGCGCCGACTGGAAGTTCCCCACCCCCGACGGGAAGGCGCACTTCTCCGTAGTGTCCCTTCCCGAGGTCCAGGCCCGCGCGGGCCACTTCCTGTTGTCCACGCGCCGCGGGAAGCAGTTCAACTCCATGGTCCACGAGCGGGTCGATGCCCTCACCGGCGCCGAGCGCGAGGCGGTGCTGATAAACCGAGTCGACGCGGAAGAGTTCGAGATCGGGGACGGTGACGGAGTCATCCTCAAGAGCGATGTCGGCGAGCTTCATGGGCGCGCGATGATCGCACCGGTCACGCCGCGTAGCCTTCAGGTCCACTGGCCCGAGGGACTCGTTCTGATCGATCGTCGGAAGCGATCGCCTCAAGCGGGGATTCCCGACTACAACGCACTCGTGACCCTGGAGAAGAAGCCCGCCCTACGGGGCAAGGAAGCATGACGTGGACGGACGACCCGGCGGAAGGACCCGCATGCGGGTGCGACTCGTCGAGCCCGAGGGCACCCGATGGCGTTCGGACCACGTCGCGACGGAGGAGCCCCTGGAAATCCGACTCGTGGCCGGGAGCGTCTCGCGCACCATAGCAATTACGATGCGGACACCGGGCGGCGACTTCGAGCTCGCGGCCGGGTTCCTGCGCGGCGAGAACGTGGTCGATGGGCGCGCCCAGATCCGCAAGATCCGGTACTGCACAGGCCCGGAGCCGGACGCCGATCAGCAGTACAACGTCGTAAGCGTGGAGCTATGCACCCCGTCCCTTCCCGAACTTGCGGAGCTAGAGCGGCACTTCTACACCACGAGCGCCTGCGGGGTGTGCGGCAAGGCGAACTTGGAGGCACTCCAGCTCCGGGGCTGCGAGGCTCCCCCGCCGGGCCCGGACGTGAGCGCCGAGGTGGTCCAACGCCTTCCCGGGCGCTTGCGGGAGGCCCAGGGACTCTTCGACTCGACCGGAGGACTCCACGCGGCCGGCCTCTTTGACGCAGGAGGCGAGCCCGTGTGCGTGCGGGAGGATGTGGGGCGGCACAACGCGGTGGACAAGGTCGTCGGCTGGGCGTTGCTGGAGGACCGGCTGCCTCTCACGGGTCACTTACTCGTCGTGAGCGGTCGGTGCAGTTTCGAAATCATGCAAAAGGGCCTTGTCGCGGGAGTGCCCATCGTGTGCGCTGTCTCCGCGCCCTCCAGCCTTGCCGTCGCCGTGGCCCGCGAGTTCGGAATGACGCTGGTCGGCTTCCTGCGGGACAACCGCTTCAACGTCTATGCCGGACAGGAGCGAATCGTCGCATGGTAACTACCGCAGTCGAAGACCCGACCGACGGATGCCAATCTGCCCTTCTTGCTGGCAGATCATGTCTGGTTCCGCCGTACCGAAACTCGGCGTGCCCCCGGGAGATCCCGCCCGAAGCGGGAGGCCATCTCCTATCCCCGTAGCGCCCGCTGGAACCTGACGAAGTCCCGCAGCCGGCGCACCGCCAGCGAAAGACCGGTCCACACCATCAGCGCGGCCGCCAACGAGAAGAGGCCGGCCAACAGCTGGCCCGCCAGTCCCCAGTACTCCCCGGTGTGCGCGTACCGCAGGAACTGCTGCGCGCGCCGTGTGGGCGTAGCGTCGGCGGAGGACTCCCATGCACGCGCGGCTCCGGAGGTGGCGTCCAGGGTGAGAACGCCGGTCCTGTGCGGCTGGCCCGCGCGGCCCGCCTGCACCTCGACGCGGACCTCACTGTCCGCGGGGCGGGGCACGTTCAGGATCAGGGTCCGCCAGCCCGGCGCCCATGCCTCGGCGGTCGCGAGCGCGGCCCTCAGGTCCGAGTCTGGCACGCGAGCGGAGTCCTCAGAGATCGCCCCCCGCTCAAGTCCCGCCCCTATGGACGCTGATCCAGCCGCCCATGCCCCGGCGGACACCACGTTCCCCACCATCGGATAGACCCGATCGCCCACAGCCGGATACGACGTCGTGACCCCCGTTGCCGCGATCACGGCCAGTGGCAGGACAGACCAGATCCCGACCACCCGGTGCCAATTGAGGTCGCGCCGGGCGCCCTTCGCCCCGGGACGGAGAAGGATCACGTCGGTAAGCGACCGCCGGGTGAGGGGCCGCGGAATCCACAGGATCGGTCCGGTAAGCAGCAGAAAGAGGAAGGCCACGTTGACCGCCCCCGTCACCGCCCGCGCCCGACGTACTGAGGCTCCCGAGACGTTGAACCAGCGGTGCCAGTTGTGGACGCCTTGGAAGAACCGCTCGAGCCCGCCCGATCCTGTTGCCAGCACCTGTCCCGTGTACGGATTGACGCGGGCGTAGCGATCCTGTCCCTCGTAGACGCGCACCGGGGCGCGTGGATCCGACCGATAGCTCAGTGAAGTCGCCGTGAACCCCGCCGCCACCGCGATCTCCTCCGGAGGCAGCCGTTGCGCACCTTCCGGCGCGGCCACGAAGTACCGTCGCTCCGCAAGCCCCGTAACCGTCTCCTCCAGCGACAGGACCATCCCCGTCGCCGCCAACATCAGGATGACCAGCCCGGCGGCCGCGGCCACGGAGAGGTGCAGCCGGAAGACGATTGCCCGGACCATCGCATTGACGGCGGCGGGCAGACGAAGCCCGCGCCCGCACTTGTCCGCCTAGTTCAGCGTCACGTAGCGCTCGAACCGCGCGACCTCTTCCTCGTCCACGTACTTCCCGATCTCGCGCCGGAACTGGTCCAGATCGGTGTACGGGCGGTACTCCTCGAACTCATGGGCCATGCGTTCGCTCATGCCCGGAACCGCCATGATCTCTTCGCGGGTGGCGCCGTTCAGGTCGATCGGGACGTACACGTAGCGTGCAAGCCGCTCCACCTCTTCCTCGTCCACGTATTTCCCGATCTCCATGCGGAACTCGCCCATGTCTACGTACGGGCGGTACTCTTCGAACTCGTGCGCCATCCGATCCCCCACACCCGGAATCAGCAGGATCTCCTCGTTCGTCACGTCGTTGAGGTTGATCGGCAGCCAGAGCGCACGGTAAGCCGCCAGCGCCGCCTCTTCTCCGATCGCCCCCGCCAGCACCGCGTGCAGATCCGCCGCGCGCAGGTAGGGCCGGCCGCCGACAACCGCCGCGGCATGCTCCGCCGTGATCCCCGGGACCGTAGTCAACTCGTCTTCAGTGGCGAGGTTGGGGTTGGAGAGGGTGGCCATTGCATCGGCCGCATCCATATCGCCCATGGCCTCGATGGACTCCGCTGCGGCGAGTTCAGATTCCGCCGTATCGCCACCTCCGCCACAGCCGGCCGATAGCACCGGAATCATGACGACGGCGAGTGTTGCGGTGTGAATGCGGGACATGCTCCCTCCGTTTCGGTTCGTGAATCCGGTTGCGTGTGGCGTCCACACACGCGCTCAGCACAAGCTGCGCAAAATGAGATCCATTCTCAACTCCGTCCGAAGATCCATGAGCGGCGGGGCCAGGTCAACAGGGCCGATCCAGCCCGACTTCATGTTCGGATCCCGTAGCAGGAGGTAATGGGCCCGCGTAGATTCGAACTATCGACCTCACGCCTGTCAGCCGAGCCGACCTTCGGCCTCGGCCAGCTGTTCTTGGACTGAGGCACGCGCGGTGCCGCCGGGGGCGCTCCTGGACTCCACCGAGCGCTCCCAGTCGAAGACCTCCAGCACGTCGTGCCCGAGCTCCGGCGCGACCTCCAGAAACGTATCCACCGGAAGCTCCGCCAGGGGGACGCCGGCGTCTTCCGCCCTCCGGACAAGCCGCCCGACCAGCTCGTGGCTCCGCCTGAACGGGACGCCCCTGCGGACGAGGCGCTCAGCCAGGTCCGTCGCGAGAAGCTCCGTGTCCATCGCCTGGCGGCAGCGCTCCGGCCGGAACGCCGACGTGGCGAGCGCCCCGGCCACGGCCGGGACCGCCGTCCGGAGCGCGTCGACCGAATCGAAGAGCGAGCGCTTGTCCTCCTGGAGGTCGCGGTTGTAGCCGCTCGGCAGCGCCTTCAGCAGCGTGAGCAGCGCCACCAGGTTCCCCGCGAGCCGTCCCGCCTGGGCGCGCGCGAGCTCGGCGACGTCGGGATTTCGCTTCTGCGGCATGAGCGACGAGCCGGTGCTGTAGGCGTCGGCGAGGCGCAGGAAACCGAACTCCGTCGAGGCGAAGAGCACGAGATCCTCGCCGAGCCTCGACAGGTGCACGCCGACCAGCGCGCACGCGTATGCCAGGTCGAGCGCCCAGTCGCGGTCGCTCACGGCGTCCACGCTGTTCTCGCTCGGGCGCCGGAAGCCGAGCGAACGGGCGAGCGCCTCACGGTCCACCGGGAACGGGCAGCCGGCGATCGCGCCCGAACCCAGCGGCAGCACTCCGGCGGCGTGCGTGGCCCGGTCGAGCCTGGTGCGGTCGCGCTCGAACGCCCACAGATGCGCGAGCGCCCACTGGGCGCCCCGGATCGGCTGCCCCTGCTGCAGGTGCGTGTACCCGGGCAGCAGCACGTCCACGCTGGCGCGGGCGAGTGCGAGCAGCGAACGGCAGAGCCCGGTAATGTCGCGCTCCAGGTCGCGCCCGGCGCCCATGCCCCAGAGGCGGAGGTCCGTGGCGACCTGGTCATTGCGCGAGCGGCCCGTGTGCAGCTTGCCCGCGAGTTCGCCGACCTCCTGGAACAGCAGCCGCTCGATCAGCGAGTGGATGTCCTCGTCCGGGGCGTCCGCGAACGGAGCCCCGCCCTCCAGCCGCTCGGCGACCCGCCGGAGCCCGCCGTCCAGCCGTTCTGCCTCGTCCCGCTCCAGCACGCCCGCACCGACGAGGGCGTGCACCCATGCGCGGCTCGCCCGCACGTCCTCGCGCCACAGGCGGCGGTCGACGTCCAGACTCAGGTTGAGCGGGCCCATCTCGGGCGCCAGGACACCCTCGAAGCGGCCGCCCCACAGGCTGTGGGCGGCGGTGTCCGCCGGTTCGTTGCTCACGTTGGCTCAGGTCCCCTGGTTGACGGACCCCTGGGCGCGGGCCGCGGGCGGCCGGGCGCTCCGGGTCCGGGGTCGCCGTCAGCGCGTAGCGGTCCGGTCGACCTCGCGAAGCAGCTCGGCCACGACGCGGTCGCCTTCCCGGGTGTCGCGCGCCGCCGCCGCGCGCATCGGCAGCCCGAAGAGCTTGATGAAGCCCAAGGCGTCGGCGTGGTCATAGCTCGCGCTCTCCCCGAACGTGGCCAGATCCTCGCGGTAGAGCGAGCGCTCGCTCTCGCGCGACACCGCCCAAGCCGAGCCCTTGTAGAGCTTCATGCGCACCACACCCGTCGCGTCCCGGAGCAGCTCGCCGACCAGCGCCTCGAGAGCCTCACGCTCGGGCGTCCACCAGCGGCCCTCGTAGACGAGATCGGCGTAGCGCGGCGCGAGCTCGTCCTTGAGCGCGATCGAGCGCCGGTCCAGCGTGAGGCTCTCAAGCTCCCTCAGGGCGGCATACAGGATGGTCCCTGCGGGCGTCTCGTAGACACCCCTCGACTTCATGCCGACCACGCGGTCCTCGATCACGTCGGCGCGCCCGACCCCGTGCCTGGAGCCCAGCGCGTTCAGCTTCTCGACCAGCGCGACCCCATCCATGCGCGTGCCGCCCAAGGCGACGGGCGTCCCGCGCTCGAAGGCGACGTCGACGGACTCGGCCTCGTCCGGGGCCGCCTCCGGAGCAACGGTCCACTTGAACATCGACTCCTCGGGCTCGCACGCGGGATCCTCGAGCGGGCCGCCCTCGTGCGAGATGTGCCACAGGTTCTCGTCGCGCGAGTAGAGCCTCGTGGGGTCGACGTCGAGCGTGATCCCGCGCTCGCTCGCGTAGGCGAGCACGTCCTCGCGCGAGCGGATGTCCCATTCCCGCCACGGCGCGATCACCCGAAGATCGGGCGCCAGCGCCGCAAACGTGAGCTCGAAGCGGACCTGGTCGTTGCCCTTCCCCGTGCAGCCGTGTGCGAGAGCGTCCGCGCCTATACGCCGCGCGACCTCGACCTGCCGTTTGGCGATCAGCGGGCGCGCGATCGACGTGCCGAGCAGATAGCGCCGGCTGTAGACCGCGCCCGCGCGCAGGGTCGGCCACGCGAACCGTTCGACGAACTCGGCCCGCACGTCCTCGACCACGAGCTCCGAGGCGCCGCTCCGGGCGGCCTTGTCGTGCAAGCGCGAGAGGTCCTCCCTCTGGCCGACGTCGGCGGCCATGCAGACGACCTCCGCGTCGTAGTTCTCCCTGAGCCAGGGCACGATGATCGACGTGTCCAGCCCGCCGGAATATCCGAGCACGACCTTCATTTCCCTCTCCCCCGCCCTCGCGGCGTGAGCGGCGCTTCAGAGCACCAGCTCGAACGGAAGGCGCCCCGGACCCCCGGGGCGCCGCTCGGCCGGTACAACTAGCATAAATATTCATATGCTCCGGCAGATCTTGCAAGACGGCGCCCTCAGCCGAGCGCCGCCGCCAGCACACGGGCGGCTTGGTCCAGCAGCTCGTCCGGCGTGTTCAGGGGCGGCAGCAGGCGCACGACATCGGGCCCCGCGCCCAGCACGAGCAGGCCCCGCTCGCGCGCCCTCTCGACCACGGCTGCCGCCTCGCCCTCGACCCTCAGGCCGCGCATGAGGCCGAGCCCGCGGACCTCGCGCACGGCGGGGCAGCGCGCTTGCAACCCGCGGAGGCGGCCGTCCAGGCGCTCGGCCCGCCGTCGAACTGCCGTGAGGAACTCGGGCGCGGAGAGGGTTCGAAGGACTGCGCGGGCCACATGCGCGACGAGCGGCCCGCCACCGAACGTCGAGCCGTGATCCCCCGGCCGGATCGCGTCCGCCACGTGCGGCGCCGCGAGGACCGCGCCCATGGGCAGACCGCCCGCGAGCGGCTTGGCAACCATGAGCAGGTCCGGCCGGATCCCCGCGTGCTCGTGCGCGAACAACCGGCCCGTCCGTCCGAGCCCGCACTGCACCTCGTCCATGATGAGCTGGACGCCGCGCTCGTCGCAGAGCTCGCGCAGCCGGGCAAGGAACTCGAAGGAGACCGTGCGGACGCCGCCCTCGCCCTGGATGGGCTCGACGATGACGGCCGCCGTCTGGTCCTCGCGCACGAGCTCAGCCAGGCCCCGGGCGTCTTCGAGCTCGGCGAAGTCGACGCCGGGCATGAGCGGCTCGAACGGCTCCCGGTAGGCTGCCCGGTCCGTCGCGGCCAGGGTGCCGAACAGGCGCCCGTGGAACGAGCCCCGGAAGGCGACGACGCGGTGCTTGGGTGCCCCGCCCGCGGCACGAGCCCACCGGCGCGCGAGCTTGAGCGCGGCCTCGCCCGCCTCCGCCCCGGAGTTGCAGAAGAAGACACGCGAGGGAAACGCCGCGGCCGCAAGCTCGTCGGCCAGCCGCTCGGCGGGCTCCGTGCGGAACAAGTTGGAGGCGTGGACAAGCCCCGTGTCCAGCGCCTCCATGACAGCGCCCCGCACCGTGCCGGCGCCGTGGCCGAGCGCGTTCACGCCGAGCCCCGACGTGAAGTCCAGATAGCGGCGCCCGTCCTCGGCGATCAGCCACGGGCCCTCGCCAGCCACGAACAGCGTGTCGGGCTTCAGGTAGACGCCGAGCAACGGTTCCGCGGGCCGGACGGCCGCATCCGTCCCGTTCACGAGGCAACCTCCGTCCGTGCGTCCGGCACTACGCGGGTTCCCGCGGCGGGGTCGGCGAGCAGCCGGCGGTCGCCGATCCGCACCTCCACGCCCGCCCGCGCGGCGTCCACGGCCTGGCGCAGCTTGAGCGCCATGCCACCCTTGACCACGGCGCGCTCGAGCACGTCCGAGGCGCCGGACCCGCTGATCCGCCCGAGCGGCGAGCCGTCGACCAGAATGCCCGGCACGTCGGAGACGAGCAGGAGTCGCTTCGCCCCGAGCCCCACCGCCAGCGCGATCGCGGCCTCGTCCGCGTTCACATTGAGCGGCGTCCCGTCGGGCCCGCGCGAGACGGGCGAGACGACCGGGAGCATGCCCGCTTCCAAGAGCGCGCGGACGGTCCTTGGGTCCACATCCTCGACCTCCCCGACCTCGCCCAGACGGCCGCCCTCGCGGCGCGCCGCGCGCATCAGCCCGCCGTCCTCGCCCGAGACCCCGACCGCGGCCTCGCCCGCGCCGATCAGCGCGGCCGCGACCCGCTTGTTCACCCAGCCCGACAGCACCATCGCCGTCACCTTCATCGCCTCCGGCGTGGTGACCCGACGCCCCTCGTGCCAGCAGACCTGCAGCTCCAGCCGTTCCTGCCACCGGGTGATCTCGGCTCCGCCCCCGTGCACTAGCACACGCTCGCCGGGCATGGCGGCGACGGCGCGGGCGAGCCTGGCCAGTTCGGACGGCGAGTCCGCGACCGCGCCGCCCACCTTCACGACCGTCAGCACCGGAGGCCCCGCCCCGCGTCGTAGCCGAACATGAGGTTCATGTTCTGCACGGCCTGTCCCGCCGCCCCCTTGCCGAGATTGTCCAGCGCCGCGACGACCGTCACCGTGGGCGCCTCGAGCCCCGGGTTGTCGAAGGCCGCGAGCTCGAGGACATCCGTGTTCGCGACCCGGGCGAGCGTCGGAGGCTCTTCCGTGACGCGCACCGCGCGCGAGCCCCCGTACACGCTCCGCCAGAGTGCTTTGACCTCGGCCGCGTCCACGCCGGCCTCGACCGGCACCGCGATGGTCTCCAGGATCCCCCGCGCGACGGGCAGCAGATGCGGCACGAAGAGCAGCCCGAGCCCCGGGAGCAGTGCCCGCATCTCCTTCAGATGACGGTGGCCGTTGCCAAGCCCGTAGGCGCGGAAGTCCCCGAACACCTCGCCGAAGAGCAGCTCGCGCTTGGCGCTCCGGCCGGCGCCTGTCACGCCCGATGCGGCCGAGACCACGACCGGACGGGCGCGATCGATCCTTCCCCGCCGGGCGAGCGGAGCGAGAGAGAGGATCACTCCCGTGGGATAGCAGCCGGGGTTCGCGACCAGCCGGGCGAGCGCCACCTCCTCGGGGTTGAGTTCGGGCAGCCCGTAGACGGCGCCAGTCTCCCTGCCGGAGCCGGGGCGGTGGTCGGCCGTGAGGTCGACGAGGCGCGCTCCCGCTCCGCCCTTCCGTTCGACCCAGCGCGCCGCTTCCCCGTGCGGCAGGCAGAGGAAGACCAAGTCGACCTCGTCCGCCCGCACGTCCGCCACCGGGACGAAGGTGAGCCCGGACACGGGCGTCGGACGCCCAGCCTCGCTGTCGGAGGCGGCGAAGCGCACGCTCACGCCGTCGTGGCCGCTCAGCACGCGGAGCACCTCGAGCCCCGTGTATCCGCTCGCTCCCATGACGCCGACCGGCACTGGATCTGCAATTGAATGCATGTTTATAGCATAATTAAGCATCGGAGCCGGGCAAAGGCAACGGCTCGGCGGGGCGGCGGGAGGAGGAGCCCCGGGCGATCGCCTGGATCCGCCGCCGCACGTCCGGCAGCCGCCGCTCCTCGCGGCAGATCAGCAGGATCGTGTCGTCGCCCGCGATCGTGCCGAGCACCTCGGGCCAGTCCTCCCGGTCGATCGCCAACGCCACGGCCTGGGCGCCGCCCGTCATGGTCCGCACGACGAGCAGGTTGCCGGTCCCCTCCGCCGACGTGAACAGCGTGGGCAGGAGCTCCTTGAGCGGCGGCGTGCTCTCGCGCTCCTCGGGGAGCGTGTAGGCCGCGACGCCCCCCGTGCCCGGGACCTTGGCCAGGCGCAGTTCACGGATGTCGCGCGAGACGGTGGCCTGCGTGACGGCGAAGCCCGCCTCCTCGAGCAGCTCGCGCAGCCGCTCCTGGCTCGTGACCCGCCGCGAACGTACAGCCTCGAGGATGGCCCTATGCCGTTGGTCCTTGGACGCCTCGCTCCCGCGGGCGGGGGCGGGAGCGGAGCGGGTCGGGCGCGGCACGCTCAGGGGGCTCCGGAGACGAGCGCGCGGAGTTTCTCGGGCTCGTAGCCCATGCTTCTGCCGGCTTCCCGCCCGTCCCTGAACAGAACGAGCGTGGGTATCGAGCGTATCTGGTAGCGCTCCGCGAGCCCATGGGCGCGGTCGGTGTCGACCTTGGCCACCAGTACGTGGCCGGCATGCTCCAGCGCCAGCTTGTCCACCAGCGGCGCAATCATCCTGCACGGCGCGCACCAGTCCGCGAAGAAATCCACCAGCACGGGCACGCTCGCCTCGAGCACGGTCCGCTCGAAGTCCTCCTCCTGGACCCTGACCGGGCGGTCGAGCAGCATAGGCCGGTCGCACTCGCCGCACTTCGGACGGTCGGCCGCGCGAGCGAGGTCCACGCGGTTGAAGGTCGCGCAGAAGGCGCAGCGCACGGCGGCCTCCGCCCCCCGCTCCGGTGTCGTCACGTCCGTCCCTCCCGCTGCGTTGCTCGGCTCGCTGTCCCCTACCCGGACCTCCCGCCGCGGTTCACCGCCCGGACTCGCCGTCCGGCCCCCGCTCTCTCAGGCGCGAGGCGCGCCCTTTCCTCCCGGAGGCTCCATCAGCAATGCGATCGATCGTCCGACCCCGTTTCCGCTGATTGCCAGCACCTCGAAGCGCACGCCCTCGTACTCCACGACGTCGCCCACGACAGGCCGCCGCCCGAGCAGCGCTAACACGAGCCCGCTAACCGTGTCCACCTCCTCGTGCTCCAGCCCGACACCGAGCGCCTCGCCGACCTCCTCGATGCGCACGGCCCCGTCGGCTCGCACGCGGCCCGCTCCCTCGACGACGATCTCGGGCACCTCGCTCGAGCGCTCGGTGATCTCGCCGACGACCTCCTCGAAGAGGTCCTCGAGCGTCACGATCCCGGCCGTGCCGCCGTGCTCGTCCATCACGATGGCCATCTGCACCCCCGCTTGTCGCATGGCCGCGAGCAGCCGGTCGGTGCGCGCGGTCGCCGGAAGATGCGGCAGCGGGCGGAGGTCAGCGGGCCCGATGGCGCGCCCGCCCCGGATCGCGTGCAGCGCGTCGCGCACATGGAGCATCCCCACGACGTGGTCGAGCGTGCCGTCGTAGACGGGATAGCGCGTGTGCGGCGCATGCTCGAGCAGCTCGGCCAGCTCGGCTCGGCCGGCTCCGGCCTCAAGCGCCTGGACGCGCACGCGCGGCACCATCACCTCGGCGGCCGTGCGGTCGCCGAACTCAAGCAGGTCGCCCACCACCTGGGCGGACGCCTCCCGGAGCAGCCCCCCGGCCTGGCTCTCGCGCACGATGTAGGCGATCTCCTCGGGCGTGCGGTAGTGCTCGACGCTGCGCCCTTCACGGCGCACGCCGAAGAGCGCGAGCACGGCGTTGCCGAACCCGTTGAAGGCGACCACGAGCGGCCAGGTGGCCAGCTGGATCACCTGCATCACGGGCGCGATCCATAGCGCCGTCCGGCCCGGATGCTGGAGCGCCAGCGACTTGGGCACCATCTCGCCGATGACGATGTGGAAGTAGGTGAGGGCGGTGACCGCGAGCACGCTCGCGACCGTGTGGGCGGCAATCCAGCGCTCGGGCCCCCAGCCCTCGAAGCGGGCCGCGATCCATTCGGCGAGCGCGTGCTCGCCGTACATCCCGAGGCCCAGGCTCGCCGCGGTGATGCCGAGTTGCGCGGTTGCGATGAAGCGGTCCTGGCGCCTCGGCTCCGCGATGATCCAGCGCACGAGCCGGCCCGGGGCGCCGCCCTTGCGCCCGACCCGCTCAAGCTCGACCGGCGAGACGCCGACGATGGCGAACTCCGCCGCCACGAACAGCGCATTCAGGAGTAGCAGCGCCGCGACGATCAGGGTCGGCCACAGGCTAGCCATGGCCCACCTCGCCCGCCTGCGCGGGTGCGGCCAGGACCGACACCACGGTCCGCCCGGCCATGCTCTCGACCTCCACGGCCACGCCGTCGATCACGAACTCTTCCCCGCTCCTGGGCAGCCGCTCGATCCTCTCCATCAGGAAGCCGGCCAAGGTGGCCGAGGAGCCCGCCCACTCGGTGTCCAGCAGCTGCGCGGCCTCCTCGAGCCGCACCGCGCCCGGCAGCCTGAGCCTCCCGTCAGGGAGCCGCTCGGGCTGAGGATCGGCCGACTTGAACTCGTCGGCCACCCGGCCCAGGATCTGCTGGAGGATGTCGCTCACCGTGACGAGGCCCGCCGTGCCGCCGAATTCGTCGGAGACGAGCGCCATATGCTGGCGCTCGGCGCGGAGCCGCTCGAGCACCCGGTCCAGCGTCAGGCTGTGGGGGATGAAGAGGACGCTGCGGAGCGCGGGCATCGCACTGCCCATCAGCGCGCTGTGCGCGAGGTCCTGGACGTGCACGTAGCCGACGATGTGGTCCAGTGTCTCCCGGTAGACGGGGAGGCGGGTGTAGGGGCTCTCGCTCGCGATCCTGAGCATCTCGGCCAGGTCGCTGCGGGAATCGATCCCAAGGATCTCGGTGCGTGGGGCCATGACCTCGTCCACCGTCATGGCCCCGAGGCGGAGCGCCCGCCGGAGCCGCGCGTGCTCGTCCGCCTGCAGGAGCCCGCCCTCCCGACTCTCGGCGATCAGGTACTCGATCTCGTCCGGCGAATGCATGTGCACCTGCCCCTGCTGCTTCGCTCCGAGCACCCGAAGCAGCGCCAGCCCGCTGCCGTTCAGCACCCGGATGAACCACGAGAGAGAGCGCATCGACCACTGCATCGGCAGGAGCGTGTAGAGCGCCACTTGGGTCGGGAACTGCAGTGCGAGCGACTTGGGCACGAGCTCGCCCAGGATCATGTGCCCCGCCGTCAGCGCCACCAGCACGACGCCGGCGGCCGCCGACTCCGAGGCCGCTACCTGCATGCCCTGGAAGCCTTCGAAGACAGGGACGAGCAGGGGCGCCAGCCGGGCCTGGCCGTAGGCGCCCAGCACCAGGCTCGAGACGGTGATGCCGACCTGGCTCGTGGCGATGTAGTGGTCCAGCCGGTGTGGATGGTCAATGTGCGGCAGCAGTCGGCGGGCGAGCCAGTCCCCCTCCTCGGCCCGCTGCCGGATCCGGCTCTGGCGCACGCTCACCGCAGCGAACTCGGCCGCCACGTAGAGCGCAGTGACCAGGATCAGCACGAGGATGACTGCGAGAACCGCGGGGCTCACGTCCCTCGCTCCGTGAACGGCGGCAGCGGCGCAGATCGGGGCAGGCGCACAGGGCAGAGCCTCGCCGGAGTCCCGAAGGGCGCGCGATCAAGCACGGGGTCCACCACGGGGGAAGTGTACCAACCGCGCAGGGTGGCGACAAAGGCTCCGGCCGCTGCCCGGGCGCCGCACGGCGGGGGGAGGCGCGCCGGCCGCGACGGCGGCACTGGAGGAGTGGGCGCGGCCGGCATCTAGAAGCCCAGCGAGAGTGCGAGCTCGACGACCAGCCACCGCATCCGGACCCGTCCGCCTTCCGGATAGCGTGTGTCGAGCCAGCCGTAGCGGACGGCCGGGCCCAGGCCGAGTGTTCCCCCCAGCCCGATCGCCAGCCCGACCCCCGCCTCCGCCCCCACACCGAGCGAGGAGAGCGCGCAGGCGCTCGCCTCTCCCTCCTCCCCTTGGGGCTCGCCAGCCGTGCGGCATCGCTCCGAGCGGCCGGTCGTGAGTCCGGCCCTCAGCCACGCGTGCCGTCCGAGCGTCCACACAATCCCTGCGTCCCAGGCGGTGAGCACATCCCCCTCCAGCGGGCAAAGCTCGGCGGCGCAGTCGAAGCGGTGCTGGCTGAAGCCCAGGTACTGCCCCCATCCGCCCTCTCCCCGGCGTACGATATGGAGCCCGAACGTCGGGGCCCGCTCGAGCCGGGCGCCGCCCTGCGGACCCGTGCGGAACTGCCCGATCGGATAGGCGGCTCCGCCGCTCAACTCCAGCGCGAGCGGAGAGCTCTGGGCCTCCAGGGCGGGCGCCCGCACCGCCCAGGGCGCGAGGGAGGCGAGAGCGAAGAGCGCGGGCACAGAGAGCGGAAGCGCGGCCACGTGGGCCCACTACCCCGGGCGGTCCCGCAGGTCCCGACGTTGCGCCTGAGCGCTCCGTGTCCGAGCGTAGTCGCAATGAACGACACCTCCACCGCTAGGCACACCGCGGCTCGCACGCGTCGCTTCACGGAATCGGTGATACGCGAGATGACCAGGGTCGCGGCCGAGCACGGCGCGATAAACCTCGCCCAGGGCTTTCCCGACTTCCCGTGTCCCGAGCTGCTCAAGGAGGCTGCCCGCCGAGCGATAGAGACGGACGTCAACCAGTACGCCGTCACGTGGGGGGCTCCGCGCCTCAGGGGCGCCCTCGCCGAAAAATACCGGAGCCGCCACGGACTCGACGTCGACGCCGAGCGCGAACTCACGGTCGCGTGCGGCGCCACGGAGGCGATGGCGTCCGCCCTGCTCGCCCTGATCGATCCGGGCGACGAGGTGATCGTCCTGGAGCCCTTCTACGAGAACTACGGCCCCGATGCCGAGCTCTGCGGGGCTCGACCGCTCCTGCTGAGGGTCGAGCCACCCCACTTCCGAATCGAGGCCGAGCGGTTGCGGGCGCTCGTGACGCCCCGCACGCGCGCGATCGTCGTGAACACGCCCAACAACCCGACCGGACGGGTCTTCGACCGCTTCGAGCTCGAGGCGATCGCTTCGGTGTGCCGGGACCACGACCTGCTGGCCGTCACGGACGAGATCTACGAGCACATCCTCTACGAGGGCCGGCACGTGCCGCTGGCCACGCTCGAGGGTATGCGCGAGCGCACCGTGCTGGTGAGCGGCGCTTCGAAGACGTTCAGCGTGACGGGCTGGCGCGTGGGCTGGGTGCTCGCGCCGCCCGCCCTCACCGGCGCGATCCGCAAGGTGCACGACTTCCTGACCGTGGGCGCCCCGGCACCGCTCCAGGAGGGAGTCGCGGCCGCGCTCGAAGGGCTGGGCGAGGACTACTACTGTGGCCTGGCCGCGGATTACCGGAAGCGCCGGGACGTTCTAGTTGCCGCGCTCGCCCGGGCGGGCCTGCGCTGCCTGCCCCCGGAGGGCGCCTACTATGTCCTGGCCGACTTCGGCGAGATCTCGCGGGCGGACGACCGGAGCTTTGCGCTGGAGCTCACGCGCCGGGCGGGGGTCGCCGCGGTCCCGGGCTCGAGCTTCTTCAGCAGCCCGGAGCCGGGGCGCAGGCTCGTGCGCTTCGCCTTCTGCAAGCGGCTCGAGACACTCCACGAGGCGGGCGAGCGTCTGGCCCGCTACGCGGTCGCGGGCGCCTGAGGGCGCCCGGCCCACACACGCTCTCACCCGGCGGAGCGCCGGAGCGCCGAGAGTGGCGGCCGCCCGAGCAGTCCCAGGCTCCCCAGGAACCCCACCCCCACGGTGAGGGCGGCCACGAGCGTCCACAGCCAGACGAGCGAGGCTGGACTCGGCAGGTAGCCCACGCCGAAGACCCCCCGCGCCAGGCTCCACGCCGCCAGGACCGCGAGGAGCAGCCCGGTCGCCGAGGCGAGCGTGCCAAGCGCCAGGTACTCGCTTAGCAGCACGACGCGCACTTGGCCCCGGCGCGCGCCGAGCGTCCGCAACAGCGCGCTCTCGCGGATCCGCTGGGCTCGCGACGCGGCGAGCGCGCCCGCGAGCACGATCAAGCCCGTGGCTGCCGTGAAGAGCCCGAGGAAGCGGAGCGCGGTGTTCACGGCAGCCATCACGCGCTCGACCGCCTCCTGCACGCGCGTCAGGTCCAGCGACGAGACGTTCGGGTAGGTCCGAACCAGCCGGGTCCGGATGCGCGCGCGCGCTTCGCTGTCCTCGACCCGCGCGACGATGACGGAGCTCCTCGGGGCGTCCTCGATCGCGCCCGGCTCGAAGACCACGAAGAAGTTAGGCTCGAGGCGCGTCCAGTCGACTTCGCGCAGACTGCTCACCACTGACTCCACCCTGCGCCCGCCGAAGTCCCACGTGATGCGGTCGCCGAGGGTGACGTCGAGGTCGTCGGCGAGCTCCTCCTCTAGCGAGATGCGGACACTCTCCCGCCCTGCGGGCGAAGCGGCCTGGCCACCACCTCCGTCCCACCAGCTGCCGGCGACGAGCGTCTCGGTCCGGGTCAGCGTGTCCCGCCAGGTGTTTCGGTACTGGCGCCTAAGCGCCCAGCGGCGAGGGCCGCCCGGCAGCGCGGCCAACTCGGCGGGACCCATGCCGTTGATCAGCGCGATCCGCGCCGGGACCAGGGGCGCCGTCACGGCGCGCGCGCGCGCGCCTGGCGGCAGCGAGCCGATCACTCCGCGCTCCTGGTCGGGCTGCACGTCGAACATCACGAGGTTCGGGGCCCCGCTCTGGTCCTCCAGACCGAGCGCGCGGATCAGCGCCGACTCGACCTGGAGCACGGTCGCCACGGCGAAGACCCCGAAACCCAGGGCGAGCGTTATCGCAACCGTCTGATTGTGCGGGCGGAAGAGGTTGGCGACGCCTTGGCGGACGGCGTACGGCGCGCCGCGCGGGAAGAAGCACGCAGTGAGGCGTACGAGCGCCCAGCCGGCGCCCCACAGCGCGCCGACGCTAACGGCGAGCCCCAGGGCGAAGCCCAGGCCCTGGTCCACTTCAGGCGCCTGCAGGAGACTCAGCGCCAGCACGCTCGCGGCCAGCGCCGCGAGGGCGGCCCACATCTGGGGGTCGCGCCGACGTGGGCGGGCACGGGTTTCCTCACGCAACGCACTGAGCGGCGTCACGTCGCGGACCGCAAGCAGGGGCAACCAGGCGAAGAGCAGCGCGACCCAGACGCCCATTGCCAGGCCTCCCAGGGCCGGCCCGACCGCGAGTCGTGTCGTCACCCGCACGGGCAGTGCGTCCGCGAGCGCCAGAGGCAGCAGCCACTGGACGAGCGCGCCCGCGGCCGCTCCCATGGCAGCGCCCCCGAAGCCCAGAGCCGCCGCCTGCAGGACGTAGGCCGCGAACACGCTCCGCTGGCGACCCCCCAGGCACCGCAGCACGGCAATGGAGGTGCGCCGCTGGCGCACGAACACGTGAATCGCCGTGCCCAC
This sequence comes from Gemmatimonadota bacterium, assembly GCA_028875075.1. Lineage (GTDB taxonomy): Bacteria > Gemmatimonadota > Gemmatimonadetes > Longimicrobiales > Gaopeijiaceae > UBA2988. The sequence goes on along the minus strand of JAPPGF010000028.1, from coordinate 72,542 downwards.
GCCGACCCCACCCAGCAGCAGGGCCGCCAGCCCGACTAGGCCCAGATAGTCGCCCAGGTAGTCGAGCGACCTGGTCAGCCGGCGCGCCCTGGCCTCCGCCGTGCTCCAGCCCACCTGGGCCTCGTCCAACATGGCGCGGTAGCGTTCCTCGACCGCCCGGCGCTCGCCCGGGTTGCCGAGCATGAGGAAGCGCTCGTAGCGGGCGAGGCTGCCGAACGCGAGGAGCCCGGCCCGGTCGAGCGTTCGGTGCGCGAGCCAGAGCCGCGGGCCGACGGCGGTCTGGAGAGCGAAGTCTCCGAGCAGGTCCTCGACCGTGCCGGCCAGCCGGACGGCGACCTCGCCCACCATCAGCGAGTCGCCCAGTCGGGCGTCCAGCATGGTGAGCACGGCGGGGTCGACCAGGGCGTCCCCCGGAGCCGGCGGCCACGCGCCGGCGGGCTCCGTGCGGATAGCGCCGTAGAACGGGTAGCCGTCCTCCACGCCGCGTACCTGCAGCAGGCGGCTCAGGCCCGTGCGCGGAGCCAGGACCATCGAGACGACGCTAGTCACGCGTGCCGAGGGGCGAGCGGCCGCCCGCAACGAGTCCGCGAGCCGGACGACCGGCTCGGGGAAGGGGTGGCTGGAGGCCAGGCGCACGTCCGCGCCCATCATCGCCTGCGCCTCGGCCCGGACAGCACGCGAGACGTCGGCCGTGAACCCGCGGATCGCGACCAGGGCCGCCACGCCGAGCGAGATCGAGATCATGTAGACGCCGATGCTCCGGCTGGAGGCGCGCAGCTCGCGCCGCGCGAGGCCTAACACGAAGCGCGCGCCGCTCACGCCCGTTCCCCGGCGGCGGCCGCGCGAGAGAGGTCCCCGCCGCCGGGCGCGCAGGCGCTGTCGGCGACCACCCTTCCGTCGGCCAGCCGTACGATCCGGTGCGCCCGCCCCGCCAGCTCGAGATCGTGCGTCACCAGCACGAGCGTCGTGCGGGCCTCCCGGTTTAGAGACTCCATCAGGTCGATGATCCGCCCGCCCGTCGCCTGGTCGAGGTTGCCCGTCGGCTCGTCGGCGAAGAGAATGCGGGGGCGGTTCGCGAAGGCACGCGCGAGCGCGACCCTCTGCTGTTCGCCGCCCGAGAGCTGCATCGGGTAGTGGCCGAGACGATCGGACAGCCCGACGCGCCCGAGCAACTCCGCCGCACGGTCGCGCAACTCGGCGACGGCGCCCTCGCCAAGCAGCTCGAGCGGCACGAGCACGTTCTCTAGCGCCGTAAGCGTCGGCAACAGGTGGAAGGTCTGGAAGACGAACCCCACGTGCTGGGCCCGAAACTCGGCGCGCTGGTCCTCGGTAAGATCGGTGAGGTCCACGCCGTCCAGCCATACCCGGCCGGTCGTGGGCTCGTCGAGGCCCGCGAGCAGCCCGAGCAGCGTCGTCTTGCCGCTGCCCGAGGGTCCAAGGACCGCGACGAACGCTTCGGCGGCGATGACGAGGTCGACGTCGCTCAGGACCGTAAGCGGACGGCCTCCGCTTTGATACGTCTTCCCCAGCCCCCGGGCCACGATCATATGCGCCTGCGCCTCCCGCTTGTCGCTTCACTGCTTTGGGCCGCCCCGGCGTGCGGGCCGCCCGATGATGCTGCGCCCCCGGCGGGCCAGTCAATTGTACAGGCCCGGAGGGTCGACGGTCCGGCCGGGCGCCCGAGCGGCCCACGGGTCGTCTTCGTCGGTACGAGCCTCACGGCCGGGTTCGGGCTCGACTCGCCCGAGCAGGGCTATGTCGCGCGGCTGCAGGAGCTGGCCGACTCGGCGGGTGTGGCCGCGCGCATGGTGAACGCCGGCGTGAGCGGCGAGACGAGCGCCGGGGGGCGCCGCCGCATCGGGTGGGTGCTCGCCGCCGACACGGTCGACGTGCTCGTGCTCGAGCTGGGCGCGAACGACGGACTCAGGGGCCTCGACACCGGTGCGCTCAAGGAGAACCTCGAGGCGATCATCGACTCGACCCGCGCGCGTTGGCCGGAGGCGGAAATCGTGCTTGTCGGCATGCAGGTCCCACCGAACCTGGGGCCGCGCTACACCGAGGCCTTCGGCGAGGTTTTCCGGCGGGTGGCACGCTCCCGCTCGACTGCGTTGGTTCCTTTCCTGCTCGAAGGCGTCGGGGGCGTCGCTGAGCTCAACCAGGACGACGGGATCCATCCGACCGGCGAGGGGCACAGGCGTATGGCGCGCACGGTCTGGCCGGTGTTGGAGCCGATCCTGCTGCGTTCCGGCGACGGGGCGCCCCCGTGAGCGCGCCTGAACCCCAGTCCGGAGGGCCGGCGGGGGCGGGTTTCCGCTTCAACTTTCCCGTCAAAGTGCTCGCGGCGGCGGCCGCCATGCTCGGGGCCGCCCTCGTCACGGGCTTGCTGTTACCGGGCACCTGGCGTGCCGAGCGGAGCACGCTCGTCGAGGCATCGCCCGCGGCCGTGTTCGTCTGGCTCGAGGATCCCCGCCGCTGGGACCGGTGGGCTCCGCTGGGAGACGTCGCGACCACGTTCTCCGGGCCCGAGCGTGGCGTCGGCGCGACGAGGAGCTGGGATCACACCGAGATGGGCGACGGCACCTTCACGCTGACCGCCGTAGTGCCCGGCCGCGAGGTCCGCTATCGGGTGAGCGTGCAGGAGGGCAGCCTCGTCACCGAAGGCGCGCTCACGCTGGAGTCCGAAGGGAACGGGACCAGGGTCACCTGGTCCGAGCGGGGCGACTTCGGGCTCAACCCCCTGATGGGATTCATGGCCCGGGGCATGGACCGCTTGCAGGGCGCTCAGATGGAAGGGGCACTCGCACGCCTCGCGGAACTGGCCACGGCCTCCGGAGGCTGAGCGAGCCGCGGGCGAGAGGACCGGATCCTGTCACGTCCGAAGAAAGCTGGTGGCGCGTCGACGGAGACTGCCCCACTAGGCCTCGCAGGTTCTGGAGGTTGTCCTCACGTCCGGTTCCACAAGGCCACCCGCTGGCTGCTTCCGGCAACGCCGGAATTCGATATCGTCGGCGGAGGTATCACGACTCTGGAGTCCCGAACGCTGGACGCCACGGGCCAGCAGGCGGTCGCGTTCTGCCAACGAATCGACCGCAGCCACCACTAGGCTGTTGCCGGATGCATGCGCCGCTTCACCGTTCCCGATCCCGTCAGTCAGCCACTCCAGCTTTTCGTCGATACAGGTGAGCATCTCGGCAGCCGCCTTGCCCGTCGACGTCTTCGACGGCAACTCAAGCGCTTCGGAGCCGACCACTGCACCCTGACTACCGTAGCGAGTTCGTCAGACAGGACACCGTGCGCCACGGCACGGCCAAGGCCCCGTCCGGGCCTACATGCGGGCCCGGTAGTAGTCCAGCAACTCCTGGTTGCTAGCCATGCGCTTCATCACCCCCAGAAGCTCCGTCATCGCGTCGGGCGGAGGGACGTCGGAGAGCTGGCGGCGCATCGCGCGCGACAGCGCCAGGGCGTCGTCCCCGAGCAGGAGCTCCTCCTTGCGTGTGGCCGAAGCGGTCAGATCGATGGCCGGCCAGATCCGCTTGTCGGCGAGCTCGCGAGAGAGCACGAGCTCGCTGTTGCCCGTGCCCTTGAACTCCTCGAAGATCACCTGATCCATCCGCGAGCCCGTGTCCACCAGCGCGGTCGCGACGATCGTGAGCGAGCCGCCGCCCTGGCGGGGGTCGATCTTGCGGGCGCTGCCCAAGAACCGCTTGGGCTTCTCCAACGAGTTCGCATCGAGGCCGCCCGAGAGCGTGCGTCCGCTCCCCTCCTCGACCGTGTTGTAGGCCCGGGCTAGGCGGGTGATCGAGTCCAGGATGACCACCACGTCTTGGCCGGCCTCCACCCGGCGCCGCGCGCGCTCGAGCGTCATCTCCGCGACCGCGGTGTGTCGCTCGGCGGAGCGGTCGAACGTCGACGCGATCACCTCGCCGAAGCCGCACGCTTCCATCTCGGTGACCTCCTCCGGGCGCTCGTCGACGAGGAGGATGAGGAGCGTGCACTCGGGGTGATTGGTGACGATGCCCTCCGCGACCGCCTGCAGCACCATGGTCTTCCCAGCCTTGGCGGGCGCGACGATCATCGCGCGCTGCCCCTTCCCGAAGGGACAGAACAGGTCGATGACCCGGTTCGTGTAGTCGAGCTGTCCCCGCACGGTGCGACCGCACTCGAGCCTCAACTGCGCGTCGGGGTGCATGGCCGACAGGCGGTTGAAGTCGGGGCGCCGCCGGGCGTCTTCCGGTCCCCCGCCGTTGACGTGCGTCAAGTGGACAAGCGGTGGGCTCTTTCCGTTCTTGGGCCGCTTGCCGACGTTGCCGGCCAACTCGTCGCCCGTGCGCAGCCCGAACTTCTGGATGACGCGGCCGCCGACGTAGATGTCGTCGTTGCTCGGGACATAGCCGGCGTCGCGTCTGCGGATGAACCCGGATCCACTTCCGAGGACCTCGAGGATCCCAAGCGATTCCTCTGTGCTCACTCTTCGATCGTGATGGCTCGCGGTGATGGCAGGGCGCGGTCGATGTCCGCGCCGTTTAGTTCGGGGCGCCGGCCGCTCGGCCGCACGGCTTCCCTACCCTATCGGGGCGATTCGAGTATCAGAAAACGGCTCGCTCGCGCGCTTGGCGGCTCTGCTCACGACTGGCGTGACAAGGACCGTAGCCGCTCGCCCATCCGCGGACGAAATGGCCGCGGGAATTGCCAGAGAATCCCTCCCGAACTCCGGGAGAGACGGATCGCCCCAAGGGTCGGAGCCGGCGATAGCCGACGAGTGCCGCCCGGGCGGACGACTTCAACTTCTCATGGCCGTGCGGATTAGGCAAGTCGGACGGCACCCTCTCCGCTACGGACGGGCGCGAGGGCCAGGGACGTCCGTGAACTCCTCCGCCACGCTACTGGCTAGTCGATTCGGGCGCAAGCCGGCGGAAACCGCCGTACCGCTGGTGTGTAGGCCTCGGTGGCCTCCGGACCTCGCACCTTGCCGGGCCTCGTAGGCCAGCCCCATCCGCAGGATCCAGTCCATGGTCCGCAGCCGCAACCGGTTCCTCAGCCTCTTCCTCCCGGCACTGGCAGCCCTGTACGCGGCGACACCCGCCGCCGGGCAGACGGCGCTGTCGCTGCACGCCGGAGTCACGTCCGCCGATCTTACGGCCGGCGGCCGAGAAGACCAATCCGACGGGCCGCGCAGGGCCCTCTCGTTGGGCGCGGGACTGACCCTTCCGGTGCTTCCCGGCGTGGGGCTCTACCTGGGCGCCGCCTATCTTCAGAAGGGCGCAAGCTACGGCATTCTCGCCGACGATATCGTCGACGCCTTCTTCGCGGATCTCAAGCTCGACTACATCGAACTGTCGGCACTCGCACGAGTGAGCATCCCGGCCGGCTTCGCTTCCCTCTATTTGCTCACCGGGCCGACGGTTGCGTTGCAGGCGAACTGCGCGACCGACCTGACGTATTCCCTCGGCGGAAATACCGTCGAGTCTGACTTCGGCATCGACTATTCCGACGTGGCCTGCACCGAGAGGGACTACGAGATCGGGGCCTCCGACAGCGAGGAAATCGAATTCGGCGCGGTCGGGGGAATCGGCGCGCGGCTGCCCTCGGTCGGCCCGATAAACGTGTCGCTGGAGGTGCTCTACGCGGCGGGCCTGTCGGCGATCTTCGGGGACGCCCGCAACCGCGCCGTCCATCTCCGGGCCGGTCTGTCCATTCCGATCGGCTAGATGGGGACGTGCCGTTCCGGCCGGGGCAGGTGAGAGGGGAAGAGACCACGATGCGATCCGCGGGCCCGCCGCCCAGCAGAGCCCGTACGCTCCCGGGCCCGCCCGCCCGGGCCGTCCCGATACGCCGGTCCGCCGCTCGATCCACCGTCGCGGTCCTGGGCGTCTGGCTCTTCTGGCCTGGGGCCTTCGGGTGCTCTGAGGGTCCGACCGCGCCCGACCGCGGCCCGATCACCGAACTCCCCCGGGCGCTCTCGGAGATCGAACTGGAGCTGGTCTCGACGAGCAACCGGTTCGCGTTGGCTCTCGCGAAGGAGCTGCTGCCCCAGGAGGCGGACTCGAACCTGTTCTATTCGCCGCTCAGCGCTTCGATGCTGCTCGGGATGATCTTGAACGGGGCGGGCGGAGAGACGCGGGCTCAGATCCGGTCGGTCCTGGGATTCGACGCTCTCACCGAGGAGCAGATCAACCGGGGATACGCCGACCTCGTCGAGCTGCTCCTGCGTCTCGACTCGTCGGTGACGATCGATCTGGGCAGCTCGATCTGGACCGAGCCCGGCTTCCCCCTTCTCCCCGACTTCCTGGAGCGTGTGCAGTCGAGCTTCGGCGCCAAGGCCGAGAGTGTCAGGTTCGACGACCCGGGCACGCTCGACCGCATCAACCGCTGGGCGAGCGAGGCCACGCGGGGGCGGATCGAGACGATCTTCGACACTCTGCCGCCCAACGCCATCATGGTGCTCCTCAGCGCGATCTACTTCGACGCGAGCTGGGTCAACCGTTTCGACCCCGACCTCACCGAGCCGGCGCCCTTCACGAGGCCGGACGGCTCGACGGTCGACGCCCCTCTCATGCACATGGACGGCCGCGACGTCCCGATCGCACACCCGGACGGCGCGACGATGGTGGAGCTGCCTTACGGCCGGGGCGCGTTCGGCATGGTCGCCGTGATGCCCGCGCAGGGCACGACCGTGCGGGACTTCGTGAGCGACCTGACGGAGGAGTCCTGGGACGCCTGGACCCGGGAACTGGCTCCAGGGCGGGCCTACGTCCGCCTTCCCCGCTTCGAGCTGGAGTGGGAGAGCCGCCTCAACGAGCCCCTGATCCGGCTCGGGATGAGCGACGCCTTCGGGGCCGCCGACTTCTCGCGCCTCACGCCCGGAGGCGGACTCTGGCTGGACGTGGTCAAGCAGAAGGCCTTCGTGAGGGTCGACGAAGAGGGAACGGAGGCCGCCGCAGTGAGCGGCGGAGTCGTCGTGACCTCGGCGCCGCCGGAGATCCGCTTCGACCGGCCGTTCCTCGTCGTGATACGCGAGCGCCTGAGCGGGACCATAATCTTCATGGGCGTGATTCACGACCCCACCGCCTGAGCGGCGGCTCGCCGGGCCCAGGACGGGGCGGATCGCCGATCCCGGGCGGGCGCGCCCGGCTCAGGCGAGGTCGAAGCGGTCCAGGTTCATGACCTTGGCCCAGGCGGCCACGAAGTCCAGGACGAACTTCTCCTCGGCGTCATCGCTCGCGTAGACCTCGGCGATCGCCCGCAGCTGGGAGTTCGAGCCGAAGACCAAATCGACGCGGCTGGCGATCCACCTGGGTTCGCCCGTCGCGCGGTGCCTGCCCTCGAAGGCCTCCTCGGAGGCCGACGTCGCATGCCACGTCGTACCCATGTCGAGCAAGTTCACGAAGAAATCGTTGGTCAGCGTCCCGGGCCGTGTCGTGAGGACGCCGAGCCTGGAGCCATCGAAGTTGGCAGCCAGGGCCCGCATGCCTCCCACGAGCACGCTCATCTCGGGCGCGCTGAGCGTCAGCATGTGTGCCCGGTCCAGGAGCAGCTCCTCCGCGGACCTCCTCTGTCCTTCCGCCAGGTAGTTGCGGAACCCGTCGGCCGCTGGCTCGAGCACGGCGAAGGACTCCGTGTCGGTCTGCTCCTGCGTCGCGTCGGTGCGACCCGGCCGGAAGGGAACCTCCACGTCGTGCCCGCCGCGCTTCGCGGCCTGCTCAACGGCCGCGCACCCGCCCAGCACGATGACGTCGGCCAACGAGACCCGCCTGCCGTCCGTCCGAGCGTCGTTGAAGCGCGACGCGATTCCCTCGAGGATCGCGAGCACCTCCGCGAGCCCGGCGGGGTCGTTCGCCGCCCAGTCCTTCTGCGGTGCGAGCCGGATGCGAGCGCCGTTCCCTCCGCCGCGCTTGTCGGTGCCACGGAACGAAGCCGCCGAGCCCCAGGCCGTCCGGACCAGTTGCATGACGTTGAGGCCCGAGCCGAGTATGGCGGCCTTGAGGGCGACGGCGTCCTCGGAGTCGATCAAGTCCGGGCTCGGCGCGGGAACCGGGTCCTGCCACGGCTGCGCTTCGGCGGGAACCCAAGGACCCAGTCCGCGCTCGTAGGGCCCCAGATCGCGGTGGGTCAGCTTGTACCAGGCCCGGGCGAAGGCGCACGCGAACTCGTCCGGATTCTCGTAGAAGCGCCGCGAGATCTCCCGGTAGACCGGATCCACCCGGAGCGACAAGTCCGTCGTCAGCATCATCGGGGCGTGCCGCTTCGCGGGATCGTGGGCGTCCGGCACGGTGCCCACGGCGGAGGCATCCTTGGGCGTCCATTGCTGCGCGCCCGCGGGGCTCGCCGTCAGCTCCCACTCGTAGCCGAACAGGTTCTCGAAGAAGTTGTTGTCCCACTGCACCGGGCGGGTCGTCCACGTGCCCTCCGGGCCGCCCGTGAAGGTGTCCGGCCCGCCGCCGTTGCCCCGGCTGTTCTTCCAGCCGAGACCCTGTTCCTCAATGCCTGCGGCCTCGGGTTCGGGACCGACGTATTTCTGCTCGACCGCGCCGTGGGCCTTCCCGAACGTGTGTCCGCCCGCGATGAGGGCGACCGTCTCCTCGTCGTCCATCGCCATGCGGCGGAACGTCTCGCGGATGTCCGTGGCCGCGGCCATCGGATCGGGGACGCCGTTGGGCCCCTCCGGGTTGACATAGATCAGGCCCATCTGCACGGCCGCGAGCGGCATCTCGAGGTCCCGCTCACCGCTGTAGCGTTCGTCGCCCAGCCAAGTGTCCTCCGAACCCCAGTAGATCTCCTCTTCGGGCTCCCACACGTCCTCGCGCCCGCCCGCGAAACCGAGCGTCTCGAATCCCATAGACTCCAGGGCACAGTTGCCGGCGAAGACCATGAGGTCGGCCCAGGAGATCTTGCGGCCGTACTTCTTCTTGACCGGCCACAGCAGTCGCCGCGCTTTGTCGAGGTTGGCGTTGTCCGGCCAGCTGTTGAGCGGGGCGAAACGAAGGGTGCCGGCCCCGGCGCCGCCGCGGCCGTCGTGGATGCGGTACGTGCCCGCGCTGTGCCACGCCATCCGGATGAACAGCGGCCCGTAGTGGCCGTGGTCGGACGGCCACCAGGACTCCGACGTGGTCATCACGGCCTCGATGTCCTTCTTCAGGGCATCCAAGTCGAGGGTCTTGAACTCCTCGCGGTAGTCGAAGTCCTCGTCCATCGGATCGGCCACGGAGGGATTCTGGTGGAGGATCCTCAGGTTGAGCTGATCGGGCCACCAGTCGCGGTTCGATCTGCCGGCCGCCCCGCCCGTGACCGGGCACTTGCCGTTGCTGCTCATGGTCTTCCCTCGTGCGGTGCAGCACACTCCCGTGCGCCGGACTCCTGGCCCAGCCTCGGGGGTGCTGAATGGGTGTCTGCTCAGAAGTTGCGCCTGCCGGCCGAGAACGGGCCGCGCCTCAGCTGACCGCCTGCCGGCGCCCTCCAGTGAAGATAAGCAGCGAGCCGATATCAAAAAGGGGAGCGTCGGCCGCCGCACCGGTGTAGGAGAGGGCCCCCGGCGGACCAGCCGGTCGCGGCGCCCGGAACGCGACCGGAGGCCCGGCTAGGGGAAGGCTGGAGGGTTCCCGGCGACGGCGCCGGAGCGTGCTGTTCCCACCGCGGCTGCGCCGATCTCCCCGCAAACGACAGTGTGGTCCAGCGCACACACTGGCACGACACGACTCAGGTAGGTTGAGGCACTAGCCGAGAAGATGTCCCCACGCAGTTCACGATGATGACATCAGGTGGAGGGACCCCTGTACCAATACCGTCGTGATACCTCGCGAGAGCCGGAGCCGGTGTCCTGTCAGCCGCGTCCCCACGGTATAGCGAGTCGTGCAATCCCCTGCCCCGGGGCGGCGCCCTGCAGCCGCTCTCGGCCACGGGCAATCCGGGGTCGCTCCTTGCTCCCCGCGGTGTATCCGAGGTTTGCCCCCGGCAGGACCATCGTGGACATCTCGGCGGGCCACCCAAGGTGGTCTGAGAACCCGGAGGCCGGACCAAAGACCCCCCCAAAAAAACACTTACGGGATCGACCGGGGTTGCCAGCTACGGGGCGAGGGCGGGGGCACCCTCGATCGTGATCGTGAAGATCTGCGTGAGCTCGGGGAAGTCCGTGCCCAGGTATTCGTTGCCGCGGAACGCAGCCAGCGAGTTCACCGGCCCGTTGCCATCGGGCGCGACCTCGCCGTAGCCGCCGTAGAAGGCATCGACCGCGTCCATTCCCTCTACGACCTCGCTGAAGGGGGTGAAGCGCTGCTCGTCGTACTGAGCGTTGTCGAGCAGGTTGATGAATATCTGGGTGGAGCGGGTGTTCATGCCTGCATGGGCGAAGCTCACGCGCCCGCGCGTATTCGACACCACGACCGGGTCGTCGCCGATGAAGCGGCCGAGCCAGAGGTTGTTGACCCGCGGGTCGGCGTGGAAGCCGAATTGGGCGATTCCCGGCGTCACGCGGTGGACATAGACGCTGTCGTAATAGCCGGCCCGGATCAGATAGTGGAAGCGGTCCGCGCCGCGGGGCGACCACTCCCGGTGCACCTGGACGACGAAGTCTCCCGCTGTCGTCCGGAAGCGCGCCCGGTACGTGGACGGGGCGGTGTCGCCCTGGAGGCGCGGATTGAGTAGGAGCGTGCGGGCGGAAGCCGTATCGGCGACTGAGACTGCGGGCTCGTCCTCCGCCGAGTCTGCCACGGGACCGCAGCCCCAGGAGCCCATCGCCAACGCCGTCACGAGCGCCGTCCAGGTTCTCACCATCGCCTCCTTCGTTGTGGAATCGCGCCACGCCCCTCGGACTGAGCGGCGGCCGCCGTCGCCGAGTTCGCGGGCCCGACGGAGAGATAATACGAGAACGGGGCGCCCGTCACGCAACATCGCGAGCGGCCGGAGCTTGCTGCGGCTTCGACGGTATCGAAGGCCCTGTCGGGGGAGATCCGACGTCGCCTCCGGAACGCCGCGATCAGACGGATCCCGTGTTCTTCGCCCCGCAGGGAGACGGAGCCACGCCCGACCAGTCGGGCTCGCCCGCCTCTGCGGTACGCGCGCGCACTCGTCTCGGCCGAGGCGGGTCTAGTCCGAGGCCGACGACCCGGTGGCGAAGACGGCCAGGACCCTCTTTCGCCAGCGCTTGCGGTCGAACCGCTTCCAGGCATCCCCGACCTGGCCGCGCCGGACCTCCGCGTTGTGACGCTGGCTGCCAACGAGTTGTCCCAGCACGAGGAATTGGGCTCGCTGCCCGGAGCGCGCCGGAACGCGCTCGGCGTATTCCTGCAGCTGGGCCGTGGCGACGCACACGTCCTGAAGCTCGCCCAGCACGTCCTGGAGCTCCTTGAGAGCCTCGATCGCCGGCCGAAGCCCTTCACCGTACGTCGCTCGGAAGAACTCGAGCAGGTAGCGCAGCCGCCTGCACTGAATCCTGAGCGCGTGGTAGGATTCGTCGGAGCCGCCCGGGCCGGTCGCGCAACCGTCAGCTAGCAGGCGCCCGTAGCGCTTTCTCACAAGACGCCGGGCGGCTTCGCCGACCGTGGCGGAGTCCCCTGCGTTCTTCGTTCGCCGCGACGGACCACGCTCCAGGAAGCGGGCGAAGCGGTCTTTCAGCCGCTGATGGCGCCGGCTCGCCAGGTAGGCCACCAGGCGCCTTCGCGCGCGCCGCTGCCGGTCGATGAGATGCCGCCGGTAGCCAGCCAGATGAGCGGCGTCTTCGGACGGGATGCCGGCCGCATAGCGTTCGAGATTGCCCCGGTTTACGTCCAGGTCTCGGACCTCGCCCAGCACTGCCGCGGCCCGCTTGAATTCGCGGTTGTAGGCTAGGACCGGCCGGGCCGGCAGTACGTCCTTGAAAGAGCGAAACACCACCCGGAGCCGGCGAATTGCGACCCGCATCTTGTGCACCCCTTCGGGGTCCAGCCCCTCCCAGGCCTTCGGCTCCTCGGCGAGCATCTCCTCGAACTGCTCCTTCAGACACCGATGCGCTAGCTCGGACGCACGATCGGCGTGCGACAGGGGCCGCTCAGGCGACGCCTCCCCGAGCCGCGAGCGGATGAGCTCATGCCTCATCATCGCGGCCGACCCGGACAGGCCGGCAGTCTGGAGCCCCCGCTCGAACTTGTTCAGCCGCGAAGGCAATACCCGGAACAGCCGGCGCATGTCGTCGACCAGTAGCAAGAGCGACTCCTCCGGGCCTTCTCTCAGCTCCAGCTCCAGCTCGACGAACGCCATGCGACCCGATGCGGCCCCGCTGCCTGGGTCTTCGGCCGTGATGGTGGCCTGGTCGATCGCGACCTCGATCAGCTCCCCGGGCAGCGCCCGGAGGTGGAAGAGCCTGCGGTAGTTGTGGACCCGAAACAGCTCCCGTAGTTCTCCGGGCCAGATGCCCAGAACCCGCTCCGTGACCGGCCCAAACGGAATCGGCTCGCCGCTCTCCGGAAACGTGCTGACCCTCTGCTCCACCTCCCGCCGTCGCTGCACGACGCCGTGGCTCGGCTCGGCAGATTTCAGCGTAAGGCTCTTCCGCCCCGACGCCTCTCGCCACCGGTAGGTCCACCCCTCCTTCAGCAAGCGCCAGTTGGGAGCGTCCCAGTATCGATCCACGATTTCCACGGCAGACACTGACCGCGCATGGCGCGCGCGGAGAGCGTCGAGCACCTGAGCGACCGTGGCGGCGTCTTCCAACAGGAACTTGGCCTCGATCTCGTCGCGCATCTCTTCATCCGCCGACGCATGGGAGCACGAACGCTGAGCGGGCAAGGAGTGATCCGCGTCCAACGGAGCCATCCGCCTCCTATCCTCCCCTCTTGCCGCCCTCGGCCCGGTCATCATCCCTCAGCGTACACGGGGAGCGTAGCGCCGGGATGCGGGCGGGGGTCCGCCGCTGGCCGCCTCAACGTCCGGGTGGTGGGCCCACCACGGAGAGCGGCCGCTCACGACGACCGTCGCCCCGCCGCGCATGGCCCCCGCCGTGTCCGACAGGGTAAGCAGGACCCGGGCGGAGCCGACCGTCGCCGGAGTGGGGGAAACCGCGATCTCGAGCCTGAGTTCCGGCTCTCCCGGCGCAAACTCCGCGCACGCACTGCCGGCAGCGGCGGCGAGCATGAAGGCCGCCCGGCGGCATACCGGGCGCGCCGTCACGGATCGAGAAGGACCTTGAGACCGGCCGCGACCAAGTGCGCGTCTGTCAGGGGCGGAAATGTCATGCGCACGGCTCCCTGGTGGACGACGAAAGAGCGCCCGGTGTGGTCGATCAGGTAGCCGTCGCTCTCGCCGCCCGGGTCGTCTTCGCCCGCACGCGCCTTGGCAGCGTCCCCGTCGGCGGGCGCTCCCGCCGACGTGGCCTCGGAGCGCTCGGCGATGATCCCGTACCCCATCATGAGCGCCTCGAGCGTCTCCGGCGAACCCGTCAACCCCGTCAGGCCCGTCGGGAAGATCGACAGGTATTCGGCCAGTCGTTCGGGGGTGTCACGCACAGGATCCACGGTGATCAGCATCCCCAGTACACGCTCGCCCTCCGCCCCGAGCAGCTGACGCGCGCGCCCGAGCACTGCCATCGTGATCGGGCAGATGTCGGGGCAATGCGTGTAGCCGAAGAACAGGACGGCCGTGCGCTCCCTCCAAAGCTCGCTCAACCGCACGACCTCCCCCGTCTGGTCGACCAGCTCCGCGTCGGCGGCGGGCCGCGGCGCGGGGAGGAGAAATTGCTCGCCCGGCCGCGTACCGCTGCCAGTCCCGGGCCGGATGAGGAGCAGCCCGAGCAGAAGGCCGAGGCTCGCGCCAGCACCAATCTGGAGGATGCGCTTGGACATGGGCATTCAACATGGCCCCGTCGGGGCCTCGCTTCCACCCCAACTGCGGCCTGCTCCGACACGCGCACGGCCAGACGTCGCGCCGGACACGGCCCCGGGTCAGGCCCGGGCGAGGCCGCCGGCGAACAGCTGACAAAGGAGGGCGCCCACGAGCGTCATCGACACGCCCCACACGAAGAGTCGCTTGAACAAGGCGTCGGCGTCCCCCCCGGCGGGCAGCGCCGCGAGGCAGAGCGCGCCCAGAGTCGACAGGGGCGAGACATCGACCAATGACGAGCCGACGTTGATGCTGAGCGCCACGGCGAGCGGGTCGCCGCCTCCGACTTGCTCTACGAGGCCGGCCGCGGTCGGCAGGAAGGCCGGCAGGACCACTCCGGAGGTGCTGCTGTAGGCCGAGATCGCGCCGGTCACGAACGCCACCGATCCATTCACGGTCGAGGGCCCGGCCGCCCGCGCGAGGAGCCCGGTGAAGAGCTCCATCCCGCCCGTCGCGTCGAGCAGCGAAATCAGCACGGTCACGCCGCTCACCATCACGATCACCCCCCACGGGACGCGCCGGATGGCCTGGGCGTCCGGTGCGGCCCTGAGCGTGACCAGCACGGCCGCGGCGGCGAAGGCGCTCGGCCCGAGCGCCATGTCGAACATCAGGACACCCGCGATCCAGGCCAGCACGACCGCTACCGTGAGGCGCTGCTTGGCGTCGAGCGGCGCGCCGTCCTCCGCGGAGGCGGGCTCCCGTGGTCCGGAGCCGCGCACACGGTATCCGCCCAGGAGCAGGTACGCCGCCGCCGCCACGAGAAGGTGAGCCGCGAAGTTGGCGAACCATACCTTCGCCTCGTGCTCGACGAGCCCCACGCTCGCCATCGCGTCGTTCGCGATGATCCCGACCGAGCTGATGGGCGAGAGGTTACCGGCGTTGGCCCCGTTCGCCACCATCAACGCCGTGAGGAAGGGCGGAACCCGGGCCCGGTGGCCCATGGCCATAGCGAGCGGTGCGATCAGCGCCACACTCAAGATCGCGCCCGGCCCGACGCTCGAGACGAGCGCGGCGATCACGAAGAACACGCCGGGCATGAGCCGAGCGTCGCCTCTGGCGAGGCGTGTAGCCCGGTGCGTGAGACGCTCCAGCGTGCCGTTCACCTCGGCGGCCGCGAACAGGAGCGTGACCCCGGTCAGCGTAAGGAAGAGCGAGCTCGGAAAGCCCTCGACCACGGCCCCCGCGCCGAGGTCGGCCACATAGACCGCCAGGACCCATGCGAAGGCGATCGCGACCAAACCCACGTTCACGCGGCTCGTGATCGAGATCACGATCGCGATCAGCAAGGCGACTAACGAAGTCACAGCGGGATTCATCCCCACCCCCGATTGAGGAGAAGGCGCCCCGAGGGCGACAGCAAGCTACCCCCTCGAGGCGCCATCGGCGTTCCTCCGCGTGGCGCCGGCGCGCTCAGTTCCCGGCGCGCCCGTCCGCCCGTGCGCTGCTCAGCCGCCGGGCCTCATCAGCCGGCCCACTAGCTTCGAGGGATCGGCGTCGGGCTTCGGGACGTGCTTGCCCACCGCGCCGGCCTCCCAATTGGCGACATAGAAGTTCCCCTCCAGGTCCACCCCGATCTGGCGCGGACGGTGGAAGCCGCCGCTGCCGCCGTCGTAGCCGCCCGACGTCCCGCCGTAGCTCCCCCAGTAGTAGAGCAGATGACCCTCGGTGTCGTACTTCAGCATGCGGTTCGTCGTGCGGCCGACCACCCAGACGCTGTTGCTGTCGTCCACCCAGATCCCGCCCGGACTCGCGATGTCGGGCCACGTCGCTACGTGCGTCCCGTTCTCCTCGAAGACCTGGACGCGGTCGTTGCTGCGGTCGGCCACGTAGATGCGGCCATCTCGGTCGATCCCGAGCCCGTGCACGACGTTGAACTCGGCCGGGCCCTCCTCGCAGGAGCCGAACTCGTAGAGGTACTCGCCCCGGGCGTTGTAGCGGACGATCCGGCAGTTCCAGTATCCGTCATCCAGCAGGAAGTCGCCGTTCGCGTAAAGCGCCAGGACCGCCGGCTGCCCGTAGTTGTAGGGCCCAGGGTTCGGATTGGCGTGGGCCTCCTCGCGGCTCTGCGGAATGGTTGTGTCGCCGATGCGCAGCAGGATCTCGCTGCCGTCGTTCGTGAACTTGACGACCTGCATGTAGGGTCCGCCGCCACCGCGCTCCACGACCCACACGGGCATCGCTGGGTCGTAGGGATCGACGTAGACCTGGTGCGGCCAGTTGAGGATCGAGTCCCATCGGGTCCACTGATCGATGATCTCGCCGTCGCGGTTCGCGACGACGACCATATCCGAGGTCGGCGTCTGCAGCTCGCCTTCGTCGTTCTTGTCGCCCCAGTGCCAGATGGAGTCGTGGTTCGGGGTGGGCTTCCACCAGTCCCGGACGGGCATATACTCCCCGTTGCGATCGTCGCCGCCCACGGCCATCATGCCGCCGCCCGCCGGCTGCGCGCCGTTCTCGCGCATGCACGCGGACAGAGCCGCACCCGCGGCGAAGATCGATACCGAGAGATCCCGCCGACGATTCGTCATTACGCTGCTTCCTATTGGAGGCGTAGGGGCCGGCCCACGAGCTTCGCGGAATCCCCGTCCGGCTTGGGAATGAACTGGTTGAGCCATCCGCCGTCCCAGCTCGCGACGTAGACCGTGCCGTCGGGGCCGACATCCATCTGGTGCGGTCGGGAGAGTCCGCCCGGGAAGCCGCCCATCGTTCCGCCGTACACGCCGAAATAGTACTGGTACTCGCCCTGCTTGTTGTACTTCACGAGCCGGTTGAGCGTGGCCGAGACCACCCAGACGTTCTCGTCCTCGTCCATGTAGATCCCGGCGGGATTGGTGACGTCGGGCCACTCCTCGATAAACTCGCCCATCTCCGTGAACACCTGGATGCGGTCGTTCTGCCGGTCGGCCACGTAGATGCGCCGGTCGCGGTCCACCGCGATCCCGTGGATGAGGTCGAACTGCCCGGGGCCGGCCCCGACCGACCCGAACTCGGAGATGAACTCGCCCTGGGCATCGTAGCGGGCTATGCGGCCGTTCTGGTAGCCGTCCCCCACCAGGAAATCGCCGTTCGGCAGGAGCGTCATCACCGAGGCCTGGCCGAAGTCCAGCGGCCCGGGGTTCAGGTTCGCGCGCGCCTCCTCCGCGCTCTGCCGCGGATTCGGGTCGAGCAGGCGGAGCGCGATCTCGCTGCCGTCGTTCGTGAACTTGATGATCTGCTCGTGGATATCGCGAACTGTGTTGTCGCCGCCGCGCTCTACGACCCAGACGTGGCGGTCGGGGTCGTAGGGGCTGATGTAGACCTGGTGCGGAGTGTTGAGCACGGTGTCCCACTGGGTCCACCGCTCGGTAATCTCGCCCTGCGAGTTCACGACCACTATGTAGTTGGAGCTGTTGGGGCGCTGCTCGCCCTCGGCGTTCCGGTCGCCCCAGACCGCGACGATGATCCGCTCTGGGTCATCCACCGCTACGCCGGACACCTGGCCCCAGGTCCAACACTCGTCCGGCGTGGCCTCGCAGGTAGCCTCGTCGGCGTGATCCGGCGCGGGCTTCCACCAGTCCGCGACGGCCGTGTACTCCCCTGTCGCCTCGTCTCCGCCCTTAACCATCGGTCCCTCGGTGGCCTGGTCCTGGGCCGTGCAGGCACCGAGCGTGGAGACTCCCAAGACGAGGAGGACAGGCCCTGCATGCTCGACTCTCATGTCACTTCTCCGGTCTCGCGTCCCCAGCGGGGAACGAGGCGTTAGTTCCCGATCATCACCGGCTGGCCGACCAGCTCGCCCGGGTCGGCCCCTGGCTTCGGTGTCAACTTCTCGAGCCGCGGTCCGTCGTAGCTCGCCACGTAGAGGTTACCGGCGGGATCGACACTCATCTGATGTGGCCGTTCGAGCCCTCCGGGGAAGCCCCCGCGCGTGCCGCCGTACGCTCCGAAGTACGTCTGTAGCACGCCGGTCGTGTCGTACTTGAGGATCCGATTCAGGACCGCCGAGATCACCCACACCCCGTCGCGTTCGTCCACTAGGACGCCCACGGGGTCGGAGATGTTCGGCCACTCCTCGACGAACTCGCCGTCCTCCATGAAGACCTGGATCCGGTCGTTGTTGCGGTCCGCCACGTAGATCCGACCATCACGGTCTACGGCGACGCTGTGGATCAGGTCGAACTGCCCGGGTCCACTGCCGACGGAGCCGAACTCCGACACGAACTCACCTTCCGCGTTATAACGGATGATGCGGCCGTTCTGGTAGCCGTCGCCGACCAGGAAGTCACCGTTGGGCAGGAACGCCACGGACGAGGCCTGGCCGAAGTCCAACGGCCCTGGACTGGGATTGTCGCGGGCGACCGGCCCACCCTGGGCCTGCGTGGGAGCCGGATCGCGGAGGCGCAGCACGAGTTCGCTGCCGTCGTTCGTGAATTTAAGGATCTGCTCGTGCACGGTCTTCATCGTGCCGCCCCGGTCAACGACCCACACGTGGCGGTCGGGATCGTACGGGCTGATGTAGAGCGCATGCGGGAAGCCCATCATCGTGTCCCACTGCGTCCAGCGCTCGACCACGTCGCCCTGGCCGTCGACGACCACGAGGTAGTTCGAGCTGTTGGGCCGCTCCCCTCCGTCGGGCGTACGGTCGCCGCGGATGCCGACGATGATGCGGTCGGGTGTGTCCGCGACGGCGCCCGCCACCTGGGCGTAGCCGTAACCGGCATCGGCCTCCGGATGCGGTTTCCACCAGTCTGTGGGTGCGTCGTAGGCGCCGTTTCGCATGTCGCCGCCCTTGACGACCATCCCCCTGTCGGTGGCCGCAGCCTGTGTGTCCGCGCAAGCGGACAACAAGACCACCGCAAGGACGAGAGCGGGGCCTGCGTGCTCGAATCTCATAGTCACTCTCCTCCGTGATGGTTCTGTAAAACCGTCCCTCAGTCCGTCGCCCGCCCCTGCATTAGCATCGGCTGTCCCACGAGCTTGTTCGGGTCGGCGTCCGGCCGCGGCGTGTACTTGGTGATGTATCCGCCGTCGAAGTTGGCCACGTAGAGGTTGCCGTCCGCGTCCACGTTCATCTGGTGCGGGCGCGAAAACCCGCCGTTGAAGCCGCCGCGCGTGCAGCAGTACGCTCCGAACTGGTACTCGAGGTAGCCGTCCATGCTGAACTGCGAGACCTGGTTCAGGGTCGTGGACATTACCCAGACGCGCTCGTTCTCGTCGATGTAGATGCCCGTAGGCCCCTTGATGTCGGGCCACTCCTCGATGAACTCGCCGTTCTCGGTGAACACTTGGATCCGGTCGTTGTCGCGGTCCGAGACGTAGATGCGCCGGTCGCGGTCGATCGCGATACCGTGAATCAGGTCGAACTGGCCGGGACTGTCCTTGCCGGGCTCGCCGAACTGCGAGATGAAGTCGCCCCCTACGCTGTAACGCGCGATGCGCCCGTTCTGGTAGCCGTCGCCGACGACGAAGTCGCCGTTAGGAAAGAAGGCGAGCACGGCCGCCTGGCCGAAGTCGAGGGGTCCGGGCGGCTGGTTTGCGAGCACTACCTCGTCGCTCTGACGCGGGTTCGGATCACGAAGCCGCATCACGAGCTCGCTACCGTCGTTGGTGAACTTGAGGATTTGTTCGTGAACATTGTGAGGGCCGCCGCCCCGGTCGACGATCCAGATGTGGCGCTCTGGGTCGTATGGACTGATGTAGAGTTGATGTGGAAAGCCGATGAGCGTGTCCCACTGGGACCAGCGCTGGCTGACGTTCCCGTCGGCGTCGAACTCGACGACCATGTTACGGGCTAACCTCGGGATCTCCACGCCGGGCCGTCCCCGGTCACCCGTGAAGCCGACCAGGATCCGGTCGGGACCGTCGGCGACCACGCCCGAACCCTGACCCCAGCGGTAAACCTCGTCGTGCTCCGGAGCGTCCTTCCACCAGCCCTCCGGCGCGGGGAAATACTCCCCAGTACGGTTGTCGCCTCCTTTTCGCATCGCCTCGGCCGCCGCCGTCTGCACCCGGGTGTCCGTACAACCGGATAGCACGGTTGCGGCGGCGAGCAGCAGGACCAGACCCGTCAATGGGTTCCTCATCTCCACATACCTCCGTGATGGCTCGGTAGAGTCTCTCTGTGAACCGGGGCCTTCACACAGCGCGCAGACCTCCGCGCCCGGTAATTTCTGCAGGGTCGGCGGAGTCCCGGTGCGATGTTCGACGACAGGTGGTGACAAGCGAAACCGGTAGAATACTGTGGTCAGCGCGACCGGGCGAGACTCGCGGCCGGCCGCGAACCGTCGCCTACCTGGCGCCCCGCCAGCGCATGCTAAAGTGGAAGCCGGACCGTAAGCCCCTCAACACACTGACGGAACGGCGACCGGAGCCGGCACGGTGACCCGGTGAGGATTCACGCTCATGGGGCGCCTTCCGCCACTCGATCGCACGCCCGCATGAACCGCCTGATCGCCTCAGCGAGCTCGTCTTCGGTGATGAGCATGGAGGGCCCGATCCCGACGACGTTGCCGTGAAGGCCGCCCAGTCCGACCAGCAGCCCCTCCTGGCTCGCGGCCTCCACCAGCGTCGTGGCGCGCGCCGCGTCGGGCTCGCGGGACTCCCGATCAGTCACGAGTTCGATCCCCCACATCAACCCCATGCCGCGGGCCTCGCCGATCCAGTCGTGCTCGGCCCCTAGCGCGCGTCGCGCCGAGCTGCCGCCTCCTGTCGGCCGAACGCATCGGCACGTTTTCCTCCCGCATCACGTCCAGCGTCGCCACCGCCGCGGCCATGCTGATCGCATTGCCCCCGAACGGGGAGATCGTCTTTGTGGTCCAGGCCTCTGCGATCTCCCTGCGGGTCGTGGTCACGCCGGCGGGAAACCCGTTCGCGACCCCCTTCGCCATCACCCTGATGTCCGGCTCCACTCCCCAATGCCCTATGCCGAGCCAATGCTCTCCGGTACGGCCGAACCCGGTCTGGACCTAGTCGCTGATGAAGAGCCCTCCGTGGCTCCGGATGACCTCCGCCACCCGCCGGAAATAGCCTGGCGGCGGCACGACGTAACCCCCGACTCATTGGATCGCCTCCGCGATCAACGCGGCGGGCCGGCCGCTCATGGTCGTCTCGATGACCTGTTGCAGATCGTCGACGTGGCGTCGACGCACGTCCCGTCGCACGGCCTCCGGAACGGATAGGGTGAAATGGCGTGCTTGATGCCAGCGACGCGGCTCGCAAGGGGGCGCCGGGGTGCATGGCCGGTGAGATTGGTCCAGGGCCGAGCGACCATGATATCCCAGCCTTAGGACGATGATCTCAGTGCGGCCGGTGAATACGCTGGCCAAAACGATGGCCGTCTCAACGGCCTCCGTGCCGCTGTTCGTGAAGAACGAGCGCGATCCTGGCGATGCGACGCGACGCCTCGACCTGCTCGGCCGTTACGTACAGGGTCGAGGTGTGACCGATTCGACCCAACTGCTTGGACACTGCCCCGACCACCCGAGGGTGACCGTGTCCGATCGAGGTCGTGAGAATCCCGGCGAAGAGATCTAAGGTGCTCGGCACCGTCCGAGCCACGAACCCGGACGCCCTCGCCTTGCTCGAGCACGATAGGGTTTCGGACAGCGGCCTCACGCAGCGGAAAAGGTACGTGGTCGGCCAAGATCAGGCTCCTCACGCTCCGGGCTGCTGCTACCGCGCTGTCCGACTGCAATTGTTGCTCCGTGTCCGATAGTTGCCGTGCCGTGGCGCTCACCCGCCCGCCCGCCGCAGGAATCGCGACAAGGCTGTGCCAGGTCTCGATCGGTCCTTCGGAGGAGGCTCCAGGCCTCGAGCAGCCGGCAAGACTACCCATTCGACTCACGACTCGATGCCGTGCGTGTGACTTACGCGGCCGTCACCAGCAGCACGAGCAACCCTACGGAGTAACCGACTGCCAAGACCGCGATTCCGATCCAGATGATCCAGAAGGTGCGCTCGCTCAGGACTGGACGCCAATAGACTCTGAACGCGCGCTTTAGGAGTCGCTGGCGCGCTCTGCGGCGACGTGACTGTGCGGTATCTGGCATGGCGCTCACCAACAGCTGAATGTCGAGACAAGATGATGAGGGCTCCGCCCGTGGCGGCGGGAAGGCGGAGGATGACGAGGCCGAGGCAAAAGGCCATGCCGGTCGCCTGCCTGACGACGGATTACGTCGTCCCAAGATACGCGGCTGGCG
This sequence comes from Gemmatimonadota bacterium, assembly GCA_028875075.1. Lineage (GTDB taxonomy): Bacteria > Gemmatimonadota > Gemmatimonadetes > Longimicrobiales > Gaopeijiaceae > UBA2988. Next base: position 50,520 of record JAPPGF010000028.1, on the reverse strand, counting down.
TCCGCTCTCGCATCCGCGCCCACCGCTGCGCGAAGGATGCCCTGCTCAATCCAGTGATATCAGCGAGCGGCCGCGGAATTAAACTCCCTGGTCGACCGGCGCTCTCCGCAAGTCTCAAGCCGTACCGCCCCTGCTCAACCCTACAGCCCCAGCCAGTAGTTCATCTTAATTATAAACCGGTTGTGGGCAGGCGCGTCCCAGAGCGCGTCGAGATCTCGGCCGAAGTCGAAGTCGCCCAAGTCCACCCTGCCCTCCTGTTGGCGCTGCCACACCAGGAAGATCGTCGACCCGGGACGGTATTCCCAACGGAGCACGGCGTTGCCGATCAGGGAACGGACGTTGAAGTCCCGGTCCCCGAAATCGTAGTCCGCAAAGCCGTCGCCGTCGAAGTCCAAGTGCTGGTCGCCGTCCGCGGTGCGGCAGATGTCACCTCCTTCGCACTGCACGTTCCCTCCCACGAGCGCAGCCGAACCCTGCTGGAACTCTCGGAAGGTGAACGTGCCCGGGGTCTGGAGCTGCTTGTACGCTAGGTAGTCGCCCGACGAGAGGAGCCCCTGGGCGTACACTTGAAGGCTGAGCGAGGGCGAGAACGCGTAATTCACTCGCGTCTCGAGCGACAGCGTCTTCCGCTTCAGGTCACCGAAGAAGTAGCGGCGGCCGAACGTGGGATCGTACGCCATCGTCGACGTGGAGGTGACGTACTGGCTCCCGTCCGTCTCCGTGCTGAAGCGCGGTTCGATCTGGAGCTGAAGCGGCGGGGTCGGGCGCATCTGGAGGTCCGCGCCAACGAAGACCTCGCCCCCGTTCCCGTACGAGTCACGCCGCCAGTTGAGGTACATGCCTCCGCTGTACGGGCGACGTCGGTCGAAGTTCACGCCCAATCCTATGCCGACCGAGCCCGGCTCGAGCATGACCGGGCCGCCACGCGTGGCGTTGCGGCTGTAAGTGTCGGGCCGGAAGGAGATGTTAGCGTTGCCGCCGTGGTAGTTGAGCAGCGAGAAGCGGCCCTGGAGGTTGAACGTCCCATTGGTGTACGCCTCGCGCCAGGAGTCCCACGAACCGGGCTGATCCAGGGCCTCGTGGCTGAAATTGTAGAACGTGAAGAAGCTGACGCTGTAGTCGCGGAGGATGCGGCCGGGCTCGATCTGCAAATAGCCCACGCGGAAACCTCCATCCAGCCGCTCTTGGTTCCTACTGAAGCCGAAGTCGTTGATCTCAAAGCCCTTGGTGACCTCGGCCAGCCAGACCCCGCCGGTCCACGCGGTGTTTTGGCGATCGAGCTGCAGCCGCCACTCGGCTCCCGTGATCGACGTCGCGGTCGAGTCGACCCGCATCCTGGTCGCATCGGGACGCTGGAAGTAGTGATTGCTCGCACGCTGGATCCGGGTCAGCGCCTCGGGCTCGCCGCGGACGTGGCTGCCGGCGAGGAACCCCGACAGCCGCCAGACGCGGTCGCTCCACTGATGCTCGAAACGCATCCCGGCACTGTAGGCCTGGGCCGGGAGGTGGTCGAATTCCCCGCTGCCCGGCAGCGACCGGCGTATCGCGGTCATGATGCCACTCACTTGCGAGGCCCCCTCGTTCAGGTCCTGCTGGGCACTCACGACTCCGTACTCCGCCCAGGGCTCCGCACGGAAAATCACAGTCCTCCCGTCCGGGAGGTATGCGCTCCCCTCCTCGGCGCGGGTCGCCGCCGCGAGGGCCCCGACGCGCAGGCCACCCGCCGTTCGACCCGTGAGCTTGGCGGCACCGAGGATCGTTGTGGCTTCCGGCGCATCGTAGTATTCGGCCCCGTCGGGTGCATCGGCACGGGGCGAGCGGCCGATCCGGCGGCTGTAGAATAGCTCGTTCGGCCCGCCGGAGAGTCGGAAGTCAAAGACCTGCGCGTCCTCGACGAAGAACGGCCGGCGCTCCTGGAAACGGGTCTCGAACGCGGTCAGATTGATCACGGCGGGATCCGCCTCGACCTGTCCGAAGTCCGGGTTAACCGTCGCATCCATCGTGAAAGACGGCCCGAGCCCGAAGCGGAAGTCCGATCCCGCGCGCCCGCCCGCCCTGCTGCCATCGAAGAACGGGTCGCCTGGCTCCGCAGGGCCACGGTGCAGGCTGGAGAGCACGTACGGCCGTGCCTCGATGCGCTGGTTGGTCGAGGGCACTTCGATTCTGTCGAGAGTGCCGAACTCACTGACGACGAAGAAGCCGCCGCCTCCGCCTGCTCTGCCTCTGCCACCGAAGAAGCCGCCCCTGCCTCCGCCACCCCGCCGGCGGCTCTGCAGGGAAAAATGCACGAGCTCGCTGCTGGAGACCATCCGCCGGTGGGCGTTGAAGCCCCACGTGCGCGGCCCTTCCCCCTCCGCGTAACGAATCTGGGAGAGCGGAATACGGAACTCGGCGCTCCAGCCTTCAGCGTCGTGCTCGACTGCGGATTCCCACACGGCGTCCCAGGCGACGTCCTGGCGGGACTCGTCCGTCACGTAGATGTCGGTCTGCACCCCGGCAGCGTTCACGCGGAAGTGATACGCGTTGCGGCGGGTCAGGTCGGTGTCGAAGGAGACGCCGATCCAGTCGAAGAATCCGCCCAGCTCGTCGCGCCGGTTGAGCACACGGACCACGTCGGCGGGGTCGTCGTCCATGCGAGCCGCGACGTAGATCGCCTCCTCGTCCAGCAGCACGCGGACGCGCGTGCCGCGCGACGCTGGATCGCCCTCCACTGGCTCGCTCTGCACGAAGTCGCTCACGACCGGCGCGGCGTCCCAGGCGGCCTCGTCGATCCGCCCATCCACGCGGATCTCTCCGGTCCGCCTCGCCACCGACGCGACCGGAGCCGCAGGGCCCGGCTCTGGCACCGAGGCGGACTGCGGGCTCTGGCGCGCGCGGTCCTGGGCCTCGAGCGTCGGCGCAGCGCCGGCCACGGAGATGAGGAGGGCGGCGAATACTCTCGGACGGAGTGCTAGCAACGGATTCGGTCGGCACATATGAGCCTTGCGGGCGCTTTTGGAATCAGGGCGAGGGAGCACCGACGTGGAGACACGTGAGCGTGCTGCTTCGCTGACATCGTCTCGGTCGCTCGAGGCGCCGCCGGAGCAGAAGCGCCTGGATCTCACGACCCGTCCACGGCCCCCGGCCAGGGTCAATATAGGAGGATCCGCAAGCGCTCCCAACGACCCGCTACGCGGCCGCCTTCCGGGGGTGAGTCGATCCGCCCGTCAGAGCGAGGTCGCGTCCCGCGTCTTTGCCAGACCCCTTCAGGAGTCCCCCACCCCCACGGCGTCGGATCGCGAACCGGTTCCGTAGCGCCCCGTCACGTAGTCGTCCAAGATGCGCTTGAACTCCTCAACCAGCCTCTCGCCCTTGAGCGTGGTGACGTGCTCGCCGTCGACGTACACGGGAGCCTTCGGTTCTTCGAACGTGCCCGGGAGCGAGATGCCGAGGTTGGCATGGCGGCTCTCACCGGGGCCGTTGACGACACATCCCATCACGGCGACGTCGAGCTCCTCGACTCCCGGATAGAGTCTCCGCCACTCGGGCATCTGCTCGCGGATATAGCCCAGGATGTCCTCGGCCATCTCCTGGAAGAACGTGCTGGTCGTGCGCCCGCATCCGGGGCACGAGGTGACCTGCGGCTCGAAGTGGCGGATGCCCAGACTCTGTAGCACTTGCTGGGCGACCTTGACCTCCTCTGTGCGCTCTCCACCCGGCCGGGGGGTCAATGAGACGCGAATCGTATCGCCGATTCCGTCCATGAGCAGCGGCGCGAGCGCTGCCGTCGTAGCCACGATGCCCTTCATGCCCATCCCCGCCTCGGTGAGCCCGAGGTGCAGCGGGAAATCCGTGCGCTCGGCCAGCGTCCTGTACACGCCGAGCAGGTCGGGCACGGAGGAGACCTTCGCGGACAGGATGATCCGGTCGTGACCGAGCCCGGTCTCCTCGGCCAGCGCGGCCGACCGCACGGCCGATTCCACCATCGCCTCTAACAAGACCTCCCGAGCGTCCCTGGGCTCGAGCCGCCGCGAGTTGGCGTCCATCAGGTCCGTGAGCAGGCGCTGGTCCAACGACCCCCAGTTGACGCCGATGCGTAACGGCTTGTCGTGCTCGATCGCGACGCGGACGATGGCCTGGAAGTTGGCGTCGCGGCGCTTCGAGCCGACGTTGCCGGGGTTGATCCTGTACTTGGCCAGCGCGCGCGCGCAGTCCGAGCTACGCGTGAGCAGCAGATGCCCGTTGTAGTGGAAGTCACCGACGACGGGCACTTCAACGCCGCGGTCGCGGAGCCGGGCAACGACCTCCGGTACCGCTCGCGCCGCCTCGTCGGTGTTCACGGTGACGCGGACCAATTCGCTTCCCGCCGCCGCCAGTTCGGCCGCCTGATCCGCCGTAGCGGCCGCGTCGGCGGTGTCGGTGTTCGTCATCGACTGCACGGCCACCGGCGCCGATCCGCCCACCGTGACGTCGCCCACGAGTACGGGAACGGTCGGCTTTCTCACCCAAGACGTCACGCTGGCACCCTCCTTGCTCTGTAAGTCCGCTCCGACCGGCCGGCAGGAGCCAATCTAGCCGTCTCGGCCACCTTCGTGTATCGGTGGAGGACGCTACCGGGCGGGGGCATACGGCTGGTAGCCCGCGCTGGCTCGAGTGCGGCGGCGCAGCCACTCCACCGTCCACAGTAGCAGCACGGCGAAGCCTATGAGGAACGTGGCCACTGCGAGGATCGCCGGGCTGATCTGCTCGCGCACGCCGGCCCACATCTGCCGTGGAATGGTCCGCTGCGCCTCGCCGGCCATGAACAGCACGACGACCACCTCGTCGAAGGAGACGGCAAAGGCGAAGAGCGCGCCCGACACGACCCCGGGGGCGATGATCGGGAGCTCCACGCGCCGGAACGTGAGCCACGGCCCGGCACCCAGCCCGGCAGCGGCTCGGCTCAGGTTGCGGTCGAAGGCCGAGAGCGTCGCGGTGACCGTGATGACGACGAACGGCGTGCCCAGGGCCGCGTGGGCCAGGATCAGGCCCAGATGAGTCTGCGCCAGGCCTAGCGCCGAATAGAAAAAGAACATCCCCGCCGCCGAGATGACGAGTGGCGCAACCATCGGCGAGATGAGCAGCCCCGTCGCCAGACGGCGCACAGGCATGGCCCGGCTGGTCAGGCCCATGGCAGCCAGCGTGCCCAGTGCAGTCGCGAGCAGAGTGGCGGCGGTGCCGATCAAGAGGCTGTTAGCCAAGGCCCGCCGCCACACGGGGTCGGTGGCCACTTGGCGGTACCACCGGAACGAGAACGCCTCGGCGTCGAGGCGGAGCATTCCCTCGGTAAAAGTGAAGTAAGGCTCGGCGTTGAAACTCAGCGGCACGATCACGAGCAGCGGTGCGAGCAGGAAGACGAAGACGAGCCCGCAGGCCATCAGGTAGGCGATCCGCCCCAGGCGGGAAGCGAGCAACGCCATCGTCAACCCAGGCGGATCCCTTCGACCCCGACCACACGGTCGTAGACGACGTACAGGGCCGCCACCGAAGCCAGCAGGATCCCGCCTAGCGCGCCCGCGAGCCCCCAGTTCAGGGAGGTTTGCATGTGGTAGGCGATGAAGTTGGAGATCAACTGCCCGCTCTGGCCGCCCACCAGCGCAGGCGTGATGTAGTAGCCGATCGCCAGAATGAAAACCAGCAGCGAGCCGGCGCCGACGCCCGGGACGGTCTGGGGCCAGTAGACACGGCGGAACGCCTGAAAGAATCCTGCGCCGAGCGAGGCGGCCGCCGCCATCTGCCGCGACGGGATGCCGCGCATGACAGAGTAGAGTGGCAGGACCATGAACGGGAGCAGGATGTGGGTCATGGCCACGAGCGTGCCGGTCATGTTGTGGACCAGAGCCAGCCGTCCATCGTCGGCGACCAGCCCGACCGTGACCAACAAGTCGTTGACCACTCCCTGGGTCTGTAGCAGGACGATCCACGAGGTTGTCCGGACGAGCAGCGACGTCCAGAACGGCACCAGCACGAACGCCAGGAGCCACCGCGCGTTTCTAGCAGAGGCGTGCGCGATAAGGTAGGCGATGGGATAGCCCAGCAACATGCAGAGCACAGTGACCGCCAAGCCGACGGCGAACGTGCGTGCGAACAGGCGCAGGTAGACGCGTTCCTCCGCCGGCCGCTGGACGATCGAACCGTCACGCGCGCGGTCCAGGTCGAGCGCGTGCAGGTAGTGCCGTGCCGTCAGCGGGTCACCGGCCGTCCGGATGGCGTGCCAGGTCTCCGGGTCACCCCATCGCTCGTCGATGGCGAGGAGCGCCTCGCGTCGGGGACCGGCCGGTGAGTCGCGTAGTTGCCGCGGGGTCCGGACCAGCAAGCTGCGCAGCCCGCTCCGCACTCGGTTGATCCGGCTGGCGACCTGGCCGAGGGTACCCTGCTCGGTCGCGCGCGCGAGCTCGGCCGCGGCACGGCTGTAGACCACCTCGTCGGGCATCCCCGCGCCGTCCCACTCGCCCAGCCGGGTCAGCGTCTCGGGCATCGCTTCCGCCACGGTCGGGTCGTAGACGCTGCGCACGAGCATCGTCCCCAGCGGCAGAGCGAAGGTCACGGCGATGAAGGCCGCCAGCGGCAGCACCAGCCCCGCAGCCCGAAGCCCTGCCCCGTTCATTCAGCCAGCCATGCGCTGAAGCGCTCGTTCATCGCGTCCATGTGGTCGCTCCACCACAGCCAGTCGTTGGTCAGCACGCGCGCGCCGTTGTCCGGGTGCGTCGGCATGTGGGGGTTCATGTCCACGCCGGTCTCGACGTGGGTCCCCACGAGCGGGAGACCCGAGCCCCGTACAGGACTGTAGGCGATGTAGCCGCTGACGGCGGCCATCGACCGGGCGGAAGTGGCGAAGCGGACGAAGGCCAGGGCGGCCTCCAGGTTCGGTGTGCCGGCGACGATGCCCAACTGACCCGTGTCGAGCACCTGGCCGTCCCAGACGATCACCAGCGGCTGGCCCTCAAGCACCTGGGCGTTGAAGATCCGCCCGTTGTAGGCCGTCGTCATCACGACCTCGCCGTCGGCCAGCATCTGTGGCGGCTGCGCCCCCGCTTCCCACCACACGACCTGGTCCTTGACGGTGTCGAGCTTGCGGAAGGCCCGCTCCACGCCTTCGGGCGCGTCTAGCACGTCGTACACCGCCTCGACCGGCACGCCGTCCGCCATCAGCGCGAACTCCAGATTCACGACCGGCGTGCGGCGCATCCCGCGACGGCCCGGAAAGCGCTCCAGATCGAAGAAGTCCTCGATCGTCGCCGGCTTCTCGCCCGGAACGCGCTCGTCGTTGTAGGCGTAGACGGTGGAATAGAAGAGCGTGCCCACGCTGCACTCCAACAGCGTCTCGGGAAGGAAGTCGTCGACGGCCGGCGTGCCGTCCGGAGCGGGCGAAAGCATGCCGGGGTCGATCCTCTCCAGCAGGCCCTCGTCGCAGCCGCTGACGGCATCGGCGATCTCAAGGTCCACGACGTCCCAGTGCACGCTGCCCGACTCGACTTGGGCGCGCACCTGGGCGAGGCCGCCGTTGTAGTCCTCCAAGCGCACCTCGATACCCGTCTCGGCCATGAAGGGCTCGATGTAGCCCAAAGTGACGGCCCGTGCGTAGGAGCCGCCCCAGGAGACGGCCGTAAGTGACTCGCGCGCCTCCCCGCCGCAGCCCGCAGCCAGGGCTACTACTGCTAGGGCACCGACGCTCGCTCCGCGTCTTGCTCTCATGCCGTGTCCTCCTCGTTATCGGGATCCAGCACTCTGCAGTCCGTCGGGATCCAGCCCACGCGCACCCGGTCCCCCTCGATGACAGCGCCGTGGCCGACCATGTTGGGGATCTTGACGACAAAGTCGGACCGGCCGCAAACGCGGACCCTCAGGCGGAGGTGGTCGCCCAGGAAGGTGATGTCCTCGATCTGGGCCTCGAATTCGTTCGTATAGAGGCCAGGCGTGGGGGCGAGGGCCACGCGCTCGGGGCGGATCGAGAGCGTCACGCGATCGCCGGGGGCGCACTCGACGACACGGAAGGCCCGGACGATCCGACCGGCCACATCCACCTCGCAGATCTCGTCACGCACGGCCATGACGCGACCGGGCAGGCGGTTGTTCTCGCCGATGAAGCGGGCGACGAACGAGCGCTCGGGCTCCTCGTAGAGCGCTTCGGGTGAGGCGACTTGCTCGATGCGCCCGGCCCGGAACACCGCGACGCGGTCCGACATGACCATCGCCTCGTTCTGGTCGTGCGTGACGTAGAGGACTGTCACGCCCAAGTCGGAGTGGATGCGGCGGATCTCGTACTGCAGCTCCTCGCGGAGCCGCCGGTCGAGCGCCCCGAGCGGCTCGTCCATTAGAACGAGATCGGGCTCGAACACCAGGGCCCGGGCGATGGCCACGCGCTGCTGCTGGCCACCGGAGAGTTGGCTCGGCCGCCGGTACTCGAATCCCTCGAGCCGCACCAGCTCCAACGCGCGACCGACGCGCTCACGTCGAACGGCGGGCTCGAGCCCGCGCACCTCGAGAGGAAATGACAGGTTCCCGCCGACAGTCATGTGGGGGAAGAGCGCATAGTTTTGGAACACCATACCGATGCCTCGCCGCCTGGGCGGCACTCGGTTGACGTCGCGTCCGTGGACGCGGATGGTTCCCGAACTCGGGGCTTCGAAGCCGGCGAGCATCATCAGACAGGTGGTCTTGCCGGACCCGGAGGGACCGAGCAGAGTGAGGAACTCGCCCCTGGAGACGCTCAAGTCGAGGTCGCGCACGACGGCGTTGCGACCGTCGTAGCTCTTGGTGACCCGTTCGAGCTCCACGTGCGCCGGAGCGCCGGGAGGGCGGCGTTTCAGCAGCCTCCGCAGGGACTCCCTCTCCGGGGGCGTCAAGGACTCATCCCAGAATCGCCCGCCGATGTACGGACCGCCCCAACCACATGTAGCGTAACTCCGGGCGCCGCTGCTCGATCAGCGTCGACCCCCGACGCACCTCCAGGTGGCCACTCGAGAGCCTGCAGCCCCCTCCCCCGCGCGTGGACGGCAGGACGCCGGGCGACGTGAGACTTCCAACTCCCCGTGGCGCCGGCGTCGCGCTCAGATGCGATAGGTCACCGACAGCTTGATGCGCCGCCCCTTGGCGCTGTGGGTGAAGCCGTCGAAGGACTGCTCCCACTTCACGAAGGGCGGTGCGACGTCGGTCAGATTCAGCAGGGAGAGCGAGATCCCCATGCCCCTGGACGGGCGCCACAGCGCGGTCGCGTCCAGCGTCATGAAGCTGTCGACCTGTTCGTACTCGCTTCCCGCTTCGTCGTGGTCGGTGTAGGAGGAGATATAGTTCATGTACCCGACCACGCTGTAGTCGGACCGGCTGTAGCTCCCGAACAGCCTTCCCTTGAGGCTCGGCAGAGGCGGGGCGATGGGATTGTACTTGTTGAGCCGCCCCGCCGCCTCCGTATCGGCTGCGATTTCGACGCCCCCGACGTTCAGCGCCTCAATGGAATATTTGTTCGTGTAGGTAGCCTCCAGACCGGCATTCACGATGCCGCTGCCAGCCTGGGAACGAGCGGTCAGCTGAACATCGAAGCCTGAGGTCTTGACGCCCGGCCAGTTGATGAGATCGACATCGATGCGCTCGATGCCGGTGACATCGCAGGTGCCGGTGCCCCGTCCGTCCGAGCAGGTTACGTAGCTCTTGACCGCCTCCCGGGCATTCCCGCCCTGGTGATAGAGCCTCGTGACCGCATTGTAGGGCACGACGGCGATCACGTTCTCGAAGTCGTAGCTCCAGTAGTCGGCGGTAAGTTGAACCGGGACGAAACCCGATTGGTCCGCCACCGTCAGGACGAAACCGGCGTTATAAGTGAGGGCCTGCTCGGACTTGAGCTGCTTGTCCCCGTGGGTGTCGACAGCCTTGTAGACGCCCGCCTCGTTCACGTATGCGAGCGCGGTCGTGCGGCTCTCGTTGAGGTCGTCCACGGACGGGGTGCGGAAGGTCGTCTGTAGCGAGCCGCGCAGCGCGAACTGGTCCGTCAGGTCCAGTCGGAACGCAACTTTCGGATTGAAGCTGCTCGCGACGCTGTGATACTCGTAGTTCGCGGCGAGCTGCAGGCGGAGACGTTCATCCATGCCCTGCAGGGGAAGTTCCGCGAAGAACCGATGCAGCGTCTGGCTGGCGGCGTAGGGATAGGTCCCGGTCGTGAAGGTGAACGGGCCGGCCTTCTCGAGACAGGCCCGGCTAGCGAGCACCGAGCATGGGTTGAGGTCCAGGTTGCCGGGATCATTCGGGGTCGACGAGACGTCGAACCAGCGGAACTGGTAGCCGAGGGCGTAGTTCTCCGCCCGCCCCGTGCTGCCCGTCAAGGTGGCATCGGCGACAAGCATGTCGGCGAAACTCTCGACATCGACCTGCTCATTGATCCAGGCGAGCATCTCGGGGTCGTTCGCCAATCCGGGGGCATAGTCAGGATTGGCCTCGCTGGAGAAGCGAGCACCGGGCTGCTGGGAGTACTGCAGGGCGTTGCTGAACGGGTTGTAGAACATGCATTCGCCCTGTCCCGGAGCTCTTCCGCCCGTCGGGCCCAGCGACATGCCCGAAGGTGAGTTGGAGTCCGCCACCACACCGACCCCGCAGCCGGGACCGCCGTAGCCGCGGAAGGCCAGGTACTTGCGATACGCGTATTCGGCGGGCTGATTCACGTTGCCCGAGGAGCGGGAATAGCTGAGCGCGAGATTCAATCGGTTGTCGTGTCCTTCGAGGACATCGATGCCTCCGTCCCAGGAGGCGGACAGCCGCTGAGTCCGGGACCTCCGCTCGAGAGTCCGGCCGGGGCCGGAGTGTCCCACCAACCGTCCGAAGAAGTACCAGTCGTCCTCCAGGCAGTGGGCGTCGGAAGTGAACCCCACGCTGGACGCGTACTGCTGGCAGAAGGCCTGCCGGCCCGGGTTTTCCGCAGGCACGATCTGCAGGCCATCGTAAGGCTTGATGGGCGGGAAGGACGGCGTCGTCACCCAGGCCGGCGTTTCCGCCTCGGCCCACAGGCCCTCGATATGGTAGCGGGCATCGTCGCCCAGTTCGCCATTGATCTCGGCGAAGGCGCGGAAATGGTTGGATTGCTCGAGCAAGTTGTCCCAGGGCTGATAGCGGAACCGGCAGGTGAAGCTCTCGCGGTGGCCGCCGAAGTCGAGGCAGCCCGGATCGATGAAGATGTCGTTGTCCGAGAAGTGCGCGTCGGCCAGCTTAGAGACCAGCTCCTCGGAGCTCTCGCTACCTGTCAAGGATGGCATGAGGAACGCCCCCGGGTTGCCCGTCCATGACCAGGCTCCAGCACCGGGAATGTAGGGGTGAAGCGCCCAGTCCCGCTCCTCCGGAGTCAGCTGCTGGCGGGTCAGGTATTCGGCGGACACGACCGCGTTCGTGCTGCTTCCCAGCTGCCGTCCCCATATGCCGCCGACGTTGGTGTCGCCGCCGCCCACAAAGTACTCGTGGGAGGCGGTCACCTCGATCCCCTCGAAGTCGCCGCGGGTGAGGAAGTTGGCGACCCCGGCCACGGCGTCCGATCCATAGATGGCGGAGGCGCCCTCCTTCAGAACCTCGATGCGGTCGATGGCGATCGATGGGAACGCGTTGATGTCGACATAGCGCCCGCCAATGAGGCGTGCGGGAAGGTAGACCTGGCGGCGGCCATTGGGCAGCACGAGGGTTCGCGACCCACCCAGGCCGCGCAGGTTGACGTTTGCCACGGTCTCCGGCACGGTGGCGACTTCGTTCGCGTTATACCAGCTCTGGCGTTCACCGACTACGCCGTGGCTCGCGCTCAACGCCTTGACGAATTCCACGACCTGCGGAGAGCCCTGTTCTTCGAGCCCTCTGCGCGCGACAACCGACACCGTATAAGGCAGTTCACTGGCCGATACCTGCGCGCTGGTCCCGGTCACGACCACTTCGTCGAGCTCGAGGGCGGTGAAGTTCAGCTGCAGGTCGAGGGTCGCGACCTGTCCGTCGGATACGGTGACATCTTCGGTTGCCGTGAGGTAGCCGATGATACGGGCGGAGAGCTCGTGCGAACCCGCCGGGACGTTCGTGATCGAATACCGGCCCTCAGCGTCCGTGATGCCCCCGAGGCTCAGCGCCTCGATGAAGACCTGAGCACCGGCGATCGGCTGGCCGTCCGCCGCATCGACCACGACGCCACCGATCGTGCCCGTGGACTGTCCGAGAGCGTGGCCCACGGAAAGAACGCTCCAGAGGGTCAGCGAACCCAGAAAAAATGGCAGTTTTGCGCGCCGCCCACTCATACCGGCCTCCTCCGTCTCATAGTGTTCCATGCTCGATTCGGGGACTGGTCGCCCAAAGGACGACACTCGCCACATGAAGGCACGACCGCGGCAGCAAGCAATCCCCGTCAGGGCCGCCGCGGAAGCCTGGGTACGTTGAGCGGGCTAGCCTCCAGCACCTGGCTCCAGATCCTCCGGCCCACCGCGTCCGCTTCGCGCAGGATGGCCTCTTCGTCCATGCTGAGGATCTCGCGGTCCCGCATGACGAACTGTCCGTCCACCATCACTGACTCGATGTCACCCGGGTGCCCGCTGTGCACGAGCGCGGAGATGACCCGTCCCGCCGGCACCAGGTGGGCCCGCAACGTATCCACGACCAGGAGGTCGGCCTTCTTCCCGACTTCGAGCGTTCCGACGGCGTCAGCCTGCTGCACGGCTTGCGCGCCCCCCTGCGTCGCGTCCGCTAGGATATCTTCCGGTTGAGGCTGGAGGCCGGGCACCTCGTCTCCGTCGCGATTGCGCCGGATTCGCTCGGTCAACAGGGCGATGCGCATGACCTCGAAGACATCGTTGGTGTTGTTGTCGGTGCCGAGAGCGATTGGGCAGCCGGCCGTCCGCAGCGCCGGAATCGGCGGACTGATCCCGCGGTTCGCCGCCATCCCCGCCTGGTGTGAAATAATGGTGCCGGACCTGCCCAGCAGCGCGACCTCGTCATCGTTGACGTAGCGCGCATGCGCCGCGAAGAGCCGGGGGCCGAGGAAGTCGTGCCGGGCCAGATACTCCGCCGGTCGCAGGCCGTGGTGCATGAGCATGAACTCATATTCGGCGCGACTCTGGTTCAGATGGATCGTGTAGCCGAGATCGTGCGTCTCGGCGAAGTCGCGCACCGCCCGTAGCAGCTCTGGCGATGAAGTCTCCGTGAGCGAAGCCGCCGGGAACACGGTGATGCGACCTTCCCTCGCCCCGTGCCAGCTGCTGAACAGATCGTTGATCCGCTGCATGCCCTCCTCGCGCAGCCTCTCCGAGAACCGGGGCGTCTCGCTGACCGACTGGGCCATCCTTCTCGTGGAGATCGGGCCGGGCACGTTCTCGGCGTCGCGGATGCCCTCCGCCAAGACGCAGCGGAGCCCCGAGTCGGCCAACGCCCCGGCTTGGCGCTGGACGTTCCCGGTGTACTCCACGATGGTCGTGGTCCCGGTGCGTATGGCCTCAAGCGCCGCGACCTGCACCATGAGATTGCCTTCCTCCCCCTCGAGGAGGCTGGCGGGCGAGACCGCCAGGTTCGCGGTGTTGGGAAAGCCGAAGTCCTCGTTGAAGCCGCGCGCGATGACCGCCCGCATGTGAGCGTGACAGTTGATGAGGCCCGGGAACAGCGCCTTGTCACGCCCGTCGTACTGTTCCGCGTCGGGATAGTCGGCGAGGACCTCGTCGGTCTGCCCGATCGCGGCGATGCGGTCGCCCACGACCGCTAGTGCCACGTCGTCCTGCACGGCGTCCGGGTTCGCGACGGTGGTGTTGGTGAAGACCACCGTGCCGACCTCCTGCGCAGGCGGTCTCGCGCCCGCCTGTGCGGCGGCCGCGAGGGGATGCTCGTTCAGCAGCACAGCAGCCGTTCCGGCCCCCGCACCGGCCAGCCATTCGCGGCGGGTCAGGTGGGCCGGACTGCTAGAGGAGTGCGCCGGCGGCAACGAGTTAGGAGTCCTTGCTGGCGGCATGATGGCGACTCCGTGAGAGGGCTGGCCAAGCCAATCGATGTTGCCTCCGGGAGGCAGGCCGCTGGCCAGCCTCGCCGGAGCCGTGCGGTCGAAGTCAGATCGATCGGTGCCGAGAGAAGCGGGGCCACTGCATGGGATCCTCCAGCCAGGGAAGCCGGTGTGCTCCCGATCCTACCCGATGCTCACATACTACGTTGGGGTTTACGCCTCACGCCATCCCGGGAGCGAAGGTCGTGGGCTGTCCGCTCCTGCCGATCTCGATCCGAAAGCGGAGAGAATGGATTTCAGACTGACGCCCTAGACCGGCCGCTTGCCCACGTGGCTCAGTCATATGAAGCAGTGATCCTCTCCCTTCGCCATCCGTTGCGAACTCGTGCGGCTGCTCGCGAGGGCGGCGCCCCGATCCCACTGGTGCGGATTCTGCCAACATCAACAGGCGGGCCGATGCCGATTCCAGGCACGTCGTTCGGCCGAGGTGCTCGAGTGACGGACAATCCCGGACGGGGCCGCGCGGGTGGGCTTCGGTCTAGTGTTCCAAGCAGCTCCGCCCCCAGCAGCTCCCCGTCGGGGACTGAGGGATGACAGACAGTCACGATGTCGGGCACGGAGGACGTTCGATGAGAACCGCGCAAGGCGGCCGCTTCGCCGCGAACTTCCGCATGGTTCCCCTGCTCCTCCCGACCGTGCTGCTCGCCTGTTCAGGTGAAACCGTGCAGCCGACCTCCGGGATGCGCTCCACCGCGCTGGACACCCCACCGCCCGCCCCAGTCGCGGCTACGAGTGGGCGCGACACGACGGAAACTACATGTACAACTACTACTTCGCCCCAGCGCCCAACTCGACACCCTGGGCCCCCGCATGGTCGCCCGACCGCACAGTTCAACGCTGGCCAGGCCGGCTTCCATCCCCTCTACGCGGTGTGGAGCAATGACCTCCGGGTCACGGCTGTAGGCGGGGAGGACGCAATCAGCAGCCTCCACTGGACTCCACTCGTCGGCGCGATGCGCACCTACGTCCGCACTCCTGACGGTGGTCGCACGATGTAAGACCGGTTGGAAGGGCTCCGGGACGGCCGCGCGTTCGTCACGAGCGGACCGCTCGTGGAGCCCGCCGTGAACGAAGAGACTCCTGGCGGACAGAACGAGCTACCCGCTGGAACGAGCAGCGTCACCGGCCAGGCCCGGGTCCGTTCGATCACGCTGCTCACGCGCGCATGGCTCGTCCACAACGGCCGCGAGGTCGGCGAGGTCCCGCTCTCTCAGGACCGCACCGTGGCCGACTTCGAGGGACAGGTGGACATCATGTGGGAGCGGCTGGATCCACTTGCGCGCCGAGGGATCACCGAAAGAGCGCTACGCCCTGGACGCACGCTATGCCCAAGCCTTCACGAACCCCGTGTGGTTCACGGTTGAAGACGCACCGATCCGTGACCCCGCCTCCGCAGACTACGGCCTGGAATGGATCGAAGAGCTCACAGCCATGGCGCGCGGGTGGCCGGGCTGGCGCTCCGAGGAGGAGCGGCGAGCGGTCTTCGACCAGTTCGGGCAGACGGCCGCCTACGAGCGACTGAATGTGGAAGCGGAGGGCACAAGCCGATGACCGCGGAGACAGGGACCACGCAGGGCAGGCCCAGCGCTACCCTCGTCTTCCTGGCGCGATCGATGCCGCCGCTTGCCTCCAGGCTACCTGGTCCATTCCATTTGCGCGCACGTGACGGGCCACAACGGCGTGATCAGCCACCCGTGAACGTGGCTACCCGCTTACGGAACCGAGACTGCCATGCAGAGAGCTGGACTGATCCTGGGCATCCTCCTCTTTCTCGTGACGATGCTGTTCGACTTCGAGCCCGGCAACCCGGCCGTTACACGGATGGCGGCCGTAGCTCTGCTCATGGCCACTTGGTGGATCACGGAAGCGATCCCCCTGTTCGCGACCGCCCTTCTCCCGCTCGTGCTGTTCCCGCTCTTGGGCATCGAGGACGGCAGCGCCACGGCTCCCATCTACTTTAACAGCACGATCGTGCTGTTCTTGGGCGGATTCATGATCGCCCTGACAATGGAGAAGTGGAATCTGCACCGCCGCATAGCGCTGACCATCATCAGCGCCATCGGTGGAGGTCCTTCGCGCATCGTGCTCGGCTTCATGGTAGCGGCCGCCTTCCTGTCAATGTGGATCTCCAACACCGCCACCGCCGTCATGATGGTACCGATCGGGCTCGCCATCGTACTGGCGATGGAAAAGGACTTCGGGACCGAGGACACACGCCCCTTCTCTGCCGGGGTCATGCTGGCGATCGGCTATGCGTGCTCGGTCGGGGGCATCGCGACCCTGGTCGGCACTCCGCCCAACTTGTCGTTGGTACGGATCTTCGAGATCACGTTCCCCGACGCGCCTACCATCACCTTTGGCCAGTGGATCCTCATGGCGCTCCCCATCTCGTTCGTGATGCTCGGGACTGTCTGGCTGCTGATCACCAGGGTCTTCTTCCGGGTGCCGGAACACGTCACCATCGAGCGCGAGGTCGTCGATCGGCAGACCGAGGCACTGGGACCGGTGAGTTTCGAGGAAAAGGCCGTGCTGACGGTCTTCGCACTCACGGCATTGCTCTGGGTGTTTCGACTCCCGCTTCAGCTTGGGTTCATCAGTATCCCCGGATGGAGCCAGCTCCTGCCCTTCCCTGGGCTCGTCGACGACGGCACTGTGGCCATCACCATGGCGGCACTCCTTTTCCTGATCCCGAGTCGGACACCCGGCGCGTCGCACCCGACCCTAGCGGGCAAGGACATCATTCCACGGCTCCCCTGGAATATCGTGCTGCTCTTCGGGGGCGGCTTCGCGCTAGCCCACGGATTTCAGGCGACGGGCCTCTCGTCGCTGATCGGCGGCCACTTCGCGGGTCTCGCCGGCGCCCCACCCCTCCTGGTGATCGTGTCGATCTGCCTGACGCTCACGTTCCTGACGGAGCTGACGTCCAACGCGGCAACAACCGAGATGATCCTCCCGCTTCTCGCCTCGGTGGCGGTGGCCGCGAACATCCATCCGCTGATGCTGATGATTCCGGCCACCCTGTCGGCGTCGTGCGCCTTCATGTTGCCCGTAGCGACTCCGCCCAACGCGATCATCTTCGGCAGCGACCGGGTCCGGATCCCCGAGATGGCGCGGATCGGAGTCGCCCTCAACTTCACGGGCGTGGTCGTGATCTCGGTGACCTTCCTCGTGCTCGGGACGGCAATCTTCGGGATCGATTCCGGTTTCTTACCCGACTGGGCGGTGCTCGGCGGGACGCAGGAGAGCACCGGGCCTTGACACACTTCCTTCCTGTATCTAACGGGTGGCCGCCATCTCCACGACCGACCTAGTTGACATAGCCGCCCCCGTCGGAGACACGACCGGGGATTCACCGCTCCTACGTCCAGATCCGTAGACGCACTCCCCGAGAGCCCCCTCCATCCGACACTACCGGCCGCGTCCGCGCGGTCCTCCCTCACACCGGCGCACCTCGTCCACTGCCTGCCCAGCCCCCGATCCGGCCTCGCGGCAAGCCCGAGCTCTTCCCCCTAGCGCGGCTTGAGGAGGAGCTTTCCGAACAAACCCCTGCCGGTGAGCATCTTCGTATGAGCTTCAGCGGCGTTCTCGAACGGGTAGGTCGAATCGATCACCGCCCTGATCTTGCCCCTGGCCATCCAGTTAAACCCCTGCTCGAGCTCGGCTTTCGTCCCCTGAGTCGACCCCAGAACGTTGATCCCCTTGAAGAAGATGTGTCTGAGGTCGACCCTCGCGTCGTGGCCCGTGGTCGCCCCGCAGGAGACCAGCGTCGCGCCGTACTTGAGAAGCGCCAGCTGTTTGTTGAAATGGGTCTCACCGATGTGGTCGAACGCGATGTCGACCCCCGGGTACGTGTTGGTTTTCTTCGAGATCTCCTGGACGACGCCCCGGACTTCCTTGTGCCAGCCGTCTTTGCGGTGATCTACCGCGTGGTCGGCTCCCAACTTCCGACACCGCTGCCACCGCCCATCACCAGGACGAGTTGCCCGGGTGTGATTTTGGCCCGGCCCACGAGCATGTGCCATGAAGTGAGCAGCGTCATCGACGCCGCCGCGGCGTGGTCGTAATCCACGCCGTCGGGAATCTTCACGACGTTCACTTCAGGCAGATAGGTGACCTCGGAGAACCCCCCCCAGAGCGGGCCGGTCTGGAAGCCCCAGATGGTTCGCTGCGAACAGTCGTACTCTCTTCCGCTCGTGCAGCTCGAGCACACCCTGCACGATAGGTTCGCATGCGACACGACCCGGTCGCCGACCTTGACGTTCACCACGTCTTCACCGACGGCAATCACTTCGCCTGCGGCATCGGATCCGGAAATGTGGGGCAGCGGAACCGGGATGGGCTCGCCTCTCATGCCCCACAGGTCGTTGAAGTTTAGGGCTGCAGCCGCCACCCGGAACACGACCTGATCGCCTTTCGGCTCCGGATCGGGCAGTTCCTTGACCTGGAGTATCTTCCTGTAGTCATCGTCCGGAGCGTACGACTCGTAGACAACTGCTCTCACGCTGCTTTCCTTCCTTCTACTAGGGCGGGACAGGCTCTTCTGGGCGCTGCAGCGCGCTCAACGGGAGCTTATTCACCTCGTCGATGATGCGCGCATAGGCGCGCGTGGAGGCTTCAAGTCCGGTCCACGGCACGGTCTCCGGCATCTCCAGATCCGTGTGGAAGCAGTGATGGTACTCGCTCGTGACCACCCCGGGTCCTCCCCCTTCTCCGACCGGCCACCGAGGGCTGGCAGTCGCTCGCATTGCTCTGTTCCTCGATCGACAGCCAAGGCCTAGATGAACTATGGCGCTCGATCGAGTCACATCGGCTCCACCTCGAGCGTACCGGTCAGCTTCAGGCCAAGCGAACGATCCAAGGGGAATGGTGGATGCGAACTGCCTTTCTAGACGGCATCGACCGCAAGATAGGCGCGGATCCCGCGTTGACCAGCGCGCACGAGAACGCCAAGCACGAGGTGAGCGACGTCGCAAGAGTCCCACCCATGCTGCGCAGGAGCTGGTCGACGTGCTCCTCTCGGTTCAGCGGGACCGCATGGACCCCTAAAGGCTCCAGCGTCGGGAGGCACACGGAAGAGAACGGGAAGTCACGCTCTCAACCTCTCGAACGTGACGCGTGCGCCGAGCCGACGTGCGAGGTCGGCCACCTCGTAGCAGCGACGGAGGACGTCGCCTAAAGATCGGTCGGCATGAGCAGGCAGTCCGGCTTCATCGAGCCTCCCTTCTCCTGCGATGAGACACGTCCGTCTGTGGCCTCGCACACGGCCCTGCAACTCCCTCGATGGGGACCGGCCACACCGTGGACGACCGCTTCAGAGCTCTGCTCGGCGTCGGTCAACAACGCAACCGCGCCCAAGCCACGCCCCACTTCTCCCCACGCTTGCGCTATGTTTTTCAGGAGCGCAGCATGGCGGGCTTAGGTGGTCCGTTCCACGTCCGAAGCATGTGCAATTCAGCACGGCAACTACAGGGACAGGTGTGGCACGTCGCGAAGCGTTGGACCGAGGTGACCTGAGCCCAGAAGAAGACAGCACGGTCCTGCGAGAATACTGGAAGAGGACCGTGCGTTTCACGTTCAGCCTCCTAGCCGTGTGGTTCGTGGTAGGCTACGTCGTGCCCGTTTTCTTCGGCCCGGCCCTCAACGAGATCAATTTTCTGGGCGGTCCCCTGGGCTTCTGGTTCGCCCAGAACGGGGGCATCTATCTGTTCTGGCTGCTCATCCTGATCTACGCGGTGGGCATGAATCGCATAGATCGCGAGTTCGACGTGTACGATCTCGAGGGCTGACGTGGACATCCGTCTCGACATCGCGACCGCGATCGGCTTCACCTTCTCGCTCTACATCGGCATCGCCATCTGGTCCCGAGTCTCGAGCACGAAGGGTTTCTACGTCGCTGGGCAGGGCGTTCCACCCCTTCTCAACGGGATGGCCACGGCGGCTGATTGGATGAGCGCGGCATCTTTCCTTTCCATGGCCGGGCTCATTTCGTTCCTCGGCTGGGACGGCGCCATATATCTCCTCGGGTGGACGGGCGGGTACGTGCTACTGACCCTCCTGCTCGCCCCGTACCTGCGCAAGTTCGGCAAGTACACGGTCCCGGCGTTCATCGGTGAGCGCTATTACTCGGGCACGGCTCGCGTCGTCGCAGCCATGTGTGCCGTGGTAATCTCGTTCGTCTACGTGGCAGGACAAATGCGAGGATCGGGGATCGTGTTCTCGCGCTTCCTGGAGATCCCGATCGGAGCCGGCGTGATCGTCGGCATGACGGTCGTAGCCTTCTATGCGATCCTCGGCGGCATGAAGGGCATCACGTATACGCAGGTGGCGCAGTACGTGGTGCTGATCACGGCCTTCCTGATTCCGGCCATAGCGATCGCCATCACTCTCACCGGCACGCCGGTCCCGCAGCTGGCGTTCCCGGACGTCGCGTCCAGACTGGACGGGCTCATGGCCGAGCTGGGCTTCGATCCTTACACGTCGCCGTTCACGAACATCTCTTCGACGAACGTATTCCTTATCGTCATGGCGCTCATGTGCGGGACGGCTGGACTCCCGCACGTGATCATTCGGTTCTACACGACCAAGACGGTACGCGGCGCGCGCTGGACCGGGGTCTACGCGCTGCTCTTTATCGGTCTTCTCTACACAACCGCACCCGCCGTCGCCGTTTTCGCCAAGTACAATCTGATCACGACCGTCGTCGGTGAGCGATACGAGGAGCGCGCGGACTGGTTCCGCTCTTGGGAAACCACCGAGCTGATCCAGTTCGCCGACAAGAACGAGGACGGGATCATCAACTACGGACCGGGCCAGTTCGCCGACCCGGAGAGCCCGAACGAACTCGGCATCGACGCGGATATCATGGTGCTGGCGAATCCCGAGATTGCGGGACTTCCGAACTGGGTCATGGCGATCGTCGTAGCGGGGGGGCTCGCCGCGGCTCTCTCCACGGCGTCCGGACTTCTCCTCGTAATCTCCTCCTCATTTTCCCACGACGTCTACAAGGCCTTCATCCGGAAAAACGCTTCCCAGCGGGAGGAGCTCCTCGTGGCCCGCGGCTCAATGTTGGTGGCGGTCATCTTCGCGGGTCTGCTCGGCATCTTCCCGCCGGCCTTCGTGGCCGAGGTCGTCGCCTTCGCCTTCGGGCTCGCTGCGTCCGCGTTCTTCCCCGCCA
The DNA here is from genome assembly GCA_028875075.1 of Gemmatimonadota bacterium. Classification (GTDB taxonomy): domain Bacteria; phylum Gemmatimonadota; class Gemmatimonadetes; order Longimicrobiales; family Gaopeijiaceae; genus UBA2988. Next base: position 29,335 of record JAPPGF010000028.1, on the reverse strand, counting down.
TCGTGCTGGGGATCTTCGATCCCCGAACGACCAAGGAAGGCGCCATCGCCGGAATGGTCGCCGGCCTGCTGTTCACCGGCACGTACATCGTCACCGTCGCTCCTGGTTTCGGAATCGGGTTGGACCCCTGGCTCTTCGGTATCGCGCCCCAGGGCATCGGCGCCGTCGGCATGGTCCTGAGCTTCGTCGTCACGTTCGCATTGTCCCGACTCACGGCACCACCGCCCGACGGCATCCGGGACATGGTCGAGAGTATTCGAATCCCACGCGTAACCAAACAACCAGTGGCCGAGTCCGCGCCGGCCACCTGAGGGGACGCTACCGACTTCCAGCGGGCCGCACCGCGCTTGGCGTGCCGAGTCCGAATCTGAAGTCGGTTGGCCGCGCCGTGCTCGGAGGTCTTCGCGCTGAGTCTCGGCGTCCATGCCAAACGGGCCCCGCCAGCCCGCCCGATGGCGAATGCGCCTGAGACCGTCCGGCTCTGCCTACCAACTGTACTCGGCCTTCACGTAGACGAATCCGCCACTGGCGCCGAAGGGCGTCGCCGAGCTGTAGATGTTTCCCGCCACCGCAGCCGCGTCGGGGTTCTCCTGGGGGTACTGATTGAGCGCGTTCTGCGCGCCGATGGTGACACTCGCTGCCGTCGTCACCGGGTAGGACGCCTCCAGGTCGACAAGGTACTCGCCGGGGTAGGTGCGGTCGTAACGCGAATCGAACCAGCCGGAGTAGTAGCTCAGCTAGGTCGACCACGTGCCAGTCGGCGAACTCGAGGTCCGGAGCGCCTCGGACGACGTTGTCGAAGTACGCCCCGACGCCGAGCCCGATCCAGCGACTCCAGATCGGCGATCGTCGGGGGCGCCGCCGGATGGCTAGGCATCGACTTCATCCTGAGGGAGTTAGAGGAGTGGCGGGGCCGGGAAGACCTCAAGCAGGCGTTGACCGCACTGGTGGCCATCAGGTGGTCAGTCAGGCGTCTAGGGCCGTAGGTAGGACGAGACCTGCATCGGTGAGCGGTTTAGGGGTCAAGGGCTAGGGCGATAGACAGCGGACCTACTACGTCTCTTTCGTAATGAGGGACATGGAAGGGGACACACAAAGTGCCGAATAAACGTAATATGTTATGGTACATATACTTATCCAATATATCTAACGGAGGGGGTGTCCCTTTTGGCAGGGTTCCACACCGTGTCATACGGTCCCAATTCGTCACAGTAATGCTATATATCACTTCAACTTACGACTTCTTGACGTTTCACGACGCTCCGCTTAGTCTCATTCAGATTCTGATAACTGGCATGATACCAGATGATGCGACCCAAACAATTGAGCGCCGCCTTCGTCAAGACCGTCACCCGGCTCGGCCGCTACGGCGACGGCCGGGGCGGCCATGGCCTCTCCCTGCTCGTCAAGCCCACGACTACCGGCAGGTTGTCGAAGACCTGGTCACAAAGGCTACAAGTAGAGGGGAGGGCTGTAAACATGGGACTCGGCTCCTACCCGGTCGTGACGTTGACCCATGCGAGGAAGAAGGCGCTCGCCAACCGCCGGGCTGTTGCCCAAGGGTCCGATCCTCGGGGGAGCGGAGTGCCAACGTTCGCCGAAGCCTCGGACAAGGTCATCGCGATTCACCGAGACTCCTGGAGGCCGGGCAGCAAGAGTGAAGCCCAGTGGCGCGCCTCGCTCCGGGACTACGCGCTGCCGCGTTTGGGAAGCAAGGGGGTGGACCAGATCACGACGAGCGACGTCCTGGCCGTGCTGGTCCCGATCTGGAGCGGCAAGCGTGAGACGGCCCGGCGCGTTCGGCAGCGAATCGGAGCCGTGATGAAGTGGGCGGTCGCCGAGGGGTACCGGGAAGACAATCCGGCGGGTGAGGCGATCGGGGCGGCCCTGCCGCGCCACCGGAGCACGACGCAACATTTTCCGGCGCTGCCGCACAACAAGGTCGCGGGTGCGCTGGCGACGGTACGAGCTTCGGCAGCGTGGATCGGCACGAAGCTGGCCTTCGAGTTTCTCGTGTTGACGGCGGCGCGATCCGGCGAGGTCCGCGAGGCCCGGTGGGAGGAGATCGACTTAGAGTCCGGGACGTGGTCGGTGCCGGGCGAACGGATGAAGTCCGGGCAGCCGCACCGGGTGCCGCTGTCTCGGCGGGCGTTCGCGGTGCTCGTAGAGGCCCGCGGGATCACGGACGGCCGCGGGCTGGTCTTCCCGGCGGCCAACGGCAAGGCCCTGTCGGCGATGACGATGACCAAGCTGGTGCGTGAGCTCGGGATCGAGGCGGTGCCTCACGGTTTCCGCTCGAGCTTCCGCGACTGGGCAGCCGAGAAGACCGATCATCCGCACGACGTGATCGAGGCGGCGCTGGCGCACGTCATCCGCAACAAGGTCGAGGCGGCCTACATGCGCACGGACCTGTTCGAGCGCCGTCGCCAACTCATGGAGGACTGGGCTACTTACGTGACCGGCGAGACCTCCAGAAGCTAGAACCGAGGCAGTCCAGCTCACCAACCCTGTGGTTTGGAAATAGCTGTGCCCGGCAAGCTGTCGGGGAGTTGCGCTTTCTTGAGCATCGCAGGCCGGATGTTGCGTACGTGACTAGCTACCTCTTTGAGCCTGGGTGCCGCACGCCCAGGTCTTGGACAAACGAGGTATACCGCTTTGTTCCGTTCCCGAGTCACCATCCGGATTGGTGTCACGAGATCGGTGTCGTTGGAGATGACGGCTGCAACTTCAAAACGATTTCTCCACGCATCATTCAGGAGATGGGCGGCGAGATTGACGTCTGATCCCTTCTCCTCCAAGGTGTGGAATTCGGCAACCACAGCATCCGGTGACGGTGCTGACGCCTTCCGATGCCGCTTCTTTTCAGCCCTGGCCACCGGGTAGCTACCTACGGGTAGAGTCTGCACGCTCGGTCCGACCACTTTGTGTTCACCCGCAGGCAAGATAATCGGTTCGGGTGTGTCGATCCGCCTGTCAGCCACCGGCAAGTTGACAAGAGGTCGCCATACCGTCTTGGCGAGAAAGCTGCCGAAACACACTTCGACGTCGGGAAGAGTGCCAAGCGCAGTCAGGTACACCTGCTGACGAGCCGGAGCGCCGCGGTCTGTGCTGCCAGACACGCGGGCAGTAAAATAGAGTACTTTCTCCACTGTACATGCGGGCGGAAGCAGGAGTGTACTCAGCCTGACCGGGTCAAGCCACTTGAACGGTGTCCCCTGGAGCGCTCCGTAGTACAAGTTGAGTCCGTCGACGTAAACCCTCGTTCTCATCCCGTTGCCTCAAAAAAGCAAGGGCCGCTCCGAAGAGCAGCCCTTGAGCCGACAGCACGCTGCCGGCGGGTATCTGATTGCAATCTACCTACACGCCATCCACGAAGCAAGCGGCATCGAGTTCGTGCCCAATGCTCATACCGACACGTCCACAATAAGACCTCAACGGCCACGGCTCTCCGCTGCGGCCTAGGTCTGGTGCACCACGAGCCTGCGCCACGCCCAAGCTGTACCCTCCATGGTATGGCTCCTGGCGAACGCAGTCTTCGTCTTCGGTCAATACGTCGGTTATCCGTCTTCACCACGGCTAGCCGCGATCTGGCGGATCCACTGATCCACTTCGGCTTCGATCCAGCCGACTGCGCGTGGACCTAGTGCCACCGGCTTCGGGAAGCACCCTTCAGCTAGTCTCCGGTGGATCGTGCTCCGCGACAGCCCGGTTCTAGCTAACACGGCGGGCAACCGCAGGACTCGCGCGGGCCCTTCGCTCCCCTGTTCCCCTACTCTTGTCATCGCTGGGTTCCTCCTTTGCTCTCGGTAGAGTTCCCGCTTGAATCCAGATCGCCAATCAGGGCCATTCGCGGGCGCGATGGCCTGAGACGGCGATGAATGGCCTTCCCGCACGGGACTGCTGGCTGGGAGCGACCCGAGGGGAAGGGGACAGGGGTGCGCAAACACACCTGGCCCCGAACCCGCAGCAGGCCCTCGGACTGCGGGGTCGCTCCCAGCACCGCCTGAGCACCCCGATCGGCACTGGCCCGTCCGGGTGCGGAGGCGTAAAGCGTTGGCGCGCCGCAGCTTCCGGAGCCCTGTCGGTGCGCATCGCAGGGGCGCCGAGGTGCGCATTGGTGCCCTGTGTCGTTTGCGCGCTCGGGTGCGGCCATGAGGCGGGGGCGACTCATCAGTAGCGAGCCCCGGCGAGGCGCATCGTGCGCCAGGTACGGCTGCGGCGTATCGCCCCGCGCTCGGCCTGTCGGCGGACCTCGTCCTCAAGCGCTATGCTCCGCTTGAGCGCGGCCTGCAGACCGCCGAACTCCGCCACTTGCCGCTCGAACTGATTCGTCAGGCTCTCCATTACGCGTTCACCAGAACATCGAGTCGGCAAATCGCGCAATAGGACGACAGCAGGTATAAATCCCATTTCTTTGGCGGACAACGAGATACGGAGTCGCCGTTTCGCCGGTCGCCGCCAATGCGGCTTAAAATGTCCTAAGAACGAGGTGAATCACGGGGGGAGAGAGGTCAACAGTGTTGCCCCAGAGCCGGACAGAGGGTAATTTCCCATTCCATTGGGTGGCGAATTGTATAGAGCGACGCGGAGCTGGATCCGGTCCGCCGACGGCTGCTAAGGCTGGTGGCCAATAGCCGCACGAACCTGCGCACGGCCGGAGATCGATGTACGAGTGGCCGCTGGCACCGGGGCCTGGAATGAGGAGTTGGAGGAGATCAAGGAGGCGTGGCTGTTCGCCGATCCCCTCATCCGGCACGAGTTCCGGTCCAAGCCCGACGACCTCCGGATGATCACCGTGGACGGCGACTCCATGGAGCCGTTGCTCTCGAACGGCGACCGCATCATGATCATACACCACCTCCGCGATGAACCGCGGTCTATCCCCGCCCACGCGGGGGAGCCACCGCCCACTCCATGATGTCCTTGTGTCGCAGGGGTCTATCCCCGCCCACGCGGGGGAGCCGCAGTGGCAGATCGCTGAGAAGATGGCCTGCTCGGTCTATCCCCGCCCACGCGGGGGAGCCTCGTTAGCGGCAGGGTCTACCTCTAGCCTACGGGGTCTATCCCCGCCCACGCGGGGGAACCAGCGTGGTGGTGACGGATGTCGACTCGGGCGAGGGTCTATCCCCGCCCACGCGGGGGAGCCGGGCCGACAGGCTCTAGCCTAACATAAGAACCAGGTCTATCCCCGCCCACGCGGGGGAGCCGGGTGCGGGCCGAACGGGTTAGGCATACTATGCGGTCTATCCCCGCCCACGCGGGGGAGCCGCGGCCGTGTTGCTGCCCCGGTAGTAGATAGCGGGTCTATCCCCGCCCACGCGGGGGAGCCGTAGGGGGGGAGATACACATGCCGGACGACCAGGGTCTATCCCCGCCCACGCGGGGGAGCCACGCGACCGACCGCGATCGAGTGAACGATGGCGGGTCTATCCCCGCCCACGCGGGGGAGCCGCAGCTAGGTCAGCGGCGGCGCGCTTCAGCCAGGGTCTATCCCCGCCCACGCGGGGGAGCCGGGCCACCGTGGCGGTGCGCTCCATGGAATTGCGGTCTATCCCCGCCCACGCGGGGGAGCCGACGGTGGCGACTTCAACACGTTCGGGCTCAGCGGTCTATCCCCGCCCACGCGGGGGAGCCCGGTAGACGCCCTGGCCGACTATGGCCCCCGGAGGTCTATCCCCGCCCACGCGGGGGAGCCGAATTGAGAGCACGAGCGTCTAAGTGTGTGTGGGGTCTATCCCCGCCCACGCGGGGGAGCCCGCACTCGCTCGATTCCGCGGCAAGGTGGTCGTGGTCTATCCCCGCCCACGCGGGGGAGCCCCACCCGTCTGCAGGTAGTACTCCACGGCCAGCGGTCTATCCCCGCCCACGCGGGGGAGCCGTGCTGGCCGACACGGTGCGCCTGCGGGACGGGGGTCTATCCCCGCCCACGCGGGGGAGCCGCGCCCGAGTAGTCCCCAATGCCGTGTACCAGGGGTCTATCCCCGCCCACGCGGGGGAGCCAGAAGGCTCGGCGCGGACGATTCCGTAAACCTGGGTCTATCCCCGCCCACGCGGGGGAGCCGCTACCGCCTCCAGGGCCTCCTCGAGCTCCGCGGGTCTATCCCCGCCCACGCGGGGGAGCCCCCGGACCTAGCAGCGACGGCGGTCGAGGACGCGGTCTATCCCCGCCCACGCGGGGGAGCCACCGCTCAGAACGAAATCCGGCACGCGCACCGGGGTCTATCCCCGCCCACGCGGGGGAGCCCGGTTGGGCTTGCTCGGGGGATTATAACCCAAAGGGTCTATCCCCGCCCACGCGGGGGAGCCTACATCTATATCTACAACGCCGTCGGGGAGAAGGGTCTATCCCCGCCCACGCGGGGGAGCCACCGATGGGTAGACGGTAATCCGAGGCCACAGCGGTCTATCCCCGCCCACGCGGGGGAGCCCTAGGCGGCCTACTCGGAGGCGGAGGCGGAGGCGGTCTATCCCCGCCCACGCGGGGGAGCCGGCAATAGTAGGTCATTGGGCTTCTCCGGTGACGGTCTATCCCCGCCCACGCGGGGGAGCCACGCCCAGCAGCTTCGCCGAGTCCACAAGCAACGGTCTATCCCCGCCCACGCGGGGGAGCCTCGGGCAGGTCCAGGTCATCGCATTGTGTCACGGGTCTATCCCCGCCCACGCGGGGGAGCCTTCTGTGTACCGTCATGCTGCCCCCCTGCTTAGGGTCTATCCCCGCCCACGCGGGGGAGCCGGGCGACGTCGGCTTTACGTCCGATGGCTCGGGGGTCTATCCCCGCCCACGCGGGGGAGCCGCCTCCAGCTCGCGCGTTATCTCTTCGGCGGAGGGTCTATCCCCGCCCACGCGGGGGAGCCCATGACCGAGGGCTCCTTCTTCGGGATCGGCGCGGGTCTATCCCCGCCCACGCGGGGGAGCCTACTAGAGCGTGGGTCAACGCACGTTTGGCCACGGTCTATCCCCGCCCACGCGGGGGAGCCACCCTGACGCTACCGGATGGACTCGCGGTCTCGGGTCTATCCCCGCCCACGCGGGGGAGCCCTAGCTATCTCAACAGCCCTATCGGAGTCCTCGGGTCTATCCCCGCCCACGCGGGGGAGCCGCGATGCGTTCTACGATCAGAAAATGCTCGTTGGGTCTATCCCCGCCCACGCGGGGGAGCCATCCGGGTCACCGTCTCAGCAGGCAGTGCCGTCGGTCTATCCCCGCCCACGCGGGGGAGCCCTCGATGCCGACGATCTGATGATACCTAAGGCGGGTCTATCCCCGCCCACGCGGGGGAGCCACCACGACGTCGCGGGTTCCGGCGGAGTTCTGAGGTCTATCCCCGCCCACGCGGGGGAGCCACCTCGGGGGCGGCGCTACCGTTACGTCGGTCAGGTCTATCCCCGCCCACGCGGGGGAGCCTCTTTGTTCGGGATCCAGTCGAAGGTATCCTATTTGATTTGCCCGAACTATTCCGGGTCAGGGTCTGCCAAGTTGTAGATTGGCGGTTCAGAGTCGTTGGACGCCCGATGCCTGACGAGCAGCACACCATCCGCATCCCAGATTTCCTTAGGGGGCTCTCCCAGTTGGTAGATCCTGAGTTTTCCCGGGGCAGACCCGTCGGGGTACAACATCGTGATCGCACCGCGCCCGAGATAATCGAACCATTTGGCGAGCACCTCCCATATCCGGTCCCGGACACCTCTTGAGATGTCCGAACCGACGTAGACACCGGGAGCCACCTCAAGCATTACGGAGGCGAGGAAGCCGCGATATCGCGCTTCGACGTCTCTCGTCACAACAACGGTTGTCGGCACTTGATTCAGCTTGGATTCTTGGGGAATAGTTCCTTGATCCGCGTGATCATCTTGGGGATTGTTTCCGTCTTGCTGAGCGTGGCACCGATCTCCTTTCGTGCCAATCGCTCGATACCGGCGGGCGCGCCCTGAGCGGCCTGCTTGGCCGCGCGGAATGCGGCTGGTATGAGAACCGAGTCGCGGAACAGATCGGCAATGTCGAGTACGAACGACTGGCTAGGGTCTTCGTGGATGAACCCGAGTTGCGGAATCGTCGCGGTCGCCGCCACTGCAACCGCGGCTGCTGACTCGACCGCGCTTGAGGCATGATTGAGCGCTTGATTCGGCAAGTCGGCGGCATCCGGACGCTCTCGATCATACCGGCGCCCACGCCACTCAATCCCGATTTGCTTTGCAATCAGGCGGTAGGTTTCCCGCATCCGGGCACCCTCCATGCCCCGGAGAGCCGAGAGACTGTGGTGGGGGAAGACTTGCCCGAGGCGCCAAGCGTACATACGCCGGGCAATGTCTAGGCGCATCTCCTCGTTCGCCCAGGTGCGTGCGTGGGTTCGTGCGAGGCTCGACCGACCGGAAATCAACGGCGGCGCGGTGTACATTCGGACTCCGTCGACGCCGACGGCTGCGAGGGCGGTGCCGTGCCGTGCAAGGATCCGGAGCGCGTCGTGGCTGACGGTTGAACCCGGCCCGAGAAGGATCATAGAGACGTCCTGGAACGGGATGCTGTACCGTCCCAGATCCATCACATCGCCGGCCGAAGGCACCTCCACCCGTTCGAACGAAAGCGTCCCGTCTCGTACGGTCAGGGCGCCGCGGGAAAGCCACAGCAGGCCATGCCTGTCGGCGTGCGGTATCCTCGCCGTGTCCAGCCCCAGTCTTCCGAGGAGCACGTACCGCTATCGGCTCAGGGGAGCCGTTCCCGGAGGCCGGACGATCAACATGCCGTAACCGTATGCCCGATGCCTCCCGACACCCTTGGCGAGCGTAGCTGCGAACGCTCCAGGATCCTCGACCACGCACTCGCCGTGGAGCACGGAATCCGGCCCCTCCGGCCCCCGCCCGTCCCCGCGGATGACGCGGTTGCGGCGGAAGGACGCGAGCCGGCAGGATCCGAGATCGACCTTTGCGGCGCCCGTCAGCCGTTCCGCCAGCCATCCGGCGTAAGCTTCGCCGCGCGAGACGCCGGTCGTCGAGCCCACGTCCCGCTCCTCCCATCCGTCTGGAGCGCGGCGCAACAACTCGTATCTGAATGCGTCGATCTCGCTGCCCTTGGAGATCACCTTAGCCGACTGCGGATCCGGCAGGTCCCGAGCGAGCCTGCGCACGGGGCGGACACGAATATCGAACCCCAGACGCTGTCTAGCCGCCCAGCGCGCGGGCATGGGCTTCACCCTGAGGCCGACAACGTCGAGGATCTCAAGGCAGTCCGGGGGCGCCGCGACCTCGGACATCTCCCGCAGAGCCGCCGCCTCGAGTTCCGAGTACGCGTAGAGAGTGGCTTCCTCGGCTCGTGCAGGTCGGAATACCCGGAAGGGCTGCAGAACGCCCTTGCCGAAGACACCGCTCAGGAGGACATGGAGCGCCAGGCCATCATCGAAGACCCCTTTCCTCATCATGCGTCGTCTGCCGCTCCAGCGGCACAGCGCAGCATAGTTGAAGGGCAAATACACCATGTGGGTCATCGCGGCTCCTCCCGTCCGGCGACACGACCCGTGCAAACCCGGCGGGCTCCGCCGTGGAGGCCGCTCGCCCAGTTGCGTTCATCCGTGACGAACCGCACGGCGTGCGCGCCTTCCAAATTCTGCGAGTGTGGCCAGATCGCGTAGGCCCGTCGGCCGGCGGGAACGACCGAGCTGAGTGCTGAGCGCGCATCGACCTCGTCCACCCAAGCGCGGAAGATCTCGGCCGAGGGCATGCACGGCTTACGGCCGAAGTACAGCGGGCGTGCGGGCCGCGTCAGGGCGTCGGCGAGCTGTCTCAGTGTCGGCGCAGGCCCATCCGGCTCGAGGCGCACGACGAGGGAGAGGCGCACATCCGAGTGGTAGTCCCGCCACCGCTGATGTGCCCCCGAATAGGTCTGCGGTCCCCCCCCGCGTCCCACCGGCCGCCCGCTCGTGGTCCAAGCCTTGTCGGTCTTCCCGAGTCGCGCCGTCTGGTAGTCCGTGAAGCGTCGCAGGTCGGGGGTTTCGTCGTGCGCGGCGGCAAAGATGATCCTATCCTGGAGCGCGTCATGCGCGGCCTTCATGGTGCGAGTCCAACCGAGCGCGTTCGCGAAGAGCCCTGTGAGCATGGACTGCGCGGGAAAATCCCGTATCACGCCGTGGGCGTCGATCGCCTCTGCCCCGAACGAGGCGAGGGGCGCTTCGAATCTCAAGTGCATCCACCGCATCACGCGTGCCCTCGTCCCATGACGTCTCCCCCCCAGTCGGCGAGCTTGGCGAGCGAAACCAACTCGGCCCGGGGCATCGGCTCTCGACTGAGGCTCATGGCCTTCCTCACCTCACCCATCTCGTACGTCTCGTCCAGACGCTCCAGGTGCTCACCGAGAGCTCTCTCGGAGGCTTTGGCCGTGGCAGTACAAGGGTCGCGGAACGCTTCCGCGAGGCTCCTCGGCTGACGGTCTCCGGCCTCGGCCATCATCCAGCTCGCGTAGCCGTAGGGCGCGGTAGAGCCCAGCTTGGCTCCGGGCGTCACGGTGGCGATGAGATGGAGCAAGTGCCGGCATACCTCTCCCGCCATCGCGGTGTCACCCGCCAGGTTCCGCAACAGCACCTCGCGATCGACAACGACGTATCCGTAGAAAAGCCCGCAGGTGAGTTCCGTCTCGCCGATGTGATCGGCGCCCGGGTCGTCCTCGACCCGGCGAAGGTCGTCGACCACCGTGAAGTAGTCGCTTTCGCTCTCCTCGCGGTGCACCGTGAAGGCGTGCGACACGTGCACGGCGGCATCGATGTTCGCTTCCACGTCGGAAGTCACCATCCGCCCGAATAGCGCGGCGACGAGGCCGCCGGGCAGGCTGCACTGCTCCCTCATAGCCTTCATGTTCGCGCGGGCATCCTTCGCCCAGGATTTTGCGGCGGCCTTCGCCTGTTCGGCGGGTAGTGCCGCGATGCGGGCCGCCTCGCTGGCGAGGTATTCGATCTCGGGTGCCCCCAGCAGGAGCGGCTGGCGGTTGCTGCGCTGGTCCCCCTTCTCCCCGTAGACGGCGGTCTGGAAGGCCTGTTCGACGGCGTCCACCACGTCCTCGTCGTGCCCGGCTTCACGAAGCGGCCTGACGACCTCCAGCGTGACGATCTCGCGCGAACGCGTGGCGGCCGGGGCGCCGTCGATCCGAGTAAGCGCGTGCACGCTGTCGGCGACCCGCCAGTGCCGCTTGAGACACTGAGAGGAGATACGGGTACGCGTGCAACCGCCGTATTCGATCCGCTTCGCGAGCCCGGAATCGTCGCGGTTGAGCAGCACCGCAGAGTAGCCGTGCAGGCTGTGGATCTGTAGGAAGCGGGCTGTGGTCATTTGCTGGTTTCTCCTTGCGTGGCCTTCGCCTTGGCGGCGGTCCGGTAATAGTGGCGAGCAATCCAGCGACTCTGGCTCGGGTCGTTTTCCCAGAGAATGAACTTCGCGAGCGTTCGCAGGTCGAACCTGACCGGCGCGCCAGCGGCCAGCCGTCGGCAGGTGCGGACAGTCAGGTCACGACGCATCGCACCGCGCGCCGAGAGGAGTCGCGCGAGTCTCAGGTCGGATATCTTCTCCTCGTGCAGCACTTCACCCATCGGTTTGCCTGCGTCGTGCGCGGACGGCTTATCCTCCTCGCGGCCCCTGGGTGTGAGGATCGCCACGGCCTGCACGATCGCGCCCCAGCGGGCAAGCTCGACGCCCCTCCCCTCGATTCCGTGGTCTGCCATCAACTGCCAGAAGGCCGCGCTCCCTTCACTCTCCAGGGGCCCCCTGCGAAGCGCCGCAGCTGGCCCCGGCTCGAGGCGGGCTATCTGGGCGGCCACGCGGACGACGGTCGAACCGACATCGGCGGAGCGGCCCTCCGGAGTGGTAGGGGACGGTACAGGTTCAGTCATGGGACGGCACCTCCCGTTGGCTCTCGAAGATCTCTGGTTGGTCGCTAAAGACGCTGTCGGGGCGCCGGAGACGGCCATGGAACGCGCTCCTCGCACGATCTGCGGCGCGGTAACGCTGAATCACCGGGCAGGGAACCGCATCGATAGCCTCCCTCAGCAAGGCTTCCCCGTGCTTGATCAGATGCCGTGCGAAGCCCCGACGCGTGGCGGATCGAGACTCCCCGTTGGCCTCGAAACGAGCTTGGAGCGCCTCGAAGAAGCAGGCGTCGGCGACCGCGTCGAGGCGCCGCGCGTAAGGGGTGGCCCTGTCCCAGTTGGCCCTGGCAAGCGCTTCTGCCTCCTTCCCTCCGCTTGCCGCGACCGCGACACCGAAGCGGAGCGCGGAAACGACCTCCTGCACCTCGACGATCTGCGCGCTGGCGAGTGCCTCAAGGGTCTCGCGCTCCTCGCCTCCGCCGAGCAGGGAAAGGGCGACCCTAGGAGCCAGGAGTATGTCCATCCGTTCGTGGTAGCCCTCCGTCTTCCCCTGGCCCGCCGCCACGGCCCGGGCGACGAGACGCCACAAGCCTCCGGCCTTCCGGTCCATCGACATCGCCCGCGGGTGACGGAAGGCGCTCCCGTCGAGGATGAGCTTCGCGAGGCGATCGTAGCGAAAGCCCGCCGCGGTGATCGAGAGGGCCTTGGCCCCTTCATCGATTGAGACGGGTGTCCAGTGATCTCCCAAGTCGCCCTTGGCCTCGGCCGCTGCGACCCTGCGCTTCTCGGATGTAGCGGTGAGGGCGACGAGCCCTTGTCCTCGCTTCACCAACCGGACGCGCCGACATATCTCGATGAAGTGGGGATCGAGATCCTTGAGCCGGAGGGAGGTCGTTCCGTCCCATGGTTCTAGCCACACTAGTCCGACACCCCCCTCGGACACGTAGTACTGTTCGTACTGGTCGAGAATGCCGGGTCGCCCCCCGATCATCTGGCGGATGTCGTGGACCAGATGCGCGCCTAGCCCTCCGCCAGCGGGCGCAAGACCTAGGCACGGCCGAGACGAGTATCCTCCGTTCATCCGTGCGATCCCGTGATTGCCGGCGCCGAGGTAGCCTCCCATCGTCTGGAGGCTTACGAGCGAGAATACCCAGTCGTCCGCCTCCGCTTCGGTGCCGATCGACGACTTGAGGTCGTGGTTCTTCGAGGTGACAAGTACATCTAGGTCATCCGGTGTCGGAACCGATTTCTTGTACTCCGACAGGCTGCCGGGCACGGGACACTGCATGAACGCCGCTCGGGACGGATCTTCAACGGCGAGTCGCCAAGGCTCATCCTCGGAAGACCCTGGGGTCAGGTCACGAAGGAGGCGTCGCCACTCGCTTGCGAGTCGGGGCGGATCGTTCTGCTTCGCGCGCACCAGGGCTAGGACGGCAAGTTGCGCGAGGAAGGAGTGCCACGCGTGGCGCTGATGGGGGCGCAGTGCGGGGAAGGACTCGACACGGTCGGCAACCATCGCCTCGTAGACCCCAGGCAGGGACATGGCTTCAGTGGAGCCGCCTGCGGCCCGAAAACGAAACAACGGATCGACAAGAAGATTAAACATCTGCAGAGGACTCAAAGGTGGTATCCCCGCTTAGGCGGGGGAACGTCGTGCGGGACACCGCACATGGGATCCTAGTCGGGCCTATCCCCGGCTTATCCCGGGGCGCCTGATCGGCCGGTACATCAATTTCTTCGTCGGCGGAGAGGATAGCTTCCTCCACGGTCGACGTTTCCTCGATCTGTGTGCGACGGCGCTGTCTCGTGATCCGCGTTATGCGCAGAGTGACCACAGCATCTCCAGTTGAACCAAAAAGAGAACCTCAACTTATAGCACATTGGATCTTAGACATTACAACAGAACTACGCAAGCGCCAAATGTAGGTCATCCAGGCGTCGACGTGGGCCGCGGCGTGATGCCGCTGGTGTCGTAACCGAATGAGTATGGGCCAATCCGAAGTTCGAGGCCTTGCGGTGTTCTCTCCAGCCTGGCGGCCTGGATTTCTGATTCGCACGGAAACCCGGAGGCCCCCCGGAATAAGTGTGCCGGGAGGTTGAACGTCTCGACAGGCGTACCGAACGGCCCCTCAGCAGGTTCGTCTAGGCTGATGCGCGGGCCGTCCTCACCCAAGCGAGTACGGACAGTCTCGTCCAGAGGAGGGAACTCGATGTCAACGAGATCCTGTCGCCGATCGAGCACGTGATTCTTCGCAATCTGTTGTTCGGCCGCAGCTCGCCCCACGGCTTCGTTCGCCTGATCCAGCCAACGGTCACCTAGCTCTTGTTCGAGTGCACTCAGCCGTTCCGGGTGAGTCGCCTCCTCCACCAACGACCGGTTGGCCTCGGGGATTGACCATTCGATTCGCGTCTCGATCAGCCTCCGGGTCAGTTCCAGAACCCGGAGGTCCCGGTAGATGCCTCCGTGCCTGGACATACCTAGGCCGTAACGGATGAGTCCCCCGTCGAGGCCGGAAGCCAGACCCCCTTCTGGTACCAGCACGACACAGCGCGGGTGGGCGAAGTCGTCAGGCCTCCCCGTCTCTACGTGCCGGTGAATCCTCCCGATTCTCTGGAGGAGAACGTCCACGGGGCACAGGTCCGAGATGAGCAGATCCGCATCGATGTCCAAGGACTGCTCCAAGGTCTGCGTCCCAATCACGATTCGACCGCCCTCTGCCCTTTCCTTCCCGAGCGTCTTCTCCACCGCAGCGTCGAGCAAACGCCGGTCCTCCACCGCGAACCTGCTGTGATGGAGGGTTGGCGAGTCTCCTACTTGAAGACAAAGCCCGCGGCCTCCCTGCCGGCACACCGCCCGAAAGACAGCCTGCGCCTGCTTCACGGTGTTCAGGATGACGAGGACCTTGCCGCCCGCCGCCGCCGCCCGTAGTGCTCGGGCCGAAACGCGGGGCGGGTCGCCCATGATAGGCTCGGTGCCCATCGCAACCCGTTTGGTGTAGCCCGTGTGCGCAAAGCTACGGACCTGCAAGGTCTGATCGCGTCCAGCCAGCGTCAGCGCAGGGTAGGGATCGTACAGGGCCTGCTGGATTGCGGGTGGGTCCCGCCGCGCGGTGGCATTCGTGACCAGCGCGTCCCGTGCCTGCGAACCGAGAGTAGCCGACATCAACAGCGCGTGGCCGCCGAGCGCCAAGTGGTCACGCACCAGCGCCCGGAGTATCTCCGTCATGTAGACGTCGCTCGCATGCACCTCGTCGACGACGAGGAGGTTTCGAGCGAGCGAAGCTCCCCGGAAGTGCGCCCACTTGACCTTCAACCCGCCCAGCAACACCTGATCGACCGTCCCTACCCCCGCGGTCGCCGTCAGGAACTTTCGAGCGCTCTCCGCTGACCAGCGAGCCCGTAGCACCGCCTCGTCCGGATCGTCTCGCCATTCAACGTCGAAGCGGCTCACACGCTCACCGTGGGTTTCTCCGACTTTGAGATAGCCTGGTATCGCTAGGACAGTCTCAAGGTGAGCGCGACCCGGGAACAGCTGCTGCAGCGCGGTATGGACCCGTCGGTGGAGTTGCACCGCAGCGGCCCGGGTCGGAAGGGCGAAGTAAAGACCGTCGACCAGACCTGCTCTCCAGAGCTTTGCGAATCGGATCAGCGCCGCCTCCGTCTTCCCGGATCCCGTCTCGCTCTCGAGAATCAAAAACGGACGGTCGAGCGGAGCGTCAGCTACCTCCCGCTGCAGTGGCCTCAGATGTTCGAAGCCGAAAACGCTCCGGTAGTCTGCGGTCGTGGCGAAGTCGGCAACTACCGCGTCGTTGGCCCAACCATCGCGTCGGAACCCCGACTCGGCCACCGCCCGGAGCGCCCGTTTCCGGGCTTGCTCCACGTAAACGGGATCCGCTTCCGAACAGTATGGGAAGAACGCCTCGTTCGACCCGAGTTGGTCGGCAAGCGTGAGGACTCCCGCGAACAGGTGTACCAAGGCCGGCGAGTGGGGAAGCTCGGAACCCGTATCGAATGCAAGCGGGAACCATTCACGCCCGCGCCGACCCAGCAACTGCGCGACCTTGATCGGGTCGTAGTCGTCGAAGCGCCGCCAGATCTCGGGAGGTCCGCGACGGGAGGATGGTAACCGAGCCGGAGCCCCGTGATGGGCAAACGCAGCGCAGAGGAACCCTTCCAGGGGCTGACCGCCCCAAGCGAGCATATCCCGAATGCCGAGAGCCTCGGTCACTTCGTTGTTCCTGAGGGCCCAGAGCGCCGCCTTGATGTGACTGACCTTCTGCGGTGCGCTAGGATCCTTCCGCACGGAGAACTGAAACCCAGCGTTCAACTTCCCCAAGTCGTGCAGAAACGCGATCAAAGTCAGACGAGCTTGAGTGAGAGATGTGAAACCCTCCTCTCCACCTGCGAGCTCGAAGCGAGCTTTGAGGACCGGGTCTCGCAGGAGAGCCTCGAAGCACGCCGCAACATCGGCGCAATGGTGTTCTAGACGATGAAACTCGCCCGTCTCGTCGTGGAACTTTCCCCAAGCGGGTATCGGCCTACGGTCGCTCCAGCGGCGTGGCACTCCAGTGCTCATTCGTGGACAGCTATCCCCCTTCGGGATGGACGGTCACACCTGACTGCGAATTGGGGACGCCGGCACCCGGTTTTCACCAAGGTTCTTGCGTGAAACACTGGGGTTGGGCTGGGGGCATGGATCTTGACGCGGCGGGGGTCACGCGGTTGGCTTGTGAAGACCTGCGCCTCCGATCGCCGCTTCCCAAGACCGTCGCTGCTCTTAAGTCGTCCCGCATTCCTACAAACACTTGCGAGACTAGTTGGGCGGTTGCCCGAGCATCCGCGAGCGCGCGATGTTGGAGGCTCTGCGCGACTCCAAATCGGGCGCACGCGACACTGAGCTTGGCCCCTGTGGCTCTGAGCGTGCACAGACCAACGCCACCATCGAAATAGATGCCTAGGCGCGCGAATTCGCGCGCAAGCATCCGCGTATCAAATAGTAGGTTGTGCGCGACGAGAGTCGCGCCGTGAATCCTCCTTGCAACTGTGGAGGCAATCCGGCTGAATACGGGCGCAGTCTCTACCATCGAAGCCGTAATGCCATGCAGGTCAACCGGTCCGACATCTCGTTCCGGGTTGATAAGCGTGTCGTACTCGTCGACAGGCTCCAATGTCCGGGGGTCGAGTGCAACCAGAGCAATTTCTACGATACGATCGTGCCGCCCTAAACCGGTAGTTTCACAGTCAATGACAACAAACCGTGGTCTAGTCGCTTTCAATCTGTTCGACCATACGATTTCGAAGCAAAGATGATTGTGGACGGAGTAACATTTGATCTGAAGGGCGTGGGTCTTCCAGCCTGTAGAAATACAGCAATCACCCGACCGGCGGCGTTGCTGAGGTCATGGCTGCAGGCTGCCGGACCACAGGCAGTGGGTCTCAGGCGGGCTTCGGTCCCCGGTTCGAATCCAGCCGCGCAACTAGCACATTCTGCCACGAAAACGACCTGCATACCCAAAGTGATATTGAATCAAGTAGTTATGCCGTAAGTTAATATTTAACAATATGTTACAGTTATACATAAGCGGAGGGGGTGGGATTCGAACCCACGTGACCTCTCGGCCTCCGGTTTTCAAGACCGGTGCAATTGACCGCTCTGCCACCCCTCCGAAACACCGCCAAGACTATGGGGACAGGGACGAATGCGTCGAAGACCCCAGGGCACCCCCTAGCGTTCAGGGTGCCCTTCCGAGGACGGGCTCGCCAAGGCATGGACGCGGCGCGCCCAGGGAGCCAGCGGGGCCAGCCATCCCCCGCCGTTGGACCAAGGCTCTTTCGCCTCGAACCCCACCGCTCGTCTCGAGCAACGCCCTGCCGGCCCACGTCGTGCAGCGCCAGCCAATCCTCTACACGACGTTCGGTCGCACCCCCCTCCTCTCGCCCTCCGGGCTACGACCGTGCGCCTTCCGTGGCGAAGACCCCGGGCCCGGTACCGATCATGTCCCAACCGGCACCGAGCCGTGGGCCGTGCCCCGCGGTTGCCAATCGACCGTCCAGCGAAAACCTCAGGCGCTCAATAGTAGTCCCGCGGAGTTCATGGTTCCACGCGCACGAGGACGGCCGCCGTGACGAAGTCCGCGTGCCCGGCCCCCAAGGCCCCGTGCATCAACATGAACACCACCTCGGTCTCGCCTTCGGCGACGCCGTGGAGGTGGCCGCCGAACTCCCCGGGAGTATCCTGTTCGAATTCGGCGATGGATCCGTTCGCGATCTGGACCTCCAAGTAATAGTCATCGTCCAAGGAGACGGGATCTCCCTCGTGGCTCACGAAGCGGACCGCTATGTGGGCGGTTTCTTCCCCGGGTGCCACCCCCAGTTCTCCGGTCCACCGCCCGGTCTCTCCGTCGTAGCTTGCGATTGTTTGTCCGCTGAGGACGAGGATCACGCCTTCAACTTCTTCGGCGTGATCCTCTTCATTGGGGTCGGTGCTTCCCTCTCCGCAGGCCGAGAGAATCATGGTCCCGGCAACCAACACGGAAAGCGGAAGTCTTGTCGCGAGGTTCAGCGTATCGTTCATCGTTATTTCCTGAGCTATAGAGTGTTGTAGTCTGTCGTGTATGTCGTTGTCGTTCAGTTGGGACTGTGTCGCCTCCCAGCTCCCGAACCACCGTCCTCGTGTGTAGCGTGAGGCACCACATGGTCAAAACACCACCCGGTACGCGACGCTCAACGCTCTGCCGGCCTCGGGCATGATCTCCTTCACCCGCGACAGGTGGTTCCTGTATTCGGTGTCGCCCAGGTTCTCCAGGCCAATCGTGACGACGTGCAGTCGTCCGCCCAGCGTGAGACGCACACCGCCCGATAGAGCGAAGACCGTGTATCCGTCGGTCGGATTCTCGAAGGCCCCCGTCCTTTCCTGCCGTGCCGCTACCCTTGCCTCAGCCTCCACGAACCAATCCACCGGTGCATAACCGATCGCGAGCCGGCCTTGGAGCGGTGGCATGAGAGGGAGGGGCTCGTCCGTGGAGCGGACGGCGCCCCTTACATAAGAGACGACAGCCTCGAGCTCGAGTGCGTCGAGCATCAACCACGCGAGCGCACTCTCGAAGCCGGTAAGCAAGGCGTCCTCACCGTGAAACTGGTAGATGGGCAACCGCACTCGGCTGAGCTCTCCGGTCTCAAGCGGGAAGACGTATCCTGCGATCGAGTTGCGAAACCATGTGGTCTCGGCGTTGAAGTCCGAGCCCACGAACCGCGCGAAGATGTCGATCCCCGTTCCCCGCTCGGTGTCCAGAGAGGGATTCCCCACTTCGAAGGCGTATGCCGCCAGATGCGGGCCCTCCGAGTAGAGCTCGTTGACGTCCGGGGTGCGAAAGGCCTGGCCTACGCTCGCTCCCACTGCAAGCTGTTCGGTCAGGTTCGCGAGGACGCCCAAGGATCCGGAGGCCGCACCGAAGGTGCGAGCGCGGATGTGACCGATTTCCGACGACGGGTCCTCCTGGAGTGGCCGCACTTGCACGCGGTCGTAGCGGAGGCCCGCCTCAATTCGGACCGATTCGAGGCTGATCTCCTCAAGCACGTAGACGGCCGCCGTCGTTCGCCGGGAATCCGGCGTGTGCAGTG
Source organism: Gemmatimonadota bacterium (assembly GCA_028875075.1). GTDB lineage: Bacteria > Gemmatimonadota > Gemmatimonadetes > Longimicrobiales > Gaopeijiaceae > UBA2988. The sequence continues at coordinate 9,872 of JAPPGF010000028.1, read as the reverse complement.
CTCCCCCGAATCCGAAGCTCTCCCACGAGGTCCGGGCTCCCACGGCCCCCGACGAGAAGGGCCCCCAGCCAGAATGCCGGGCGAGGGTCTCGCCGCTCACGGTCTGGCGCCGGAACAGCGTGCCCAGGATATCCGGGGGCTCGATTTCCTCGTGCCGATACCACGTGTAGCCCGCGTCGATCTCGATGCTCTCGAAGCGCCCCCTCGGACGAATGACGCTACGCAGACGCGTGGCGGCCCTTTGCATCTCGACGCGGACGCCGCTCGTGTGCCCACCAGTGAAGCCGCCGGGGATCCCGTAGTCGTTCTTGTAGAAGCGGAACGTGCCACCCGCGTAGCCCCATTCGTCCACCCAGGACGACCCGGCAGAGGTACTCCAGGTACCGGTCTCAGTCCCTTCCAGAATACCAACCGGTGTCTTCAGATCGCCGCTCGCCCACCTCGACACCTCAAGTCGCAGGGGGACGTGTTCCGTCAAGCCGAACGTAGTTTCCACGCTGCCGCCCACGGCACTCGTCGCTGTCTGTACCTGTAGGGATGCGGCACCGGTCGGGTGGTGCGGTACAGCGGGTGGCACTTCGTCGCGAACGACGTTGATCACACCGCCGAGCGCGTTGCTTCCAAAAAGGATGGCGCCTGGCCCGCGGATGACTTCGATCCGTCGTGCCGTGGCCGCGTCGAGCGCCGTAGCGTGGTCGGCACCGCTGTTGAACACGTCCCCGGTTCGCTGGCCGTCCTCGAGCATGAGGATCCGGTCTCCGCTGAGGCCGCGGATGACCGGGTGCGCCGAGCCTGGCCCCATGCTGGTGACCGCCAAGCCCGGCTCGGAGTCCAGAGTCTCCGCAACGGTTGCCGCTAGACGTCGCTGCAACTTTTCCGCCGCGAAGACGGTGGTGGGCCGCAAGGTCTCGTTCGCCGCTCTCTCGGTGACCGCACCCGTGACCACTAGGCCGGGCAGTGCGAGCGCGGCCACCTCAAGCTCTACCGCAACCGGCTCCTCCGGCAGGCCTTCCAAGTCGATCGTGACCGTCTGGTAGCCGAGCCGTTCGACCCTGAGAGTGTAGCTCCGCGCCGTGGGCACGGATATGTGGAAGGACCCGTCGCCATGTGTGACAGCCATCCTGTCCATGCCGACGACCACGACCGTGGCCCCTGCAAGCGGCGTTCCAGGCTCCGCAGCCCGGACTATCCCCTCAATCTCGCCCTCGTGTTCGACTTGGGCGGAGGTGCCCGCGGCGGCAACAGCGAAGCCGATGGCGACACCTGCTATGGTTGTCGCGACTTGCCTCATCATTCCGATCTGCGTTTCCGGTTCGGCCATCGCCCATCGGCTCGCGCGAGTCGGCCGCGAGCCGTCGAGGTCCCCGGCACGGCGACTTCGAAGCCGTGGCCGAGCGAGCCCCGAGGGAGCGAAGAAGAAGTACTGCTATCCGGAGGAAATCAGGCGATCGGAGGAGCCCTCGGGCCTTGCACGCCAGAGAATGCGGGGCCACCTACGGCAGGGTTCTCCGCCGGTGGGACGGCCCAGACGTCGACGACGGGCCGCAGGCGCGGAAGAACCTGAGAGTGTGACGCGCCCAAGTACAGGGCGCGCGCGAGTTGGCAGTGGAGGTGGTTGTGCGCTAGATCGCAGTGTTCCCCGCCATCCGCTGCCACATGTACCTCTAGTCCCGATTCCCTCGCGTCCAGCACAGCGTCTACCACAGGAATGGCGACGAACACGCTGGACTGGAGAAGCGCGAAAGCGAATACCAGGAATCGGCGCGGATCCGACATAGAATAAGCCGTCGACTTCACAGCGACGCGTTGAGCCCCTCGGAGCGCGAGGAAGCTACCGCAGGCCGAGAGAAAGCGTCAAGACGGCGGCGGGAAGCATCAGTGGACGTCCGGGCAGAAACCGAGGTCCGGGCGCTCCCGCAAGTGGCTGGTGCCTCGTCGTCGGTCCAAAAGCACGGCTGACGTGACTGAGACGTGCGCGGCCCGAGCGCGTGGGCGAGGCTCAGAATCTACCCGGAGGCCGGGCCGTGGAAGCCCTCGGGCTCGGCCACCGTCTCGGCCGGGGTCACCTCTTCCTCCACTTGGCTGCTCCTCGGCCGGCCCGCAGCCTACCAGGCCAAACGTTCCGGTCAACAGCTGTCGTTGCGAGTATTCTCGCTGCCTTCACGGCTCGCTCTCCGCAGTGTTGCCTCACACGCCGCCACGGACTTGCGCAAGGGAGACAAGGGACGGCGGACACGAGCGCCTCACGCGAGAGCACGCTCGCCGACCGTGTCCCGCGCCCCTTGGCCTTCGCGGTCGGCAACGGCGCCGAGGACCTGCTCGACGTCCCGCCCCGAAGGACTCTGGAATACCCGGAGGTCAAATTCCGGCACGACCGCAAGCAGGTGGTCGAAGATGTCCGCCTGGATCGCTTCGTAGCGAATCCAGTCTTGATCGCGGCTGAAGACGTAGATTTCGATCGGAAGCCCGTGCTCGGTCGGGGCGAGCTGCCGGACCAGGAACGTCATGTCGTCGTTCACCATCGGATGGTGGCGTAGGTACGCCACCACGTAGGCCCGAAAGGTCCCGACATTCGTCAGGTGGCGGCCGTCGGCCAAGCTTGTGTCGTCCACCGCACGTGCTGCGTTCCAACTGCCGAGTTCCTCCCGCTTGGCCTTCATGTACTCGGCGATATACTGGATCCGCGCGAAGCGCTCCGTCATCTCCTCGTCACAGAAGCGGATCGAACTGACGTCAATGTAGATGGATCTCTTGATCCTACGGCCGCCGGACTCCGACATGCCGCGCCAATTCTTGAAAGATCCCGTGACCAACGAGGAAGTGGGGATCGTGGTGATAGTCTTGTCCCAGTTCTGAACCTTGACTGTCGTCAGTCCCACCTCAAGAACGTCGCCGTCGGCACCGTGCCTTGGCATTTCGATCCAGTCGCCACGTGAGACCATCCGGTTTGCCGATAGCTGGATGCCCGCGACGAAGCCAAGGATCGCGTCCTTGAAAACCAACATCATTACCGCGCTCATCGCGCCGAGGCCGCTTAGAAGCAGCAGCGGTGAGCGGCCCAGGACGAGCGCTAAGACGCAAATGCCCGTCGCGGCGTACAGCACCAGCTTGACCACCTGGGCAAGGCTACGGACCGGCAGCTCCCGAGGGAGCCGCGAACTCCGGACAATCTCCATGCCCACGTTCACGGCGCCGTCGGCCGCCAGCGCAGCGATCACGATCACATAAATGAGCGCGCCTTGCCGTACGACCGCCGTCAGCTGCGGGTACCCTGCGAGTACCGGGGTCGCGAAGTGGTAGATGACCAGCGCGGGCGCGATATGCGCGATCCGGTGCACGACCCCGTGTCGCAACACGAGGTCGTCCCAGAGCGAGGCTGTCTTCCGCGTGAGCTTCGCGATAGCCCGGACCGCGACGCGCTTGGCGAGGCGGTCGGCAATCAGAGCTGCGAGCAGGACGAGCAGGATGCCCACGAGCCGCGTGAGCAGCACGGCACCCGTCTCGGTCAGGCCCTGTGCGAGCAGCCAGTCCTGTAGCGAGTTAGTCATATGGTAGCTCCATGCCGCACGAAGAGTACCGCCGTCGAGCGCGAGGTCGATGACGCGCGAGCGCGGTCGACCGCGTCCGGAGCCCGCCGAACACGGCCCCCTTCAGAGAGATCGTCGTGACCATCGCAACCAAGTAGCTTAGTGGGTTTGCCACATGAGCCGCCGAGAAAACACGCCGTGGTATCGACGAGTTGCTGGAAGCAAGAGAGTTGTGATCGGGGCCAGAAGGGCACGTGCAATCAATATCAAAGGAATCCGGGTCCGGGCGCTGTGACACGACGATACGAGGGAACGTTGAAGGCCAGCGTTCGCGGCTAGCTCCCTTCGAATACTTCGTTCAGCCTACTAGGGGAAATCAACGCCTAGCGCCGCGCAGCGAGCGTCGTGCTCAGGATTGCCCGACAGGTAGAAGTGCTCTCAATTGCAGTTTGGGAGGAGGAACATACTGGGTCAAGACGCCGGTTCCAGCACCGTAGTATCGAAGTGGAAACATCCGTTTGGATAGAAGTAGGAATGTCCTATCTCGGATGTTGTTCGTTAGATGCGGTACGGCGGAACGCTTTGGCGGAGGGGAGCGTGAGAGCAAACCAGCGGGATCGGGACCCTAGGGCAGCGCTCGAGAAGATCGGGCGAGCGCGAGAAGTGGCACGGGGATCACGGGAGTGACACCGCGCGCACCCATGCCGGCTTTGCGATGGCGACGGGAGCGGACATCCGCTCTATCGATTGACCGGCGCGGGGGTGCCCAGTACAAATGAACCGGCTCGCGTGGAGTCGGGTACGTGTCCGACAACAAATTGCCAGAGCCAGAGGACTTACTATGGCAATACGCGGTTCCGGCGCTACGTTGGCGATCGGCGCGCGGACGGTCGAGCCCTCCACCTCGAACGCCCTGCCGCACTTCGTTCCTCTCATCGTCTTCCCGCTGGTAATCAGCGCCATGACATACGGCGACTGGTGGATTGCCGGTCCGGTCGTCTTCTTCCTGCTCGCGGACCGATTCGATAGACTCTTCGGCCTGGAAGAGCGGAACATGGACCTGGCCACGACCCACGAGAGCCAGTTGTTCCTGTACAAGCTCTCGCTCTGGTTATGGGCAGCGCTCTGGCCGGCGACCTTCGTATTCTCGCTGTGGCAAATGCTGGTTGCCGACCGCCTGGCCGTTTGGGAGGTCATGGTAATGGCCGGCATACTAGCCGGTGTGGGGCAGACGGTCTTCGTCGTCGGCCACGAACTGGTTCACCGACGCGCCCCCTGGGAGCGCCGGCTCGGCGAGTTCCTGCTCGCTTCCGCCTCCTACCCGCACTATTCGACCGAACACGTCTACATTCATCATCCCCACGTCTGTACGCCCGGGGACCCTGGCTCCGCGCCGAAGGGCCTCAGTTTCTGGGCATATCTGCCCCGCGAGCTGGCAAGCAACGTGCGCGGCGCCTGGCGCTTCGAGCGCAACCGGCTTGCGCGCCGTCACCTGCGAGCATGGCACTACACAAACGCGTTCTGGCGCTACGCCGCCGAGCTAGCCTTTTGGTACGGGCTCATCTTCTGGATGGGCGGCCCGTGGGCCGTCCTAGTCTTCGCGGTCCTGTGCGGCAGCGTGGTCTTCTCGATGAAGGTCAGCAACTACGTGCAGCACTACGGGCTGCGCCGTGTCCGCAAACCCAACGGCAGGTTCGAGGCAGTCAAGCCGCGGCACGCTTGGAGCGCCGCCTACAAGTACACGAACTGGCTGTACTACAACATGCAGCGCCACGCCGACCACCACACGTCCAATCGGCGCTATCCACTACTGCAGCATCACGGCGAGGCTGACTCGCCGCAGCTGCCAGGCAGCTACATCCAGATGAACGGCATGGCGCTCTTCCCCACGCAGTGGTTCGAGACCATGGATCCGCTGGTCGATCGTCAACGCGCCCAGTTCTATCCCGAGATCGACGACTGGAGCGCCTACGACAGCCGAGCGTTCGCGGCGCGCCCCGACGCGTTCGAGGCGATCGCGGAGATCCACGCCACCGCGCCGCGTCTCGCCAGCTGGATCAACCACTCCCCGGAGCTCCTCGACAGGCTCAGGGACCGGGAGTTCACCGACCTGGAACTGGCGGACGGGTTCGGGCCGGATCCGGAATTCGAGGCGATCGCCCGCCGCGGACTGGCGCGAGTCTACTGGACGCATGAATTGAACGTCCCCGAAATGAAGGCCCAACTGGCCGATATTCCCACGCAGGACACCAGGGAGGCGGTCGAGGTGGCGCTGGAGTGGTCGAATGGCAAGGTCTTGCAGATCGCTCTGCACGCCGTGCGCGGAAGCCTTTCGCCGGTCGAGGCGGGCACGGCGCTGTCGCGCGTAGCTGAGGCCTCCGTGGCTACAGTGCTGTCTGCGGTCGAGGAGGACTTCGCCGACCGGGGCATTCCACGCACGAACGGCGGGGTGGCTGTGGTGGCTTGCGGGCCACTGGCCAGCGCAGCGGCCATGCCGGACGTGGGGCTCGATGTCCGCTTTGTGTACGACGGCGGCCCTGCCGAGTATTGGGAAGCACTGTGCCGTCGCTTCCACAAGGCGCTCCGTGCCCTGTCTCGTGGCAACCTGCTGCTGGCACGCGTGCCGCGCGGCGGCACGGGCGAGCTCGTCGCCCTGGACGCACTCGTGGAACAGCACCGGGACCCGGGTTCGAGTCGGGAGCTTCTGGCGCCCATGCGGGCGCGCTGTGTGTTCGTGTCCGGCGACTCCGAGACCGGGGCGCGGGTCGAACAGGCGCTCCGTGACGCTTTGAGCAAGGGCAGAGCCCGCGAGGTGCTGCTCGCCGAGCTGCGGGAGGCCACCGCCAACATGGTCCAGCCGGACATAGCGTCGGTTGCCAATATGCGCGGAGGCCTCGAGGACATCGAACGCGCCGCCCTGTACCTACGACTGACGTTCGGCGCTGATGCGCCCGAGCTACTGGATTGCGACGTCGCTTCCGTCTTCCGTACCGTCGGCCGGCGCGGGTTGATGGCGGACGGCGCCGCAGAGCGGCTGGCGGAAGCGGCGACGCTGTGGCGGAACCTTCACGGCTCGTTGCAGCTGGTCTTGGAAGACGGGTTCGCAGTCGACTCGGCACCGACGAAGGTAAAGGCCGTGGTCGCTCGAGCCTGCGGACTTGACGATTTCGGCGCGCTCGCCGGGTTGGTCCGCAATACAGCGTCGCGCGCCGCTGCTGACATCGACGCGCTTGTGGACAACTGACGCCAACTTCACGCGGATTGAGCCAGCGAGTCGCGCCAGGCCCCAGCGTGCCGTGGGCCGGGCGCGGGCTCCGCTTCAGGGGTCCTTCGCTGTGGCGGAGCCGACGCCTTGGCGCCCCGCAGAGCTCAGCCTGTCGTCCTGGACGCGCTCTACAGGGTGGTTACGGCTGAGCGTCGCGTGCGAAGCCAGCCCCCGTGCAAGCCGCTCAGAAGTACCAGCTCAGGGAGAGATACCCGGTAAGTCCGGCCGAGCCGTATTCGGAGGGCAATGGACGCGCCTCTGTCGCGCCATCGTCGCCCAGGCCGAGGAATACGCCGACCGTCGCGGTCGTATCGTCGCCAGCCGAGTGGACAACGTTCGCCCCCAGGGTGGCGCTTTGGTCGTTGAGGTTCCAGAGCGAGATCCCGCTCAAGTTCCAGAGCGGGTGTAACTGGTAGGCTGCTTGGACGACCGTTTCGTCCCGTCCCAACACTTGATGTTCGCCGCGCACGAGTGTCTTCGATGTCAGCGTGGCCAGGTACTCGTCCGGTGCGGCGGCACCCAGGTCGTCACGCTGGTATTCGACGGCCAGCGTCAGGTCCCGGCCGCCGAGCTGAAGTCGCCGGTCGAGGCCCATCGTGCCACGGAAGACAAACCGGTCGCCAAGCCGACGGAGCACAGCTTCCCCACGAACGGCCCAACTGCTCACCGATCCGGCAGCGCCCAAGGCCCCCGCCGGATCACCGTATATGATCCCGCCCCACCCCGAGAGCTCCCAGCCTCGCGCCGTCGTGAGGCCGCGCACGAGTGCAGTAGCCTCCTTGCCTGCCGGCGACCGGGTGACTCGGGCGACGACGTCCACCTCGCTGAGCGGGCTCGGAAAGAGACGGAACCGGGCGGCATCGACTCCCGCACGGAACTCTCTGAAGGGGTCAACGGGGCTGAACGGCGTAAACGGGTCGCTCGGCGTCAGAAAGAGCGCAGTGCCCCACGAGATCGATTGGCGCCCCACGCTGACCTCGAAGCGTTCGCTGTCCCACCCGACGTACAGGCGATCGAATCGGTGCTGCCAGACGACGTGTTCCCTCCGCGCGATCGTCCACTGCAACCGGAGCCACTCGCCGCCGCCCGGTACCGCGCCGAGGCTGAATTCGGGCGCCTCGGCGGACCGCCGGAACATCAAGACATGCTCATAGGCAGCGCCCAACCCGAAGGGACCGACGGCCGGTTCGCTGGACAGCCGGACGCGATTGAACTCACTGAGCTGGCCGCCTCTGGTCCCGGCCAACGGGACGGCCTGCACATATCCGTTCAGCTGCTGTGCTCGGGCGGAGGGCACGCTGTAGAGGGCTGCGGACACCGCGACGGTCCAGACGACCCGGACAGTCCAGTCCATCGCCTCTACGGCCGACGCTCATGTGAAGGCACGACACCGTCAACCATGCGGACCGGGCGCCAAGAACATCCCACGGCGCGGTCGTCCCGGCTAGCGAAGACGGCGTTCGCCTCGAGGTTGACCGTCGGCTCGTCCGTCAGCACCTGGACGGGACGGCTGGCCAATACACGCCCCACGGCGACGCGTTGCTGCTCGGTCACGACTTCCATCTTCGCGACGCCCCGGCTTGATCACCGCGAAGCATCAGGTCGATGACGTCCCTCGTGTCCAACTAGGCCGCAGCCGGCGCCGGAAGGATCCGCTGTGCGACGGCACCCACGAGGACGGGCGCGTGGCCACGCAAAGTCCGGTCGCGACATGGAATCGCCGGCATGTTCTTGCCACGTGAGTACACCGCGGAGGTGGGTTCGGAGGTCCGTATCGGCCACCCGGGCCGAGAGTGTCGCAGCTGCATCGGCCTGAGAGGAAGGGACGCCGCTCTCGCCCGCCGCGTCCCAAGTCGAGCGAGAATAATGCTTGCCATACTCAGCGCCATTGCGGCCTCCTAGGCGCGATGCGCGGTCAGGACGCGAGGGTGAGGGCCTCCTCGCGAGAATCCCTGATGGCGATGATCCGGCTGAAGCCACTGACCTCGAAGACTTCCTTGATATGGTCCCTCATGGCGCAGAGCACGAGCGCCCCAGCCTCCGCCTTCAGTGCCTGCGCCACGATAAGGAGCACCCTCGAACCCGAGCTGCTGACGAAGTCGAGACGACTGAAGTCGACGATCATGCGTCGCACTCCCTTGCCGACGTGATCCATGACCACGGACTCGAATGAGTCGGCGTTTGCACCGTCCAGTCGCCCGACAGGCACCAAGATGAGTACCTCGCCGTCGCGTTCCTCGCGGACGTCGATGTCCATTTGGTCCTATCTCCTCCTTAGCGAGCCAGCCTCGCCCAGTAATCTCTAGCTCTGAGTTTTCGCAGGGCGCGCTTCGCCCCCTGGACCCGAGGTGGCACGGTGATCCAGTCGAAATAGCTCCCGATCCGGCCGATGGCCATCGACGAGGCTCTTTCGCCCTGTGTCTCTGCGTAGGATACCGCTGTCTCTCGCAGGGCTTCAAGGCGGAGCGGGTTGTCCGTCACCGGTCGGAGGGACACCTCGACCTCCTGCTGTATGTGCCTCGGGCCGCGCGGACCCTATCCCTTCAGGAGCTCCTCGATGCGTCTCGCCTCATTCACCTTTGTCGGGTCCCGATCGATGTGGAACCGACGCAACTTGAGTATCTCGCGATCTTCCGTCTGGAGTGGCCCACGGCGGTCCAGGGTCTCGGCGACCCACGCGTCGAAATAGTTGGCCCGATCCGGCCGCCGGCCATCGGCGTCCCGAAACCCGTACCCCTCGGCCAGCGTCCAGGACGTCCACACGCGGCCCGCCTTCTCATTCACGTTGGGATCGGCAGCAAGGGCGGCCACGGCCCGGCCCACGAACGCGGGTGATTCGGAGTGGGTGAAGTGCGGGTCGTGTGCGGTGGCCTCCCTCCAATTCGCTTGGCGGGGCGGTCGTGGAGGGATAAGGAAACCCCAACGCCCGGCGCGGGTGTTAGGTGCGTTGGGCGTTGGGGTTTGCGGGGCTGGCGGCGGCGTACTCTCCCACCGGATCTCCCCGGCAGTACCATCCGCGCTGAGAGGCTTAACGGCCGTGTTCGGGATGGGAACGGGTGTGGCCCTCTCGCTGAGCCACC
>JAPPGF010000031.1:51206-168293 GCA_028875075.1 Gemmatimonadota bacterium | reverse complement strand
CCCCCCCCCCCCCCCCCCCCCCCCCCCCCCCCCCCCCCCCCCAACCCCCCCCCCGGCGCGGGGGGGGGGGCGCGCCCAAACCCCCCCCGGCGCCCCCCCCCCCCCCCCCCCCCCCGCTTCCGCATTCCGGCGGGTCGCGCGGCCGCTCGGGAGCCGGCCGCGTCGCCTAGAACGGCAGGTACGGCGTGAGCGGCGAGGTGGAGTCAGGCGGCTGGAGCACTTCCTCCCGGCGGTCGACAATCCGCGCCGCCGCCCGCAGCCCTTCGATCCACTGTTGCAGACGTTGCTGCTGGAGAAGGAGCGTAAGCTGCTCGCGCTGCGCCCCGCGCTGTGCGAGCCAGGCTCCGGAATCGGCCGGCGTGTGGGCGAGCTTCTCGATCACGAACACGTTCTCGCGCGTCGCCACGGGCTCGCTGACCGCACCGGTCGGTAGTCCGAACGCTGCGCCGATGGCCTGGTTGAGGCGGCCCAGGCCCGGGACGAAGTCCTGACGCGTGAAGGGCTCGGGCTCGAGAACCTCCAGCCCCAACTCGGTTGCGGCCACCGACAGTGTCGCTCCGCCGCGCACCCGTTCGACCAGCTCTTCGGCTTCGACCGCACCGCGCGCGATCTTCTTCTCCTGGAGCAGCACTTGGCGGATCGTCGGCTCGGCCTCCTCCAGCGGCAGAACACCTCCCGGCTCACTGGAGATCAACTCCATCGCGTAGTACGCTTGGTCGCTCTCGAAGACCTCGCTCACGTCGCCCGCAACGGCTTCCCGGAATGCCCAGTCGGCGCCCTCGCTGACCTGTCCGGCTCCGGTCACGAACGGGAAGGCCTCACTCACTTCGACGAGCTGGACCTCGAGCAGGTTCATCCGGAGTGCCACCTCTTCGAGGGAGTAGTCCTCGACCAGGGCCTCCATGGAGTCCGCCAGCACGAGCAGCCGGATCTCCGATTCCTCGGTGCGCGTGATCGGAAACAGGATGTGTTTCGCTGTGGCGCTGCTCGCGGTGCGCTCCGAGACCAGGACGAGGTGATAGCCGAAAGAGGTCTCGACCGGCCCGGTCGCACGCCCTACAGGGGCCTCGAACACTGCCGTGTCGAAGGGCGGCGCCATGTCCCCGCGCCCGAAGGTGCCGAGGTCCTCGAATACGGCGGGGGGTTCCGCCGCCGCCGCGCGCGTTCCCACCGAGTCGAACGAGCTTCCGGCAAGGATCTCCGCCAGCAGCGCCTCGGCCCGTTCTCGCACCGCGGCACTGTCCGAGGCGGAGACGACCTTGGGCAGTACGAGCACCCGGACGCCGGCCCGGGCGGGCCTCTCGAAGTCGTCTTCGTGGTCGCTGTAGTAGGCGCGCATCTCGCGATCGGTTATTGAGACGGAGTCGTCGGGGACGCGCACGGCCGGGTCCAGAGGGACGTAGCGGACGCGCGCGGTCTCGTTCGCGTCCGCGTACTGCGTCCAGAGCTCTCCGTCGGTGACGTACAGCCCGGTGGCGAGCTGGCGCATCAGCTTGCCCTCCGGGAGCGCACTTCGGTAGTAGGCCTCGAGCTGTTCGAAAAGAAAAGGATCGGCCGAGCTCGTGAGATAGTCCTGGTACTTCGCCAGGTCGAACTCACCGTCGGTCAGGAACGCTGGACTCGTCAGCAGATCAGGCGGAGGCGCAAAGCGTGCGGCCTGTCGAATCTCCTCCGCGGTGACGCCGATCCCGCGGCGGTCGAGCTCTTGCTGGATGAGGATGCGGCCTACGATTTGCTCCCACGCCGCGTCCTCGATCTGCCGATTCTGCAGCGTGCCGATGGCTTCCGTCTGCTCCGCCTGCACTTGGTCGAACAGAAGCCGATAGGCGTTCATGTAATCCTCGTACATGATCGGCGTGCGATTCACCCGCCCGATCTCGCCCAGCGACCCCGAGGTGATGCCCGTCAGGTCCATGCCCCATTCGAAGACCATCAGGAGCCCGAAGGCGATGGCGGTCGCCAGCATGATCCACTTCGTGTTCTCCCGCATCTGACGCATCACCATGCGACGACTTCCTCCTCCCCGACCGGCTATGATTCGAAACGCTCAAAATAACCGGGCACAGGCGCCCTCTCAACCAAACGCCCGAGGTGCGCCCCGCGGCAGCCACCGGTCCCGGCCGCAGTTCGAAAACAGACGTTTTTGGGTCGCGCGGGCCCGGATCGCGTGCCCCTTCGCGTTGACACATTTTCAAGCTGGCATCTATACTTCTCCACCGTCCCACCGAGCGTTTCCGACCGCAGGTTTTTTCTCCTTTCCGGGAGCAGCCGTTGGCCCAGTCCGTCGAGGACGAGATCCGCGAGCTACGCTCGCTCTTCCGGTCCGAGCGGGACCCCGATGGACGCGTCTTCGCGCCGCTAGCCGACGCCTACCGGCGGGCAGGCGACCTTGACCAGGCCGACGAGCTCCTGAGGGAGGGTCTCGCCGGCCGGAGCGATTTCGTGCCCGGGCACGTCGTGTCGGGTTGGGTGCGGCGTGATCAGGGCGACGTCGTCGGTGCGGCCCTGGCGTTCCGGGCCGCCCTAGGGCTCGACCCGAAGAACACGGAAGCGCTTGCGGGGCTGGCCGAGCTGGGCGAGCGGCCTCGATCCGAAACGCCGGTCGCCACGGAGCACAAGGGGCCGGTGACGCGGACCTTGGCCGAGTTGTACGCTGGCCAGGGTCTCTACGGGCACGCGCTCGGGGTTTACCGGCGGCTGCTGGAGCGCGATCCGGATGACGCCGCGCTGCGCGATCGGATGAGCGAGCTTCAGTCGCTGAGCGCCAAGAGCGCCGCTGCCGGGCCGGATGCGGAGGAAGTGCGGACGCCGGAACGCGAAGGGGCCGAGGGTCCGGAAGGGAGCGGCGAGTCGGGCGCGCCGCTCGCCCGGACACCGGCCAGCGCCTCCGGCCCCGGGCGCTCGGCAGGAGAGAGCGCGCGCCACTACCTTCAAGGTCTGCTCTCCTGGGCGTCCGGCGAGCCCGCCCGTTCCGCCCCGCCACCGCCGATCTCCGGCGCCCAATCGCCGGTGGAGGCCAAGGCCCGGGTGGAGTCGGACGTGCCCGGCGCGGCCGAGAGCCGGGCGGCGCGGCTCGGTTCGGGGTCGGTGACCGCGCCGACCGCCCCCCGAGTGGCCGCCGTCGCCCAGCTCGCGCCCGATCCCGATGACGCGGCGCTGCACGAGCGGGCGAGCGAGCTCGAGTTGGTGGGCGGGACGGCTGCCGGCGCATCCGGTCCCGAGCCCTCGGCAGGAGAGAGCGGCCCGTTGCGCTCCGAGGGTCTCCTGGCCTGGGAGTTCGACGAACCTGCCGCCGAGTTCGCCGGACCGGCGCCGGAGGCCGCGCTCCGGGCGAAGTCGGAGGCGCCGGACGCGACCGGGAACGGCCTGAGCACCAAGGGCTCGCCGGGCGAGGCACCGACCCAAACGGCTCCCGCGACCTCGTTCGCGTCGGCTCCCGTTCCGATCGCCTCACTCGCGCCCGAGCCCGCGGACGTCGCTGCGTCCACGCCCGACCCATCGCGGGCTGCCGACGCTCAGACTCCCGACGGGCGCAGACCCCGCCGCTGAGCCCGGACCCGCATGCGCGTCGCCGTCGTACACGGTCCCAACCTGCGTCTGCTGGGGCGCCGCGAGCCGGAGGTGTACGGCCACACCACGCTCGAGGAGATCGAGCACCGGCTGCACGCGCTCGGGCGCGAGCTGTCGGTCGAGGTCGAGTCGTTCCAGTCGAACTCGGAGGGCGCCCTCATCGACTTTGTCGAAAGCGCGGCCTCCAGGGTCGACGGCTTCGTCGTCAACGGGGGAGCGCTCACGCATACCAGCATCGCGCTCCGTGACTGCCTGGTCGGAGTCGACCTCCCGTTCGTCGAGGTGCATCTCTCCAACACGGCGGCGCGCGAGCGCTTCCGTCGCCGCTCCTATCTGTCCTCCGTGGCCGGCGGAGTGGTGTATGGGTTCGGGCCCCAGAGCTATCTTCTCGGACTGCGCGGCCTGGTCGCGCTGGTCGAGAAGAACGGTTGAGCCGGCACTGAGCGATTTGAACCATGGCGAGCACGGCGGACTTCAGGAACGGCTTCGTGATGGAGATCGACGGCGTCCTCTGGCAGATCACGTATTTCCAGCACGTGAAGCCGGGCAAGGGCGGCGCGTTCGTACGGAGCAAGCTCAAGAACGTGCTCACCGGCGCCGTGGTGGAGCGCACGTTTCGCGCGGGGGAGAAGGTCACGGATGTCCGGCTCGAGCGGCGTCCGGTCACGTACAGCTACACCGATGGCCAGCTCTACTATTTTATGGACGCGCGCACGTTCGAGATGATTCCGATTTCGGCGGAGGTCATCGGCGGCGACCAGCTGCGCTACCTGAAAGAGAACATGGAGTGTGAGGGCCTCGTTCACGAGGATCGCGTAATCGCCGTGGATCTCCCTTTCTTTGTCGAACTCGCTGTCGTGCAGACCGACCCGGGCGTGCGCGGGGACACGGCGCAGGGTGGAACCAAGCCGGCGAAGCTCGAGACCGGCGCGATCGTACAGGTGCCGCTGTTCATCGAGGAGGGTGATGTCCTCAAGGTCGACCGCAGGGAGGACAAGTACCTGACGCGGACCGCCGGATGATCGATCTGGAGTTCCTGGAGAGCCTGATCCGCTCCCTAGACCGGAGCTCGCTCGACACCATCGAGGTCGAGAGCGGCGGAACGCGCATCCGGCTCTCCAAGTCCGCCCCGTCGCTGCTCGGGATGTCCGGGCCGCCGACGGTGATGCCCCAGGCCGCTCCGCCGGAAGTGGTGGAAGTGCCCCAGCACGTCGAGCCCGCCCTGCCGCCGGCCAGCGACCTGGTCGACGTCAAGTCTCCCATGGTGGGCACGTTCTACCGCTCGGCTGCTCCGGACGCTCCGCCCTATGTGGAGGTCGACTCCGTCGTCTCTGCGGGCGACACGCTCTGCATCATCGAAGCGATGAAACTGATGAACGAGCTCGAGTCGGAGATCGAGGGGCGCGTCGTCGAGATCTTGGTCGAGAATGCCGAACCGGTCGAGTATGGCCAAGTCCTCTTCAAGATCGACCCGGCGCGCTGAAATCGCGGCATGAGCTCGTGTTGTTCGGGCGAGCCGCATTGCAGCAGGCCCGCTGCCTTGTGCCCGCTCCGCACCCTGTCGCACGGCTCCTGTCTCGACGGGAGTGCGTCCGCAGACGGTAGTTTCGCCCGGGCCCCCTCCCCTCCCGGCCGGTAGCGCACCTTGTTCACGAAGATCCTGATCGCCAATCGCGGCGAGATAGCGCTCCGCATCATCCGCGCATGTCACGAGCTCGGGGTCCGGGTCGTGGCCGTCTACTCGGAAGCGGACCGCGAGTCTCTGCACGTGCGCTTCGCTGACGAGGACGTCTGCATTGGACCGGCGCCCGCGCGAGAGAGCTACCTCAACATTCCCCGCATCATCGCCGCAGCCGAGGTCACCGGCGCCGAGGCCATCCATCCGGGCTACGGCTTTCTCGCCGAGAACGCCGAGTTCAGCGAGATCTGCACGCGCTCCGGCATCACCTTCATCGGCCCGGATCCCGAGCAGATCCGTGCGATGGGAGACAAGGCGACGGCCAGGCGTACCATGATCGAGCACGGCGTGCCCGTCGTGCCCGGCACGCCCGACATCGTCCGCGACGAGGACGAGCCGCTCTCGGCGGCAGAGGAGATCGGCTTCCCCGTCATGATCAAGGCTGCCGCCGGCGGAGGCGGAAAGGGGATGCGAGTCGCTCGCGACCGGCGCAGCTTCACCAAGTTGCTGCGGCAGGCACAGACCGAGGCCCAGGCCGCGTTCAACGATTCCGGCGTCTATCTCGAGCGCATGATAGAGCGCCCGCGGCACGTTGAGCTGCAGGTGTTCGGCGATCACCAGGGACGGATCCTGCACTTGGGTGAGCGCGACTGCTCGGTCCAGCGGCGTCACCAGAAGTTGATCGAAGAGGCGCCGTCGCCGGCCGTGGACGTGCAGCTGCGCGAGCGCATGGGGGACGCGGCGATCAGGGCGGCCGGGGCGATCGGCTACGTGGGGGCGGGCACCGTCGAGTTCCTGCTCGATTCCAAGGGCGAGTTCTTCTTCATCGAGATGAACACGCGCATCCAGGTAGAACATACGGTCACCGAGGTGACGACCGGCCTGGACCTCGTCAAGGAACAGATTCTGGTCGCTGCGGGAGCTCCCCTCTCGTTCCCGGCGGAGGGTTTCACGCACCGAGGCTGGGCGATCGAGTTTCGCATCAACGCCGAGGATCCGGAGCGCGGGTTCGCGCCGTCGCCCGGCCTCATCACGACCTTCCATCCGCCCGGCGGGCCCGGCGTGCGCCTGGACACCCACGTCTACTCCGGATACCGGGTACCGTCCAACTACGACTCGCTGCTGGCCAAGCTGATCGTGTCCGGCAACAGCCGCGAAGAGGCCCTCTCACGGGCGCGCAACGCACTGGGTTCCTTCGTGATCGAGGGTGTACACACCACGATACCGTTCCTCGCCGATGTAGTGCGTGACGCGCGCTTCGCCGCGGGCGAGGCGGACACGAGCTTCCTGGAACGGTTCATGGCCGAGCGGGCGGCCCCAGAGCCGCAACTTCCGGCGGAAGAGACTTGAAGGCGAGCGTCTTCTTCACCCATCAAGAGGTCGCCCGCCCCGAGCTCCGGGGACAGACGGCGGTAGTGATCGACGTGCTCCGCGCGACCAGCACGATCGTAGCCGCACTCGACGCCGGCGCCACGGCGATCCATCCGGTCGTCTCCGTCGCGGACGCCGTCAGGCTGGCGACGTCCTTGGGCCGAGGGGAGGCGCTCCTCGCGGGCGAGCGAGGCGGACGGCGAGTCGAGGGGTTCCACCTCGGCAACTCGCCCGCCGAATTCACTACGGAGCGCGTGCACGCGAAGCGAGTCGTGATGAGCACAACCAACGGTACGGCTGCCCTGGTCGCCGCGAGCGCCGCGCAGCGCACCGTGGTCGCTTCGCTGGTCAACCTCTCGGCGGTCGCAGCGGAGGTCGCTGCCGCAGAGCGCCTCGCGGTGGTGTGCGCGGGCCACGCAGGCCGTTTCTCCATGGACGACGCCCTGTGCGCCGGCATGCTGCTGAGGCGGTTGTCCGAGCGCACGGCCGCGCTCGAGCTGGACGACTCGGGCCGTGCAGCCCTGGCCCTGGCCAGCAGCTTCGAGGTCGACGCCGACTCCCTGTTGCGCTGCGCTTGGGGCGCGGTGCTTGCCGGCCTGGGCCGAGAGGACGACGTGCGCTGGTGCGCGCGGGTGGACGCGCTGGACCTGGTCCCCGAGCTCTCAGACGGCCTGATCCGGAGCTAGCGTGGCGCGCGCGAAGCCTCGACGGGAATCCTCGAAATCCGCCGGTGGGGGCGCCGGGAGGCGCGCATCCCGCGGGGGCGGCCGACTCTCGGCCGAACTCAGGCGTGAACTGCTCGCCTTGGCTCTGTTCGCGCTGGCGCTGGGCGTGGCGTTGGCGCTGCTGCCTATCTCCATGATGGGAGAGCGAGTGAGCGCTCTCTTCCCGGGCGGCAACGCGATCGGACCGGCCGGTGCCGTGCTTGCCGATACGCTCTGGCGCTCGCTTGGCATGTCGGCCGTGCTCCTGCCGCCGCTCTTGGCCCTGGCCGGGCTCCGCTCCGGCGCATGGCTCTCGCGAGCGAACACCGCGCGGCTCGCCGGCCTCGCCGTGGGAGTGGCCCTGCTGCTGCCGAGCGCGGCTCACGTGGTCGCGCCGGGAAGCGCGGGTGCGGGCCGGTTGGGCGACGCGCTCGGAAGCTCGCTCGCGGGCGTTGTCGGCTGGCTGGGAGCGCTCATCGTGATTTCCGCGCTGTTGGCCGCGCTCACCGTCGTCACGCTCGGCTGGCGTCCGCTCAGGCGCGCGGGCCAGGGACTGGTCGCGGGGGGCGGCGCGGCGAGCCGTGGCTTCTCGGCGCTGTGGGAGCGCTGGAGCGAGTGGCGCGAGGCCCGCAGAGATGTCGCAGCGCCGGATGTCGAGGCACCCCCGTCCGGGCCGGTGCCGCCCTTCGAGCGGGAGACGGGCGAGGAGACGCCGCACGCCGCGGCCGGCTCCGACGGCGGATTCGACGGGGACGGCCCGCCGTCCGCCGGTCGGGAGGGGCAGGCGGAGGATCCCCTGGCGGCTGGCCCGGAGGCGGAGCCCGGGGAACGGGAACCCGGCCGGGCGGAGGGCGAGCGCACGGACAAGTGGGAGCTCGCCACGCCGCTGCCGTCGATCGACCTTCTCGACCGGGGGCGCGAGCTCGATCGCTCCGGCATGGGCGGCGAGCTCGACCGGCTCGGCGAGGTCCTGGTCGAGAAACTCCGCACGTTCAACGTCGACAGCCACGTGAGCGGCCGTACGACCGGTCCTGTGGTCACCCAGTTCGAGGTGGTGCCGGCACCCGGCGTCAAGGTGAACCGCATAACGAACCTTGAGGCCGATCTCGCCCTCGCCATGAAGGCGCAGAGCATCCGGATCGTGGCCCCGATTCCGGGGAAGGGCGCGGTCGGGGTCGAGATCCCCAACCCGGAAGCGGGCGTCGTGCCTCTGCGCGAGATCCTCGAGGCGCGCGAGTTCCGCGCCGCTCGGGGTGATCTGCCACTCGCGTTCGGGCGGGACCTCACCGGAAAGCCCTACGTGGCGGACCTGGGGATAATGCCGCACGTGTTGATTGCCGGTGCCACGGGATCGGGGAAGTCCGTGTGCATCAATACCATCATCACGAGCCTGGTCTATCGCCACACGCCCGAGGCACTGCGGTTCCTCTTGATCGACCCCAAGATGGTCGAGCTGTCGGCCTACGCGGACTTGCCCCATCTGCGTCATGCAGTCGTGACGGACCCGGCAGACGCGGCCAGGGTGCTCAAGTGGGCTGTTCTCGAGATGAGGCGCCGCTACGAGCTGCTGTCGGCCAACCATGTCCGCTCGATCACCGAGTTCAACCAGAAGTTCGTCGAGGGGGCCACGCTCCTGGGTTCCCGGCCGGCGGGATCCGAGGAGGACGGGGAGCAATCGTTGTGGGAGGACGGGCGGCTGCCGTACGTCGTGGTGGTCGTCGACGAGCTGGCCGACCTGATGATGACGGTGCAGAGCGAGATCGAGAGGCCCCTGGCACAGCTCGCGCAGAAGGCGCGCGCGATCGGCATACACCTGATCGTGGCCACGCAGCGGCCGTCCGTCAACGTGATCACCGGCCTCATCAAGGCGAACTTCCCGACGCGTATCGCGTTCCGGGTGGCTTCCAAGACCGACAGCAGGACGATCCTTGACCAAAACGGCGCCGAGACCCTGCTGGGCAATGGCGACATGCTTTTCCTGCCCCCGGGCAAGAGCGAACCGGTCCGGATCCAGGGCGCGTTCATCGCCACGGCAGAGACCGAGCGGCTGACCGGCTGGTACCGCGACCGGCGCGGGGCCTCGGAGGCGGACGCGGCCGCCGGGCCCGGTGGCGCCGAGGCCGACATCCTCGAGGAGGTCAGGGAGAGCGAGGAGCTCGAGCCGGCAGAGGTCGAGGAGATATCGGGCGAGTGGGATGAGCTCTTCCGCGCGGCCGCCGAGGTCTGCATCCATCACGACCAGGGCTCGACGTCGCTGTTGCAGCGTCGGCTCAAGATCGGGTACGGGCGCGCGGCGCGCATCGTCGATCAGCTTCACGAGGCGGGGGTCCTCGGGCCGCCCGACGGCTCCAAGCCGCGGGAGGTGCTCGTGAGCCTGAGCGATCTGGACACGATGTTCCCCGGGATCTGAGGTGCCGGAGAACGGGTATCAGGTCGCGCCGTCGTGAAGCATCGCGTCCCGCACGCCTGCGACAAATCCGTGCGCAATATCGCCACCGCCGCCGTGCTTGCGCTGAGCGTCCCCCCGTACGGGGCCTGGGCGCAGGGGTCGAACTCGGCACCCGATCCGCTGGCCGTTCTGGAAGAAGCCGGACGTGCGTACCGTGCCGTCCCGGCCGTCTGCGCGGATTTCCGCCAGACTCTCACGGTGCCTCTATTGGACGAGGACCGCGCCGGGCGAGGCAGACTGTGCAGCCAACCACCCGACCGATTCGCCATGCGCTTCGCCGAACCTCCGGGGGACCTCGTCGTCGCCGACGGCCGTTGGCTCTGGCTGTACCAGCCGAGTGCGGATGCCAAGCAGGTCCTGCGCTCGGAGCTCGTCGGCGGCCCGCGCGGGATCGACTTCTACGCGGAGTTCTTGGCCGAGCCCCGGACCAAGAGCCGGGCGGAGTACCGCGCGCGCGCGACGCTCGACGGTCGAGCGGCTCATCACTTGGTACTCACGCCGGTCGGCCCCGCGCCGTATCGGAGCGCCGAGTTGTGGATCGACGAAGGGAACGGTCACGTTCGCCAGGTAGTGATACGCGAAGAGAACGGCTCCGTCCGCACGATCACGCTGGGCCGGATCGAGGCCGGCCGGCCGTCCCCGGACTTCTTCCGATTCACCCCGCCCGCGGGTGCGCACGTCATCACCCGGTGACGCCCTGTCCCTCCCGGTGAGCGGCGCTCGCCTGCGGCGGGATCTCCCCGTCTTCCCGCTCTCCCCCGATCCCGTGCGTCCCGGCGTCTCGCGGGACGTCCGGGCGGTTCGCCTCGATGTCGATCCGGTCGGCCCCCGCGGCGCGCCGCACGTGGCTGTGGTCACGCTCGGGTGTGACAAGAACACGGTCGACTCGGAGCGCATGATGGCCGCCCTGGTGGCCCATGGCGCGCGCGTATCGAGTGATCCAGCCGAAGCTGACGTGGTGATCGTCAACACCTGCGGCTTCATTCAGGCGGCCAAGGAGGAGTCGATCGAGACGCTTCTGGAGGCGTGCCGGCTCAAGGACGAAGGCGCGGTGCGCGCGGTCGTGGCAGTGGGCTGCATGGTGGAGCGGCACGGCGTCGAGCTCGCGGCCGAGATCCCCGAGGTAGACCTCTATCTCGGACTCCGCGATCTGCCGAGGCTGATCCCCGAGCTGCGCCGCCGCGAGCTGGTTCCGCAGCTGGACGTCCCGCTCATGGAGCGCCCGCTTCGTATCCTGGCCAGCGAGCACCCGCACACTTCGTTCCTCAAGATCAGCGAGGGCTGCGACCACAGTTGCGCGTTCTGCGCCATCCCCCTGATGCGCGGGCTGCATCGCTCGGCCCCGCTCGACGATCTGGTCGCGGAAGCGGCGGCGCTGGGCCGGCAAGGCGTGCGGGAGATCAACGTCGTGAGCCAGGACACCACATGGTACGGACGCGATCTGCGCCGGCGCGATCCGGCCGCCCCGCTGCTGCCCGGGCTGCTGCGCGCGTTGCTCGAGCGCACCGAGATCGACTGGTACCGCCTCTTCTACATGTACCCATCGGGCATCACCCCGGCCCTGGTCGAGCTCTTGGGCGAGGCGAGCGCTCGAGCCGCCGGGCCACGCGTCGTTCCATACCTGGACATGCCGCTACAGCACGGCAGCGACCGCATCCTGACGGCCATGCGCCGGCCGGAGCGTCGCGCCACCATCCGTGAGCGCGTCTCCTGGCTGCGCTCGGCGATTCGCGGCCTCACCTTGCGAACGACCGTGATCGTCGGCTTTCCCGGCGAGACCGAAGCGGACTTTCGAGAGATGCTCGACCTGCTCGAGGAGCTGCGCTTCGAGCACGTGGGAGCATTCGCATACTCACCCGAAGAGGATACGCCCGCCGCTTCCATGCCCGGCCAGGTGCCGGAGCACGTCCGGCGCGCACGGCTCGAGGAGCTCTTGGACCTGCAGCGCACCGTTTCGTTGGAGCGCAATCTCGAGCTGGTCGGCAGCACGCAAACCGCCCTGGTCGACCGCGCCGCCGCCGACGAGGATCCCGACTGCGTCGCCGTGGCACGCATAGCGGCGCAGGCGATCGACGTGGACGGCGTGACCCGACTGGTCGGCGAGGGCGCAGAGCCTGTGCGACCGGGGGACCTGGTGCAGGTGGAGATCGCGGACGCGGGTGAGCACGACCTGACGGCACGGGTGCTCACATGAGACGGACTAGGCGGGAAGCGGCTTGAGCAGCCTCGGAGCGGACCTGTGGCGGCGCGCGCTGCGAGTGATGCCCGGCGGTGTCAACTCGCCGGTCCGCTCGTTTCGATCGGTCGACTCCACGCCGTTCTTCGTCGGCCGTGGCGAGGGGCCGTTCTTGTGCGACACGGACGGACGCAGGTACGTCGACTACGTGCTCTCGTGGGGACCGCTCATCCTGGGCCACGCGCCGCCGCCGGTGGTAGAGGCCGTGCGGCTGCAGCTCGAGCGCGGCACCAGCTACGGTGCGCCGACCGAGGGCGAGGTGGAGCTCGCCGAGCGGATCACGCGCCTGATGCCGGCCGTCGAGATGGTGCGGCTCGTCAACAGCGGAACGGAGGCCACCATGAGTGCGCTGCGGGTCGCGCGGGCCGCCACGGGACGCGATGCCGTGCTCAAGTTCTCGGGCTGTTATCACGGCCATACCGACGCCTTCCTGGTCGCCGCCGGGAGCGGAGTGGCGACGTTGGGCCTCCCGGACTCTCCCGGCGTGACACGAGGCGCGGCGAGTGACACGATGGTCGTTCCGTTCAACGACTTGGACGCGGTGGCCGACGCGCTGCGCGAGCGGGGCGATGCCGTCGCGGCCGTGTTCGTCGAGCCGGTCGCCGGCAACGCAGGCCTGATCGAGCCGCTTCCCGGCTTCCTGTCCGGCCTGCGGGAGCTGACCTGGCGTCACGGCGCGCTGCTCGTGTTCGATGAGGTGATGACCGGTTTCCGCGTCGCACTGGGTGGTGCCCAGGCCCGCTACGGCGTCGAGCCGGATCTGACGACACTGGGCAAGGTCATCGGCGGCGGGCTGCCCGTCGGCGCCTACGGAGGCCGCCGGGAACTCATGGAGCGGGTGGCGCCCGCCGGTCCCGTCTACCAGGCGGGGACGCTGTCCGGCAACCCGCTGGCGACCGCCGCTGGCAACGCGCAGTTGGCGTGGCTCGAGGAGCACGACCCATACGCTGGCCTCGAAGTCGTCGCCCGGCGCGTCGCTCTCGGGATCGCGACGGCGATCCGCACCGTCGGCCTAGCTGCCGCGGGCACCGCCGTGGGCTCGATGATGGGCGTGTTCTTCCGCGGCGAGGCGCCCCGCTCGTTCGAGCAGGCGCAGGACTCCGATGTCCGCGCATTCCGGCGTTTTCACAGCGCGATGTTGGATCGGGGCGTCTTCTTGGCGCCGTCGCCGTTCGAGGCGGGATTCGTGTCCACGGTGCACGGCGGCGCGGAAGTCGATCTTACGCTTGCGGCGGCCAGGGAGGCGGCCGAGCACGTCGCCCGGGAGATGCGGTGACGGTGCGGGCGAGAGGCGGCGCTTCAGGGCTGGCGAGGCATCGCGCGCGGTGCCTTCGAGAGGCAGGCGGTAGAACGTCAAGGGAGGGTGGAGTGCTTCTGCGGGCCGCGGTTCTGGTGACGGGACTGGCGGCAGGCTCGGGCGGCGCGCTCGCCGGCCCGGCTCACGCACAGGAGCTCGCGGACTACGACTACGAGCACCTCGCGCTGCGTGGTATCGGCTTGGAGGTCGGCCACCTCTGGGCCAACAAGGTGGAGCCCGTCCGGACGTACGGGGTGCGTATGGACTTGGGCTATCTCGGGCCCGGGCTCCGGATCGCGCCGTCCATCACGTATTGGTCCTCGCGTATCAAGGCACGCGAGGTGGGCGAGCTGGAGAGCCGGCTGGAGGGGCTGATCACCCAGACTCGGCCGGGCGTTTCGTCTGCTCCGGTGAGCCTCGGCGTCATCGACTGGTCCGATCTCGCCCTGGCCGTGGACGCGCACGTGGTGTGGCGCGTGCCGTACGGATTGCTCACCTTCGCGGGCGCGGGAGCCTCCGTCCACTTCCTGAACGGCACCGGGAAAGCGATTGCCGGCACGTTCGTAGAAGACTTGCTTGACTCGGTCTCGGCCGGGTTCGGCCTGCAGGGTGGAATCGAGGTTCCGCTCGCTACCGGCCTGCGCCTGTACGGTGCGGGGCGGCTGGAGTTGCTCGAAGACCTGCGCTACGCTGCGCTCCGCACTGGGCTTCAGTTCCATTTCGGAGGCGTGGTCCCGGGAGAGGAGGGATTTCGATGATTGCGTCGCGGCGGCCGGTCCGACTCGGCGTGCTGGGTACGGGAGCCGTGAGCCAGATCGTCCACATGCCGATCCTTACGGATCGTCCGGACGTGGAGGTGGTCGCGGTCTCCGACGCCGACGAGCCCAAGGCTCGCGCCATCGCGAGCCGCTTCAACGTCGGTCGTGTAGTCGCGGACGAGGAGCTGCTCCGGGGCGAGCTCGTGGACGGAGTGGTTATCTCGACGCCGAACCATCTCCACGAGCAGCAAACCCTGGCGGCTCTTGAAGCCGGCAAGCACGTCCTGGTGGAGCGCCCGCTGGCCTTGACGCAACGGGGCGTGGAACGCCTGCTCAACGCGGCGCGCGCCAGCGGCACGGTGTTGCTCGTCGGGATGAGCCACCGCTACCGGCCCGACGCCGCGGCGCTCGCGTCCTTCATTGCCGGCGGCGAGCTGGGAGACGTGTACCAGGTGAAGGGCAGTTGGCTCAACCGGAAACTGCACCTGACGCGGCCGACGTGGCGGCAGAACCCCGAGCAGTCCGGCGGCGGCGCGCTGATGGATCTCGGCGTTCCCGCGATCGATCTCTGCCTGCACATGATCGGCTATCCGAAGGTCACGCGCGTGAGCGCGGTGACTTTCCGCGGCGACTACGAGGTCGAGGACGCCGCCACCGTGCTATTGGCCACGGATACGGGGGCCGCCATCACCGTCGAGACGAGCTGGAGCTATTTCGGCAACGAAGACCGGCAGTTCTTCCGCGTGATGGGAACGGAGGGTTCGGCCTCGCTTCCGCCGCTGCAGGTCTACAAGCAGCTGGGCGGGCGTCCGCTCGACGTCACGCCGCGCCAACCGGTACCGCGCGGGGTGGAGAACCCCTACCACGCGGCGTACCGCCGCGAGCTCGACGTGTACGTGCGCGCCATGGTCGGTGAGCGCGAGGTGCCGTTGCCGGAGGAGCAACGGGCACTCATGGCTGTGATCGAGTCCGCATACCGCTCCGCCGCGAGAGGTCGGGAGTCCGAGCCCTGAGCCCCGAGGCGGGGCGCACTGCGCCGGTGGCCGTCGTGCGCGCCGTGGGCGGGCCGAGCGCATGGCCTGCCGGGGCCATCCTAGGCGTGCTGGCCGCTGCGGCGCTCGCGGCGCCGTCGCCTGCCAGGGCGGATGTCCGCACACCCGAGCTTCCTCTCGCATCCCCGACGGTCCGTCCGCCGCAGAGCGCGGGCGAATCGACGCGCGTCTACCTGATCACGGTGGGGCCGGGTCCGCTCGTATGGGAGCGCTTCGGACACAACGCGCTCTGGATCAGCGACGCCGAGGGCGGAGTCGATCTCGCATACAACTGGGGCATGTTCAACTTCGATCAGCCCGGCTTCCTGGCGCGCCTGCTGCGAGGGACCATGCTCTACTGGATGGCGCCTTTCCCCTCCCGCCAAATGATCGAGGCCTACGTCGCGGAGGATCGGTCCACCTGGATACAGGAGCTCTCTCTGACAGAGGCGCAGAAAACGGAGCTCAAGGAGCGGCTCTCGACCAACGCTCTTCCGGAGAACCGCTTCTATCGCTACGACTACTACCGCGACAATTGCTCCACCCGGGTGCGCGACGCGCTCGACCGCGCGCTCGGCGGCCAGCTGCGTTCGGCACTCGCCGGCGTGCCCAGCGGCACGTCGTATCGCTCCCACACTCGCCGGCTGCTCCAGGGGATGCCCGCCATGTACACGGGCATCCAGCTCGTCCTGTCGGGGAAGACGGACCGCTCGATCGATCGGTGGGAACAGGCGTTCCTTCCGCTCGAGCTCATGAGGGCGCTGCGCGCCGTGCGCGTCGTGGACGGGGCGGGCGTGGAAGGGCCGCTGGTGATCTCGGAACGGCAGCTCCATCGATCGGTGACCGCGACCGAGCCCGAGGAGATTCCCGACAGGCTCCCATGGTACTTGGCCACCGGCCTGGCGCTCGCCGGCCTGCCGGTCGGCCTGGCCCGTCGCTCCGCTCGGGCGCGCATCCTGCTCGGACTGGTCGGGATGGGCTGGAGCGTGGCCGCCGGGGTCGCCGGCATCGTGCTGGCCGGCGCTTGGCTCTTCACCGACCACGTGTTCTTGTACGGCAACTGGAACCTTCTCCAAGTCAATCCGCTGTCGATCGTGATGGCAGCGCTCCTCTCCCCGCTGCTCCTGGGCCGCAGGCCGCCGCGGGTCGCGGTCGTTCTCGCAGCCGTCATCGGGGCGCTCTCGCTGGTCGGCATGCTGGCACACGTTGCGCCCGGAGTGGCTCAACGCAACGGCGAGATCCTCGCGGTGACGGTCGCCGCCAACGTCGGGCTGGCCGTGGCACTGCTTCGGCTTCACCTGCCCGTTGGCGGCGAGGCGACGCGCGCGAGCGTCGGCCGAACATTCCGGGAAGCGGCTCCTAGGGACGCCGGGGCCGCCTGAGGAGTCCCGCGATGGAGGTGCGCAGGACTTCGCCGCGGCTCGGGGGGCGACGACTGGCGGCTCCGACGCTCACCGGGATCCTGCTCGCGGCCGCCACGCCACCGTCCCTCTCGCCCGTGCTGCCGTTCGTGGCGCTCGTGCCGTTGGCGGCTCATCTGGCGCGGCTGCCCCCGGGGCGTGGCGGGCGCCAGGCCTTCGAGGCCGGCGCCCTGGCGGCCGTGATCCGGCACGCCTGGGGACTGCGCTGGCTTCACGGCACACTCGTTGCGGTCGCCGGTGGTTTCAACGGATCGGTCACGTTCGTGCTCATGCTGGCTGCGCTGGCGGGCCTCGGCGGCGCTACGGCGTGGTGCGCCCGAGCCTTGATGGACCATCCTCGACGTGTTCCGCTGGCTGTCGCGCTGACGCTCGCGTGGACGGCGTTCGAGTGGACGCTCGCCCACCTGCCTTTCGGACTCGCCTTCCCGTGGGCGCCGCTCGGGCTGGGGCTGGCGGCGTGGCCCGAGGCGCTCGGGGCCCTCGAGCTGGTCGGCGTGCACGGCGTGACCGCGTGGCTCGCGCTCGTGAACGGCCTCGTCGCCGCTGCCGTGGTCGGCGTCGCGGGCGGGCTCGCGCGCTCCGGCAGGTCGCGGCGGCGAGCGGCCCTAGCCTTGGGCGGAGCGGCGCTGCTCGCGCTCGGCCCGGTCGTTTGGGGAACGTGGCGCGCCGGGACGCTCGACGCGCCGCTGCAGGCCCAGGTGAGCGTGCTCGCGCTCGACCTCTCGCCGGAGGGCACCCCGTTGGCCCGGGCGCGGGACGCCGTCGTGGCAACCGAGGGGGCGCTGGAGCGCATGGAGGGATATCCCGACCTCGTCGTGCTTCCCGAGATGGCGCTGCCACTGGACGTTGACGCGCCCGAGGCGCGGCCGCTCATCGATCGCTTGCGGACGCAGGCTGAGCGCTCCGGGGCGCCCATACTGGCGGGCGTGCTGGCGCACGACGAGCGCGCTCGCCCGTTGAACTCGGCCGTGCTGATCGGAGGCGCGGCGTTTCGCGCCGACAAGCGCCGGCTGGTGCCGGCGGCGGAGCGCGGCGTGCCCGGGGCCTTGCCCGCTTGGCTGGCGCCTGCCGCAGGCGGATACGCGCCCGGCCACGGATGGCCGGTGCTCGAGGCGGGCCCGCTCCGTGCCGGGGTCCTGATCTGCTACGAGGTCGCTTTCGCGGAAGACGCACGCCGGCTGATCCGGGGCGGCGCCTCAGGGCTGGTCGTGATGTCCAGCGACGCGTGGTTCGGCGGCCTGGGTCGCAACGCCGGCGTCGCGCAGCAGATCGCTCACGTCAAGCTGAGGGCGATCGAGACGCGGACCGGTGTCGCCCGGAGCGCGAACGGAGGTCCGGCCGTCGTGGTGGATCCGAGCGGCCGAGCAGGGGCGATGCTCGCCGACCGACGCCGCTCGGAGGGCCCGGTCGGCCCCGAGAGCGAGAGCCCCGCCGCGGACGCCCTCACGGCCCAGCTGCGTGCCCTCGCGGCGCCTACGCTCTTCGTGCGTACCGGTGACTGGGTGGGACCCGCAGCGGCGCTCGCGCTGGCGTTTGCGCTCGCGTGGGGCCATCCTCGCTGGGTGCGGAGCGCGGCCGTGGAGGCGCGCTGACAGGCTCGCAAGGGGCCCGGACGGACAACCGAGGGATGCTGGAGCTGGCCCTCGAGGCGGAACGCAATGCGATTCGCCGCTACAAGCGGCGTGCGGCGCAGGCCGACGCCCTGGACGAGGTGGCGCTCAAGGTGCAGATCGAGGACCTGATCGTGGACGAGACGCGTCACGCGGAGGAGATGGAGAGGATCCTCACCGACTGGAAGACGTAGAGGGTCGTCTCTATATTTCATCGACATGGTCCCCGCCCGGGACGGGGACCCCGGCGGGCTCGGGGCGCCGTCAGGCTCTGGGGCCCGCTCTCGCTTCCCAGGAGACGGTCATGAAGCAGGGCATCCATCCCCGGGTCACGAAGGCGACCATCGTCTGCGCCTGTGGCAACCGGATCGAGACGTTGTCGACGCAGGAGGACATCCACGTCGAAATCTGCTCGGTTTGCCATCCGTTCTATACGGGGAAGCAGCGCCTGGTCGATACGGCCGGGCGGATCGAGCGCTTCAGGCTCAAGTACAGCGCCACCAAGTCCTGACGCCCGACCGGCCGAGACCTGTCCCGGCCCCGCACCGCCGTTGCGGCCGGCCGGCCTTCCCTGATCCATACGGGCTCCCCGAATGAGAACCGACGCGCAGGACCAGCGGCTCGAGCAGCGGCTGGCCGACGCGGAGCGGCGATTCGAGGCGCTGGCCGAGCAACTGAGCGAACCGGCCGTGCTGCGTGATCCCGAGCGGCTGCGCGCGATCGGTCGCCAGCGCTCCGCCCTTGAGCCTCTCGCCAGCGCGGCCGCCGAAGTGCGGCGCGTCGCCGGCGAGCTGGATCAGGCACGCGAGGTCCTGCTGGACACCGATCCCGAGGTCCGCAAGCTGGCGCAGGAGGAGGCCCTGGCCCTGGAGGCGCGGCTCGCCCAGCTGATGCGGCGGACCCGCGAGCTCCTGACCCCGAAGGATCCCCTGGAGGACCGTCCGGCAGTGGTCGAGGTTAGGGCCGGCACGGGCGGGGACGAGGCAGGACTCTTCGCTGCCGACCTGACGCGCATGTATTCGCGCTATGCCGAGCGTCAGGGATGGTCCGTGGAGCTGATGAGCGTTTCGGAGGGAATCCCGGGATCTGTCAGGGAGGCCGTCTTCGCGGTCCGAGGCCGCGGGGCATATGGAAAGCTGCGTCGCGAGTCGGGCGTGCACCGTGTCCAGCGCGTGCCCGCCACGGAGGCACAAGGGCGGATCCACACGTCCGCGGCATCGGTTGCGGTCCTCCCCGAGGCAGAGGAAGTCGACGTGGAGATCGACGAGACGGATCTGCGAATCGACGTCTTTCGCTCTTCGGGGCCCGGCGGGCAATCTGTCAACACAACCGACTCGGCAGTGCGCATCACTCACGTCCCGACCGGATTGGTCGTGAGCCAGCAAGACGAGAAGTCGCAGCACAAGAACAAGGCCAAGGCGCTCCGCGTTCTGAGGAGTCGCCTGCTGGACCGCAAGATCGCGGAGCAGGAAACCGCACGCTCGAGGGAGCGCAAGACGCAAGTCGGTACGGGCGACCGATCCGCGAAGATCCGCACCTACAACTATCCGCAGGGCCGCGTGACGGACCACCGGATCGGATTGACCCTGTACCGGCTCCCCGAAGTGATCGGCGGCGACCTCGACGAGCTGATCGCAGCGCTCCGCCTGGCCGAGCAGGAGGAAAGGCTCCAGGGTGCGGCCGGTGCCGGCGGGCCAGCCGAACCGTGACTCAGCCGCGGTCCGGGGTGGGCGCGACGCAGGAGGGGCGGGCGACGTGGACCGTACTGCAGCTGGTCCTGTGGAGCGCCGACTATCTGGCAGGCAAAGGTGTGGAGCACGGCCGGCTCGACGCGGAGCACCTGCTGGCGCACGCACTCGGCAAGACCCGCTTGCAACTCTACCTGGAGTTCGAGCGCCCGTTGAAGCCCGGCGAGCTGGCGGCCTACAAGCCCCTGCTGTTGCGACGGGCCCGGCGCGAGCCCCTTCAGTATGTGATCGGGCGCGCAGCCTTCCGAGATCTCGATCTGGCCGTCGATCCTCGCGTGCTCGTCCCCCGCCCCGAGACCGAGGCACTGGTCGAGCGGGTGTTGGCATGGGCACGCGGCAGGGAGGGCCTTGAGGCGCTCGACGTGGGCACGGGCAGCGGCTGCGTCGCTCTCGCGCTGCTGTCCGAGGGGCCGTTTCGTCGTCTGGTCGCGACCGACATTTCCCGGGAAGCACTCGCCGTGGCGGCTTCGAACGCGCGCACCGCCGGGCTGGCCGATCGGCTGGAGCTGCGCGCGGGCGCGCTCTGGAGCCCGCTGGCGCCGGACGAGGGCTTCGACCTGGTGGTGTCAAATCCGCCCTACGTTGCGGACGCCGAGTGGACCGCCCTGCAGCCGGAAGTGCGAGACTGGGAGCCGGCTGCTGCGCTCGTCGCCGGGCCCAGCGGGCTGGAGGTGCTCGAGGCGTTGGCCGAGGGTGCGGCCGGGTGGGTGCGGGCCGGGGGCCTGGTGGCGCTGGAGGTGGGTCTGGGTCAGGCGGACGCGGTGGCCGAGCGGATCCGCCGCGCGGGCGGCTTCGGGCCACCTTCCGTGGGACTCGACCTCGCGGGCCGTCGACGTATCGTCACGGCCGTGCGGGGGTAGGCGTAGCGACTGCGGTTGCCCGCGCCCGTCGCGCAGTGTGTCGACGGCACTCGCGGCGGGCCGTGGCGAGCGGGCGGCAGTACAAGAACTCAAGGGGAAGTCACATGACGGCACACCTGGAGAAGGCCAGAGATCTGGGCAACTCGCTCGGGGGGACCGCCGAGTACGGCGCGGTCAAGCGGGCCATCCAAGCGGCGGACGAGGACCCGGACCTCGTCACCGTGCGCGCAGAGGTGGAGAAACTCGAGGGCACGATCCAGGAGAGCTTGCGAACGGGCAAAGAGCCGGACACGGAGACGTCCACCGCCTACGAGAGCGCGGTGGGCAGACTGCAGGCGAACGCGAGCTACCAGCGGCTCGTGGCGGCCCAGGCCAACTTCGACAAGCTTATGGCCCGCGTGAACCAGGCGATCGCGCGCGGCATGGAAGAGGGCGAGCAGCGCCGCATCATCCTTGCGTGAAGCGTTCACACGACGGCAGCTCGGCCCCGGTTCGGCCCGGAGAGCATGAGTGTGCCCATCATCGAGGAAGTGAGGAGACCGTGAAAGATCGTCCGGAAGTCCAGCCCGCGAGGGGCAAGCTCGGCGTGCTGTTGCCCGGCTTCGGCGCGGTGGCGACCACGTTCGTCGCGGGCGTCGAGGCGGTACGCAGGGGCATCGCCCTCCCGTTCGGTTCGCTCTCGCAGATGCAGACGATCCGGCTGGGCCAACGCACCGAAGCGTGCACGCCGCTGATCAAGGACCTGGTCCCGCTCGCGGGCCTGGACGATCTGGTGTTCGGCGCGTGGGATCCGATCCCCGACGACGGCTACGAGAGCGCGCTCAACGCGGGCGTTTTCGATCGCCACGAGCACTTGGAGCCGATCAAGGGTTTTCTGCAGAGCGTGAGGCCCATGGAAGCCGCCTTCGACAAGCGCTACGTGAAGAAGCTGGACGGCCCCAACGTGAAGAAGAGCAGGTCCAAGCGGGAACTCGCCGAACAGCTGCGCGAGGACATCCGTGCATTCAAGGCGAGCAGCGGCGCCGACCGTCTCGTGATGGTGTGGTGCGGCTCCACCGAGGTCTTCATCCGACCGGGGCGCGCCCACGAGACGCTGGCGGCGTTCGAGAAGGCCATGGACGCCGACGACCACGAGATCGCGCCCAGCATGCTGTATGCGTACGCGGCGATCAAGGAGGGCGTACCCTACGCCAACGGTGCTCCCAACCTATCGGTCGACTTTCCGGCGCTGGAGAAGCTCGCGGCGGATCGCGGGGTCCCCATAGGGGGCAAGGACTTCAAGACGGGACAGACGCTGATCAAGACCGTGCTCTCGCCGGCCTTCAAGGCGCGTATGCTAGGCGTGGCGGGGTGGTACAGCACCAACATACTCGGCAACCGCGACGGGGAGGTGCTGGACGATCCGGAGTCCTTCAAGACAAAGGAGGAGTCCAAGCTCGGCGTGCTCGAGCACGTTCTCCAGCCCGACATATATCCGGAGTTGTACGGGAAGCTGTATCACAAGGTACGGATCAACTACTACCCGCCGCGGGGCGACAACAAGGAGGGATGGGACAACATCGACGTGTTCGGATGGTGCGGCTATCCGATGCAGATCAAGGTCGATTTCCTTTGCCGCGACTCCATCCTGGCCGCCCCGATCGTGCTGGACCTGGCGCTTTTCCTGGACTTGGCGCAGCGGGCCGGAATGAAAGGCATCCAGGAATGGCTCTCCTTCTACTTCAAGACCCCGCACACCGCGCCCGGCCTCTATCCCGAGCACGACCTGTTCATCCAGCACATGAAGCTCAAGAACACTCTACGTTGGCTGGCGGGTGAGGAGCCGCTCACGCATCTTGGGCTCGACTACTACGACCACCTCGACTGAGCAGGCCCGACCCGCTACCGGGCCCGGTCTCTTTCTGGTGCTGGAGGGCGTGGAGGGGGCCGGCAAGACCACCCAGGCCGCTATGCTGGCCGCGTGGCTGCGCGGCCGGGGTCACGCCGTGACCGTGACTCGCGAGCCGGGCGGGACCGACGCCGGGGAAGCCGTCCGCGCCGTGCTGCTCGACCGCCCCGATCTCGAGCTGTCGGCCGAGACGGAGCTGCTCCTGGTGTTGGCCGCGCGAGCCGCGCTGGTCCGGCAGGTGGTGGAGCCCGCCGTGGCGCAGGGCAAGATGGTCGTGGCCGACCGTTTCTCGCTCTCTACGTTCGCCTACCAGGGATACGGACGCGGACTCGACCTCCCCGAAGTGCAGCGCTTGGATCGGTTCGCGCGCGGCGGGCTGGAGCCCGACCTCGTTGTGCTCCTGGACCTGCCCGTCCGGGAAGGCGCGCGCCGCCAGCGAGCGGTCGGGAAGGGTAGCGACAGGATCGAAGGGGCGGGTGCCCGGTTCCACGAGAGGGTCGCGGCGGGTTATCATGACTTCGCCCGCCGGGAGCCGTCTGACGCTCGGACGATCCAAGTCGTGGACGGCCTCGGCACACCGGACGAAGTGCATGAGCGGATCGTGGCCGTGCTCCGGGCGCAATTCCCCGGAACGTTCTGAGGGAAGACGGCCTACACTGGAGGAAGAGGGGCAGTGCCGGGCCGCCCGCTTGGGCTGCCGGAGACCGGAGGCCGCTGCGCGGGAGGACCGATGGGAATGAGACGCTCGATCTTCGCCCCGGCGGCCGTGCTCGTCGTGGCCGTCACGACCGGCGGATGGTTCCTCCAGCAGGGCGTGAGGCGGGAGCAGAACGTCTACTTCCAAGCGCGCCTCTTCGAGGAGGTGGTCGACCGGATCACCTCGGACTACGTCGACGACATCGAGCGCAACTCCCTCTATCCGCTGGCTATCGAGGGGATGCTCGAAGGGCTGGGCGATCCCAACACCTCGTATCTGACGGCGTCGGAATACGAGAACCTCCGCATCCGGACCCAGGGCGACTACGGCGGCGTCGGGCTGCACATCGGCGAATACGACGGGTTCGTAACGGTCATCGCTCCCATCAGCGGCACGCCCGGTGCCCGTGCCGGGCTCCGGAGAGGTGACCAGTTCGTCGAGATCGGCGGCCAGGACGCTGCCGGATGGGACGCTGAACGAGCCGCCGAGGTGCTTCGGGGACGGCCGGGCACCGACGTCGAGGTGAAAGTGCTCCGTGTCGGCGTGGAACAGCCGGTTTCGTTCACCCTGACGCGTGAACGGATTCAGCTCAAGTCCGTGCCGTTCGCGCTCGGGCTGGAGAACGGGATCGCCTACGTCCCTCTCCGAGTCGTGAGCGAGACGTCGTCCGACGAACTGATCGCCGCGCTCGACTCGCTGGCGGAGCAGGGGAGCGTCGAGGGCATCGTTCTGGATCTTCGCGGCAACCCGGGAGGTCTGCTCGAGCAAGGCATCGCGGTTTCCGATCTGTTCCTGCCCGACGGGGCGGCAATCGTGGAGACCCGCGGACGCGGTGCCCGCCAATCCCGCACGTTCGAGGCCGAGGAGGCCGGCCGTTACCGGCTGACTCCGATTGCCGTGCTGGTGGACGAGGCCAGCGCCAGCGCCTCTGAGATCATCGCCGGCGCGCTCCAGGACCACGATCGCGCGATCGTGGTGGGAATGCCGACTTTCGGGAAGGGCTCGGTCCAAACCCTGTTCAGGTTGAACGGGGGCAGTGTGCTCCGCCTGACCACGGCGCGCTGGTACACGCCGGTCGGGCGCTCGATCGAGAAGCGCCACGACGAGACGGCCGAGCAGGACGATCCGGTACGGACATTGACGCTCGAGGGACGGCTCACGGCCCCGCCGTCGCTGGAGGACCGGCCCGTCGTCAGATCGCACGGAGGGCGGACCCTGTACGCCGGCGGCGGGATCACCCCCGATGTCCTCGTGATGGCCGACACGCTGACGACCGTGGAACAGCGGGCGGTTCGCCTGATCGACCGTCACGCGGGCGAGTTCGAGCGGGTTCTGTTCGACTTCGGCCTGCGCGTTGCACGGGAGCGGCTGTCGCTGGAGGAAGATTTCACCGTAACTGACCGCGATCTGAACGAGCTGTACGACTCCCTCGGAGAAGTCCGGGACCTGGTCGGTCGCGACGACTTCCTGGCGGCCTCGCGCTTCGTGCGGCATGCCCTGGAGCGCCAGATCGCGGCCCAGAAGTGGGGTGAAGCCGCCGAATTCCGTCGCCGCATGCCCTACGACCATCAGCTTCGGGCGGCCCTGGATCTCCTCGGCCAAGCAGACTCGCCGGATGCGCTTTTCAGGCTCGTCGGTGAAGTGAATGCCCGGGCGGCTGCTCCGGGCGGGGGTGGCGGCCGGAGCCGTAAGCTCGCCTCGCTTTGAGGGGCACCGCGAAGTTCTCGTAACCGTCGGCCCCGTG
Source organism: Gemmatimonadota bacterium (assembly GCA_028875075.1). Taxonomy (GTDB): domain Bacteria; phylum Gemmatimonadota; class Gemmatimonadetes; order Longimicrobiales; family Gaopeijiaceae; genus UBA2988. The sequence goes on along the minus strand of JAPPGF010000031.1, from coordinate 143,231 downwards.
CTTGCCGGGCCCTTCGCCGTTTCCTCGCCTCGCGTACGAGGAGGGACGGCTCGGCCGCGGGTTGCGGACGCGTGTCGCTAGCCCGAGGGCTCATGTTGTTCGTCGATCGCGCTGTGGTCGAGGTGACGGCCGGGACCGGCGGCTCCGGCTCGGATGCGTTCCGGCGCGAGGCCTTCGTTCCGCACGGCGGACCTGCCGGAGGTGACGGCGGCCGCGGCGGTCACGTCATCCTCGAGGTCGACGCGCAGCTCTCGACCTTGCTCGACGTCTCCTACCGACGACATCACCGCGCGGGGCGCGGCCAGCACGGCCGCGGCAACAACATGACCGGCCGCGACGGCCAGGACCTCGTAGTGAACGTTCCGCCGGGCACGGTGGCGAGAGATCAGGCGACTGACGAAGTGCTGGGCGAATTGCTGGAGCCGGGCCAGCGGCTGATCGTCGCGCGTGGCGGTCGCGGCGGCCGAGGCAACGCACGCTTCGCAACTCCGACACGGAGGGCACCGACCCGATGGGAGCGGGGCGAGGAAGGCGAGCATCGCGTGCTCGAGCTCGAGCTGAAGCTGATCGCGGATGTCGCCTTGGTCGGCGCGCCCAACGCGGGCAAGTCGACGTTCCTGGCGGCAGTGAGCGAGGCGCAGCCACGCATCGCCGATTACCCGTTCACGACGCTGCAACCCAACCTCGGCGTCGTGAAGTTGCCGGACTTCAGGACGTTCGTGATCGCGGACATCCCGGGAATCATCGAAGGCGCGCACGAGGGCAGGGGACTGGGCCTGCAGTTTCTGAGGCACGTAGAGCGCACGCGCTCGCTCGCTCTGCTCGTACCCGTGGACGGGGTCGATCCGCAGGCCGAGTACGATCTCCTGCGCCGCGAGTTGGCGGGTCACTCCGATGCCCTCGCGCGCATCCCCCACTGCCTCGTCCTCACCAAGGCCGACCTGCTCGGTCCCGACGACGCAGCACCGAAACTCGAAGCGCCCGAAGCCTGGGGCGTCTTCGTACTCTCGGCCGTTGCACGACAGGGGCTCGGCCCGGTTGTGGAAGCGCTTTGGGCACGCACGCGCGAGATCACGAGCGACGCCCGAGAGGAGGAGGAGGAGTGGTGGACCCCCTGAAGGCGCCCGCCATCCACCCCGGCTCGGTTGGTGCGTCGGGCGCTTACGCTTCGCGGGTGGTCGGCCAACGCCCATCCAGCGATGTCGCCTGCAGGGTACGGGATGCGCTCGAGGCGGAGCAGGCGCGTAGGCTGGCAGCCTTCCCCATGCCCGAGTTCGAGGGCTGGCCGGGCGGGTCCGCCGCCACCGCGCCGTCGCAAAGGGCCACGTCGTCCGAGTCCTCCGGCAGGGCGCGGATGCCGGCACCTGCGCCCGTGCGATCCGTGTACGTGCACGCGCCGTTCTGCTCACGCCGTTGCGCATACTGTGACTTCGCCGTGCAGGTCGGGCGCGTAGGAGACCTCGGTGGCTGGGAGCGTGCGATCAAGGGCGAACTGCGAGCCATCGCCTACGAAGGGCGCTTCCCGCTCGCGGCCGAACTCGACACGCTCTACGTGGGAGGCGGGACGCCTTCCCTGCTCGGGGCGGGCGCCATGACGGCGCTTGCGGGGGCGCTTGGCCCCGAGCGGCTGCGCTCGCCGACGCTCGAGTGGACGGCGGAGGCGAACCCGGAGAGCTTCACCGCGGATCTGGCGACCGAATGGCGTCGGGCGGGCGTGAACCGGGTGAGCCTGGGCGTGCAAAGCTTCCACGGACCCACGCTCGCGTGGCTGGGGCGGATGCACGGCCCCGAGGGCGCGCGCGAGGCGGTCGCTACGGCGCGTGCCGCGGGACTGACCAACCTGAGTTTGGACCTCATGTTCGGGCTGCCTGAGGGGCGAGCCGGGGAACGGGATTGGGAGTGCGATCTCGACCGGCTGCTTGAGTTGGAACCCCCGCATGTGAGCCTGTACGGACTCAGTGTGGAGCCCACGACCCCGCTGGCCAGGACGCTCGCCCGCGGTCGTGTCCGTCCGGCGAGCGAGGAACGCTACCGCGACGAATACCTCCACTCGGTCGAGCGGCTCACCAGAGCGGGCTATCTGCACTACGAAGTCTCAAACTTCTGCCTTCCCGGCCGGCATTCCCGCCACAACCGCGTCTACTGGGAGGGGGGCTCCTATCTCGGGCTGGGCAACGCGGCGCACAGTTTTTCCGATCCCCTGCGCCGCTGGAACGTGCGAGACTGGGAGGACTACGCCCCCAGGGCGTCCAGGGGCGAACTGGCCGTGGCGGGCGAAGAGGAAGTCGGGGGCGACGCCCGCCGACTCGAGCGCGTATGGCTCGGGCTCCGCACCGACCGCGGGTTGCCGTGGGACAGCGTCGTAGCCGCGGCATCGAGGCTCGTCGAGCGCTGGATCCGGCGTGGCTGGGCTCGACGCGAGAGCGGGGCCAGCGCAGAGGGGCGCACCGACCCGGACCACGGCGGTGGTCGACTCCGACTCACGGCTGAGGGCTGGCTGTTGCTGGATCGTCTGACGGTGGAGCTCGACGTAGCGCTGGCACAGGCGCCGAACGACGCTCCCCCGCTCGAAGGGCTCGGGGACGCCGGGGCCTGCGAATCCTTGACGACGGCAAGGCAGCCCCGAGATTGAAGTCAACTCGACCGGCACGGCACTTCGCGCAGGTGCGATACCGCACCTGCCGGGGCCGGCCGGCGCGGGCCTTCGGGTCGGGCGTGGGGTGGGACTCAAGTCCAAGTGCTGACATGAGCGGCCAAAGCGACAAAGCGGACAGGGACCGGGGAGACTCGCAGACCGCAGCGCCGTATGAGCTCTCGGAGAGGGAGTGTCAGGTGCTGGACGCGGTCGTGCGCACGTATGTCGACACGGCGGAGCCGGCGGGCAGCCGCACGGTATCGCGGAAGTTCGATCTGGGCGTCTCGGCCGCGACGGTCCGCAACACGATGAGCGATCTTGAGGACATGGGATACCTCTCCCATCCCCACGCATCTGCGGGGCGCGTCCCGACGGACCGCGCCTACCGGTTCTTCGTCGACGAGATGATTCGGCCCGCCCGGCTGTCGGAGGCCGAACGCGACTCGCTGGCCCGTGAGCTCAATCCCCTCGGTTTCTCCGCCGTGGAGCGGCTCGTGCGGCGCGCCACCGGCGCCCTGTCCGTCCTCTCGACCGAACTCGGGCTCGCGATCATGCCACGCATGCGTGACGCGGTTCTCGAGAAGCTGGACCTGGTCACGCTCTCCACCGAGAAGGTGCTCATGGTCGCGACGCTCCAGGGCGGTATCGCGCGCACTGTCTACGTGGACTTGCCCGGCCGGGTGCCTGCGGACACGCTGAGCACGGTCGCGCTCGTCTTGAACGAACGGCTCGCGGGGCTCTCGCTTGACGAGATCCGCACGAGTCTTCCCGAGCGGCTCAGGGATGCGAGCGGCGACGACGCCTCCGCGACCGAGTTGCTGAACATATTCATGCAGGCCGGTGCCGAGCTCCTGGACCCCAAGTCCGCGGATCCGAACGTGCACCTCGGACAGACCAGCGTGCTCGCGCAGCAGCCGGAGTTCCGGCAGGGCGAGCGGCTCAAGGCGCTCATCGAGCTCACCGAACGTCGGGAGCTGCTCGCGTCCGTGCTCGGCAACCGGGAGCATCCTGCGGGGCTTCAGGTCACGATCGGCGGTGAGCACGGCGCGAGCGCGCTCACGGACTTCACGCTGGTGACGGCCGAGTACAGCGTGGGCGGGCTGAAGGGAGTGATCGGCGTGATCGGCCCCACACGCATGCCGTACGAGAAGGTGATCGCGATCGTGGACTACACGTCCTCGTTGGTCAACCGTGTCCTGGGATCCTGAGAGGCGGATGGCCGATTTCTACGAGGTCTTGGGCGTTTCGCGGGGCGCGGACGGGGACAACATCAAGAGGGCCTACCGCAAGCTCGCTCTCCAGTACCATCCGGACCGCAACGAAGGCTCTCCAGAAGCGGAAGAGCGCTTCAAGGAGGTCACGCGCGCGTACGAAGTGCTGAGCGATCCCGAGCAGCGGTCGGTGTACGACCGCTTCGGTGAAGCGGGGCTGGCGCGAAGCGGCGGCGGCCCGCAGGCATACGACTTCACGGACGCGCTCGAGACCTTCATGCGCGACTTCAGTGGATTCGGTGGCCTCGGTGACATCTTGGGCGGCCGCGGCCGGACCCGGACCCAGGGTCCCACGCGCGGCCAGAATCTGCGCGTGCGCATTCCGCTCACTCTCGCCGACATCGTCCGCGGCGTGCGGCGCACGATCAAGGTCCAGGCGCTCGGTCCGTGCGATCTGTGCTCCGGCACCGGAGCGGAGCCCGGCACGCAGCCGCGCCGGTGCGCCGCCTGCAACGGGGCGGGCGAGGAGCGTCTGGTCCAGCGTTCGGTGTTCGGGCAAATGGTGAGTGTACAGCCTTGTCGGGCGTGCCGTGGCCAGGGCGAGGTCATCGACTCGGCGTGCCAGCGTTGCCACGGGGAAGGCCGGGTCCGCGCGACGAGCGAAGTCGAAGTGGAGGTGCCCGCCGGTGTGAGCTCGGAGAATTTCATCACGATGCGGGGCCGCGGGAACGCGGGGCCGCGCGGAGGACCGCGTGGAGACCTGGTGGTGATGCTCGACGTCACCGAAGACGCGCGCTTTCAGCGCGAAGGCACGCAACTGCTGTACGAGCTTCCGATCACGGTCGGGCAGGCCGTGCTCGGCGATGAGGTGGACGTTCCGACCGTGGAAGGTACGGCGCCCTTGCGGATTCCCGTCGGCACGCAGAGCGGCGAGCTGCTGAGACTCCGCGGATTGGGCCTTCCCGAAGTGGGCGGCACTCGACGCGGCGATCAGCTGGTGCGCGTGACGGTCTGGATACCGGAGCGCCTGACCGCAGAGCAGGAACAGCTCTACCGATCGGTCCGCAAGACGGAGGCTCCGGCGCCCGAGCGAATCGACGGGGGCAGGGGCTTTTGGTCTCGCGTCAAGGAAGCATTCGGCAGCGGGTGAGCCCCGGACACGGGCTGCACGCGTCTCGAGCGTGAGGTCGGTAGCTGAAGTCCGCCCGGGCCCACTCGCTGGAGGTGCACGCCGTCCACGAGTGGGCGGGCCGGATTTGCCGCCGTGGAACGGGCGCACCAGTTTTGCGCCACTTCGGGGCGCGGCCTGGCCACGTCCGAACGATGACCGGTCCGGAGCCACACGTGAGTGATCCCAGCTGTCTGTTCTGCCGCATCGCCGCCCATGACATCCCCGCCGACATCGTCCACGAGGATCAGCGCCTGGTCGCGTTCCACGACATCAGGCCACAGGCGCCGACGCATGTGTTGATCATTCCTCGCGACCACATCGCGACCCTGAACGATCTTGAGCCCGCACACCGCGAAGTCGTCGGCGAAATGCATCTGCTGGCACGGGAGCTGGCGCGCGCCGAAGGGCTCGAGGAGGCTGGCTGGCGGCTGGTGATGAATTGCGGCGCCGCCGCGGGCCAGACCGTCTTCCACATCCACCTGCATCTGCTGGGCGGGCGCACTCTGGGGTGGCCGCCGGGATAGGCGCCCGGTTAGCTTTTCCGGGTGGCTGAGAGACTCAAGCACCGTCTTCGGAGGGACCTGAATCAGGCCCCAAGAGCGCGAGACCGGGTCCGCACGCTGGTCCTGTCGACGGCCATCGCCGAGCTCAAGAACCACGAGACCGAAAAACGGCCGCGATGCGTCGGGCGACGACGTTGTCCCCGTGCGGGCGCGGGCGATCAAACGTCGCCGGGAGCGCCGACCAGATGGGCGCGGTGATGAGGCGGATCATGCCCCGCATCGAGGGCCGTTTCGACGGGCGCGACGCCAACCGAATCGTCCGCGAGGAATTGGCCCCGTGACCGGGCGGCGTGACCCTGCCCGCTGTCTCGCGGGGGCGACCGCCTCCGCCGTCACTCGCTATCCCTGCGCGGGCGCGGGCCTTCGGGCCGGCGCCCGTTTCGCTTCGAGGTGGTGTCGGCCCCGCGCGGGCGGCGGCGGGCACGGACGCCCGATCGGCTCCCGCACCTTCGGGCCTGTGCGCGAACATCGGCGACCCGAGCGCGCCGGGGACGGGTCGGGGGAGGATCCCTCACCGTGAGCGCGCACGCGCTGGAGGTGCTCGAGCTCGGCCCCGTGCTCGCTGTGGTGGGCGGTTATGCAGCCAGCCCCCTGGGTCGCGCCGCGATCGAGGCTCGCCTTCCGTCGAGCAACCGCGATGCGGTGCGCCGCGAGCTTGGACGCGTGTCCGAGACGCAGCGATTCGTGTCCGACCATCCCGGGTGGGGGATGCCGGCCGTCCCGGACGCGGGGAGCGCGCTCGAGCGACTGTCCGTTCCAGGCGCGGTGCTCGAGCCGCTGGAGCTCGTGGCGATCGGCGCCTTGCTCGCCTCTGGTCGCGAGCTCGCACGCGGTTTGGCCGCCACGAGGGGGCGCTATTCGGCCCTGAGCTCAACGCCGGACCTGCTCCACGAAGATCGATCGGCCGAGGCGGCCATCGAGCGCAGCGTGGACGACGAGGGTCGCGTGCTCGACGGCGCCAGCCGTCAACTCAAGGATATCCGCGGCGAGCTGCGGAAGGCACACGCCCGCATCGTCGGCGAACTGGAAGCGTACATGCGCTCTCTCCCGGCCCGAATCTCCGTCCCTGACGCCTCGGTCACGGTCCGCGAAGGTCGCTACGTGATTCCCGTACGGCGCGGGGGCAAGGGCGACGTCGGTGGCGTCGTGCACGACGAGTCGGCCACGGGTGCGACCGTTTTCGTGGAGCCTCCGCTCGCCATGGCTCGCATGAACGAACTGCGCGATCTGGAGCGGGCCGAGCAGCGCGAGATCCGCCGGGCCCTCGGAGTCCTCAGCGCCCGTCTGGCCTCGGACCGCGAGGCCCTGGCCCGCTCGCACGCCGCGCTCGTGGACTTCGATTCGCTGCAGGCCCGTGCACGCGTCGCACTGGCGTGGCACGCGGATGCGCCCGAAATGCTCGATCCGGGAAGCGGGGAACTCGTCATTGAGGGGGGGCGCCACCCCCTGCTTCTCGCACACGCCGACACCGAGGCCGCGCGCGATGTCGTGCCCTTCGATCTCGCGCTCGCTCCGGGCGAGCGTGCCCTGGTCGTGTCGGGACCGAATACGGGCGGCAAGAGCGTCCTGCTCAAGGCCATCGGCCTGATCGCCGCGCTGGCACAAGCGGGCGTGGTTCCTCCGGTGCGGAAGGGTACGCGCCTGCCGCTCTTTCGCGAGATCTTCGCGGACATCGGTGACGAGCAGTCGATCGCCGGCAGTTTGTCGACGTTCTCGGCGCACTTGGAGAACGTGAAGGAGATCCTCGCCCGGGCGGACGGCGCGAGTCTGGTCCTGATCGACGAGATGGGAACCGGCACCGACCCGGCGGAGGGGGCGGCACTGGCTCGGGCGGTCCTCGAGGCGCTCGTCGCGAGGGGTGCCCTCTGTATCACGACATCGCACCTGGGTGCGCTGAAGTCACTGGACACGGAGGACAGCGGCGTCGTCAACGCGTCGCTTCAGTTTGACCCGGCACGGCTAGAACCCACCTATCGGCTGCTCAAGGGCCGCCCGGGCCGGAGTTACGGGCTCGCGATCGCGCGCCGCCTCGGCTTGCCGGCGGCGGTGCTCGCCCATGCGGAGGACCATCGATCGGCCGAAGGAGCGAGCGTCGAAGAGCTGCTGGAAGCGCTCGAGCGCCAGGAGAAGGAGGCGACCGCGCTGGTCGCTTCCCTGGACCGCGAGCGAGCCGAGGCCGAGCGCTTGCGCAGTGAGCTGCAAGCGCGAGAGGCGGAGCTGCGTCGCCAGGAACTCATCGCAGGGCGTCGGGCCCGCGAGGAGGCGCGCCGCCTGCTCATGGAAGCGCGTGGCGAGGTGGAGGAGGCCATCCGCGAGCTGCGCGCCGCCACTGATGCGAAGGTACTGGAGGAGGCGGGCCGCCGCGCGCGCGCGCGCGTCGAGCAGGCCGCACGCCTGCAGCGCGATCTCAAGGCCGAGGCGCCGGAGGTGCCCACGGCCCCGGAGCTGACGCCCGGCCGGCGCGTTCAGCTGCCGGGTGGTACGACCGGAGTGGTCGTGGAGCTGAAAGACCGCCGCGCGCTCGTGGAAGTGCGAGCCCTCCGCATGGAGGTGCCCGTCGAGTCGCTTGAGCCTCTCCAGGCAGAGGCCAGCGCGGTGCGGTCATCGCCCGGTGAGCGCCCGCGGCGGAACACAGCGGTGGCGAGCGGACCCGCCTCTGCGACCGCCCGCGCGGCCGTGCCCGAGACGCATCAGGGCGCCGAGGTCGACTTGCGGGGGCTCCGGGTCGAGCAGGTCGATCTCGAGCTGGCCCGCGCGCTCGACGGGGTGGTGCTCGCCGAGCTGTCGGAGCTGCGCATTGTCCACGGCAAGGGGACGGGAGCCGTGCGAAAGCGTGTCCGGGAACTGCTTCGGGCCGATCGCCGGGTCCGCGAGTTCAGGCTCGGGTTGCATGGCGAGGGCGGTTCGGGTGTCACCGTCGCCCGCGTCGCGGACGACGCATGAGCCTGCGTCCCAGGTGCTCCCGCCGGGCTCGCACGGAGCGCCCGCCGTGCCGCGGGCTCGGGGACTGCCGTCATCGTCTTCCGAAGGGCGGCCCGACGTGATTCCGGACGCACAGGTCGAGGAAGTGCGCGCGCGCGCGGACCTCGTCGAAGTGATCGGCGAACTGGTCCCGCTCAAGCAATCCGGGAAGGACCTCAAGGCGAACTGCCCCTTCCACGACGAGCGCACGCCGAGCTTCTACGTCGTGCCGGCAAAGGGCTTCTTCAAGTGCTTCGGCTGCGGCGAGTCGGGCGACGTGTTCTCGTTCGTCATGAAGCGCCTCGGCCTGGACTTCGTCGAGGCCGTCAAGTACGTAGCCGTCCGTTCCGGCGTGGAGGTCCATGAGGTGAGCCGGGGCAGTGAAGCCGAGGAGGATCCCTTTCGCGCACACTACGAGGCGAACGCGTTCGCGAAGGACTTCTACCGCCGCATGCTGCTCGAGCCCGAGGTGGGCCGCGACGCGCGCGACTACCTGAGCCACCGCGGCATCGACGACGACACTGCAGAGCGCTTCGGGCTAGGCTATGCGCCCGACGATTGGCGGTTGCTCAGGGACGCGGCCGCTGCGCACGGAATCTCCGACGCGCTCATGCTCGAGGTCGGACTCCTCACGACGAGCGAGCGAGCGCCGGAACCGTACGACCGATTCCGCCACCGCATCATGTTTCCCATCGAGGACCGCGAGCGTGTGGCGGCATTCGGCGGGCGCGTGCTCGGCACCGGCGGCGTCGGTCGGGGCAGCGGAAGGGAGCCCGCCAAGTACGTGAATACGTCCGAGACACCGATCTACCAAAAGGGCGAGGTGTTGTACGGATTGGGTCGGGCGAAGCACGCGATACGGCGTGCGAAGCTCGCGATCGTCGTCGAGGGCTACATGGACGTCGTCAGCCTCGCGGCCGCCGGATTCGAGAACGTGGTGGCGCCGCTCGGCACGTCGCTCACCAGCGCGCAGGTCGAGCTGCTGGCGCGCTACACGAAGCGCGTGTTGCTGTTGTTTGACAGTGACGATTCCGGGTTCCGGGCTACATTCCGCAGCGGCGACGTGCTGCTTGCCCACGGGCTCCATCCGGCCGTCGTGACGCTGCCCGCGGGCGAGGACCCGGACACTCTGGTCCGCAAGCAGGGTGCTGGCGGACTATCGCACTACCTCGATCAGGCCGTCGACGTGCTCGACTGCAAACTCCAGATGCTGCAGCAGCACAACTACTTCAGCTCGATCGACGGCACGCAACGCGCGCTGGACAAGCTCCTGCCCACCGTGCGCGCCGCTGCGGATCCGACGTTGCGTGATCTTTACGTGTCGCGGGTGGCGGAGCGCACCGGCATCCGTCGCGAGACACTCGAGGCCGAACTGGATCGCGCCGCCCTTCGACGTCCGCACGCGTCGCGCGGACCGGCGCCCCGCGGCGGGGCCGAGCGAGATCCAGCCCGCGACGCCTCCATCGGTGGGGCTCCGCCGGTCCTCGGCGCCGAGCGAGCGCTCGTTCAGATCATCGCGTGTGATCGCGAACGCCGGCAGGAGCGCCTCGAGGCGCTCCTTCGACACATCGGACCCGAGGACTTCACGGATCCGGCGTGGCGGCGCATCTTCCAGGCGTTTTTGGACGATCCCGAGCTGGCACGGACACCGCCGGACATGGATCACGAGGCCGCGCGGCGATTGGAGGCGCTGCTGGACGATCGCGAGGGGTTGTTGCACCCCGAGCGCGTGTTCAACGACGCGCTCGCTCAGCTCCGGCTCACCGGCCTCGAGCGGCGCCGCCACGAGCTGGACGCGCTCATGAGCGCATCGACCGACGAGGCCGAAAAGCAGGCCCTGGCCGTCGAGAAAGCCAGGGTCGCACGCGAGGCGCGCGAGATCGGATTGGGATGGTCGCACGCCGCCCGCAGATTGGCAGATCCGCAGAAGCGTGAATCGAGAAACTCAACGGAAAGGACGGGATGAGCCAGAGCACGACTACGGCACTGAGGGAATTGCAGCGCCTCGACAAGCAGATCCGGGATGCGGAGCGACGCGCGGAGGCGTTTCTCCCTCAGCTCGAGGACGTCGACGGGCCCGCGCTGGAGCTTGAAAGCGAAGCGACCGCGACTCGAACGCGCCTACAGGAGATGCGCCTCGACGAACGGCGCCACGAGCTCTCAGCGGACGAGAAGCGCAATCGCACGCGAATGCTGCAAGATCGTCTCAACATGGTGCGCAACGTACGCGAGGAAGCCGCGGTGACGGCGGAGCTCGAGATGGTTCGCCGCACGCTCGACGACGAGGAACAGGACGCCCTCACGCTGCTGGATCAGATCCGTAAGCTCGAGATCCGGCTGGGAGAGCAGGAGGCGAAGCTCGGCGAGGCGCGAGCCAGCGTCGAGCCGCGCCGCCAAGAGTTGATCCGTGCGCGCGAGGGAGTGCTCGCCGAGATCACGGAGCTCAGGGCAAAGCGCGAAGATTTCTCACGCAGCGTCGATCCCCGTCAGCTCTCCCTCTACCAGGGGATTCGCGGACGCACGGGTCGGCAGGCGGTGTCCGAATTGACCCACGACGGTGCATGCGGTCACTGCTTCAGCGTGATGCCGCTTCAGGTCCAGAATGAAGTGCAACACGGGACGGACCTCGTGCGTTGCCAGGCGTGTGGTGTGATTCTCACGGCCCCCGAGCCGCCGGACGACCAGGAGTGAATCGGCGCGGGCTCTGCTTGGCCGCGTGCAGCCCGTGAAACCCCGCTGGGTCCTGCCCGAGGCGCCCGACCCCGGGCGAGTCGCGGCGCTAGCGGCCGAGCTCGAGCTCGATCCTACCCTCCTCGCCTTGCTCGTGCAGCGGGGATTCGAGCGTCCGCAGTGCGTTCGCGATTTCCTCCGGCCCCTGCTCAGTCACCTCCACTCCCCAGCCCTGCTTCCGGACGCTCCCCGGGCGGTCGATCGGATCCTCGGGGCGATCCGCGCGGGTGAGAGCATCTTGGTCCACGGCGACTACGACGTCGACGGAGTCTGCGGCGTGGCCCTCTTCACGAGGGTCCTGGGCTCGCTCGGAGCTCGGGTCGTCCCGTTCGTGCCCCATCGCTTGAAGGACGGATACGATTTCGGCGCGGCCGGACTCGCGGCAGCCCGCGACGCGGGAGCCCGATTGATTCTGACAGTCGACTGCGGCGTGCTCGCCAACGAATGGATCCGGCGCGCCGGCCAGGAGGGAATCGACGTCGTCGTGACCGACCATCACCTCCCCGGCCCCGAGTTGCCTCCCGCCGTGGCCGTGGTCAATCCTGCGCGTACCGATTCGACCTACCCGGAGCGGGGGCTGTGCGGGACGGGTGTCGCCTGGAAGCTCTCCTGCCTGCTCGCTACGCGTTGCGGCCGGCCCGAGGAAAGCCTGCTCGCCCATCTCGACCTCGTCGCCTTGGCCACAGTGGCCGACCTCGTGCCACTCGAGGGAGAGAACCGTGTACTCGTGCGCTACGGCCTACGGGCCCTCGCGCGCACGGACAAACCGGGCCTGCTCTCACTCCTTCGCGTGACGGGTGTCGAGGAGGGCCTCGAGCACGCCCCGCTCGAGGCCGGGCAGGTGGGGTTCACGCTTGCACCTCGGATCAACGCAGTCGGCCGCATGGGTGACGCGACGCGCGCGTTGCGTCTGCTCCTCAGCGGGGATCCCGACGAGGCCGACCAGCTCGCGGGAGTGCTCGAGGAGGAGAACCGCGAGCGGCAGGCCGAGGACCGCCGCACGCTGGAGCATGCGCTTCAGCTACTCGCCGAAGACTTCGATCCGGATCGCGACTACGGCGTGGTGCTGGCCGCCGAGGGATGGCATCCCGGCGTGATCGGGATCGCCGCCTCGCGCGTGGTCGAGTGCATCCACCGGCCCGTGGTGATGGTCGCGCTCGACGGCGGGCGCGGGCGCGGGAGCGCCCGTTCGATTCCGGGCTTCGATCTCCACGAAGCCATCGCCGCTTGCGCCCAGCACCTGGAGCGGTTCGGCGGACACGCCCAGGCGGCCGGGATGGAATTGAGCGCAACCGCGCTTCCCGCTTTCAGGGAGGCATTCGCGCACGAGGCCCGCTCGCGGCTCGAGGGGCGGGAGTTGCGTCCCCGGTTGCGCATCGACCTCGAATTGCCGCAGCGCGCGGTTGAGCGGGGGTTCGTCAACGCGCTCAGGTACGCGGGACCGCACGGGATCGGCAATCCGCGACCGATCTTTCTCCTGCGCGAGGCTCGAGTCCTCGCCGCCGAGGTCGTGGGCCGCGGCCACCTCCGCGTCAAGGTCCGCAAGGGCGTCGTGCGCCTGGACGGCATCGGCTTCGGCCTGGCCGAGCGCCACCCGCCGGAGGCTCTGCGCGCTGGCCCCGTGGACTTGGTCTTCCATCTCGTCTTCGACCACTGGAGAGGCAGGGAGCGTGTCCGGGCGCGTGTCCTGGATTTCCGACCTAGCGAGCCATCGGAGGAGGACCCGCTCCGTGAATCTGAACCGAGCCTGCGCGCGCACGGCTCGGCGGGTGTGCCGTGAGGATCATCGCCGGCGAGTGGCGCGGGCGCCGCATCAAGGCTCCCGGGGGAGGTGACGTGCGCCCGACGACGGACCGCGTGCGCGAGGCTTGGATGTCCGCACTGGGCGGACGTCTGGACCGCCTCACGGTGCTCGATCTGTTCGCGGGCTCGGGCGCCCTGGGGCTGGAGGCGCTCTCGCGCGGAGCGGCGCACGTTACCTTCGTGGAGCGCGCTCGCCAAAGTCTGCGCAACCTGGACGAGAACCTGCGCCGGCTGCAGGCCGGAGGGCGGGCTACCGTGGTGAAGGGAGATGCCTTCGGGTACGTGCGCCGTCTCGCCTGCGGCTCCTTCGACCTCGCGCTCGCCGACCCGCCGTATGAGAAGGGTCACGCCGCCAGACTGCTCGTGTGGTTCGAAGAGGTGCCCTTTGCGCGGGAGCTCTGGCTCGAACATCGTACCGGCGAGCCGATTCCCGAGCTGCGCGGCATGACGCAGCGCCGTTACGGGGACACTACGCTGACCTCTGTCGCCGCCGAGCCGGCCGGGGTCGAACCCCACGATCGTGAGGACACATGATGCCGGATTCCGAATCCGTCGCCATCTACCCCGGTTCGTTCGACCCGGTGACACTCGGGCACGAGGACCTCGTGAAACGGACGCTGCGGGTCGCCGATCGGTTGGTGGTCGCGGTGGCCCGCACCGCGACGTACTTGAAGCAGCCGCTGTTCACGGTGGACGAACGCGTACAGCTGCTGCGCAGCGTGTTCGCCGGGGAGCCGCGTGTGGAATGCACAAGCTTCGACGGGCTGTTGGTCGACTTCGCGCGCTCCCGCCGATCGAGATTCATCGTACGGGGCCTGCGAGCTGTGTCGGATTTCGAGTACGAGTTCCAGATGGCGCAGATGAACCAGGAACTCTGGTCCGAGGCGGAGACCGTTTTTCTCACACCGGACGTGCGCTACTCCTTCATTTCGGCCTCGCTGGTGCGTGAAGTCGCCAGGCTGGGTGGGGACGTTTCGCAGTTCGTCTCACCGACGGTGCTCGAGCGATTGCGCGAGAAGACCCGCTCCTGAGGCCTGGCCGTAGAGAGAGTCGCACTCTCTCGCTGGTCCCGGCGCGTCAGCGTGCCCGGATCTTCCGCGCCGGTGGCGGGTCTTGTTTGCACCGCCGGTTCTTTTCGAATCGCAGCGGGCGGGCCATCGCGAGACGGCTCCCGGCACGCCACTCCAGGAGAGGACACGCGTCAGCGCTCGGCTCGGCATCGTCCCGTCCGGCTCGGTGCGGACGGGGCCCGTGCAGGCAGGGCCGGAGCCGGCCACGGGAGGCCTAAGGAGAATCCCATGGGCTTTGTGGTGGACACTGTAGGCGACGTAGTTGTGGTGGAGGTGGAAGGGCAGCTCATCGTCGGCAACCGCCAGGAACTCAAGCAGAAGGTTCTGGAACGGCTCGAGCGCGGTGACCGCGAGTTCATGATCGATTTCCAGAACACCGGCTACATCGACTCCTCAGGGCTCGGCGTGCTGGTCAGCCTCTCCAAGAAGATCCGTGAGCAGGGAGGGACGCTGCGCCTCGCCAACCTGAACGGGGACCTGCGTACGTTGTTCGAGCTGACCAAGCTCGACACCCTCTTCGAGATCATCGACTCCCGCTAAGGGGCACAGGCCGCCCTTTAGCACGCCTCTGCGCCACGTTCTCGAATGGCGACCGAGCTCGTCCTGGAGTTGCCGAACGACCCTCGGCAGATCGAGCGCGCAGTCGATTCCGTGTTGGAATGCTGCAGCGCCTGCCAGGGCCATGGGCGCAAGATCAGACTCAACCTGCGCGTGAGCCTCACCGAGGCCCTGTCGAACGCCATGCTGTACGGCAACGGACGCGACCCCGAGAAGCGGGTGCGCGTCGCGGTCGTGGTACGCGAGTGGGAGATCGAGGCTCGGATCACGGACCAGGGCGTGGGCTTCAATCCGCGGCGGATTCCCGATCCGACGGCGCCGGACAATCTCGACAAGTCCAGGGGGCGGGGCCTTTTCCTGATGCGTGAGCTGATGGACGAGGTCTACTTCAACGAGCAAGGCAACGAGGTCACCCTGATTCTCAGACTCCGGCCGGACGGGAAAGCGCGCGGTACCGGAGGCGTCAGCGTGTGAGCGGTGAACCGCTCGTTCGTGCCGCGGTCCCCGACCAGGTGCGGAGCGCGCTCGAGGATTTCCGGCGCACGTTCGGTGTGGACGTGAATCTGTGGACCGACAGCGTGAACGGCAGCGGCACGCGCGTGCGGCTCTATCCCGACGAGGGGATGTGGGAGGAAGAGCCCGGGGGCCGGGTAATCACGCGGACGGTCGCGCCCTGCGATGGCCCCCCGCTTGAGCTCGAGATACGTGCGCGGGGGGGTGGAGGGGACTTCGACGCCGAAGCCGTGGCCTCGGTTCTGCGTTCGGTGCTGGAGCGAACGTACGACTTTGCTCAAGAGATCCGGTTCTTCACGTACGAGCTTTCCGAGCGCTATGAGGAGATCAATCTCCTCTACTCCATCAGCGAGACTCTGGGATCGATCCTGAGACTGGAGGATGCCGCCAGGGTCATTCTCGGTGAGGTGTGCGACGTCATGGGGGCCCTGCGAGGATCGCTGTGGGTGTTCGATGCCGACAGCGACCGACTTTGTCTCACTGCGGCCGTGGAAGAAGAGGAAAGGACCGGACTGACGGTCGAACGCGATGCCGACACGATCACGGCACAGGTCTTCCGCAACGGGCGCCCGATGATCGTCACACCGGAGGAGGGCGGCGCCGGCGCACCGGAAGAGGAAGCGGCCGAGCCGAGCACCCTACTCTCGGTTCCGATACGCTTCACGCCGCCTGCCGGGGAGTCCCGCACTGTGGGCGTGATCAATCTCATGGGGCGCCGCCACGGCGGACGCTTTACGGCGAGCGATCAGAAGCTACTGTCGGCGATTGCCAGCCAAGTGGGCGCTGCGCTCGAGAACAATCGACTACTCCAGGACAGCCTCCAGCAGGAGCGCGTAGCGCGGGAGATGGAGCTCGCGCACAACCTGCAGATGAAGCTGCTGCCGGTGGCGGAGAAGTTCGACGGAGCCCGGGTTGAGGCTCGCGTCGTGCCGGCCGACTCGGTGGGCGGCGATTTCTATCACCTCTTGAGGCTCCCTGCCGGCAGGGTCGGCGTCATGGTGGGTGACGTCTCAAGCCACGGATTCCCTGCCGCCCTCATCATGGCGCTCGCGATCAGTGCCGCCACGATCTATGCGTCGGAGTTCGCGATGCCCGCCGAGGTGCTGCGCCACCTCGACGACGCGCTGCGCGACGAGCTCGAGAGCACGGAAATGTACGTCGCTCTCTTCTACGCCGTGCTGGATCCGGCGCATCGCCGGCTCCAGTTCGCCAACGCCGGGCACCCGCACGCGTTCATCGTGCACGGAGATGGTGCCACCACCCGCCTGGTGGCGACCGACGCACCGGTGGGGATTGCCGGGCCCAACTCGTACGGCCAGGAGGAGATCCCCTGGGACCCCGCCGCCGACCTGCTGTTGTGCTTCACGGACGGCCTGTGCGACAACCTTGAGACCGGCCGCGGCGAGACGGGCGAGCGGCGCGTCGTACGTGAGGTCGTCGAGAACCGGCGGCGCACGCCCAAGGAGATCGTCGGGGCGCTCTTCGAGCTCGCTTCCGATCCGCGCATCGACGTCCCGCCGGACGACCGGACGGCGCTGGTCCTGCGCGGCCGATAACGGCTCGGCCGCACTCGGCGGACGTATCCTCCGAGTGCGGTCTTTCCGCCGACCATGCGCGCGAAGAAATCTCTCGGACAGAACTTCCTGGTGGATCCCCGCCACCAGCGTCGGATCGTCGACGCGCTCGCGGTCGGGCCGGCCGACGAGGTCCTCGAAATCGGGCCCGGCCGCGGCGCGCTCACTCGCCATCTCGTCGGCAGGGCGCGTAGGATCGTCCTGGTCGAGCTGGACGACGCGCTGGTCGCGGACCTGCGAGGCCGCTGGGAGGATCGTGACGACGTCGAGATCGTGCACGGCGACGCGCTCGAGCTCGATCTCCGGGATCTGCTCGAGGATCCGTCTTCCGCCAAGATTCTCGGCAACATCCCCTACGGCATCACTTCGCCATTGCTCTTCAAGCTGCTCGAACGTCCGCGGGCCGCCGTGATCCAGGTGATGGTGCAGCGCGAGGTGGGGGATCGGCTCTCGGCGGAGCCGGGCACCAGAGAGTACGGAGCGCTGGCGGTCGGCGTCGGCGCCCTTGCCGACGTCGTGCGCCTCTTCCAGGTACCCAGATCCGTGTTTCGGCCGGTACCCCGCGTGGATTCGACCGTCGTGCGCATCGTCCCGCACGTACCGCCGAGGCTGACCGCGACGGAGGAGGCCGACTTGCGCGTGCTGACGCGCGCCAGCTTCCAGTGGCGCAGAAAGCAGCTCGGCAAGATTCTGCGCGAACACCCTGACGTGGCGCTCCCGCGCGACGTGGTCGAGCGCGTGGCGAAGGACACGCAGATCGCGCTGAGCGACCGGCCCGAAATGCTCTCGCCCGGGCGGTTGCTCGAGCTCTCCAGGGCGGTCGCGGGCGCCCGCGGCTGATCCGGAGGGCGCGCTGAGGCGCCAAGCGGAGCGTGAAACGCTGCGCCGTTGCCCTCTGGTGGCGGTGCCGTATGTGGCCTGCTGGTCGAGCCAGGCTGAGAGAGTTGCCGGGCAGGCTTCGCTCGTTACATTGCGGCCGCGCGAACCGTCCCGCTTCCCGAGGCCACAACGGGTATGAGTCGCATCTTCGGCTTCTTGGTCGGCATCGTTTGGCTGGTCTTCGCGGGGGTCGCCTTCAGGTACTCCGCGGCGGGCTGGAGCGCGGACGCGAGCGACCTCGGGTTCTGGTGGGGCGTTGTCGGCGTGCTCCTCGCGATCGCGGCGGGCGGCGCGCTGCTCGGCACCTGGCTGCATACCCGTTCTCGCCACGACTGACGCAGACGCCGATGCCGCTTGCGCGGCGCCCCCCGAAGATCCTCTGCGTGGGCCGCAACTACGCCGCGCATGCCGCCGAGTTGGGGAGCGAGGTGCCGAGCGAGCCGCTCATCTTTCTCAAGCCACCTTCGGCAGTGATCGGCGACGGCGATCCCATCGTCGTGCCCGGCTGGGCCGGTCGAATCGAGCACGAGGGCGAGATCGGGATCGTGATCGGTCGCCCGGCCCGCAACGCCACCGTCGACGATGCGTGGACTCACGTCGCCGGCATCGTCCCGCTGAACGACGTCACGGCGCGGGAGCTTCAGCGCAGGGACGGACAGTGGTCTCGCGCCAAGGGCTTCGACAGCTTCTGCCCGATCGGCACCCCGGTGGCCGCGACGGGGAAAGATCCGCAGGTCCTCGAAGTCGTCACTCGAGTCAACGGCGTCGTGCGCCAGCACGGCCGCGCGTCCGCCATGGCGTTTCCGATTTCGTACTTGATCGCCTACTGCTCGACCTTCACCACACTCGAGGAGGGAGACGTGCTGGCGACCGGCACCCCGGAGGGTGTCGGTCCGCTGGTTCCGGGTGACGTTGTCGAGGTCGAGATTCCGGGCGTCGGCTGTCTCGCGAACCCGGTGATCGCGGACAACGCTCCCGGCCCCGAACCGCGTCGCAAGGCGTGAAGCACGGCACGCGGGCAACGCGTCACCGCGCGCCCGTTCCAGGAACGCCCTCCGGGGGGTGGGTTAGTAGAGCCGATGGTACTTCCGGAGTCAGGTCGCCCGAGGTTTCCCGGCCGCCCCTTCTCTGAGCGCATACGCTCACGCAACGCGCGCAGTGCGTCCAGAGCCGTGGCGCTGTCCACGGCGGTTCACTTCGCGCTGTTCATCGTCTTGCTCGCCGTCAGTGGACCGACCGGTCCGCGCCTGACCGCGCCGCAGTGGATGGTCGCGCTCGTGCGACCGATCGGCGGCGAGAGGCTGATCGTTCTGGTTCCACCCACACCGCCGAGCACTCCTCCGTCGACCGCGAGCACCGCCACGCCAGTCGAGTTGCCCTCCTTGGACGAGTTCGCTCGCGAGCTGCCTGTGCCCGAGGCCACCGAGCGCGATCCGCCCGCCGGTGACGTGGCTGGCGCCGAGCCTCAGCGGGAAGCCGGGGCGGGCGAGCCGTCGGAGCCCGGCACCGCCGATGCCCGTGCCCCCGCCCGCTCGGTGCCGGTGACCGCCGCGGACCGTCTTCGACCCACCGAGAAGGATCCGCGCCTGTGGTTCGTCCTTCCAGAAGAGATCGTGGGGCTCTCGCCCGAGCAGATCGCGCAGCTCGATCTGGCGATCGCCGTCGAAGCGCTTCAGGACTCGATGGCCGTCGCGGCCGAAGCGGCACGGCGCGGGACCGACTGGACCTACACCGACGCCGAGGGGCAGCGGTGGGGTATCGCACCGGGACAGCACGGGGGCGTGGATGTCCATCTCGGTGGAATCACGATTCCGCTGCCCTTCGGCTTCGTGGCTCCTCCCAACAGCTTGGCCGCACGGCGCGCGAGGGAAGACTCCGAGATCGCCGCGCAGGCCGGTCGAAGGGAGGCTTCCCAGACGCTCCGGGACCGCGCAGCGGAAATCCGCCGCCGCCGTGACGCCGAGCGAGCGCGCGAGCGCATGGGCACCGACACCGTGAGCGCCTCCAGCCGCTGATCGCGAGCCGAGAGTCCGGGCACAGGCGCTCGACTTTTCTCGCATCAAGGACCCCCGGACCGGGCTAAGCCGTGACGTTTCCGGTCGACAATCCCGAGGCCTCGGATGCCGCCAGCGACCAGATCGTCAGAGCGCTAGCCGGTGCGTCCAGCCTGACCGTACTGACCGGGGCCGGCGTGTCGGCCGCCAGCGGCGTTCCTACGTTCCGTGGCGAGGAGGGCCTGTGGAGGTCCCATCGTCCTGAACGCCTCGCCACCCCCGAGGCCTTCTCCGAGAATCCGCGATTGGTGTGGGAGTGGTATCAGTGGCGTAAGGAGAGAATCGCGGCCTGCAAGCCGAACCGGGCCCACGAGGTCATCGCGGAGTGGAGCCACCGCTATCCGGCTTTCACGCTCATCACGCAGAACGTCGACGGACTGCACGAGCGGGCCGGGACGCGCAACGTCGTCCGCTTCCACGGGTCGATCTGGGAAGTCTCGTGCTGGAATGGCTGCCGCAGCTCACCCGCGCGGTGGCCGGACCACACCGTCACCTACGCGGAACTACCGCCCAAGTGCCCGCATTGTGGCGGCCTGGTCCGGCCCGGGGTCGTCTGGTTCGGTGAGGGCATCGCGTCGGAGACGCTGGAGTTGGCAGCCCGGGCGCTGGCCAACGACGTGTTTCTGACGATCGGGACATCGTCGGTCGTCTATCCCGCGGCATCGCTGAGCAGCGCCGCCAAGGCGCGGGGAGCCTTCACGGGTGAGATCAACCTCGAAGCGACGCCCGTGTCGGCCCAACTGGACGCCTCGGTCCATGGGGCAGCCGAGGTGGTCCTGGACGAACTCAGTTCCCGCTGCGACGACTCCGGGCGGTAGACGCTCTTCATCCCGAGCCGGGCAGGCCGCGCGGATCCGTTCGGGATCCGGTCCGGGAAGTCGCTCGCTCGCCCTAGGGGGCTCCCAGCTCCTCGAACGTCAGATTGAGGATCGGATACTCGGCCCAGTCCCGGTGGTCGAAGTGCCACCATTCGTTTGCGTAGACGCTGAAGCCATGCTTTTCCATCACGGCCCTCAGGCGATCCCTGTTCTCACGCTCCTCGGCGCTCACTCCCTGGTAGTCGATGTGGGAGCGTTCAGTGAATTCGTCGTATCCGCTGCCCATGGCAGCTAGTGATCCCGATGCTATGTGATAGAGGGTCAGATCGACCGCCGCGCCGCGGTTGTGCCGCGACCCGGACGCCGGATTGGCCACGAAATGCCGGAGGCTCTCCGGAGTCCCCTCCCAGAACATCCAGGTGACGTACCAGGGACGATAGGCGTCGAAGACCAGCAAACCGAAGCCCTGCTGCAGCAATTCCCTATGGGCTTTGACCAGGGCTTCGGCCACCGGCCGCTGAAGATAGGCCATACCACTCCTGTAGAAGGGCGCGCCCATGAAGTTGTTGCTTCCAGCGTAGCGGATGTCGAATCGCAGCGCCGGGTCCAGTAGCGAGAGGTCGACCAGGTCCGGCCGCAGCTTCTCTCCCCCTTCCGGCGGAGGGACGGCGGCCAGCGCCTCGACTTCGAGCTCTTCGACCGGCCTGCGGAGTTCAATGCGGAAGGGGCCGGCGTTGGCGGTGTGGCCACAACCGGGACCGGCAAGGGCAAGCAAGAGGGCGGGGGCGAGCAGACAACGGACCGGGCGGAATCGAGGCATCACGGGGCGTCGTGCCGGCCTCCCTTCTCGAACGCTCCGGTCGGCGAGGTCCGGTGCGGCGCCGCGGGTTCGGCGCTCCCTCCTCGGCGCTGTCCGCGACATCTCGCTCAAGAGCCTCACGGCCAGACGAGGTGTTGGGCCTGCGGTTCGGGCCGACTGCGAACGGACAGATACATCAGCGTCAAGATGACAATGGTCAAGCCCTCCAGAATCAACAGATACCAGGGCCACTCCGGAAAGAAATCCATCAAGGAAGCGCCCCCCGGCTTGCGAGCCAAGAAGAGGTAGTTGCTCCCGATCCGCATGTTGACCCACAGGATCACAAGGGCGTAGGCGTTCAGTCCGAGCAGGACGGCTGCCAGGGACCGAGCGGTCGGCCGCCAGCGCTCCACCGTAACTACCCACAGCCCGCCCGTCACGAGCAGGCCGTGCGACAACATCGTTTGAAAGAACCGGTAGTGAGGGAAACCGAAGGCTCCCAGATCGGGGGTGATCAGCGCTTGAGCCGCGCCCGCGATGCCGAAGAAGTAGAGCATCGGATAAAGCGCGCGTTTCTCCAGGAGCAGCGCCGCCACCGTGATCCAGACCATGGCAGCGCACATGTGCAGAGGGAGCATTCGCTCGAGCGCCCAGGAGCCCGAACTCAGGTTCCAGAGATGCCAGCCGACCTCGTTCAGCAGCAGAACAAGGGCGAGAGCGAACCTGAGGCGTCTTCTCCTCCGGGCGCTTCCGGCGCGGGCAGAGCCTACAAGGGCCGTGGCAGCCGTGACGATGACGGCGATCGCGGCGACGTGCGAAGCGCCGAAGAGCCGGAACGGACCTCCGTCGTAGTACGGCGAGAAATACTCAAACACCGTCTGATCTCATTGTGCCGCGCTTGGCTTGACCGGGGGGCGCCCCGGCCGGCACGCAGCACAGCTCTAGCGGACCCAGTCGCAAGGTGATGCCCATGTTGCTCCGAACACGAACTGGCTCAGCGGCTTGCGCGAGCGCGGCGCCAGATCGCGCTGCTTGTACGGATCGGCCAACTGTTCGGGCCCGGCCGCGTATCCGATGGCTAGGCCGCTGACCACCTCGTGATCTGGCGGCACGCGGTAGATTTCTCGAACCCGCTCGGGCAGGATGCCGGCCATCTGATGGATGAAGATTCTTCTGGCCGCCGCTTCCAGACAAAGGTTGGCGGAAGCCATCCCGACGTCATGCAGTGCTACTCGATTGGGCCGACCATTGCGGTTGAATCGGAGGTGGGCGACGGCGAAACCCAAGACCGGCGCGGTGCTCGCCCATTGCCGGTTGGCTTCGGACAGGCACGAGAGTGCCTTCTCGTATTCGTCCTTGTCATCCCGGACGGCGACCAAGTAGCTCCAGGGCTGCTCGTTATAGGAGGAAGCAGCCCAGCGGGCGGCCTCGAACAGGGAACAGAGCTCCTCGCTCGACACTGGTTGAGCGCTGAACCCGTAGGGACTCCAGCGGGAGGCGATCTCCTCCTGAACAGGGTGGTCCGTCCGAGCCTTCTTGATCATCGTGGCTCCTCCAGGAGTTTTCGTGGCAGGTGATGGAGCGCTCGAGAGAGGGACTGTACACCACGGGACGGTGCCCCGTACCGATTGCGGGCCGCCCGCCCGCGCATGCCTTGCCCGCTCCCGGGCATCCGTTGACGGGCCATGGCCATCCGCGGCCCCTGGGCACGAGTTGCTGACGTCTGTAGTCGCCAGGCCCTGGGCCGGCGCCCGAGCATATCGACGTAGCGCCCGGCCGCGCTTGGAGCGGGAAGCAGTTCTTGGGGGGCGGTTGGGCTCCTACGGTCGCGGAGGTCCGGAGGAACTCGGTCCGCGGCGTGTGGTAATCCCCGGTCGGCTCCGGCACCCACGGCCGGGGCCGTTGCTTTGGAGCCGTGTCTCGATGCTCGAAGCCGCTCGGCCCTGGACATCGAGTCCGACCGCGTGGTGACCTTCAGGGAGCGCGTCTAGTGAAGGAACTGCCGCCGCGCCTGGACACGCGCGCCATCGAGGCCCCCCTGTACGGCGAATGGCGCGAGCAGGGACGGTTCCACGTTCGCCCCTCCGCAGTGCTCGAGGACGGGCGCGATCCTTACGTCATCGTTATCCCCCCGCCGAACGTCACGGCGGTGCTCCACATGGGGCACGGGCTCAACAACACGATCCAGGATGTGCTCATCCGATGGCGGCGCATGCAGGGCCGCGCCGCCGAATGGCTGCCGGGCACGGACCACGCCGGCATCGCCACGCAAAACGTCGTGGAGCGGCAGCTCGCTGCGCAAGGAAAGACCCGCCTGGACCTGGGACGTCAGGCATTCGTCGAGCGCGTCTGGGCATTCGTGCGCGAGACGGGCGGGACGATACTGAAGCAGCTCGAGGCCATCGGGTGCTCGTGCGACTGGGAGCGTACGGCCTTCACGCTCGATCCGGGACTCAGCCGGGCCGTGCGCGAGGTGTTCGTGCGCCTCTATGAGGAAGGTCTCGTCTACCGCGGCGAGTATATCATCAACTGGTGTCCGCGCTGTCTCACCGCGCTCTCGAACGAGGAAGCCGAGGCCGGGGAGGTCGAGGGTCGCCTGTGGAGCATCCGCTACCCGCTGGCGCAGTCGGCCTGCGCCGCGGCCGAGCGGGCGGCCGGGCGCGGTGCAGAGGCCGTCGTGCCCCTGCCGGCGGGCGGATGGGCCCTCACCGTGGCGACGACCCGGCCCGAAACGATGCTCGGGGACACCGGTGTGGCCGTGCATCCGGAGGACGAGCGCTACCGAGAGTTGATAGGCGCCGAGGTCAGGCTGCCGCTGACGGGTCGCACGATTCCGGTTGTCGCCGACTCGTTCGTCAATCCCGAGTTCGGTTCGGGCATGGTCAAGGTGACCCCGGCGCATGATCCCAACGATTTCGAGATCGCGAATCGCACCGGCCTGCCCCTGCTCACGGTGATGACCCCGGAGGCGCGCATGAATGACGCCGTGCCCGAGCCGTTCCGTGGCATGGAGCGGCTCGAGGCGCGCGCCGCGGTTCTGGCTGCGCTCGAGCGGGAAGGGCTGACGGCGGGGTCGGACACGCATACGCACGCGGTCCCGCGCTGCTACCGGTGCGATACCGTGGTGGAGCCGCGGCTCAGCAAGCAGTGGTTCGTACGCATGAGACCGCTCGCCGAACCGGCTCTCGCCGCTTCGCGAGACGGTACGGTGAAGTTCACTCCCGAGCGCTGGAAGAAGGTCTACGAACACTGGCTGGAGAACATCCGGGACTGGTGCATCTCCCGACAGCTCTGGTGGGGTCACCGGATCCCGGTCTGGTACTGCGACGAGTGCGGCGAGATGACGGTGGCGCGTGAGGACCCGACTTCCTGTGCCGGGTGCGGGTCCGAGGGGCTCAGGCAGGACCCCGATGTCTTGGACACTTGGTTCAGCTCCTGGCTGTGGCCCTTCTCCACGTTCGGCTGGCCCGACCCGACGGACGACCTGAAGGCGTTCTATCCGGGGCACACGCTGGTTACCGCGCCCGAGATCCTGTTCTTCTGGGTGGCGCGCATGATCATGTCCGGACTGCATTTCATGGGCGAGGTGCCCTTCCGGGACGTGTTCCTGACGGGGACGGTGCGCGACATGCGGGGCCGGAAGATGTCAAAATCGCTCGGCAACGGGATCGACCCGCTCGAGGTGGTCGACCGCTTCGGAGCCGACGCGATGCGCTTCACGGTCGTGAGTGCTTGCGCGGTCGGGACCGACATCTATCTGGACCACAACGATGTGGAGGCCTCCTTCGCCCCGGGGCGAAACTTCGTCAACAAGCTGTGGAACGCGGGGCGGTTCGCGCTCCTGTCGCTGGGAGAAGGCCCCGTCCGGCCGCTGGCGGATGTACATGCCGACCTCGCACTCGAAGACCGCTGGATCCTGTCGCGCCTCCAGGCGGCGGCCGAGACGACCACGACCGAGTTGGAGCGCTTCCGGCTGCACGAGGCCACGGACGGGCTCTACCACTTCTTCTGGGGGGAGGTCGCCGACTGGTACGTGGAGCTGGTCAAGCCGCGCCTCAAGGGGGAGGCGGGCGAAGCGAGCCGGCAGGCCGCACGCACCACGCTGGTCACCGTCTTGGACGGGGTCTGCCGTCTTCTGCATCCCATCGTGCCCTTCGTGACCGAGGCGCTCTGGCGCGAGTTGCCGTGGCCCGAGAGCGTGTGGCGGCCGGACACACTGGTCACGGCCCCGTGGCCGCGCGCGGACGCCGCACTGCGCGACGAGCAGAGCGAAGCGCACATGGGCGCCCTCCAGGAACTCGTGGGCGCCGTGCGCAGCCTGCGTAAGGAGTACGGGGTCGCCGAGGGACAGTTGATCCCGCTCGTGATCTGGGCCAACGGTGATCTGCGCGCCACGGTCGGGGCACAGCGGGCCGCTCTTGCCCGCTTGGCCAAGGTCGACCGACTGCGTTGGGGGCGCGCCGGCCCGGACACGGTCGGAGCGCACGCCGTGCTGCAGGGGGGTGAACTGGAGCTCTGCCTCCCCCTGGAAGGCGTGATCGACCTGGATCGTGAGCGCGCGCGGATGCACGGGGAGATCTCGCGCAAGGAGCGCCAGCTCGCTCAGACGGACGAGCGCCTGGCCAACGAACAATTCGTTTCGCGCGCCCCACCGGACGTGGTCGACAGGGAACGAGAGAGGGCGATCTCACTCGGGGAAGAGCTCGCCAAGCTGCGCGAGAAGCTGACGACACTCGGAGGTCGCGCGCACAGGGACTCCGGCCGATGATCGCAAAGGGGTCCGCCCTTGTGCCGGCAGCGGCGATGGCGTCTGCCCTGGCCGTCGCGTGCGCCCGCCCGGGAAGCCCCAGCGGGGGTCCGCCCGACCAGCGGCCGCCGGTCGTGGTTGCCACCTCACCGGCTCCTGGAGCGCTCGTGGAGTCCCCGGACATCGCGATCGAGTTGCGCTTCAGCGAGCGGATCAGCGAACAGATCGCCAGCGGAACGCTCGAAGGGGCCGTCCTCTTGTCGCCCCGCACGGGGGCCGTGCGCGTGGATCACAACGGCGACGCTCTACGGGTTTCGGTCGAGGGCGGCCTGCGTCCCGGCCTGGTCTACCGTGTGACCGTGTTGCCCGTCTTCGTGGACCTGTTCCGGAACCAGATGTCGGAGCCGTTCGAGTTGGCCTTCTCCACGGGAGCGGAACTCATCGAGAACGCGCTCGCCGGGCAAGTGCTGGACAGAATCACGGGCCGGCCGGTCCAGGACGCGAACCTCGCGCTGCTTCCGGGCTCGCCCGTGGCCGACACGGTGCCGTACGTCGCCCGCAGCGACGCGGACGGGCTCTTCTACTTCCGCTACGTCCCCGATGGCCCGTATCGCCTGGTCGCGTTCCAGGATCGTGACCGCGACTTCGCCCTGGATCCGACCGAGCCGCAGGGCGATCAAGAGGTACGGATCAACGCCGGGGACACGCTGATCACCGACGTCATGGTGCTCGAACCGGACACGACGCCGGCGCGGCTCGTCGCCGTCCAGGTGGCCGACTCCAGCCTTCTGCGACTCTCATTCGACGACTACCTCGCTGCGGACGACGCCGGCGCCGCGGTCTCTCTCGAAGCCCTGGAGGGCCGATCCGCGCCCTCGGTCGTCCGGCTGCTTCAGCCCGCGGGCTGGGCAGCCGTGCTCGATTCGCTGGCCGCGACCGCCGACAGCGCCGCAGCGGAACCGGCGCAGGAGAGCGGCCCGCCGCCGCCGGATTCCACGCCGGGCCCGGCCGCACAGGAGCGGGCGGGGCTTCCGGGCGGATTGCCGCTGCCCAGTCGGGAGCTGATGGCTCCGCTCGACCGACCCCTCGCTGCCGAGGAGCCATACCAGGTGACGGTGACAGGGGTCATGAACATCAACGGCGTCGCCTCGGGTGGCGGACAGGATACCATCGTGCGTGTGCCCCCGGCGGCGCCGACCCCCGAAGCGGCCCCGGATTCCCTCGGCGCGGGGCCAGAGCCCGAGGCGCGGCCGGACAGCGTCGGCGTTCCCGTCGACTCGCTTGGGCCGGCTGGCGAGCCGGGCGAGAGGGGGCTCCTGGGAAGGGCACGGCGTACTCTGCCGGCCTTTCTCGGCGCCGGGTTGTGACCGGCCGTCCCCGGCCCGCCGTTTTCCTCGACCGGGACGGTACCGTAGTTACGGATCCGCACTACCTGGCCGACCCCGATCGGCTCACGCTGATCCCTGGGGCCGGCGACGCGATCCGGCGCCTGAATGAGGCCCGCCTCACGGTCGTCGTGGTCACCAATCAGTCAGGCATCGCGCGAGGGCTCTACGGCGAGAACGAATACCGGGCCGTGGCGGCCAGGCTGGACGAGGTCCTCGAATCCGCGGGGGCGCGCGTGGATGCGACCTACTACTGCCCCCATCATCCCGACTACCACGGTCACTGTGACTGTCGAAAGCCGGGCACTGGGCTCTATCGCCGCGCGACCACCGCCCTGGGGGTGGACCCGGCGGCCTCGTACTACGTAGGGGACAAGCTCACCGACGTCATCCCGGCGGTCAGCCTCGCCGGGCAGGGCATCCTTGTGCGGACCGGCCACGGTGCGGCGGCCGAGGCCGATCTGCCTTCGGGCTTCTGGGTCGCGGACGATCTCCCGGCTGCGGCCGAGCTGATCTTGCGTGATCAGCGCTCGCCCTCGATCGCGGAGGGATAGCGACAGGGCCCCCGTGGGCTGTTTCTTGACACTCGACGAACGCCCCGGCTAACATGCGCAATAATTGCAAGCATTCGTGGACTGCCAGATCGCCGGTGGGTTGGCGACTCGGTTAGAGGCACAGAAGGTCGCGTGCGTTGCCTCGGGGCTGGGGGAATTTTGCGACCGAAACGTGGCTGTTCGAGCGGGATCTGGCGCGTGTGCAGGCGTCGTGTGGCTGGCTCCAGCCACGCTTTCCCTCCCTTAGACATGACCGCTCCACGGGGACATAGCCCGCCTGCCGCTCCGGTCAGGCCGTAGCACGTCAACACACGGATTCTCCACTGAGGAGACCCCGTGGGTCAAAAGAGAGAGGCGTCATGAAGATGAAGACCAGTGTCGTGGCCTTGTTCGCCACGGTCGGGACGTTCGGATTGTCCGGTTGTGCCGCAGAGAACGAGGCCGCAACGGGTCAGGCCATGATTCAGAAGGGCGGCGACGAGAGGACGGGGGAGTACAACGCCGTGGCGGATTGGTGGAAGCCAGCACCGGACCACGACGAGAACTGGACCTGGGGACAGGGCGGGGCGGTCGCGGCGGACACCCCGGACCGGATCATCGTCGGGATGTGGGGGGACATGGGAGCCACGTCGATGGCCGGCGTCAGTGGGGAGCGGATTCCTGCGGAAATGCGGCCCGTGGAGCGGCCCGGCGGCACGAACTACGTCGTCGTCGTCGACGGTGACGGCAACATCATCGAGCGGTGGTCGCAGTGGGACTCGATCTTCAACCGGCCGCACGCGCTGTATATCAGCCCCTACGATCCGGAGCGCCACGTGTGGCTGGTCGAGCGCGGGGGCAACGGAGTCCACGAGCAGATCCTGAAGTTCAGCAATGACGGCAGCGAGTTGGTGATGCAGCTCCGGGATCCGAACCCCGTGGGGACGCGAGACGAGGTACGGGCCAACCCGAACCCGGGTCCGCTCGACTTCGGTCAGAACGCCTCGCTGGCGTTCCTGCCGGACGGGAGCTTCCTGCTTGCCGACGGATATTGGAACTCCCGCATCGTCAAATACGATGCGGACGGCGAGTACGTGATGGAATGGGGAGAACTCGGGAGCGGCCCCGGGCAGTTCGACCTGCTGCACGGCGTAGACGTGGACCGGGAAGGCCGAGTCTACGTGGCAGACCGTGGCAACAGCCGAGTCCAGGTGTTCACGGCGGAGGGTGAGTACATCGAGGAGTGGCCTGACATTTATTTCCCCGTCGACGTGAGCGTTGACGAGAACGACGCGGTCTGGGTGACCTCTGCGGTGTTGAATCGGATCATGAAGTTCAACACGAGTGGCGAGTACCAATACGGCTGGGGTACGTACGGCTTCACATCGCGAGGGTTCGGGCCGCCGGGATCCCCGGAGCGGTGGGAGAATGAGTCGGGGCGAGCGCCCGGAGGCATGGCCCGACCGCACCAGATAGACGTGGACCAAGACGGCAACGTCTACGTGGTCAACTTCGACAGCGGGCACGTGGACAAGTACGTGCCCAAGCCCGATGCCGATCCGAACAAGCTGGTGGGCCGGAGCCTGGGCTACTCGGTCAGCGATTGAGGTTTGGAGGGAGGACGTCCCAGACGGGAGCGGCAGAATCAACCACCCCCCAACGGTGACGCAGCAGCTGACCTTGGCTTGACGAACAGGGGTTAGCCGCCTAAGGTGACGCTGGGGTAATCGCGAGGCTATTGCCCGTGTTTGGTGCGGCTGCTGTCGCAGGGATCATGGACTCCGATGTCCGTGGCTCGGGGCCGTAGCCAAGAGGAGGACTTCACACGACGAGACTTACGTCGGCGGCTTCGGTTTGCGGCGCGGGCGGGGGGATCTCGTCGCCGGCGCCGAGGACAGGGCGCGGAGAAACCCAGGCGTCGGCTGACCACGAATCGGTGGTCGGTCGGCTTTAGTCGTGCCTATGATCAGCCACCGTATTGTTGTGCCGTGCAGGCAACCCGGCGGCATGCGCGGGTTCATAACAACCCTGAGGAGGTAGCATGCGATTGAGGCCTAGTCCTACTAGCGTGCTCGCTGCGGCGTTTGTACTGCTGGTGCCAAGCGTCAGCGCGCAGCAGATCACCGGACGCGTGACCGACATCCAGAGCGGTCAGCCGGTGGCAGCAGTTCAGGTGTTCATCGCCGGTTCGGGAATCGGCGCTCTCAGTCAGCAGAACGGGAGGTATCTGCTTCTCAACGTGCCTGCCGGCACGCATGAGCTCACCGTTGAGCGCATCGGTTATGTCAGCCTAACGCAGCAGGTCACGGTTACGGCTGGCGAGACCGCGGTGCTTGATTTCCAGCTGCGGGAGCAGGCCCTGGCCATGGACGAACTCGTGATCACGGGTGTGCCGGGCGGGAACCGCAGGAGAGCGGTCGGAAACGTGGTCTCCACGTTGGATGCGGCGGACATCCAGGAAATGGTTCCGATCGCCCAAGTGGGGAATCTTCTGGCCGGGCGTACGGCGGGCGTGAACATGACGTCCGTGGATGGGCAGGTGGGAAGCGGGGCGATGATCCGGGTGCGGGGAGAATCGACGCTCAGTCTGCCTCCTAACCCACTCATCTACATAGACGGTGTCAGAGTAGAGAATGCCGAGACCACCGGACCTAACGAATCGAGAATCTCTCGGTTGAACGACGTGAGCCCCGAGGAGATCGAGAGCATCGAAGTGCTGCGCGGACCTTCGGCCGCGACGCTCTACGGGACCGAGGCCTCGCAGGGCGTGGTCAACATCGTCACGAAGCGAGGGGCTGCCGGTGCACCGTCAGTGAACGTGAGTGTGCGCCAGGGGATCGCCACCTATATGCGGCCGGAGAACATATTCCCCACGAACTACTGGACCCATCCAGACGGCCGCGTGATTCCCTTCAACATGATCACGGATAGCCCGGAGGGTCCGACCTCCTTCCGTGATGGCCGCCTCTCGACATACACCGCGTCCGTGTCCGGCGGCACCGAACAGCTGACCTACTACTTGATGGGTTCTTACACGGACGACAACGGCCAGCTCAAGAACAACTGGAACAAGAGATTCAATACCCGCCTGAACCTCGACGTGCGTCCCACGGAAGACCTTTCGATATCGGCCGGCCTCAGCTTCGTCAAGAACGACATCGCACAGGCCACCCGGTACGGCGTGATCCGCGGGCTAGTTCACGCTCACGCGGGGAACCTGGAGGAGAACCGTTGCCTCTCGCAGGCCCGGCCACAGTGCGGATACTACCGAGGATGGTCGAGTTGGGGTGGGCCACCGGAAGCGACGGAGTCTACAGAATACCTGCAGTACGTGATGCGATCCATCGGGACCTTCACGCTCTCGCATACACCGTACAGTTGGCTCAGCAACCGGGTCAACGTCGGCTACGACGTCGCGGATGAGCAGAACCTACAGCTTCTGCCGTATCAGACGGTTGACACGATTGCCTTCTTCCTCGGTCGCCGTTTTGATGGATTTAGGGATAACAGACGTGTACAGCGCTACAACACCACGCTCGACGCCGCGTCCACGATGGAATTCGCGTTGACCGAGGGAATCGGCTCGAGCACCTCGATCGGCCTTCAGTATTATTCGAAGAAGAACGAGACCATCCGGGCGCGCGGCGAAGACTTTCCGGGGCCGGGGCTGCTCACGATCGAGGCGACTGGTGCCCAGACGGTCTCGTTCGACACGTTCGAAGAGAACAGCACTTTGGGATTCTACCTGCAGGAAGTTCTGTCCTTCGGCGATCGCCTTTTCCTGACCGGGGCGGTTCGCGTCGACAACAACAGCGCATTCGGGGACGAAATCAAGTGGGTAACCTACCCGAAGGCGAGTTTGTCCTGGGTGCTACATGAAGAGGGGTGGTTCGAAGCAGCCGCTCCATCCTGGATGAACGCGTTCCGGCTGCGCGCTGCTTGGGGCCAGTCGGGGGTGCAGCCTCCATCGTTTGTAGCTCTCAAGACCTTCGGGTTCGTCCCGGGCCCGGCCGGCCAGTCGGGAGTGAGCCCCTCGACCCTCGGCAATCCGGACCTTCGTCCGGAGATCGGTGACGAGATCGAGTTGGGCTTCGATTCGGACTTGTTGGATCAACGACTCGGACTGCAGTTCACTTGGTATCGGAAGAACACCAAGGACGCGATCCTGCTTCGTCCGAACGCTCCGTCGTTGGGTTTCCCCGGGTCCCGTTACATCAACGCCGGGTTGATCTACAACACGGGGCTCGAGGCCGAGCTCGACGCTGATCTCTTCACTGGTCCAGCATTCGGTTGGAACGTAGGTCTCAGGTACTCGTGGAACGACTCGGAGATCAAGCAGCTTTCCGGTGAGGAGGGGGACACGGCGATCGTGTGGAATTTCCAGAATTCCATGGAGCATCGGGTGGGCTACCCCCCCCATTCGTACTTCGGCCCCATCGTGCTCAGCGCCGACTGGGACGCGACTACTCGTCGTGGCGTCAACCCCATCTGCGACGATGGCCGAGGTGGGACGATGGCGTGCTTCAATGCGGACCGCGGCGTCGCGGCTCCACGCCTCTACAACGGGCGTGCCGTCGCGCCCCATAACGTCGGCATCAGCACGGTGCTGAGGTTCGGCAGCTCTCTTCGGGTGAACGCCCTGATGGACGTCCAGCTGGGGCACACGCGCTACGACAACACCACGCGAATCCGTTGCTACCTGTTCACTATGTGCCGCGAGACCCACGATCCTCAGCCAGAGGATGCCCTCCTGAACGCGCAGTACACAGCCGGTGACCGACTCCAGACCTACACGAGAGCGGACGCTAGCTTCGGCAGGCTGCGGGAGCTGAGCGTCAACTATACCCTTCCGGACGACATGACGGAGGGTTGGGGGTTGAGCAGGGCTTCGATTACGGTCGCGGCCAGGAACCTCTTGACGATCACCAACTGGACCGGTCTGGATCCGGAGTCCGGCGGCAATCAGGACGTAAGCCGCCAGTGGCAGGAGCAGCACCATGTTCCGTCACCGACGACTTTCGAGACCACGCTGCGGGTGGGACTGTGACAATGGCCCTCATACGAACGGATTTGACCATGCGCTCAAATAGGAGAAGCAAGGGCGATTTCCGAGTGCATCGCGGGTACGGACTCCTAGCCGCGCTCGGTGCCCTCGTGTTTGCGGGCTGTGATCCGGCATCGTTTCTGGACGTGACAGACCCAGGGGCGATGTCCGCCGAGGATGCGGAGTCTGCCGCGAACGCGCAGACCCTCATGAACGGTGTAATCGGAGACTATGAGTGTGCACTCGGGGCGTTCATCGTGTCGATGGGTGCGTTGAGTGAGGAGTTCGGGGATCGGGGATTCAGTGGCGATACCTGGTTCATCGATCGTCGTGACATCCTGCCGAGTGATGTCTACGGTGAAGTGGATTGTACGGGTCGGCCTTCTCTTTACTTGCCGATTTCGCGAGCTCGTTGGGGGGCTGACAATATCGCAATGCTCTTGGGCTCGGAGGACTGGGCCAATGTTGCAAATAAGCCGACGATGAGCGCGCAGGCGGCTCTCTACAGCGGCTTCAGCTACGCGATGTTGGGAATGTCGATGTGTTCAGCCGCCATCGACGGCGGAAGCGAAATGAGCTGGACCGAGCTCCTGACCAGTGCGGAGCGAAAGTTCACGGAGGCCATCCAGCTTGCCAGTGCCGCCGGGGCATCGAACCTCGAGAATGCTGCGAGAGTGGGGCGTGCCCGGGCTCGGTTGGGCCTGGGTAACGGCAGCGGTGCCGTGGAGGATGCGCAAGCGGTACCCGAAGGATTCCGATTCCAGACCATCAGCACATCATCTGGCAATGCACGAGCATATAACCGCGTGTACGAGATGAACCGCCAAGGTCAACAATACGGCATCCAAGAGGAGTCGTGGAACCTCTTGACCGGTGGAGTCGAGGATCCGCGTACGAGATCATTCGACTCTGGAAACATTGCTACGGGTGGCCTTGCGATCTGGTGGCAAGAGAAATACACGTCGCGTTCCGACCCGCTACCCGTAGCGCGCTGGGAAGAAGCCCAGTTGATCATTGCGGAAGTTCAAGGTGGCCAGATGGCTGTGGACATCATCAATAGACTCCGGGCTCCGTACCCGGAGCTGCCCCAGTTCGCCGGCGGCAGCGAGAGTGAAATTTTCAATGAGGTGATGAGGGAGCGGCGTCGAGAGCTGTGGTTGGAAGGGTTTGCGGCTTGGGACGACTGGCGTAACGACCTCCCGCTGAATCCGCCAGTCGGGACGCCGTACCAGATCACCGTGAAAGGTGGCGAGTACAAGGACTCGAGGTGTTTTCCGCTTCCGGACATCGAGCGGTTCAACAACCCCAACATCGGTTGAGGAGTTAGTCAGCAGAGAATCTCGCTCGGCGTAGCGTATCTCTCCGGGTGAGTTGCAGTTTGCCCGGCGTGGCCTCCCGAATGGGCCACGCCGGGCAAATTCGTTATGGTATCAGCTGCGGTTTGAGACGAATGTCCGGCACCCGGTTACGGAAGGGAATCGATAGCCGGAACTCCGTTAATCACTTCAGTGTAGGCAATCGTAGGTTCTTTGGACAAAGTGCCCACTGTCGAATCCCGGTACCTTGTGTCGAACCTAGGAATGCCGTTCAGAGCCTGCCGAGCGGCCGCAACGCTGGGGCTCGTCGCGCCGGCTCTCTTGGGACTCTTCTTGCTGTTCGTGCCCGCGGTTGCTGCTCAGGGCCACGGCGATCTCCTCGGCGTGGTTTCCGACGAGAGGACCGGAGCGGTCATCGGGTCGGCCCACGTGACAATCGAGGGCACGGGCATCGGTATGGAGACCAGTGCTGAGGGTACGTTCGAGTTCTTGTCCGTGCCTGCAGGCCTGATATCCATCCGCGTTCAAGCTCCCGGGTACCCGACCATCGTTGAGGACATCGAGTTGGCCCCGGATGTGGCGCATTTCGTGCACATCCCGCTTCCCACAGTTGGTGCGTTCCTCGAAGAGCTTCTGGTCGTGGGACGAGCTCGTCGCCAGGATAGCGCGGAGACCGCTGCCGATCTCCTGGAGCAACAGATCCTCGGCTTCAGCGCAAACCAGGGTAACCGGGGCGTGGGTGATAGTCCGATCTTTCTCCGGGGGGCCGCCACACTCAACTTGAGCGACGAACCCACGATCTTCCTGGACGGTGTCCGCCTGAGCGGCGGAGTTCTCGAAGTCCTGAGACAGATTCCTGCGGTTGTTGTAAGGAGTATCCGCGTTGAGCGTGGTCCTGCCACTACATCAGTGCCCCTGTCGGCAACCGGAGTGATCCACATAGAGACGAGGTCCCTTCGGAACGACGGGCGGTGACTTCCCCACCCACGCAAGCTCGATTCCCCGACAAGGCATAGCCGTCGATCCCGCCGGTGCCGGCCAGTTGGCCTTCCTGCCGGACGGGTGGGATAGCTGCGGTTTCACGTTGCCTGTGAGTTGGACTCCCGCGCGGCACGAACGAAGTTTTCCTGCCCGACCCGGAGGGAGCCTGAAGTGGTCTGCGGGGTTCTTCGGGTCGGAGCAGTGCGGGGCCTCGTAAGCCGTGCGGGGTCCGGATCGTCGGTACTAGGGAAGAGGCATCGTGATTGTGCAAGAGATTCTCATGGGGGCCGCGCTCGGGCTGCTTACCGGGCTCACGGGCGCAGGGGGTGCGGCGCTCGCGTTGCCCGGTATGATTTACCTCCTCGGCCTGCCAACGGTGATCGCGGTCGCTACGACGTTCCCATTCACGGCGATGATGAAGGCGGTTGGTGCCGTTCAGCACGTCTGGCAGGGATCAATTCACTGGCGCACCACGGCGGATCTGTTGGTGGGAAGCTTCCCGGGCACTCTTGGGGGCATCTTTCTGACTTCTTTTCTCCTTGGGCGATTCGGCGAGGCGTTCAACGATTGGCTGAAGCTGGCGATCGGCCTACTTCTAGTGGGAAGCGCCACCGCCTCGTTTCTGACGAGGCGGGCAGGGGACGCAAGCTTGCGGAGGGAACGGACAGCGACCCCAAGATCCCACGGTGTGATCGCCGGCGCGCTGTGTGGCGTAGTCATCGGTGCCACATCGGTAGGTGGAGGGAGTCTGTTGATAGTGGCTATGCTCATGATGTATCACATCAGCCCGGCGAAGATCGTAGGTTCGAGCATTGCTGTCTCGTTGGTGTTGATGATCCTTGGCACTGTCGGGTTCTGGCAACAGGGACTGGCCGATCTGACGCTGGCCGGGCACTTGACGATCGGCGGCATCCCCGGAGTGATACTCGGCAGCTCGCTCACGCTTCGGATGTCACCGGTCCTGCTCGAGCGGGCCGTCGCACTGGCCATATTGGTTTCAGGGATCTCGCTCGCTATCCAGGGAAGTCTGTCATTGAGTGGCGCTTGACCCCGCGCCGGGGATCGGAAACGAGTGTACGCAGCGCGTGCGGTGATGGCTTCTCCGCGTTCGATTCATCGTGGAGAATCCGATAGGAACCTTCTAGCGAGTGGGCCTATTCGGCCATCAGCGACGTGACGCACGCAGCATCGACGATATCGTCTGGAGTAGCACCTCGGGAGAGGTCGTTCATCGGTCGGGAGAGGCCCTGCAGGATTGGCCCGACGGCGGTCGCGTTCGCTAGCCGTTGAACCAGTTTGTAGGCGATGTTGGCTGCACCCAGGTCGGGAAAGACCAGCACGTTCGCCCCGCCGGCCACTGGAGAAGAGGGGGCTTTGCGCTCAGCCACGGAGGGTATC
The DNA here is from genome assembly GCA_028875075.1 of Gemmatimonadota bacterium. Lineage (GTDB taxonomy): Bacteria > Gemmatimonadota > Gemmatimonadetes > Longimicrobiales > Gaopeijiaceae > UBA2988. Next base: position 106,488 of record JAPPGF010000031.1, on the reverse strand, counting down.
AGCGCTGCGTCGGCCTGGAGCTCGCCGTCACATGGCACGGCCGGCGCGAGGCGACGGAAGAGCTCCACCGCTTCGCGGGCGCGTTCGACCGCGGGGCCGGCGGCGCTGCCGCGGGTGGAGTAGGAAAGGAACGCAACTTGTGGAGAATCACCGACGACGTCCACCCGAGCCCGCGCGGCCGCTAGGGCGATATCGGCAAGTTGCCGTGCGTCGGGTTCGGGTACTACCCCGGCGTCGGCGAATGTGAGCACCTCGCTTCCCTGGCCCCTGAAGTCGCTAACTGCCATGTAGAGCGACGAGGACACCGTACTCACCCCGGGCGCGGCGCCAATGCACCAAAGCGCCGCGCGTAGGACCTCAGCCGTCGTGTGTACGGCACCCGCGACGGCACCGTCGGCCTCTCCCCGCCGTACCATCATCGCCGCGCGGACAAGCGGCTCGCGCGCGCGCGCGTTCGCCTCATCCTCGCTCATGCCGCGCTCACGGCGAAGGTCCAGAAGAATCCGTGCATGAGACTCGGCGCTCGCCTCTGGATCGACTACCGCGACGGCGTCCGGGTTGCCGCCAGCACTGGACAGTGCGGCAAATACGTCATCTGGAGCGCCGACGAGCAGTGGATGGAGCAGCCGGTCTCGGACAATCTCCGCAACCGCTTCAGCGGTACGTGGATCGGTCGCCTCGGGGAAGGTGACCCGGCGAGGACGGTTTCGAGATCGAGTCCGAAGGTCTGAGCGGAATGACATGTCGCAGCCTTGAGCTGTCGTGGCCTCAATTGAGTCTGATAAGTGACAACTGCCCGTCTTACCCTCAGCAGGGAGCGTCGGCGACTGCCGAGACCGACCGGTTACTGGTCGGGTCTGCCATCCACCGCTGCAAGCGACTGCACCCTAGAGCCGACCGAGGCGGAACCGTCCAAGAGGACGCCAAAGAAAAAGCGCGCCGCCGCTGCCGCAGCCCGCGCTTCTTCTTCTATCCCCGCTTGGTAGGAGATTTCGATCGACCTATTGCTACTGCCGTGCCTCGTCCTCCTGCCACCCGAATTTCTCCGAGATCGGACGCAGGTGCAACGGCGTCCGCGGGAACCCGTACAGGTCCTCGAAGGAGGACGTTCCCGCAGCCTCACAGAGGTTGCCGGTACCGTCGTAGTGGAGATCCATGCAGACCAGCGGAGATCCGAGTTCCTCCAGAAGTGCCTGTGCCTCCGGGTGCGCCTCGGCCTTGAAGAAAGCTCTCTGACCTCCCCGCGTCATGTCGACCGGGCTCATCCCCAGACGCGTGAGCGCTGCAACATCCGCGCCCAAATCCGCCAGGTAGTTGATCATCTCCAGATCGCCCCTGATGGCCGCGTAATGGAGGGGAGTGTAGCCCCAGGAGTCGGGGACGTTCACGTCCGCGCCGTGCTCTTCGACCAAGTACTTCACAGTCGGCATGAAGCCACCGGGCGTGCCTTCCATCATGTAGTTACCGATCCCCTGGAATCCGCCTCCGGCAGCGGCGTGGATCGGGTACATGTGCGGGGCGCCCCCTGGGACCTGAGGCAGCCCGGAGGATTCCTCCTGACGTCCGTCCGGGGGCCTTCTCTCCCGCATGAGCTCGTCGGTCATGACCGTGGGCGTATGGGGATCGGCCCCGTAGGCGACGAGTAGCTTCATGGCGTCCAGATCCCGGGCGAACGCCGCCCGGAAGAACGGAGTGGACCCGCGGATCGTAACGCCGGTACGTCGCTGACTGTACTCCCAGTACCATATGTGGAGACTCAGTCGTGCGTTGGGATCAGCCCCCGCTTCCAGAAGCGCCTCAAGAAGCTCCAGGTGAGTCGTCCCTTGGACATGATGCGACTGGGGCTGCGGATAATTCGGCATGCCCGACCAATGCGACTGCAGCGTCGCAAGGAGCGGTGTCGCGTTCTCCGGCACGGAGGCGAGGTTGGGGTCGGCACCCCGCTCCACCAGGACCATTGCCGCGTCATACTGACCGTTCAAGGACGCGATGAGGAGGGGGCTCACACCGTTCCCCGCGCTGACTTGGTTGACGTCAGCGCCTCCGTCCGCGAGCGCCTCAACAGCCTCGACCTGCCCCTCACGGGCTGCAAGCAGAAGCGCCGTCATTCCCCCCGACCTGCCGACCCGCATGTTCCTCTCAGGAAGCTTTGGATGCATTACCCTAAGGTCCTGGGCATTCGCCCGGTAAACCTCCGGCGCCACGAGGCTCATCGTGTCCGTCACCACGTACTCCCGGGAAGCCACCTCTCTCTGTATCTGTATGGCCTCCTGGACCTGAGCCGGGGTCGGCCTCCAGGTATCCCCGACGACTACAGGGACGCGCTGGCTCGGCGGCACGATGAAGCCCTGATTGGCGTACACGTCGCGCAGCACCTGGCCGGTCTCTTCCTCCGGGCCCCGACTGCTTCGCCGGAACTCGGCGATTGCCTCCCGCAAAGCCACGGCAGCCGCTCGGTCTCGGACGTAACCGGCGATCGCGTCCACGACCTGAGTCGTCACGGACGGATCCGCACCGCGTGCAAGCAGCTCCGCCACCGCTTCGGCCCGTCCCGCTGCGGCGGCAAACATCAGCGGAGTCTGTCCAGCCGAGACCTCCCGAGCATTCACATCGGCTCCATGTTCGACCAGGAGAGCGATCAGCTCCGCGCCGCCGCCAGCCGAGGAAGCCGCGAGATGTAGCGGGGTGGCACCACTGCTCGTCGTGGGAGCCCGAGCGTCCGCTCCGGCTTCCACCAGTGAGCGAGCCACCGTTACGTGGCCCCCTCGACTGGCGAGATGCAGCGGCGTGTAGTCTCCGATCCGGGTTCCCGCCGCGACACGGGCTCCGGCCCGCAGCAGAATCTCGACCGCATCCACGCTCCCCTGTTCGGCCGCGAAGTGCAGAGCCGTCATGCCGTCGCCTCTGGCCGCATTCACATCGGCACCTTGTTCGACAAGCTGCCCGAGTGCCACCACGTCGCCGCGTCGCGCAGCCTCGACGATTTCAGGGGGTGGAGGCGCGCTCGCTCCTACGAGGAGAGGAACTAGACAGGCGACGCCGAGCACCCGCACGAAGGTTCCCATCGTGTTGGCCACCCTCCGAATCAGCATGATACCTCCGACCTTGCATTCATCGCGTCCGTCCGCACATCCGGCTGCCGGAGCGGACGACCTTCGAGTCGACTATCCAAGCGACGCCTGCGTAACTTTCTCGGGCACGCTCAGCGGGAACTTGGACGTGCTGTCACCGAAGTGCTTCAGGTCCTGATGCCCGATGCCGTGGAGGACTGAGAGGAACACGTTCGCCATCGGCGTCCCCTCCGGTGTCGCCACGTGCATGTTCCCTTCCAGGGCGCCGTTCGCCTTGCCCATCAGGAGGAGCGGGCAGCGCCTGTGGTTGTGGAGGTTCGGATCCCCCATTGCCGAGCCGTGGACGATCGCTGTCTTCTCCAAGAGGGTCGCGTCGCCCTCGACGGTCTCGGCGAGCTTTTCGAGCAGATATCCGAAGGCACCTAGGCGGTAACTGTTGATCGCCAGGTACTGCATGATGGAGTCGGGATGGTTGCCGTGGTGGGATACGGCATGCCAGCCGGCGTCGACGCCGCTCGCGGGGTGGGACGCGTTCGACTGATCGCTCCCGGTCTTGAACGAGATGACTCGAGTGATCTCGCTTCGCAGAGCCAGAACCTGGAGGTCGAACATGAGCTCCATGTGCTCGTCCCAGGTGTCCGGGACCCCCGCCGGGGCGTCGGGCAGCGCACGCTCCTCGCCACTCGAGTTACGCGCCTCGACGAGCTGGATGCGGCGTTCGATCTCGCGGACTCCCTGGAGGTACGAGTCCACGGCAAGGCGATCCACCGGGGCCAAGGACCTCTTGAAGCGCGCGGTCTCCTCGGCGATCCAGTCGAGGAGGCTCCCCCGAGTCCGTGTGCGTTGGGCCCGGTCCGCCGCAGAGTCGCCCGCACCGAACATCCGCTCGAACACGGCGCGAGGGTCGCGGAGAGCCGGCAGCGGCTTGTTGGGGGCGGCCCAACTGATGTTATGGCGGTAGGCACAGTGATAGTCGTAGTTGCACGCTCCTCCTCTGGCCGGCGCCTCGATGCAGAGTTCGAGTGAGGGAAGGGGCGTGTCCAGGCCGTGGCGTTGGGCATGCACCTGGTCCAGCGATACACCCAGGAAGATATCTGAGCCCTGCGTCTGTTTCGGGTGCGCCTGCGTCAGGAACACGGCGCTCGACCGGTCGTGGTCTCCACCGATCTCTCGCGCGGCGTAGGGATCGCCCATTCGGCAGTCGGTGTTGCTCACAACCGTGATGTAATCCCGGAAACGGTCGATGAGGGGATTGAGGAGATGCCTTTCGGGAAGCTTGAAGTCACGGCCCGCCGTCAGCGGAGCGTACAGATTCTGTTCCCAGCCCCAAACACTGGCGCCGGCCGTGCCCATCGCCTCCTCAATGCAGATCAATCGGGTGCGGTCCGCCTCGGCGGCCGGGTCACGCCAAGTGCGACCTGCCGGAATCATTCCATCGAGGAGCGGAAGCGCGACGCTCGCGCTCGCGCCTCGGAGGAAGGTGCGCCGGGGAAGGTGCTTTCCGGAGACGTAGTGCATTTTTTTTTCCTCATCCCGAGGGTTGGAGCGCTGCTTCGTCCAGTATGCCTGAGTCCTCGCTGCTGCTGTTCCTGCTAGTTGTTCGCTGTCACGCCCACCTGCCTCATGCGGAACGGGTCACTTTCCACGACACCTAGGACGAACGACGAGATACGGTAGTCATTCTCCGCCGCCCTCCGGGAAATGGTCCGGATCGTTGGCTGATCACGGTAATCGGCCGGGCGTCCGATCGCGTAACCCAGGAGCCTCTCGGCAAAGTTCCGCACCAAGGGTTCCGGCCTCTGCAGAAGGGCTGCGGCGAGCTCCCCCGGAGTGCTGATCGGGGTGCCGTCGTAGTACTGGCCTCGGGTGTCCAGTGGAGTCCGGTTCTCACGGATCCGCGTCATTCCGGTCGGGTCGAAGTGATCCAGCGCCAGCCCGATCGGGTCAATGAACTGGTGGCATGCATTGCACGTCGGAGCCGCACGGTGCATTTCCATGCGCTCCCGCGTGGTGAGCAGTCGGCCCGGGGCTTCCGCGCTCGTGGCTTCAAGATCGGGCACGTTCGGCGGCGGCGGCGGCGGCGGGCTCCCGAGCAGCACCTCCATGAACCATACCCCACGCATGACCGGTGACGTCCGATTCGGAAGTGACGTCAGCGCCAGGACGCTTCCATGGCCCAGTATCCCGACTCGGTACGGGTCGGTGTGCTGGACCATCTGGAACTCATTGCCTCCCGTGTGCGGGATCGCGTAGTGACGGGCCAGGCGCTCGTTCACGAACGTGTAGTCGGCCGTGAACAGTTCGAGGAAGCTCCGGTCCTCGCGCACCAAATGGTTGAAGAAAAGCTCCGTCTCGTGACGCATCGAATTCGACAAGTCGAGGCTGAAGTTCGGGTACAGCGCGGGCACGGGCTGCTTCCCGTCGAGCGCTGCAAGCCGGAACCACTGCGCCGCGAACCGGGTCGCAAGCGCCTCCGAGCGGACGTCCGCCAGCATGCGACGGACCTGGGCTTCGAGGACCTCCGGTCGCGAGAGCTCTCCGTCGCGAGCGACGGAGAGGAGCTCCTGGTCGGGCACCGTTCCCCACAGGAAGAAGGACAAGCGCGAAGCAAGCTCCAAGTCGCTCAGTGCGTAGGTGCCCTGCTCCTGGAGTTCGAGTCCGGGCGGCTGCTCCTCGAGTCGGAACAAGAAGTAGGGACTTGAGAGAATGGCCTGTAGCGCCGTTCGGATTCCGATGTCGAAGTCTCCCTCTGCACGGCCTTCCTCATAGAACGCCATGAGGCCGCCCATGTCGTCGACACTCAACGGGCGTCGGTAGGCCGCCGTGGCGATCCGCTCTACGATCGACTCCGCGCAGGCGCGTTCCTCGCCGGGGGAGCTCGGATAGCAGCTGAAGATCTCTTGGCGGCTCGGCGTGTCACCGACGCCGCTGGGTTCGAAGGGGCCCGTGATCGTCAGCTCCGAGAGGTGGGGCAGGTTCGTGACTCCGTAATCCGCCCATGAGGTGGTCCTCTCGCCTCCGGCAAACGACCAGTCGTGCGCTTGAAGCAGATCCTGATAGACCCCGTCGTTGCGTCGGACGAAAGCAGCCGCTACTTGCCGCTGACCGGCCTGGACGAAAAACGGTGCGGTCTCGATCGGCACCGCGTTGCCGCCGCGCCCCGCGGCCCGCCGTCCGAGGTGGCGTCCGTGCGGAAGAGCAAGCAGGGCGACCCGTTCGCCGTCGACAGAGATATCCATGTCCTCGGACGTGTGCCCTCCGCCTAGGGCCGTCTGAACCGAGAAGACGTACTTGCCGTCGACCGGGAAGTTGTGCATCACGACAGTTCCGCCACGGGTGCCGAAGGGCGCCCCGTCGACGTGGTTCCACGCGTGCTGCGATACCTCGATCGGTACGGTGTACGCAGTCGTGGAGACCGGCGCGCTTGCGTTTCCGATCGCCATGCGGCTGACTTCGGCGGCGGCGCTCAGGTAGGCCTCGATGACGAGATCGGACAGCCCCTGGAGGTCGGACCAAGTGTCAAACTGCCCTAGGTAGCTCTCCGGAGGCAGCCATTGTGAGGCATCCACCTCCAGCCCGAACAGGTTGCCGACCGTTCGCTCGTACTCAGCAATCGTCATCCTCTGGAACCTGCGCACGCCCGCATACGACTGAGTAGCCGCCGCACGGTCTATCTCGTTCTCCAACGTGGAAATCAGGAGCTGCAGCGTGTCGCGGCTCGGGCGGGGCATGCCTGGAGGCGGCATCATGCCGAGCCGGAGCTTGCGGATCACCTTTTCCGCCGACTCCGTGCGGGACGTGGCGTCGGCCACGTCGAAGTCTTGAAGCGACAGGTCTCCGGTCAGCAGCTGGTCGTTGTGGCATACGACGCAGTAGCGCCGAACCACAGCGGTCAGCTCCTCCGAGGCGACCGGGACATCATCGTGTGCATCGGCGGCAGGAATGCTGGCGATGAGCGGAGGCTCCTCCATGCCCAGCTCGGCCTCGGCGTGGTAGGCGCCGGGGCCTTGTGGTGCCGCGAGGACCAGCAGCGCCCCCGATATGGCCAGCAACACCAGTGCTCTCATGGACTGATCCCCCAGGTACAGGTACCCCTTCACTGGCCCTAATCTACAGAGTCCACACCAATCTATAGTATATGTGAGCGAGTACGAAATAGCGAAAGCGGAGCCCATCACTAGTTGAACATCACGTGGACCGTGGCCGTCGCCGACAACCTGACAGGTCCGGTGGGGTGTCTGAATTCCAGTCAGGCCTGCCGCCGGTCAGTCGCCCGTGAACCGAGTTGCACCCGTGAGCCCCGCACGCTCAAGTGAGGACGGCCACCCTTGTGGCGCGGTCCGCACGGGGAGGAAAGCCTCGCGCCTGTCCGTTGGATTGGCGGTGGCTTCTCCCCTTCCCCGAACGCTTGCGCCCTTACTACGGGCACGGCATACTGAGCCGTCGATACGGCCGGGCGCGCTGCCCGGCCGGGTCTTCGACGGGCTGGAGTTCGGGCACGCTTTGCGGCAAGTTGCCGCTCACCACCGGCAGTGCGGAGAGTACACGAACGTCGAAGTTCTGTAGCTCACACGCACTGACTCGGGTTCACGTCTCGGGTAACGCGTCGCGTTATAGCCCACATACTTGGGAGTGACCGATGGGCAATAGGATTCGGGCAACCCCGAGCGAAGCTTTTGTCGAGACCCTGGTGGCGCATGGCGTCAAGCACGTCTTCGGCATCATCGGTTCGGCCTTCATGGATGCGCTGGACTTGTTCCCCTCGGCGGGTATCCGCTTTGTCTCGGTGGCGCACGAACAGAACGCGGGCCACATGGCCGACGGCTACGCGCGTGTGACGAACCGCCATGGCGTCTGCACCGGACAGAACGGCCCGGGGATCACGAACTTCGTGACCTCGATCGCAGCCGCCTACTGGGCCCATTCACCGGTCGTCGCGATCACGCCCGAAGCCGGAAGCTTGGGCGTGGGCCTGGGCGGTTTCCAGGAAACCGAGCAGATGCCGATCTTCTCGAAAATCACGAAGTATCAGGTGCACGTTAACAGCCCGAGCCGCGTGGCCGAGTTGACCGACCGGGCCTTGAAGATCGCGCTGTTCGAACGAGGGCCTGTCCAGATCAACGTTCCGCGCGACTACTTCTACGGCGACATCGAAGTCGAGATTCCTGACCCGCAGACGATCGGTCACGGGGCCGGGGACCCCGCCGCCTTGCAGGAGGCGGCGGCCATTCTCGCGGAGGCGGAATTCCCCGTGATGTTGGTCGGCGGCGGTGTGGCGATGGCGGACGGCGTCGAGCAGGCGAAAGCGCTCGCAGAGTATCTCCGTTGTCCCGTGGCCGTCAGCTACCTCCACAACGATTCTTTTCCCGCCAGTCACGAGCAGTTTTGCGGGCCGCTCGGCTACCAGGGATCGAAGGCGGCTATGCGGCTGATTGCTAGAGCCGATGTGGTGCTGGCGCTCGGCACGCGGCTCGGTCCGTTCGGGACGCTTCCCCAGTACGGTCTGGACTATTGGCCGTCGGAGGCGCGTATCGTCCAGATCGACACAGACAGCCGCGTGCTGGGGCTCACGAAGAAAGTCACCCTCGGAATCTGCGGTGACGCCCGGCAGGCGGCGGAGGCGATCTTGGAGCGACTGCGAGAGATCAAGCTCGTCCGGGGGCGCGGCGACCGCTTGCAGGAGATCGCGGCGGCCAAGAAAGCATGGGCAGAGGAGCTGGGCGATTGGACCTCCAGCGCTCCTTCGGAAGAGGGTCGCATGGCCCCCCGGCAGGCGCTGGCCGAGCTCGCAAAGGCCAGGCCCAAGGATGCGGTTGTTTCGACCGACATCGGCAACGTCTGCTCAGTGGCGAACAGCTACTTGGAGTTCGAGGAACCCCTGACGTTCCTCGCCGCGATGAGCTGGGGGAACTGCGGATACGCCTACCCCGCTGCGATGGGCGCCAAGGTCGCAACTCCCGAGCGACCGGCGATAGCCTACGTAGGAGATGGCGCGTGGGGGATGAGCATGGCCGAGACCATGACCTGCGTGCGTGAGAACATCCCGGTCGTTGCCGTGGTCTTCAACAACCTGCAGTGGGGGGCGGAGAAGAAGAATCAGATCGACTACTTCAACAGCCGCTTTGTGGGCACCAACCTGGCCAATCCGAACTTCGCGGACGTGGCGCGCGCGATGGGGGCCCAGGCAAGCGTCGTCAGTCACCGTGACCAGGTCGGCGACGCCCTCCGTGAGGCTGTCGCATCCGGGAAACCGACCGTGCTGGACGTCCGTCTCACGGGCGAACTTGCCGAGCCGTTCCGCCGGGATGCCTTCCGGCAGCCGGTCCGGTTCCTCGAGAAATACGAGCGACTGACCGGCACGCAACGCTCAACACCCGCTGAGAGCCGCCAGGCGGATGTCGCGGCTGCTCATGCCTCCTGATCCGAGTCCGAACCGACGGCGGTTCTTGGATCTGGCCTCTAGGTTCGGGGGGGCGGTGGCCTTGAGCCGTTTCTCCTCTCGGCGGGCCGGTGCCAGCGCGGCCCCAGCCACGGCCCGCGGTGCGCGTGGACGTCGGTCGGCGGAGGCGATGGTCCTGGCGACGGAATATACGCTGGAGCAGGAAGTCAGCGTTCCGGTCGTTCAGACAGCGTTCAAGGACTACATCGAGGATGCGAGTGACGGCGCCATCAAAGTCGATCTGCGGCCGGGCGGAGAGCTCGGCGTGGGCGGCGCGCTGGTCGAGCAGCTGCTGTCGGGCTCTGTGCACGCGGTCCAGGTCTCGCTCGCCAACCTGGCTGCGTACGTGCCCGCGATCGACCTCGTCAACATCCCGTACTGGTGCGGTGACAATCAGCGTTACGCGAACCTGGTGACGTCACCGGCGTGGTCGGACGCGGTCGCGCAGCCCCTCGCCGAGCGTGACCTGAAGGTGCTGTTCTACTACACGGAGGACCCTCGCACCATCGCGGTCCGTCGTGGCGTGGACGTCACCGTGCGCACGCCCGAGGACATGCGCGGCCTCAGAGTGCGAGTCCCCGGCTCAGCCGTGTTGACGGAGTTCTGTCGCTTGGTCGGTGCGGAGCCGGTAGTCATCCCGTGGGGGCGGACCCTCGAGGCGATGAACGAGGGCGAGGCGGACGCGCTCGACCCGGCCGGAACGACCCTCTACACGGCCGGATTCCAAGACGTCCTCGGCTCAGTGTCCCTGATTTCGCACGTGCCCGACGCCCAGGTATATGTCTGCAACATGACCTGGTTCGAGGGGCTCGCCCCCGAGTTGAGCGAAGCGCTCGAGCAGGCCAGCGAGCGAGCGATGGCGGCGAGCCTGGCCGCGCTCCCCGGATGTCGAGAGTACGCGGCGGATCAGCTACGAGCCAGAGGAGTCGAGTTCTACAAGCCGACTGCGGCCGAGATGGCGGCGTGGGTCGAAGCGACCGGCGAGCAGCGACCTGAATGGGACCGCTTCAAGTCCGACTTGGCGGGATCGCTCGACGCGTTCGCTCGGCTGAAGCAGGCGGCTGACACGCAGGGCAGGTACACGGTCGATAGCCCCTGAGGGCACCCACGACACCAGCGCCAGGGAGGCACTGTGGCTGAGCATGAGGAACAGGCCGTAGGCTCACCGCCTTTGGGGATCGGAGAGCGGCTGGAGCGGCTGCCAATGACTTGGTGGGCGTACAAGATGCTCACGCTGTGTAGCCTGGCCTGGCTCGTCGAGGCATTCGACATCGGGCTCGTGGGGGTCATCCTTCCCACGGTCAGGGGACTGTGGGAGCTCAGCGCGGCGCAGGTGAGCCAGCTGGCAGTGGCTTCGACCATCGGGATCATCATCGGCGTCGTCCCTTCCGGTGTCCTGGCAGATCGCATCGGTCGTAAGCGCGTCCTGATCGGCGGCATGACCGTATCCACCCTTCTGACGCTCGCGTGCGCCTTCGCTCCGAGCATCGGCTGGCTGGTTGCCCTGCGTTTCCTGGCGGGGCTCGGAATGGGCGCGATGTTCCCGTTGCCCTACTCCATGATGAGCGAGTTGCTTTCTTCGCGTTGGCGGGGGAGAGCCACCGGGATTATGGACTCGCTGCTGTCGGCGGGCTACTTCATCTCTCCCCTGCTTGGCGCGCTCATCATCCCGAACATGAGCATCGACATCGGCTGGCGCGTGCTGTTCGTCCTGGGCGGGGTGCCTCTGCTCTATGTGTTCGTCCTTGCCCGCTACCTGCCGGAGTCGCCGCGCTGGTACGAGGTCAAGGGGCGCTACGACGAGGCCGAGCGCGTCATGCGCGCCATCGAGTCGGAAGTCGAGAGGCAATCGGGGCGGCCGCTGCCCCCAGTGGGCGAGATTACGCCGGTGACCGTGAGCAAGGAGCGCGTGCCCGTCAGCACGCTCTGGCAGCTCCAGTACCGGAAGCGCACGATCATGTGCTGGCTCGCTCTGGGCTGCACGTTCTTCATGTTCTACGCGATCCAGGTCTTCATGCCCACGGTGGTCGTGGAAATGGGCTTCACGCTCACGTCGGCCTTCGTCATCACGGCGATCATCGTTGGAGCGTCGATACCGGGTAAGTTCCTTGAGGCCTGGCTTGTCGAGACGTGGGGGCGCAAGCCCGTGATCATCAGTTTCACCCTCATTGCGGTGGTTTGCGCCTTGCTCTTCGGATTCCTGCAGACCGCGACTTCGGTCTTGATCGTCGGCGTCATCATGTCCTTCTTCGGCATCGGCGCCAACCCGGCTGTCAAGGTCTACGTGGCGGAGAACTATCCCACGCGTGTCCGCGGCACGGGGGTCGGCGCCACGGAGGCCGTAGGGCGTCTGATCGCGGGTGTGATCGCACCCGCGTACTTCCCGTTCCTCCTGCTCGGAAGCGGGGTCGTGGCCGCGTACAGCTTCGTCGGTGTCATGGGACTGGTGGGTGTGTTGGCCGTGGCCGTTCTGGGCACCGAGACCAAGGGCCGGACGCTCGAAGAGATCTCCCGATAGTTGCCGTCGGATATCAGTCCCTGCTCAGGATCGGATCGGGATAGGCCCTGATGGCGCTAGCGAACCCTCACGGGAAGGAAAAGTCTCTTCGGCCACTGCTTCTTCACGGTGAGGAACTCCGAGAGGAAGCTGCCCGCGCTTCGACCCTGCCTTCGATCCGCATGACGTCTCGCGAGACGTCGGACCTCATCATGCTCGGCATCGGCGCATTTACGCCGCTCGCCGGTTTCATGGGACGATCGGACTGGGACTCTGTGTGCCGCGAATGTACGACGAGCGACGGGGTCTTCTGGCCGATTCCCATCACCCTCTCCGCCACGGTCGAGAACGCGGAGAGCTTGAAGGAGGGGCAGACGGTCGCTCTGAGGGACGCGGAAGACGAACAGATCCTGGGGACCATCACGGTCGAGGAGAAATACACGATCGACAAGCTCCACGAGTGCACGGAGGTCTTCGGAACGACCGACGCCGAGCACCCCGGCGTGGCGAAGGTGATGGCGCAGGGCGACGTAAACTTGGCCGGTCCAGTACGTGTCTTCAGCGAAGCCGGCTTTCCTCAGCAGTACGGGGACATCTACCTCCGTCCCGCGGAGACGCGGCGGACGTTCATGGAGAAGGGCTGGAGCACTGTTGCGGCGTTGCAGCTCCGCAACCCCATGCATCGGTCGCACGAGTACCTGGCCAAGGTTGCCATCGAGGTCTGTGACGGAGTCTTGATTCATCAACTGTTGGGTAAGCTCAAACCTGGAGACATTCCCGCCGACGTGAGGGTGAGGGCGGTTCACGAACTGGTAGAGCGATACTTTGTCAAGGGAACGTGTATTCAGGCCGGGTACCCGATGGAGATGCGCTATGCGGGCCCGCGTGAGGCGCTGCTGCACGCCGTGTTCAGGCAGAATTACGGTTGCAGTCACCTGATCATCGGGCGAGACCATGCCGGCGTGGGTGACTACTACGGCCCGTTCGACTCGCAAGCCGTTTTTGACGAGATTCCCGACGGTGCCCTGGAAATCAAGCCACTGAAGGTTGACTGGACGTTCTATTGCCATCGCTGCGACGGGATGGCATCCGGGAGGACCTGCCCTCACGGTGCAGAAGATCGATTGATCGTGAGCGGGACGATGCTGAGGAAGACGCTTTCGGAAGGCGGCGAGATTCCTGAACACTTTAGTCGACCTGAGGTTCTCGCTATCCTGAGGGATCATTATGCGACAACGGACGATCAGGTCGAAGTTGCCCTCCATAGGTATGCACGAGGATAATCGCGGCTGCACCCAAGGGGAGAACACATGCCTACGTACGTGAATCCAGAGAAGTGCGATGGTTGTAAGGCGTTGGACAAGCCAGCCTGTCAGTACATCTGTCCGTCTGACATCATGCACCTGGACAAGTCTATCGGAAAGTCGTTCAATATCGAACCAGACCTCTGCTGGGAATGCTATGCATGCGTAAAGACGTGCCCGCAATCAGCTATCGCAATGCGAGGCTATGGTGATGTAGTGCCGATGGGTGCAAGCCTGACACCGTTGCGTGGGACAGACTCGATCATGTGGACGGTGAAGTTTCGTAACGGTCAGATGAAGCGTTTCAAGTATCCCATTCGCACGACATCGTGGGGTTCGATCGAGCCCTTCAGCGGGTTTGAAGAACCGGACCCCGAGGAGCTGAAGACTGGCGGTCTCTGCGGTCAGGAACAGTTTCTTGGTGTCCCCGATCTTCCGACGATTCCGAGTGCCTGAAGAAACCCAACGTGAGCATGCCGTGGAGGAAGGATAAATGACGCGTCCCGAAGTCGAAGTTGTCGAATGCGATGTGTTGATACTTGGTGGTGGCATGGCTGGCTGTGGAGCCGCGTACGAGGCGGCGTACTGGGCCAAGCCGAAGAACCTCAAGGTTGTGCTCGTCGAGAAAGGCGCCATAGAGAGGAGCGGTGCCGTGGCCATGGGTCTCTCGGCGATCAACTGTTACATGGGGATGAAGTGGGGCGAGAACCAGCCCGAGGATTTCGTTCGCTACGTGCGCCAGGACCTCATGGGTCTCAGTCGTGAGGACTTGGTGTACGACATCGCCCGAAACGTGGACTCCACCGTTCACATGTTCGAGGACTGGGGTCTGCCGTTTTTCAAGGAGGCCGACGGGCGTTACAAGCGCGAGGGCCGTTGGCAGGTAATGATCCACGGCGAGTCGTACAAGCCGATCGTCGCTGAAGCAGCCAAGAAGGCGGTTGGCGAGGACAATATCTATGAGCGGATCTTCGTGTCCCACCTGTTGAACGATGCGAAGGATCCGGGACGGATTGCGGGAGCAGTCGGTTTCAGCGTGCGCGAACCCAAGATCTACGTCTTCAAGGCGAAGACCGTGATCTCGGCCGCAGGTGGCGCTACCGGAGTGTTTCGACCGCACGCGATCGGGGAAGGGCTCGGCAGAATCTGGTATGCACCCTGGAACACGGGTTCCGCTTACAAGCTCATGATCATGGCAGGCGCCGAGATGAGCCAGTTCGAGCACCGGCTTGTCGTCGCGCGTTTCAAGGACGGTTATGGGCCTGTCGGGATGTGGTTTCTTCTCTTCAAGGCGGTGTTGAAGAACGCGTACGGCGAACTGGTCGAGAGCAAGTGGGCCGATCTCTTGAAGGAATGGGAGCCCTACGGGTCAGGCAAGCCGATTCCCACCCCTCTTCGAAACCACCAGATGCTCCGCGACATGATGGAGGGTAAGGGTCCGCATTACTTGAGAACGGACGAGGCGCTTCAGAAGATGTTTGCCGATGTCCAGCACGACAAGAAGAAAGTGCGGGAGATCGAGAGTGATGCGTGGGAGGACTTCCTGGACATGACGATGTCGCAGGCCCTCCTGTGGGCGTCGGAGAACATTGACCCGGCGAAGACGCCTTCAGAGGTAGTGTTGACCGAGCCGTACCTGATGGGATCACATGCGTCAGCTACCGGTGCGTGGGTGAGCGGTCCTGAAGACATCGCGCCCAGCGAGTATTTCTGGGGTTACAACCGCATGACTACAGTTCGGGGATTGTTTGCGGCTGGCGACGGTGTCAGTGGGTCGGCGCACAAGTTTTCTTCCGGGTCCTATACGGAGGGTCGGTCTGCAGGCAAGGCCGCCGTGGCCTACGTGTACGATAACCCGGACGATCCCAATATCGACTCGGATCGGGTGGAGGACATCAAGAACGAGCTGTGGCGCCCCTTCTCCGTGGTCGATGACGCGAAGGGAACCTCGACGGGAGACGTCAATCCCAACTACGTGGCCCCGAAGCAAGCGCTGCACCGGCTTCAGAAGATCATGGATGAGTACGCGGCCGGACAGAGCGCTTTCTTCATCACGAATGAGCCGACGCTGCTGAGGGGCCTTGAGCTGATGGAGTTGTTCAGGCAGGACCTCCACAAGATGGCGGCCGAGAATCTCCACGACCTGCTCCGGTGCTGGGAGGTATGGGATCGGTTCTGGTGTGCTCAGACGCACATGCAACATCTCCTGTACCGACAGGAGACGCGTTGGCCCGGATACTACTACCGTGGCGATTATCCGGAACTGGACGAGGAGAATTGGAAGTGTTTTGCGAACTCACGGTATGACGCGGAACAGAACGAGTGGACGATGAGCAAGAAGCCGTACATACAAGTGGTCCCGTGATGTACCTGGCTTGCCGGCGAGGAATGACTTGGGCATGAATGAAGAGATCAAGGAAACCGGTTCATCCACCCACAGGAGCATTCTCATCGTGGGTGGCGGCATCGCGGGTATCACAGCCGCCGTCGAGGCTGCAGAGTCCGGATATGAAGTATTCATCGTTGAGAAGGAGGCTTCGCTGGGTGGGCGTGTCGCACAGCTCAGCAAGTACTTCCCCAAGCTTTGCCCGCCCTATTGTGGCCTCGAGATCAACTTCCAGCGTATGCGGGGGAATCGTCGTATTCACGTCTACACGCTCGCGGAAGTCGAGAACATATCGGGTGTACCTGGAGACTTCGACGTTACGATCAAGCAGAATCCGCGCTATGTTAATGACCGGTGTACGGGCTGCAACAAGTGCGTAGAAGTCTGTCCGGTAGATCGTCCGAACACGTTCAATTTTGGCATGGACACAACCAAGGCCATCTATCTTTCCCATGCGATGGCTTTCCCGAGGAAGTACGCGATCGACGATTCCGTCTGCCAACTCACCGACTGCGGCAAGTGTGTCGGTGCGTGCCCGTACGGAGCCATCGATCTTTCTATGGAAACGCGGACATTCCCATTGAAGGTGGGTGCCGTCATCATGGCGACGGGATGGAAGCCTTTCGATGCCGCTAGGATCGACAACTTGGGGTTCGGCAGGTACTCCGACGTCATTACGAATGTAATGATGGAGCGGCTTGCCGCACCGGACGGGCCTACGGGAGGGAGGGTCGTCCGAATGTCTGATGGCGAGCCTGTCAACACGGCGGTATTTGTCCAGTGCGCCGGGCAACGGGACACGAATTATCTTGGATACTGCTCCGGTATTTGCTGCCTCGGGTCGCTGAAGCAGGCGACCTACATACGAGAGGCGAACGAGAATGCGAAGGTCTTCATATTCTATATCGATCTGCGGACACCGGGGACGTACGGATTCTTTTCGAAGCGAGTGCTGGACGATCCGAACATTACGGCCGTGAAGGGAAAGGTGGCGAAGGTCGTCGAAGATCCTGGCGCTGGCAAACTCGTTGTCGAGGCGGAACACATCCTGTCCGCCGAGAAGGTCAGCGTCGAGGCTGACTTGGTGGTCTTGGCCACGGGTATGGTGGCCAGCATGTCCGACGGGAGACCGAATGCGACAATCGGCTATGACGCCGATGCGTTCGTCCTGCCGGACGAATCCTCACCCGGCATCTTCCCTGCAGGCTGCGCACGAGGGCCGGTCGACGTGGCGACGGCGACTCAAGACGCCACCGCCGCAGCCATGAAAGCGATGCAAACGATCCACCAGGCGCGCGGATGAACAAGAACATCGGCGTCTACGTTTGTAGCGGGTGCGGCATCGGCGAGTGCATGGACGCCGAACAGCTCGTTGCGCTTGGGTCCGATGAGGGTGGCGCGGCGGTCGTCCGCACCTCGCCTGCCTTCTGCCTGGAGGACGTTCAGCTCATCCGCGACGACCTCGACAGCGGCGCAGTTGACAGCGCCGTAGTCGCCGCATGCTCCCATCGCGTCAATGCGGACGTCTTCAGTTTCGGCACGGCGTTCGTCGAGCGCGTCAACATCCGCGAGCAGGTGGCGTGGAGTCATCCGCCGAATGATCCCGAGACGCAGGAAATCGCGAACGACTATCTCCGGATGGGGATCGTGCGGGCTCAGAAAGCCGTGGCTCCGACACCGTACACGGAGGCACACGAGCGGACCGTGCTCGTGGTGGGTGGTGGGTCGGCCGGGCTCGCCGCCGCCAGGGACGCGGCTCGAGCCGGATACGACGTGGTGTTGGTCGAGAAGGGCGCGAGTCTCGGTGGCTACGCTGCGAGCCTCTACAGGCAGTTCCCCAAGCGTCCCCCCTACCGTGCTCTGGCGCCCATCGATGTCGCGGGCAGCATCGAACAGCTTCAGTCCCTGCCGAACGTGCGGACGCTCCTGGAGGCCGAGGTCGTCGAGACTTCCGGACAACCGGGCCGTTTCACGGTCACAGTCCGCCGCGACGGTGCCGACGAGCTGATCACTGCGGGGGCCATCGTCATGGCCACCGGGTGGATACCTGCCGACGCAGACACGTTCGACGCGTATGGCCGAGGCCGCTACGCCAACGTCGTGTCGAGCATGGAGTTGGAAGCGATGGCTGCCCGGGGGTCCATAGTCCGGCCTTCCAACGGGAGTCCGGTCGCCCGGGCGGCGGTTGTCGTCTGTGACGGGAAAGGCGACGACCGACACCGACCTTACGGCGGGAATGTCTCGAGTCTCGTCGCGCTCAAGCAGGCGCTCTACATCCGAGAACAGTACCCGGACTCGATCGTGTACGTGTTGTACGGAGACATGCAGACGCCCGGTCCGTACGAGTACTTCTATAAGCGAGTGCAGGAAGACGAGGGTATCCTCTTCTCGCGGGGCGACATTCGGAGCGTCACAGAAAACGGCGATCATGACGTTGTCCTCGAGGTCGAGAGCACGGTCGTAGGGGGACCGGTGCGCCTCTCCCTAGACCTCCTCGTCCTGTCGGAGGACATGGTCCCCGCTACCGCCGATGCGGCGTCCGGTGCGCTCAGCCTGAGCTATCTGCAGGGCAAGGAACTACCTACGACGAAGTTCGGATTCGCGGACTCTCACTTCATCTGCTTCCCGTACGAGACACGCCGGACCGGGATCTACTCTGCGGGATCCGTTCGTCAGTCCATGGATCTGGCGGCCAGCGCCCAGGATGGGTCTGCCGCTGCGCTCAAGGCCATCCAGTGCATCGAGCAGGCCTCGGCCGGGGCTGCGGTGCACCCTCGCGTCGGGGATCTTTCCTTCCCGGACGTCTTCCTGCAGAAGTGCACTTCGTGCGGCCGGTGCATGCAGGAGTGCCCGTTCGGCGCGCTGGAAACGGGTGAGAAGGGCCGCCCCGTCCTCGATTCCAATCGCTGCCGGCGCTGCGGCATCTGCATGGGCGCCTGTCCGGTGCAGGTGATCTCGTTCGCCGACTATTCGGTTGACATGTTGGCGGGCATGATCAAGGCCGTGGAGATGCCCGAAGACGACGAAGACAGGCCGCGCATCCTCGTGCTCGCCTGCGAGAACGATGCCTACCCGGCTCTCGACATGGCTGGAATCGGTCGACTACAGTACGCGCAGTCTGCCAGGGTCATTCCCGTGCGGTGCCTCGGGTCAGTCAACAGCATCTTGATAGCAGACGCTGTTTCCCGTGGGTTTGATGCCGTGATGTTGATGGGATGCAAAGCGGGAGAGGACTACCAGTGTCACTATATCCGTGGCAGCGAGTTGCTCGAGACCAGGATGCAAAACGTCAAGGAGACCCTCGACCGATTGGCCCTCGAGTCCGAGCGTGTGACGGTCGCCGAGGTGGCGATCTCGGAATCGGACAAGATTCCGGCCATGATCGACGATGTCGTGCAGACGGTAAAAGAGATCGGCCTGAATCCAATGAAGGGATTCTAGCAAGGAGACTGCGGTGCCAACGACGCTAGACGTAGAGCCTGACCTCGGGTTCAAGCGAGAGATTCTCGGGTTGGGCGCTCAAGACTTGACCGCCTGCTATCAGTGTGGCACTTGCTCGACCGTGTGTCCGATCGCAACTACGGAGAATCCGTTTCCGCGCAAGGAGATGGTCTGGGTGCAGTGGGGCCTGAGAGATCTAGCGCTGTCGAACTCGTCGATTTGGTTGTGTCACCAGTGCGGGGCATGTACGACGTACTGTCCCAGAAGCGCGAAGCCCGCAGATGTGATGGCAGCTCTCCGGGACTTCAGTATCACACACTACGCCTTTCCCCGCTTCATGGGACGTGCACTGAACGAACCAAAATTTTTGCCTCTCCTGTTTCTTATCCCAGCCGTGATATTCACGTTTATTATCGGATGGTTGGGACATCTGAGTGCTCTCCCCGATGGCGAGATCGTGTATTCCAAGTTCATGCCGATAGTATACATAGAAGTAGTGTTCATTGGCGCCTTGTCCTTGTCCATAATCGCAGCAGCTGTGGGAGGTGTCCGTTATTGGCGCGCCATGAATTCGGACGCAAACGACAGTGGACGCCGACGCTTGCCCCTTATTCCGACATTGCTGACGATCCTCAAGCATCGCAAGTTCAAGGAATGTGCGAGTGAACCTGCCACGGCCCGGGAAACACACAAGGAGCACCTCTACAAGAGCCACCTCCTGGTATTCTATGGTTTTCTGGGCCTCGTGGTGACGACGACCGCTGTAGGCATCGGCATCTATGCTTTCGGGTACTTGACACCATGGCCTTTTTGGCACCCAATAAAAATCCTCGGAAACGTCAGCGGAATCGCGGTAATTGTCGCCGTAGCAGTGCTCAGCTACAGGCGAATCATAGACAAGGAAAAGGCAGGAAAGAGCACTTACTCCGACTGGCTTTTTCTTCATGTTCTGTTGTGGACGACCGTAACCGGATTCACTACGGAGTACCTGAGACTGGCTGATATACGAGAGCTGGCCTATCCGAGCTATTTCATCCATCTGATTCTCATCTTCGTTCTCCTCGTATATTTCCCGTATTCCAAATTGGCACACCTCGTTTATCGCACGGTCGCTATGGTGCACAACGCACGTAGCTCCCCTGGAGCGGAGGCTGTTCCGCGAATGCTGTCGTAGATATTGCAGGCACCTGTGAGCGGTGAAGCACCGCTCCGGGGATAGGTGTCGGCTGTCGCCGCAGGCTGTGTGAGGTGTGATCTCGATGGCACGCACGGACTCCGAGCACTCGGTCGGAGTTCTCGTAGGGCCACGGCGACGTGCACGGGGACCTGTTCGGGGCCCCATGAAGGTTCTACGGCTTGCCGTCAGCCTCGCGTCGTTCGTCTCATTCGCCGTACCGAGCGGCTTGGCCGCGCAGATCGAACGCGGTGGGTGGGAAGCTACCTCCCCGGATATCCCCATCGACGGCCCACCGGCTCCACTGCCGCCGGCCGTCATCAGCCGGGACGCCCGAGGGGGTGCCACTGTCCGTGCCGTCCGCCTGGACGAGCCGATCCGCCTAGACGGTCGGCTGGACGAGGCAGTCTACCAATACACGCTGCCGGTCACGGGTTTCTTCCAGACCATCCCGGACGAGGGCGAACCCGCTACCGAAGAGACCGAGGCCTGGATCACGTTCGACCACCAGAGCCTGTACGTATCGGCCCGGTTGTGGGAATCCGTGCCCGAGCACCAGTGGGTCGCCAACGAGATGCGCCGTGACACGCAGCAGCTTCGCAACAACGACCATTTCTCGGTGTTGCTCGACACGTACTACGACCGCCGGAGCGGCTTCCTGTTCTACACGAACCCGCTCGGAGCCCGGGCGGACATCCAAATCATGAACGAGGGAAGCCCGAACCTGGACTGGAATCCCATCTGGGACGTGCGCACAGGGCGATTCGAAGGCGGCTGGACGGTAGAGATCCAGATTCCGTTCAAGTCGCTCCGTTATCGCCCCGGCCGGGCACAGGTTTGGGGCCTGCAACTACGACGGGCAATTCGCCGCAAGAACGAATGGGCTCACTTGACGCCGATTCCGCAGTCCGCGATTGCTCGCGGCATCGGAGGCTCCGCGATCTTGCGGGTGTCCGCGGCGGGAACGCTCGTTGGCCTGGAAGCACCCGAGGTGAGCAGTAATCTGGAGCTGAAGCCGTACGTGATATCAGGTGTGGAGACGGATCCGTCCGCCATACCCCCTACCTCGAATGACGGACACGCTGACGCCGGACTGGACGTGAAGTACGGGGTTACGGAAAACCTCACTGCCGACTTCACGCTCAATACAGACTTCGCTCAAGTAGAAGCCGACGAACAGCAGGTAAACCTCACCCGCTTCGAGCTGTCCTTCCCGGAGAAGAGGGAGTTCTTCCTCGAGGGTCGCGGAATCTTCGAGTTTGCTCCCTCTCAGTTTGCTGCTGCGGCCAGGAGCGAGAATTTACCCACACTATTCTTCAGCCGACGGATCGGCCTGGAGTCGGGCAAGCTCGTGCCGATCGTGGCCGGTGCGCGTCTGACCGGTAAAGCGGGGCCGTTCGACGTTGGTGCACTGAGCATTCAGACCGGCAAGGACGGTGCAATCGGCGTCGAGTCTACGAACTTTACGGTTGTGAGGTTGCGACGTGACATTTTTCGACGAAGCGGCCTCGGTGTCCTGTTTACCAGACGCTCTGCGATACCCGGTGCTGACGGCTCTAGTCAGACGTTCGGCTTGGACGCGAGCATGTCCTTTTCCCAGAATCTGTCTCTCACAGCATATTACGCCAGGACCAGAACGTCGACCATAACGCATGACGACCAGAGCTATCTTGGCACGTTGAGCTACTACAGCGACTTGTGGGGAGCGACGGTCGAGCACTTGCGAGTCGAGGATAACTTCAACCCCGGCATCGGGTTTGTACGGCGGAGGGGCTTCCGTGAGACTCGTGCCATAGCCCGGTATAGCCCGCAACTTGAATCGGTCGACGCCATCCGAAGGCTAATCTTTCAAGCGAGCGTAGATTATCTCGAGCACGCTAATAGAGGATTCGTAGAAACCCGCCGTAAGTCGGCACAGTTCCAGATCGAGTTCGAAAGCAGCGACGTATTGGATTTGTTGTATAGTGGCACCTATGAGTACCTTGCGGAAGATTTCGAGATCCGCTCCGGAGTCGTCCTTTCGCCCGGAAGGTACGAATTCCGAGATGTCGGCGTAAATTTCGGCCTTGGTCTACAGAGGGTGTTCTCCGGGACAGTCGCGCTGCAGCGGGGAAGCTTCTACAGCGGCAACAAGACGACAGTTGGGTTCCAGCGAGGTCGTATCAACGTGAACGAGCGGCTCTCCCTCGAGCCGACCCTGTCGTTCAACTGGGTCGATCTGCCCGAGGGGTCATTCCGCAGTGACTTGGCAGTCACGCGCGTCAACTACGCTTTCTCCGCGCGAATGTTCTTCGGAGGGCTGGTACAGTACAACTCGGGCACCGATAGCTTCAGCATGAACCTGCGGTTGCGCTGGGAGTATCGACCCGGGAGCGAGTTGTTCGTCGTCTACACCGAAGCACGCGACACCGACGTCGTCATCAATCGGTTCCCCGAGCTCTCGAACCGTGGATTGACCGTCAAGGTGAACTACCTGTTCCAGCTCTGATCGGCCTCCGTCGCCCGGATCGGCGTGATGTACGGAGGCGACTCGCATATCTGAGGAGGCCTCCGGGACCGCGTCAGATCGACGCCCGGCCGTTGACGCGGTGGTCTCCGACCCGGGACTCAAGCGCTCCACACCCCGGGCAGACGTTCCAGGAACCACAGGGTAGCCAGGCTTCCGAGCACGTAGCCGAGGGCCGGCTGAAGCCGCGGTATCCGGTAGCGGACGACGCCGCGGAAGATCCGTTCCAAGGCGATTAGCACGACGATGAAGAGCAGCTGGCCGGCCTCCACGCCTACGTTGAAGAAGAGAAGCGCGAAGGGGATGTCCGCGCCCGGAAGCCCGATCTCGCCCAGTGCGCCCGCGAAACCCAACCCGTGGAGCAGCCCGAAGACGAAGGCGACCAACCACGGCCGACGGTACACGAGTTGGTCGCGGCCGGGACCGATGACGATCTCACGCGCGAGGAGCACGATGGAGAGGGCGATCGCCGCCTCCACCGCTCCCCCGTCGACCGAGACGTATCCAAGGACCGCGGCACCGAGAGTAATGCTGTGGGCCACGGTGAACGCCGTGATCGTCTTGACGAGCGTCCCGAATCCCCGGACCAGGAGGAGAAGGCCCAGCACGAAGAGCAAGTGGTCGATCCCGAATAGGATGTGCTCACCGCCCATGACGAAGTAGGTCGATGAGAGGCGCGCCCGGGAGCTGGCGCCGGCTCGTAGACCTCCGAGGTTCACCGGTATCTTCTCTCCGTCGCCCCGAAAGTAGGCTGACGCCTCGGTCTGATCCTGCCAGCGCGCAAGCACGACCACGCCCTCGAACGACCAAGGCAGCGTGATGGTGTCGTCGAAGTTCAGCTCCTCTGCGCACTCAAACGCGAAGCCCCTGGGGGATAGTCCGCCGGCACGCTGCGGCAGCCGCGCGCAGCCATTGGGAAGGACTTCCTCCGAGTCCTGCAGCGGAGGAATCAAGGCGTCGACGATGGAGAGGACATAGCGACGCTGGTCGACCTGATCCAGGAAGATCCGGGCCACCGACGTGAGTTCGACGTCGTGGGCGCTGGCCGGTGGCGGCAGGGACAGGACGTTTGCGGCCACCCACGCCAAGGCCGCGAGTCCAGGGGCCCGTTTCCTCATGGCTCCACGGCCTCGCCGTCGGTGGACTGGGAGCTGCTCCCCCCGCGCCCGCGGCTGTCCGTGAAACGGACAACGTATTCCTCGGTCAGCCCGATCACGTACTGTTCGAACCGGCTCTGCTCCTGTTGTGCGATCCAATCCTGTCGGACGGCTTCTATCGCGTCCTCCAGCGGAGGTGCTTCGCCCCCGCCGTACTTCTCCTGAACCCGGAGCCAATACTCACCCTCGGGGCTCCGGTGGGGGCCTACCCATTCTCCTGCTTCCGCTGCCAAGGCGGCTCGCGCAACCGCTGCGTCGAAGAGACGCTCCAGGTCGCCCAGGCCGAGCCGCGCCAGGCGCCTGTGACGGATCAGCTCGTCCGAAGGGATTTCGGCGGGTGAGACAGCGTCACGGAGCGCGGCCGGACGCTCTCCCGACTCGGAGCCGCCCGGCCTCAGCAGGAACTCGTCGAGGGTCACCGCTGGAGCCTGCGCATATCGTGTGAGGTTGGCTTCGTAGTATGCCTGCAGCTCTGTCTCGGTCGGCGGCGGGACGACGTCGCTGCGCAGGTAGTGCAGCATCGTCTGCACCAGGATGTCGTGAATCCTCGCATCGCCCTCGCGAACCAGCGCTCGCGCGTTGCGGGCGAGAACCTGCTCATAGATGAAGTCGTCCTCGACCTGCTGGCGCTGCTCGAGGGTGAGCGGCCCGGCACGGGGCGCCTCGAGTCGGGCGATACGTTGCTCGATCTCGACGCGATCGATCTCGATCACCTCAGCCCGAGATCCGACCAGTTTCGCAGCCAGGAACAGCATCAGCGCAAGCACGACGAAGTGGGTCGTGGGCTCGCGCAACACGGTGCGGAAGACGGATCTCGGCTGGCTTCGGTCAGGAGGTTGCTGCACTTAGACCTCCACTCCGGGGGGAAGTGTCCGGTTGAAGGACGGCTGCGGTCGGCTTGCCAAGCTATCTGTGCTAGACTGCACCGTCGAACTCGGGAGTATGAAACAGCCGCAGACGTGGCGGCCCGTCGGTCTCCGGAGAGCTCAGGTCGCCGACGGCCGAGGCTACAAATCGCCCAGACCAGCCGACGTCCAGAACGTCCAGAGGGCTCGTTGCACGGCCCTCAAGGGCCGGTCGATGAGCCCTTCTGCATCCTTCTCGTAACCTCCTTTTCCGCGTCGAGCACTACCTGACTCTCCGTGTAGTACAGTGCAGTAGGATCGATCTTGAGTTCTTCGACACGCCCGACGTGCTTCCGCAATTGGTCGATCTCTATGATACCGATAACGATGGTTTGGCGAAGAGCCACAAGACCGACCGCGATCAGCAATATCGATGTTATTCGTTGCTTCGTTGTCATCACAAATTGGCCGTGATGTCCGGGAATATTATATAGAACATGATCCAGGCCATCAGGAGGGTGAGACACAGGTTCAGTGTCTGCCCACACACGTACAGGATGAAGGGCTTACCGCCATGAAATTGAGCTCTCAGTTCCCTAAAATTGGCCGACATTCCTATGCTTGCGAAAGCCAAGCAGAAGAGCCAGCCACGCATGTCGGATGTAAAGGCCAGCGCCCCGTTCTCCACGAGTACCGCAGCAGTATTCGGATTCAGGGCCTCGTATAGGAGCGAAAACAGCACACTGGCTCCCAAGAATCCCAGTACAAATTTGGGGAAGCGAATCCAGATCTCGGATGCTCGGACAGTGCGCGCTTGTGTGTTGTCAATTCGCGTGGTCCAGTAAACCGCGACCGCAAAAGCCAATACTCCGATCAAAATATTTTGGATCATCTTGATGGTAGCGGCTACATTCAGCGCCGTATCGCCGAGGAAGGCTCCGGCCGCCACGACGGCTCCGGTCGCGTCGAGCGTGCCGCCAATCCAGGCACCCCCCAGTACTTCGGGTATGCCCACGGCCGTTATGAAGGTCGGCAGGACGACCATCATGATGGAGGTGAAGACCATCGATAGCCCCACGGCCGTCGTGAGCTCTTCCTTGCTCGCTCGACAGGCCGCCGCCGTCGCGATGGCGGCTGACACACCACACACAGACATGTCGGCGCTGATCGTGATGTTCAGGGTCGGTGACGTAATTCTCAGGATCCTTTGGCCAAACCAGAAGGTAGTGAGTAGGACAATGGGCGTTACTATCCACGCCACGAAAATCCCCGGCAAGCCGATGGCCAGAATCTTGCCGAACAGTACTTCAGCACCCAATAGCACCAGGCCCGCCTTTATGTACAACTCGGGCCAGAGCGCCGGCCGCGCGAAACCGGGGACGCCGAAGACGTTGCTGATTACCAGACCCAGGAGGATCGCCCACAGCGCGTAACCGAGGCCCATGTTTCTGAATTCGGTTTGGTTGGCAAGCAAGAACGCCAAGAGGCCGACAAGGAAAACGAAAGCAAATCCTCCCAGAAAAGTGGAGAACTGTTGCTTCATCAACGGAATCCCGATCGCCAATAGCAATGCTAGCCCAACGAACAACGCGAATGCATAAAGAAAGAAATCTGAGGACAGAGACGAAAATGGATTGAGGTCCCAACGGCCGGGCCTGGAAGCGTCTACCATGTTGCTTAGAAAGACAGTTACACCGTTTCCGCTATCGTTATTGTCGTTCCAGTTCTCCAAACTGAATCCGGGTTCATCGGCAGCTGAGGTAAGAGCTTCGTTGACACCGGAATAAGGGACAATAAGAAAGGCTGCAAGGGCAAGTATAAGAACGATAGATCCAAGGAGAATGGCCACGGAATCCTCGGTCCAGGTCTTCATAGCCTGCCTCATTATGCTATCGGGTCAATGGATACGGCGAACGAATCGTTCATTAGGAGATTGACTTGGAGCATCTAACGATGTTCCACGAACTGAATTGTCATTCCCGCTGAAGTCCGATCGCTTCACTCAGCATGTTCTTCCATCCCTCATTAGCGATGAACAGTGTCTCTGGGAACGTTCTGTACTGCATGATCTCCTGAAGAATGTCCGCCGCAGCATAGTTGTTGAGCGCGGTTCCGGCGAGGTACTGCAGACGGAGGTTGAGGTCGGTGTTGATCTGTGCACCACGAAGCCACTCCTCCAGGTCACGACCGCTTCCGGCGTATGTCGAGAAAAGAGCAATTGGAGACTCGAACCCAGATTCTGTCAATGATTGACCCACGGCACCGTATCCTGACTGTTGGAACCGCCTCTCCATTCCGCTGATGTCGATTCTTGCGGGACCGGAACCCAACAACACTAGGTCATAGCCACGACCGCCGAGCGTATTTGCCCAGACGGTGCCTTCTGGGAAGACTTCGAAGAACGTAGCCAGGGCACTACGTACAGCCTCCTTGGTGCTCTCATAGAGCGGTACCCACTGCGTGACGACACCTCCAGGTGTGAGGTGCCGTTTCACCGATTGGAAATACTCACGCGTATAGAGAGACGCTGCACCCTTAACCCATGGATTCAGGGGATCGGACGTGATCACGTCGAATTGCTCATCGCTCGTCAATATGAAGCTGCGGGCGTCATCATAGATGATCTGCGTGCGAGGATCTTTGACGACGTCGTTGTTTTCCGCGACGAACCAGGTCGACACTACTTCGGGGATCAGCGGTTCGATTTCGCAGATCACGAGGCGACTGATGTTCGGATACGGCAGGAACGATCCGGCCGTAACTCCTGAACCGAAACCGACGACGAGCACGGACTCCGGATCCGGATGAACCAGGGCGGGGAGGTGTGCGAGCATCTTCTGCAGTCGCATGTCCTGCGGAAGGTTGGACGCCTCCACTTTGCCGCTGACGTGGAAATGCGTGGAACCGGTGCGCTCGACCCGTGTGACGGCGACCGAACTGTTTATTCCTTCTCCCAGGTACAGTACTTCTGCGTTGTCAGTCCACTGGACCGCATATCGGCCGTGTGCCACGAGGATGCCGGGCAGTTCGGGAACGGTGACGATCAGCAGCGCAGCCGTGATCGCCGTGAGAAGTGTCGTTCGAGCGCGAACGGCTAACGGACCTCTTGATGTTGTCGACGCTGGAGCACCCTCGGTGGAGAGGAGACGCGGCACGGATAGGACTGCGATGGACGCGACGGCTGCCAGGGCGATCAGCGTGCGCTGGGTACCGCGTGTTCCGATTAGTGGAATCAGGATCAAACTGCTTGCAAGCCCCCCTGCGATCGCGCCGGCGGTGTTCATCGCGTAGACGCGCCCTACGAGATACCCGGTGTCTTCACCCGCTCTGGCGAGCGCGGCGAGAGCGAACGTAAAGCTCGCCCCCCACAAGAACGACGCGGGCAGCACGACCATCGCGCACCGAACAAGGTCAAGTTGCAGGACATACCACGGGCTCGGTGCCAGGGACGGGTCGATGGGCCAGTTGGGGAGCGCCACGTAGGTGAGTGCCGCGCCCCACGCCACGGCGACCGCGATCAGGAATTGGGACAGACCCAGTGCACGGCGCGGACTAACGGCGCTCGCCGTGAGAGCTGCTCCTGCCGCGCTCCCGAGGCCGAGCCCCGCGAGGAACACGGCAAGAATCATGGAGAAGGTGTAGACCGACGGGCCGAAGGTGAGCGACAACAGCCGCGTCCACACGACCTGTGCGCCGAGCGCGCAGGCGCCGGACAGCCCGATAGCCAGATAGATTGTGCCGGTGTCTGCTCGGGCTGCCCCCGAAGCCGGCCCGGGGCTGCGCGCGGCCGATGTCGCTCGCCGAGATCGTGCCGGCGTCCGCGCGTACAGGACCAAGGCAACGGCTGCCACCGCAAGATTCAAGATCGCTGCGACGTAGGTCGCGACCGACTGATCGTACGTGCGCAGCAGGTAGAATCCGGCCATCACGCTTCCGATCACGCCGCCCGCGATGTTGCCGCCGTACAATAGGCCCAGCCACGATACGCCGCGTCGTGACGACTCCACCCAACGTGCAATCGTCGGAAGCGTCGCGCCCATCAAGATCGTAGGCGGCAACAGGCACAGTCCGGCCACTACGGCGCGCAATGTCAGCGCCCCGACACCATGTCCCACGGCCGGCGCGTACAGTCGACTGACCAGCGGGATTGCGAAGAGCTCCAATACGCCGATGACGCCGATGCCTGCTTCTATGAGCGCATACACGGCAAGCGGGTGCCGCGCGCGGGGAACGAGCCTCGGCAAGGCGAGACTGCCGATGCACATGCCGCCCATGAACGTCGCGAGCAGCACGCCGAGCGAGATCGCCGACGAGCCGATCACGAGCTCGAGCAGCTGGAACCAGACGATCTCGTAGACCAGCGCGCTGACGCCGCTCGCGACGACGAGCAAGAGCAGGAGTGGCAGCACCAGGCCGGTGAGCCGGCCGGTCGTTGCCTGGGAAAGCGGACGCTCAGTCATCACGGCTGTCCAGGTCCTGCTCCTCGGGCGCCGTCCGCATCGGCTCGCCGTTCTGCGGGTGTGCCATCGACGATACCCGCAGCGTAAGGATGCAAGAACCGCGTCACGGCGACCGCAGCCTCTCGTAGGCCGGGGGGCACCCCCGGATCCGGCGGAGCAGAAAGGCCGCCGGCCGTCGTGGATCAGGCCTTCGTGGTGCCACTCAGAATCTTCGCCGTGGAGATGGCTTGCCCCGCATGGCGCACGCTGTGCTCGGCCGCGTGGTACAACAAGCCCAGAGTCGTGCTCGGCAGGCCCGCCCTGCCGACCTTCCTCGGGACATGCAGCGTCCCGCGCGAGGTCTCGCGCAGCTGGTTCATCGCCCGATCGAGCGACATGTAGGTGCTGCGGGCGACCTCGATCAGTGACTGGGCGGGATCGCCGGGGTCGCCCTCGGAGCGCGCTGCGGTCCGCTGGGCTTGCGACAACATCTCCCCGCGCGCGTACGTCAGCAGCCGGTCGAGCGCGCCGCCGAGGTGACGTACGTGGAAACCGATCGACGCCGCACCGCCCGGACGCTGCCACACGTGCTCTGCAGGGACGGAGGCTACCAGGGCCTCCACGTCCTCTCGCACCTGCATCAGGGCGTGCACGACCGGCATCAGCAGCGGCTCGAAGCCTTCTACGGGACCGCGGAGCCAAGGCTCGGGCTGGGTCATTGACTCTCCTCGACTTGAGGGTGACACGTCTCCCACGGGTGTTACAGAAACCGAAGCCACCGGGTTGCGGTTCCGGCGTCTTCCCTCAGCCGCCTCCGGCGTCGGAGCGACCCGGGACGGCCGGATCCATCCACGAGACCGCGTGCGACGTCGCGGGGGAGGTCGACGCCCGGGCCGCGCGGCCGATGCCTCGCCTCCACAGCCGGCCGCGCCGCAACCCGACGACGGCAGGCACTGACTCGCCCATGCTAACCCCTCGGGCAGCCGCTACGCTTCGACACCCTCCTTGGTTTCCGCGACCACCAAGTCGACTACCTGCCGCAATGCGTCCTCTCTGGTATGCCCCTCCAGGCGGTGCAGGCGGTAGGCGTCAAGCTGGCGATCGGCGCTGGTCCCCTCCCGGAGGATGGTCAGCGCATAGCGCAGCTCGGCTTCGCAACCCAGCACCCGCGCGTCGGGGACGAGTTTCTCGACGAGCTCGGCCGTCTGGTCGTAGATGTCCGTGCGTCCGCCGCGGCCCGGCGCGCGATCACCGAGAAAGGCGAAGACGCCGTAGCGCTGCGCCATCCAGCGGTCCTCGGATATGAGTTCAGTGAGCGGTTCGGCAGGCAGCAGTCCCTCCAGCGCCTGGCGCGTCAGCCAGCGGATCAGGGCGGCGTAGATTGCCACGATGCTCACGGCCTCCTCGACGCGGGTACAGACGTCGCAGATCCGCATTTCCACCGTCGGATAGGCATGCGAGGGGCGAATATCCCACCACAACTCGCTGCCGTCCTTGACGAAATTCATGCGCTGATACTCGGCGAGCAGCCGCGCGTACTCTGCCCAAGACCCGAGCGGGCCCGGCATGCCCGTCCGCGGGAGACCACCCCACAGGGTCAGCCGGTAGGACTTGAACCCGGTCTCATGCCCGGCGTTGAACGGTGACGACGTGGACAGCGCGTGGAGGAGCGGTAGATAGCGCCGGATAGCGGTCATGACCCGTACGCGCGTGTCCGCATCCGCGAAGCCGGCATGGACGTGCATTCCGCCCGCGACGGCACGTCTCAGGGTTTCCTGGAACGTAGCCGCGAGCTTCCCGTAGCGATCGCGTGGCGTGGGCGTCTGGTCCCGCCATCTCGCCAAGGGGTGGGTGGAGGCGGCCAAGACCATGGCGCCGTGTCGTTCGGCCGCCCCAATGACGATCCGCCGGGTCTCACGTAGCACCGCGCGCACTTCGGCCACGGAGCTGCATACGCGCGAATTCGTCTCGATCTGCGAGCGCAAGAATTCTCGCACGATCTTGTGTGGCCCGCGATTGGCCTCGCAGGCAGCGAAGATGCCTTCGTCGGGGTCAGTGAGGAGACCGCGGGAGTCGGGATCGACGAGAAAGAATTCTTCCTCGAACCCGAGCGTGATGGGGAGATCCCCGTTGCCTGCCATCAGGTCAGTTCTCCGCGCAAGGGTACACGG
This sequence comes from Gemmatimonadota bacterium, assembly GCA_028875075.1. Classification (GTDB taxonomy): domain Bacteria; phylum Gemmatimonadota; class Gemmatimonadetes; order Longimicrobiales; family Gaopeijiaceae; genus UBA2988. The sequence goes on along the minus strand of JAPPGF010000031.1, from coordinate 75,058 downwards.
CTCGTCGCTCAAGAGCTCCGGGAGCCCGTGATTCGATTGAATGTCCTTAGACCAAAGCTATACCAAGTCCACGAAGGACGGGCGATGGGGCGACCGACGGGCGGGCGGCCGGAAAGCGGGCGGCGTTTCGGCGCGGCCGGCACTTGAGCGCTGCCGCCGGACCGGCAAGGTGCCGCGCTCGGCCTTCCGCGACCTGCTGCCTGGTGCGATACTGCCCGCTGCCCCGGCAGGGGTGCAGCCGCCGTCAGCGGCCTAGCGGCGTCGGGAGGCGCCTGGCCCGGAGTGTGTTCCAGCTCGTGGACGAGGCCAGGGGCGGGGCTTGAGATGGGCGTCCGCTCAGGGGCTCGCGGCGATTGACGGGTCGTGATGTTCGGGCTGGCATTCGACGCGCCACTCCAGGCCCGTCCGTCGCCGGACAAGACCCCCGCTGGTGAACGGCCATCATCGGGTCCATATTAGCCGTTTGCACGGAGTGATCCGGCCGTGGACGCCCTGCTTTCCGCCAGGGCCGCCGCCGCCTACCACGAAGAATCTGCGATGAGCAACACCGCCAGGACCTGGAAAGACGCCCTCGGGTCGCGACTCCCCGCAGCGATTGCCGAGGAAATCGACCAATACGAGAACCAGATGGAGCTGCGCAAGCAGGGCAAGTTGGGCGAGAAGGTGTTCGCCGAACTCCGGCTGCGCCGTGGCGCATACGGTCAGCGCTACGACAACGGCCACCGCTACGACGGCAGCAAGACCCAGGAGATTCCGTTCCCTCGGCGTGGTCTGACCAAGGGTCCGGACACCGAGTTCGACGCTCCGGGCATGCAGCGCATCAAGATCCCGTTCGGCAAGATGAGTGCCGAGCAGCTTGAGGTGCTCGCTGACTGTGCCGAGGAGTACTCGAACTCCATCTTGCACGTGACGACCCGGCAGGACATCCAGCTCCATTTCGTCGACATCGAGGACACGCCGGACATGCACCGGCGACTCGGGGCGGTCGGGATCACGACCCGTGAGGCCTGCGGCAATTCGGTCCGCAACGTCACCGGCTGCCCGCTTGCGGGGGTTTGCCGCAGTGAGGAGTTCGACATCTCGCCCCTCGCGAGCGCTGAATTCCGCTTCCTGCTGGGCCATCCCGACGTGCAAGACTTCGGCCGCAAGTTCAAGATTGCCTACTCCGGCTGCGCGGGCGAGGGATGCGGTCGCGCGATGCTGCACGATCTCGGCTTCATCGCGGCCAGGCGAGTCGTCGAGGGGGAAGAGCAGCTGGGGTTCCGCGTGGTGGTGGGCGGCGGGCTCGGTCCGGTGCCCCACGTGGCCAAGGAACTCTACGACTTCATGCCGCTCAAGGACATGCTTCCCGTCTCGCAGGCGATCGCGCGCGTCTATGCGCGGTTGGGGGAGAAGAAGAACCGTGCCAAGGCGCGCATCAAGTTCCTGGTCGCGCGGCTGGGCATCGAAGAGTTTCGCCGCTTGGTGGATGCGGAGCTGGAGACCCTCGAGCCCGACCCGCGCTGGCAGCAGTGGCTGGACGAGGGAGAGCGAGACGCGCGGGAGTGGAGTGCGCAGGCCGCGACCCGCGGTGACGTGCGACCCGCGCCGGGGTTCGACGATTGGGCCGCAACCAACGTGTATGAGCAGCGCCAGAGCGGCTACGTGGCTGCGACCGTCAACCTGCCTCTCGGTGACGTCACCTCGCGCCAGGCTCGTCGGCTCGCCGACATCATGCGCAAGTACTCCAACGAGGCACTCCGCACGACGGTCGATCAGAACTTCCTACTGCGCTGGGTCCATCGGCAGGACCTCGTTGGCCTGTACAACGACCTGTGCGAGGCGAACCTGGTGCTGTCGGGGGCGGGAACGATCACCGACGTCACGAGTTGCCCGGGCACGGACACGTGCAAGCTGGGGATCGCGAGCTCGCGGGGCCTCGGAGCGGAGCTGCGCGCCCGGCTCGAGGCCAAGGGTCTTCAGTTCGACGAAACGCTCAAGCACGTGAACGTCAAGGTGAGCGGCTGCAACAACTCGTGCGGCCAGCATCACATCGCCGACATCGGCTTCTACGGCTCCAGCCGCAACTGCGGATCGTACAAGGTCCCGCACTTCTTGATGATCCTGGGCGGTGCACTCGAGGACAACGCGGGGAACTACGGCCTCGCCATCGGCGCGATCCCGTCGAAGCGGGCACCGGAGTCGGTGGACCGCCTCCTCGACCTCTACTCGGCCGAGCGCCAAGAGGACGAAGGGTTCCGCTCTTGGGTCATGCGGGTCGGCAAGAAGGCGATCAAGGAAAAGCTCGCCGATCTCATGCAGGTCCCGGCCTACGAGGAAGACAAGAGCTTCTACGTCGACTGGCACGACTCGCGCGAGTACTCGATCGGTGACATCGGCGTGGGCGAGTGCGCCGGCGAGGTGGTGAGCCTCACGCAGTTCAGTCTGGCCAGCGCCGAGAGCAAGGCGTTCGACGCCTCGATCATGGTGGACAATCCCGCCGCGAGCGAAGCGCAAGTCCAGGAGGCATCGCAGCTGGCCTACGAGGCCATGGTGCTGGCCGCGCAGGGGTTACTGAAGGTCACCAACCCCGACACCAAGGGCGATCCGGCTTCAGTCTTCGAGGCGTTCGAGCGGCAGTTCATCGACACCGGGGCCTTTTTCGAGCGCTATGTCGGCAACCAGGAGTGGCCCTACTTTCAGGCCGCTCACGGGGCCGGAGGCGAGTCGCGCGACCGCGACGAGTCCCGCCGGCGGGTCGAGGAGGCCCAGCTCTTCATCGAAGCGTCGCACGCCTGCTATGCACGCCTGCTGCAGGCGCAGTCCGGCTTCGGTGGCAGCCCGGTCGTTGCCGCGGGCCTGGGCGTCTAGGCATGACGGTCGCCGCGGTCGACGATCTCCAGCGCGTATGCGTGAAGATCTACGCGCCGGAACCCGACTTCGACGATCAGCTCTACGTGCCGATCTTCCACGATTGGGTACGCGAGCGCGTATTCGACGACCTGATCCTGTTCGACGTAGCCGACTACGCGCACGTGCCGGAGAGTCCCGGTATCGTCCTGGTCGCTCACGAGGCCCATTTCGCTCTGGACCGCTCCGACGGACGGTTCGGGCTGCTGATCCAGCGCCGCGTGTCCGGCGAGGGTGATTCGGTCGAGTCGCTGGCGTGCCTGATTCGTCACGGGCTCGAGGTGGCGAGGCGACTGGAGCAGGATGGGCGCGTCGAGGGCAAGATCGCCTTCGATACCTCGACGCTGCGAATCGAGGCCAACGACCGCCTGCGGGCGCCCAACACGGACGACGGATACCGCGGCTTCGAGCCCATCGTTCGCGCGGCCGTGGAGCGGGCGTTCGGCGGGGCAGAGATCACGCTTGCCCGCGTGGCCAACGACGCGCGCGACCGGCTCGCGGCCGAGGTGCGAATCACTGCGTCGGTCGCTTCCTGAGGCATGCGCGGCTCAGCCCTCGACGATATCGACCTCAAGTTGCTGAGCCTGCTCCAGGAAGACGGCCGCAGGTCGCAGCACGACCTGTCGGAAGCGGTCGGGCTGTCTTCGCCGGCAACGGGCGAGCGGCTGCGCAAGCTCGAAGAGCGCGGCATCATTCGGGGCTTCACCGCGGTCCTGGACCCCAAGCTGCTGGGACGCGACGTCACGGCCTTCATCGCGGTCGGTATCGACGGGTCGCGCCATTACTCGGAGTTCGTGAGTGACGCCAAGCGACATTCCGACGTCCTGGAGTGCCACGCGATCACCGGTCAGGGGTCGCATCTCCTGAAGGTTCGCACCCGCGACACGTCGACGCTGGAGGGATTGCTCGCCGAAATCCAGTCGTGGCCCGGAGTGCACTGGACCACGACGAGCATCGTGCTCTCCGCGCACAAGGAGACCATGGCGCTTTGCCTCGGCGAGGCCGAAGCCGAGACGTAGCGAGAGGTCTCGCACCGATGGGTGAGGCGGTGGGGCGCGCGATCTGGCGGCGGATGCGCGGTGCGGCGGCGCTGGACATCGAGGTCTACGAGGAAGTCGAGCACGACCCGGGCGCGACGGCACAGGCCACGGCGGTGGTCGTGATGACCGCGGCCGCACAGGCCATCGGTGCTTCCGGCGGCGGGCCCGCGCCGATCGTCGGCTCGGCGATCAGTGCACTGATCGGGTGGCTGGCCTGGGCGGGGATCACGTTCGTGATCGGGTCGCGGATCTTCCAGGGCACGGCCACCTGGGGCGAGATCCTTCGCACGCTCGGCTTCGCGCAGTCGCCGAACCTCCTCGCGGTCTTCGCGATCCTGCCGCTTGTTGGGTGGGTGATCGAGGCGGTGCTGGTCTTCTGGGTGTTGGTGGCCGGGATCGTGGCGATCCGGCAGGCGCTGGACTTCGGCACCGGTCGCGCGATCCTGACCGCGCTACTCGGCGGCATCGTATTCCAGGCGCTGCAATTCGTCTTCTGAGGGCGCACGAGGCGCGTGGGGAGGACGGGTCGGAGCGCCCGGCCTCCGCAGCCGTCGCCCGTCTCTGGCCCCGAAGCGGTTTTGCCCTAGCTTCGTGTGCTCGCCGCGGCCGTGCCACGACGCGCCGCGCGTAATACCGATCCACCGCGACGATGAACGACCGACCCGCCCGCTTCTCCCGACCGCACGGTGGCACCGCGCCGTCCACCGGGGCCTCGCCGCGCGGGCCGGCGGTTTCGGCTGGAGCGTGCGAGGGTACCCCGACGCCCCGCGACTTCATCCGCGCGATCGTGGACCGCCACGTCGCCGAGGGCCGTTACCCGAGCGTCGTGACGCGCTTTCCGCCGGAGCCGAACGGCTTCCTCCACATCGGCCACGTCAAGTCGCTCGTGCTCAACTTCGGTATCGCCGCCGAGTATGGCGGACGCTGTCATCTGCGCTTCGACGACACGAACCCCGAGACCGAGAACGAGACGTTCGTCCGGGCCATCCAGGAGGACGTGCGTTGGCTCGGCTACGACTGGGGCGAGCACCTGTACTTTGCAGCCGACTACTTCGAGCGGATGTACGACATCGCGGAGCTGTTGATCCGGAAAGGGAAGGCGTACGTCGACAGCTCGCCCGAAGAAGAGATCCGTGAGTCCCGCGGGACCCTGACCGAGCCGGGACGTCCCACGAAGTACCGCGCCCGCCCCGTGGGAGAAAACCTGGACCTCTTCCGCCGCATGCGCGCCGGCGAGTTCCCCGACGCAGAACACGTGCTCCGCGCGAAGATCAATCTGGCCTCACCCAACATGGTGATGAGGGATCCGGTGATCTACCGGATCCGCCACGCGCATCACTACCGCACGGGCGACGAATGGTGCATCTATCCGCTCTACGATTTCGCGCACTGCCTCGAGGACGCGATCGAGGGCGTTACGCATTCGCTGTGCACCCTCGAGTTCGAGATCAACCGTGAAATCTACGACTGGATCCTCGACGAGGCGGATTTCGAGGAGCCCCGCACGCACCAGTACGAGTTCGCCCGGCTGAATCTCGAGTATACCGTCCTTTCCAAGCGCAAGCTGATCCGGCTCGTCGAGGAAGGGCACGTCGCGGGATGGGACGATCCGCGGCTTCCGACGGTGGCGGGCCTGAGGCGCCGCGGGGTCCCGGCGTCGGCGCTCCGTTCGTTCTGCGAGATGATCGGGGTCACGAAAGCTGACACGCGCGTGGACCTGGGCAAGCTGGAGTATGCGATCCGGGAGGCCCTGAACGTGACGGCTCCCCGAGTGATGGGCGTCCTCCGTCCGCTACGGCTGGTCGTGACCAACTGGCCGGAAGACGAAGTGCGCTGGCTCGACGCGCCGTCCTATCCTCCGGACGTGGGCAGGGCGGGCTCCCGGCGGCTGCCGTTCGCGCGTGAACTGCTGATGGAGGCGGATGACTTCCGCGTGGACCCGGTGAAGGGGTATCAGCGTCTCGCTCCCGGGCGCGCGGTGCGCCTGCGTCACGCCTACGTCGTGCGCTACGAGGGGCACGACGTCGACCCGACGACGGGGGAGGTCAGCGAGGTGCGCGTGACCTGTGACGCCGAGAGCCGAGGCCGGGCCGGGCCGGAGCGCGACGTGGCGGGCGTCATCCACTGGGTGAGCCGGAGGCATTCGCTGGGCGCCGAAGTACGCCTCTATGACCGCCTCTTCCGGGTCGCCGATCCCGACGACGTGCCGGAAGGGAAGGACTTCACGTCCGGCCTGAACCCGGACTCGCTCACGGTGCTCGAAGGCGCCCGCATCGAGCCGAGCGTCGCCGATGCGACGGCGGGCACGCGGTGGCAGCTGGAGCGGACCGGTTACTTCTGGGCCGACCCGGTGGACTCGCGTCCGGAGCGGCTGGTACTGAACCGGATCATCTCGTTGCGTAGCGGCTGGGCTCGGAGCGGGCCGGCCGGAGACGAGGCCACCGAGCGGGCGACAACGCCCGCACGGTTCGTTCCGTCCGGCGGGTCGGGGAAAGCAGCGCCCGCCCCGGGCCGCGGGCACTCTCCCGACCGTGGGCGCGAGGCACGGGACCGGGCCCGTGCGGAGGACCCTGAGTTGGCCGCTCGCATGGCCCACTATCGCGACCAGCTGGGCCTGTCGGCCGAGGAGGCGGATCTGCTGAGCCCGGCTCGAGACGTGGCGGATTTCTTCGACGCGGTCGTGAGAGCGCATCCCTCGCCCACGAGCGTGGCGCCCTGGCTCATCAACGAGGTTCCCGGCAAGGCGGGTGGGCGGGCACTCGCGGATCTGCCCTTCGGGCCCGCGGAGCTCGCGGCCTTGATTGCCCTGGTGGACAACGGGGAGCTTTCCCGGATCGCGGCCAAGGACGTGCTCGGGGAGCTGGTCGAGAAGGGGGGCGCGCCCGAGGCGATCGTGGCGCGGCGGGGGCTACGCCTCGTCGGCGAGCGCGCGGCGCTGGTTCCCCGGGTCGAGGAGGTGCTCGCCAAGTGGCCCGCCAAGGTCGAGGAGTGCCGAAGCGGCAAGCGCGGCTTGATCGGCTTCTTCGTGGGCGAGGTCATGAAGGCGAGCGACAAGGCCGCGGATCCCCGCGTGGTGCGCCTGCTCCTGGAGGAGCGCCTAGGGTGAGCCTGCGCGTGCGTTTCGCGCCCGCTCCCACGGGCCGTCTCCATGTCGGCAGTGCACGCACCGCCCTGTTCAATTGGCTGTTGGCGCGCAAGGCGGGGGGCAGCCTCGTACTTCGAATCGAAGACACGGACCGCGAGCGATCGGCCGAGGCCCACACGGCCGCGATCCTGGACGGTCTCGACTGGCTGGGGCTCGACTGGGATGAGGGTCCCCTCTTCCAGAGCCACGGCCTCGCCCGCCAGGCGGACGACGCACGGCGACTCCTGAAGGAGGGCAGTGCCTATCGCGACTTCACGACGCCCGAACAACTGAGGGCCGCGCTCGGGCGGAGGGGGAATGCGGGTGCGCGCCGAGTTCCGCGTGCGTTGGCGGAGGAACTCGGCGAGGCCGAGGCGGAGTGCCGGGCGCTGGCCGGGGAGCCCTGCACGATCCGGTTCCGGGTGCCCGAGGGCGAGACGGTCTGGGATGACCTTGTGCACGGAACACTCCGCTTCGCGAACGCAGACATCGAGGACCTGGTCCTGCTCCGTAGCGACGGGTCGCCCACCTACAACATGGCCGTGGTCTCCGACGATGCCGACCAGCGGATCACCCACGTGATTCGCGGTGACGACCACGTCTCGAACACGCCGAAGCAGATCCTGCTGTATCGCGCGCTGGGCCGGCCGGTGCCCGTGTTCACGCACCTGCCGATGATCCTGGGGCCCGACGGCCGGCGGCTCTCGAAGCGCCAGGGCGCGACCGCCGTGCAGGCGTACCGGGAGAGGGGGATCCTGGCCGAGGCGCTCGTCAATTTCATCGCGTTGCTCGGCTGGAATCCGGGGGACGAGCGCGAGTTGATGGAGCGAAGCGAGCTGGTCGAGGCGTTCTCCCTCGAGCGCGTCCAAAGGAAGAGCGCCGTGTTCGACGTCGAGAAGCTCGAGTGGTTGAACGGCCGGTACTTGGCTCGGCTCGGCGCCCTGCAGCTGCTCCCCGCCGTGGCCTCGAGGCTCGAGGCCGCCGGCCGAGAGGAACGGGAGGAGCGGCTCGTGGCGCTGATCGACCTCCTGAAGGTGCGTGCACGGACCGTCGAGGAGCTGGCCGACATGGCCGGACCCTACGTCGAGGAAGGAGCGATCGACTACGAGCCGGACGCGGTGGCCAAGCATTGGGCGAAGGAGCCGGCAGCGGTGTTGGAGCGCCTGAAACTACTGCGCGCGAGGCTCGCGACGACTGCCTGGGACACGCCTTCGCTCGAGGAAGCGACGCGCGCCGCAGCCGCTCAGCTCGACGTCGGCGCGGGCAAGTTGATCCACCCGTTGCGCGTTGCGGTGACCGGTCGCATGCACAGTCCAGGGATCTTCGACGTTCTGTTCCTGCTGGGCAAAGAACGCTCCCTTGGGCGAGTCGAAGACGCCCTTCGTCGCCTCCGCGAACTCTCGGCCCGCGTTTCTTGACACGATTTCAAGCAGGGCATTACGATGGCCGTGCCTTGCTGTCATACGGGCCTGTCGCCCCGCCGGCCCCCCCTCGGAGTCCCGGATGCCAACTGCTCTAACACACATCGAGCGGAAGATCCTGGACTTCATGGTCGACTACCTCAAATCGAACACCTACCAGCCTTCGATCCGTGAGATCGGGGAACGTTTCGGCATCAAGAGCACCAAGATCGTTTCGGAGCACCTCCAGGCGCTGGCCGAGAAGGGATTCCTGGAGCGTGACCCCTCGCGCTCCAGGGGCGTCCGTATCCTCGGGGTGAACCTGAACCCGGATGCGACGTCGTTGCCCTGCTTCGGCAAGCTGCCGGACCGCCGCGGCTACCGGATGGACCGAGCCGAGAGCTACCTGACACTCGACCGGAAGCTCGTCTCCCGCAAGGGAGCTTTTGCCGTGCGGGCACGCGGTGAGGCGCTCTCCGTGCTGGGGCTACGCGAGGGAGACTATCTGCTAGTCGAGCCCGCCTCCTTCGACGAGGTGGAGGAGGGGGCCGTCCTCGTGGTTCGTGACGGCGAGGGCCTGGTCTACCGACAGATCACGCGCAACGGTCGGGGGGTCTATCTCAGAGAGTTGTCGCCGGGCCGGGAACTCGTCGCGGTCGAAGACCCGGCCGAGATCGAGATCGTCGGCCGCGTCAGCGCGCTCATCCACTGGATGGACGGCCGTCGCACGACGGACGTGAGCCTGACCGCCCACTGACGACGAGTCTCCCCCTCTCCGTCGACCCCGCGGTCGGCTCCGGCCCGCGCCCCACACCGGCGGATCCGTCGGCTTCCCGAGTCGACGACGCGCACTGGATGGCGCGCGCGTTTGAGCAGGCACTCGCAGCCCGCGCGGCGGGCGAGGTGCCCGTCGGTGCCGTCCTCGTCCGGAGCGGCGTGCTAGTGGCGGAGGCCCACAACCTCACGGCGAGCATGACGGACCCGACGGCGCACGCGGAGGTGATCGCGCTCCGACGCGCGGCTCTCCGGCTGGGCGACTGGCGGTTGATCGAGGCAACCCTCTACGTGACGCTCGAGCCCTGCGCCATGTGTGCGGGAGCGATCGTCTTGGGCCGGGTGCCGCGCGTCGTCTACGGGGCCACCGACCCGAGAGCCGGGATGGCGGGCTCGCTCGGCAACCTGCTCCAAGACGATCGCCTGAATCACCGCTGCCTGGTAACGGCCGGGATCGGCGGGGAACGCTCGGGAGACCTCCTTCGGGAGTTCTTTCGGAGGCGTCGGAGCTAGCCCGGGACGGGACGAGGGCCGGGCCAGTGCGCGTTGACAGGCCGGTCGGGGCGCGCCAGTTTCTGGCCGCCTTCGAATAGGTCCCCAACGGCCTGCCGACTCCGGCCCGGCGAACATGGCGCAGACCCGCACCCCTCTTATGGATGAGCGCGCGGTGCGGCGTGCCCTTTCCCGGATGGCCCGCGAGATCGTCGAGCGCGCCGCCGGCACCGGGCGGCTCGTGCTCATGGGAATCCACCGCAGGGGGGACGAGATCGCGGCCCTCCTGGGAGAGGAGATCCGGAAGGCGGAGGGCACGCCGCCGCCGATCGGCTCGCTCGACATCACCCTGTACCGTGACGACTTGGCCGTCATCGGTCCCCGCCCTGTGGTGGGCGAATCGCGCTTGCCTGCCGGAGGGATCGACGGGCAGGTCGTGGTGATCGTGGACGACGTGCTGTACACGGGGCGCACCATCCGCGCGGCGCTCGACGAGCTCATGGATTGGGGACGGCCCACCCGCATCTACCTGTGCGTGCTGGTCGACCGCGGCTCCGCCGCGCGTGAACTTCCCATTCAGCCGGACAGCGTCGGACGCACCGTCGAGTTGAGCCACGGGAAGCGGGTCGACGTGTTGGTGCCGGAGCTCGACGGGCAGTTGGCCGTCGAGATCGTCGGGATCGAACCTCCGGTGGAGGACACTTGAGCCGCCTGGTCTCCGACCTGGGAAAGGACCTGGTCGGGCTCGAGCCGCTGTCCGCGAATCAGATCCGGACCGTCCTCGACACCGCCGAGCCGTTCAAGGAGATCAGCGAGCGGCCGATCAAGAAGGTTCCCGTCCTGCGTGGCAAGACGATCGTCAACTTGTTCTTCGAGCCGTCCACACGCACGCGCGTCTCGTTCGAGTTCGCCGAGAAACGGCTCTCGGCGGACACCGTCAACGTGACGGCTGCCGGGTCCTCCGTCGTCAAAGGCGAGACGCTGGTCGATACGGCGCGCAACATGGAAGCGATGCGGATCGACATGGTCGTCATGCGTCACATAGCTTCCGGCGCCGCGCGCTTCCTGGCCGAGCGCATACCGTCAAACGTGATCAACGCCGGCGACGGCTGGCACGAGCACCCCACGCAGGGCCTGCTCGATCTGCTGACGATCCGTGACCACAAGGGCAGGATCGAGGGTACACGCGTGTGCATCGTCGGCGACATCCTGCACTCGCGTGTCGCACGCTCGAACATCTACGGCCTCCTCAAGTTGGGCGCTGAGGTAGGCGTGTGCGGTCCACCCACGCTGCTGCCGGTCGGCATCCAGGAGTTGGGTGTGCAGGTGTTCCGCCGTGTGGAGGAGGCTATCGAGTGGGCCGACGTGCTGAACGTCTTGCGACTCCAGCTCGAGCGCATGCAGAGCGGCTTCGTGCCGAGCCTGCGCGAGTACAACCGGTTCTACGGTGTGTCCAGCGCTCGGCTCGAGCGTGCCCGCGAGGATCTCCTGATCCTGCATCCCGGTCCGATAAACAGGGGTGTCGAAATGGACTCCGACGTCGCCGACGGGCCGCGCTCCGTGATCCTGAATCAGGTGACCAACGGCGTGGCCGTGCGAATGGCCGTGCTGTACCTGCTGGCTGGGGGCACGCCCGAGACGGCCGAGTCGGCGAAGCACGCGGCGGAATCGTGAGGTGCGGGGGCCTCTCTTGACGCGGGAGAGCGACGGGCACCAGCCGTTGATGCTCAAGGGCGGGCGCGTGGTGGATCCCTCCCAAGGCCTGGATGAAGTCACGGACGTGCTGCTGGCGGACGGTGTGGTGGAGGCGGTCGGGACGGGGCTCGGCGCGCCCGACGATGCACGAATCGTGGAGTGCGCGGGACACGTGGTGACGTCGGGGCTGATCGACGTGCACGTCCACCTGCGAGAGCCGGGCGGCGAGCACAAGGAGACCATCCTCACGGGGGCGCGAGCGGCCGCGGCCGGCGGCTTCACCGCCGTGTGCGCCATGCCCAATACCGATCCGTGCGTGGACGACCCGGCCTCGGTCGGCTTTGTCCTCGCCGCCGGACAGCGCGCGGGTGCCGCACGCGTCTATCCGCTGGGGTGCATCTCGGTCGGGCAGAAGGGCGAGCGCCTGACCGAAGTCGGGGAGATGGTCGAGGCCGGAGCCGTGGCGATCACCGACGACGGGTGCCCCGTCATGGACTCGGGGCTGATGCGGCTCGCGCTCGAGTACGCTCGGATCTTCGACATCGCCGTCGCCGATCATCCCGAAGACCTCGGCCTTTCGCGCCACGGCGTGATGAACGAAGGCCTCGTGGCCACGCGCCTCGGGCTCCGGGGCAAGCCGAACGCGAGCGAGGACGCGCACGTACTGCGCGACCTGATGGTGGCCGAGCTCACGGGAGGCCACGTCCATCTGCAGCACGTGTCGACCCGGACGGGCGTGGAGGCGATCCGGCGCGCCAAGGAGCGCGGGGTGCGGGTCACGGCCGAAGCCACACCGCATCACCTCTTGCTCACCGACGAAGCCGTGGAGGGCTACCGGACCGACGCCAAGATGAACCCGCCACTGCGCAGTGCTGCCGACGTGGAAGCGGTGCGCGCCGGCCTGAAGGACGGCACCCTGGACGTGCTCGCGACCGACCACGCCCCTCACCACTACGACGAGAAGGAGCAGCCGTTCGACGACGCCCCCAACGGCATCGTCGGCCTCGAGACCTCGCTGGGCCTGGTGCACACGCACTTGGTGCGGGGAGGGCTGATCGACTTGCCGACGATGGTGGAGCGGATGAGCGTGGCGCCTGCGCGCGCATTCGGATTGAGCGGCGGTACGTTGCGCAAAGGGTCGGCGGGTGACGTTACGGTGATGGATCCCGAGGCGCGTTGGACCGTCCGAACCGAGCACTTTCTCTCGAAGAGCCGCAACACGCCGTTCGAGGGGTGGGATCTGGTGGGGCGCGCCGTGCTGACCGTGGTCGGCGGGCGCATCGTGTGGGAGGCCGGCTGGGGTTAAGGCGTCGTGCGGTGTGCGACCGAAGATGGATGAGAGGCGGGAGAGCCTGGATCCGAATGGATCCGGACCGTGGTGGTCCGCATGCGCGGCCGCCGCCCGCTCAGGCGTCGGCGCCCATGCGGCTGACGCGCCGGGCGAGCTGGCCCTTGAGGCGGGCCGCCTTGTGCGGGTGCAGGAGCCGCGTCCGGGCGGCTCGGTCCAACAGGACGACGGCGTCCCGCAGTCGGGCCCGCGCCTCTTCCGCCCCGGTCGCGTCGCGGACGCGCTTGAGAGCCGTGCGGAGACGCGAGCGCGCCTGGCGATTCTTGTCACGTGCCAGTCGGCTCAGGACCATGCGCTTGCGAGCGCTCTCGATATTGGGCATGCGTTCGTACCTGGGTTCGTCTACGGGAGCGGGAAGATATCCACGGCCGAGAGCATGAACAATGCCGCGCCCCGGCGTTCCGGCAGACCTGGAGCGCTTCAGTCCTCGATCCTCTTGGCGATGGCTTCGGCTACCCGGGCTCGGTCTCCAGCCTCTGCTGGGATGGGTAGGGGGGAGTCCCGGACGCGCGGGCCGCCTATTCCGAGTCCGCGGGACGACCGGGGGGATGACCTTCGGCTCCGGCCACAGCGGCAGTAGATCGAAATCGATGGGGAGCAGGTCCACCGCAGAGGAGAGCCGATGGACGCACAGCGCGCCGGAGGTGAAGTGTACTGGAGTTACCAGGGCGACACGGGCCCTGACAGGTGGGGCGGGCTGGACCCCTCCTTCTCGGTCTGCGACACCGGGGTGGAGCAGTCCCCGGTGGATCTGGCGGGCGCGATTCCGGCCGCGGCCGCTGATGGGCTGGACATCCGGTGGCAGCCCGCGGAGGCGAGGGTCGCGGACCAGGGGCACACCGTCCAGGTCGAAATGGCCGGGGGGAGCTCCATCGTTCTGGAGGGCCGGCGCTACTCGCTCCGTCAGTTCCACTTCCATTCGCCCGCCGAACACACCGTCGAGGGAGGCCGCTCTCCGATGGAGGCGCACTTCGTCCATGCGGCCGAGGGGGGTGACCTCGCCGTGATCGCAATCTTTATGGAACGCGGCGAGAGCGAGCCCAACATTCAGAGAATCTGGGAAGCCGTGCCCGATGCCGGGGCGGCGTCGGGAACGCTCGCCCGGTTCGATCCGCGCTCTCTCTTGCCGGCCGCTCGGGCCTACTTCCGCTATTCCGGCTCGCTGACGACCCCGCCGTGCTCGGAAGCTGTCAGCTGGGTGGTGATGGCGGAGCCGATCTTTGTGTCGCAGGCGCAGTTGGATGCTTTCGCGGCGTTGCATCCACTGAACGCGCGCCCGGTGCAGCCGTTGAACGGCCGGTCCATACGATTGCACCGATGAGGTGACGGGCCGGTCGGGTCCTGACGTTCCTTCCGAGACTCGTCCGGTGTCGGGATCATCGTCCGGATGTCCCGAGAGCGCCGACGGCCTCCCCGTCTCACGGGGGCATCCATGTCAGGGGATGCCGTTTCCTGGGAGACGCCTGCCGCGTGGCGTCTTTCGCGACGCCAACGTCGCGATGTCCGCTCCGGCCCGACTCGATCATCCGTGAACGCCACTCCGCCGGGGGGAGGGCTGACGTCAGGCGACACCATGGCCGGGTTCGCAATCTCGGTGGCCCGGCCCAGGGCGGCCTGATAGCTTCAGCGGCTTCATGGAATACCTGATCTTTGGCCCCGTCCTCCTGATGTCGATCGTGATCCACGAGGTGGCTCACGCCTGGCAGGCGAGAAGGGAGGGGGATTTCACGGCGGACCGGCTCGGCCGGATCACCCTCAATCCGCTCCCGCACCTCGATCCGTTCGGCTCGGTCATCCTCCCGCTGATACTGATCTTCACGCAGTCCGGTGTCTTCTTCGGCTGGGCGAAACCGGTGCCGGTCGATCCCGGCAATTACCGTGAGCTCAAGGCCGGCGATATCCGTGTCTCGATGGCGGGGATCGTGTCGAACTTGGCCCTGGCGCTGATTTTCACTCTCGTGGGCACCGGACTCGCACTGCTCGGGCCCGGGGGCGTCGATCCCATCCTGCTCGACGTCTGCCTGCTGGCGATCACGGTCAACCTGATGCTCGCCTTCTTCAACCTGATCCCGATCCCGCCGCTGGACGGCTCCCACGTGGTGCACCGCCTGCTCCCCGACCCGCTGGCTCAGGCATATCGCCGGATGGGTCGGTTCGGGTTTCTCGTCATCATCGCGCTCGTCTTCGTGCCTCCGTTTCGCGGGGTGCTGTTCGCCGTATTGAGTCCGGTGTTCGTACTCAGGGATGCCGCGGCCTTCTGGTTCATGCGTCTGTGGAGCTGAGCGTCCCGCGCAGCCCACTGGCCTCGCGCGAGGACCTGCTCGTCGTCGAGCTGGACCGTTTCCACGGCCCGCTCGACCTGCTGCTCCACCTGATCCGGCAGCAGGACCTGGACATCTTCAAGATCCCCATCGCGAGGATCACCGATCAGTTCCTGGCAGCGGTCGAGGGCATCGAAGCCGAACAGCTCGAGGGGGCCGGCGAGTTCCTGGACATGGCGGCGACCTTGGTCCGCATCAAGGCACAGATGCTCCTGCCACGCCACGAGGACGGGGCGGACGAGGATCCGAGGGCCGAGCTGGTACGGCGCCTTCTCGAGTACGAGCTGATCCGCGAGGTCGCGAACCGCCTGCAGTGGGCGGAATCCGAGCGCGCGCGGCGGTTCGGGAAGGGGTTCGTACCGGCACGGCCCCGCGCCGCTTGGGCGGACACGCCGCTCGAGACCACCTGGGAGGATGTATTCCAGGCTGCGCTGGCCGTAGAGGCGCCGGAGACGACGCAGCGCCGCTACCCGCTCGGTGCCCGCCGCACCTCCATGGAGGAGAAGATCCTCTTGATCACGCGTGCGCTCGGTAAGGACGCGCGCATCGAGTTCAGCCGCCTGCTCAAGGGGTTCGAGGAGAAGGTGCACGCCGTCTTGACGTTGCTGGCGGGACTGGAGATGTCGCGCCGGCGGGAGCTCTCGCTCCGGCAGGTCACCCCCTTCGGAGAGCTCTGGCTCTATCGGCGCACGGACGACGACGGGCCGCCCTCCGCGCAGGACGCCACGGACACCGCCTGAGCGGCCCGAGGTTGCGCGCCACGGCCGCTCCGGGCGGACCGGAGCGGGTCGAGCCCGCGGAGGAGCTCGCGGTGCGCCTGGACCCGGAGCGAGTCAGGCCTAAGACGAGAATGGAGAGGCGGCCGTGAAGGTCACGCAGATCGTGGAGGCGATCCTGTTTTCGAGCGACGCCCCGCTCAGGGCGGAAGAGATCGCCCGCGCGGACGCGTCGCTCGACGAGGAAGTCGTCGAGGAGGCGATCCGCGCGCTGCGGACCGAGTACCGCGAGGGCGAACGCGCGTTCGAGGTAGTGGAGCTCGCCGAGGGATTCCAGCTGCTGACGCGCGCGGAGTTCTGGGCCTACCTCGAGCGGTTCGATACCGTCCCGCGGCCGACGCGGCTCTCCGGACCCGCGCTCGAGACGCTCGCGATCATCGCCTACCGTCAGCCGATAGGCCGCATCGAGATCGAGTACGTCCGCGGGGTCCAGTGCGGAGGCGTGTTACGCACGCTCCAGGATCGGGGGTTGGTCGAGGTGGTCGGGCGGGCCGAGGGACTCGGCCGGCCGTTACTGTACGGTACCACGAAGCGTTTCCTCGACCATTTCGGCTATCGCTCGGTCGAGGACCTGCCCCGTCCGGAGGAACTTCCGGTCGTGCTGCGCGAGCGAGCGCCGCTGGGCCCGACGGAAGACGGGCTCGCCGCCAAGGAGGGCACTCCGCGCGCGGCCGCGTTCGCAGCGGTGGAGCCGACCGAGCGGCGGGAACGGCCCGGTTCGCAGTAACGAGCGGGAGGGCGGGCTAGGGGTGCGCATTCAGAGGTTCCTCTCGCGGGCTGGGATCGCCTCGCGGCGCGAGGCCGAAACGCTCATGCTCGAGGGTCGGGTGAGCGTGAACGGCGCTCCGGCGACGACACTCGGTGCCCGGGTCGATCCCGAGCGGGACGTCGTCGAGGTGGACGGGCGGCGGATCCGAGCGGACGCGGCTCGTTGGATCGCGTTCAACAAGCCCGTCGGCACGCTGGTCACGCGCGCCGACCCGCACGGAGGCCGCACGGTCTACGACTGTCTCCGGGCCGAACACGCGGTGCTTCGCTACGTGGGGCGCTTGGACCGCGAGACGGAGGGTCTGCTGCTCTTCACCAACGACGGCGAGCTTGCCCACCGCCTCCTCCATCCCTCCTCCGGGGTCGAGCGCGAGTACCGGGTCGGCCTGCGCGGCCGCGCGGGCCCGGACGTCGTGCGGACCGTCACCAGCGGCGTGGAGCTGGACGACGGACTCGCCCGCGCGCTGCGTGCCGGGCACCTGGGCGACGAGCCGGAGGGAAGCGTCCTGCAGCTCGTCCTGAGCGAAGGTCGCAAGCGCGAGGTGCGCCGCCTCATGAGCGCGGCGGGCCACTCGGTCCGCTGGCTCCGTCGCGAGCGCTTCGGTCCCGTGAGGCTCGGGTCGCTGCCTGCAGCCGCGTGGCGCGAGCTCACGCCCGGCGAACTCGCCGCGCTTCGTCGGGCGGCCGGCGGGGCCGGGGGCGACGTCCCCGGCGCCTAGCGGCCCTCGGCTCCGACCAGTGGAACGAAGCGGCAGCCGAGAAGCGGCTCCGAGGTCCAGGCTGCCCCGGCGCGCGTAATCGCGACCAGCTCCTGCAGGTCGGCGTCCCCTACCGGGATCACCATGAGGCCGCCGTCGGGCGAGAGCTGCCGCTTGAGAGCGTCCGGCACGGCCGGGGCGCCGGCAGTGACGAGGATGCGGTCGAAGGGCGCGTGCTCGGGCCAGCCCAGCGCGCCGTTGCCGACGCGATAGCGCACGTTGGGGACGCCTAGCTCCTCCAGGAGCTCACGAGCGGATCGCTGCAGATCGCCGATCCGCTCGATCGTGTAGACCTCCTTCGCGAGGGGTGCGAGCACGGCGGTCTGGTAGCCGCTCCCCGTCCCCACCTCGAGGACGCGATGGCTCGGCCCGACGTCCAGCGCCTCGGTCATGAAGGCCACGATGTACGGCTGCGAGATGGTCTGGCGGTGCCGGAGGGGGAGCGCGCGATCGGCATACGCATGCGGCCGCGCTCCGGCCGGTACGAATCGGTGCCGGGGAACGCTCGCCATCGCTTCGAGCACACGGGGATGCCGGATCCCTCGGGCGCGGAGGTGCTCTTCCAGCATCCTAGTGCGCTCGCGACCGTACGGCTCTCGCATCGGACCCTGGTACCCCCGGCGCGGGGCAGGTGCCTCCCGGCGGCGGTCCGCGCCGCCGAGTCACGTGCGTGGGGCGACCGTTCGGTCGCCGGCCCCAGTCGGATGGCGTCCGGCCCCCAGCGAGTTCTCCTCTGCCCCGGGGGCGCGGGCCGGGATCATGCGTCGGGCTGACCGGACGGGACCGAACGCGTACCTTACGTGCCGCGGGGCCCGTAGCTCAGCCGGTCAGAGCAGCGGACTCATAATCCGTAGGTCCCAGGTTCGAATCCTGGCGGGCCCATTGCGCTGGCGGGGCGCTCCCGCCCGCCCGCCGCCTCTGCTGTGCCGGGCCGCGGCGCGCGGCCGCCCGGTCGTCAGCAACAAGACGCAGGGGCGGCCTCCCGCTCCGCCCTAGATCGTCTGGCCCGCCTCTTCTACGGCGGGCTCCTCGCCCGGGTTGACGTAGAGGTCTTCCATCAGCCCGTGCTGGCGCTCGTAGAGGCGGCGATAGAGTCCGTCCAAACTCATCAACTGGACGTGCGTGCCGCGCTCGACGATCTCGCCGTGGTCGAGCACCAGGATCTGGTCGGCGCTCCGGATGGTCGACAGGCGGTGCGCGATCACGAAAGTCGTACGCCCCCTCCTGAGGGCGCGCAGGCCGTCTTGGATGAGCGCCTCGGCCTCGCTGTCCAGGCTCGAGGTTGCCTCGTCCAGAATGAGCACCCGCGGGTTGGCCAGGATGGCGCGCGCGATGCCAACCCGCTGGCGCTGACCTCCCGAGAGTTTGATGCCCCGCTCACCCACGACGGTGTCGTATTGCCGGTCGAACCTCTCGATGAATTCGTCGCAGTGCGCGATGCGCGCCGCCGCCCGGATCTCCCGGTCGGTCGCCCGCGGGTGGGCGAAAGCGATGTTCTCCCGGATCGTGCCGTCGAAGAGGAAATTGTCCTGCATGACGACGCCCAAGTGCCTCCGGTAGTCGCGCAGCTTGAGCTCGGCGAGGTCGCGGCCGTCGACGAGAATTCGCCCGGCCTGCGGGCGATAAAACGCCATCGCCAACCTGATCAGCGTGCTCTTGCCGGAACCGGAGGGGCCGACCAGCGCGGTTGTCGTGCCGGCTGGAGCACGGAACGAGATCCCCTTGAGGACCGGCGCGTCGGGCTTGTACTCGAACGACACGTCTTCGAAGACGACCTCGCCCGGCATGTCGTCGACCGCGCTCCGCCCTCCGTCACTCTCGTCCTCGGTACTCACCGAGCGGAGCTCGTGGATGCGGTCCAGGCCGGCGAAGGCCTCCGTGATCTGTGTGCCTATGCTCGAGATCTGGACCAGGGGCGCTACCATGACGCCGACATAGAGGACGTAGCTGAAGAGCTCGCCCGTGGTCATCGTACCGGCCAGGATCGCGCGTCCGCCGAGCAGCAGGATCATGACGCTGACGCCTCCGATGATCACGGTCGAGATCGCGGCCACCGCGGACGTTCCGGTGATCGTTGACGCGATGTTCCTGAACAGGCGGTCCACCCCGCCGCCGAACACGGCCGCCTCGCGCCTTTCCGCCACGTAGGTCTTGACGAGTTGGATACCGCCCAGTGTCTCGTTGAGGCGTCCGGTCACCTCGGCATTGATCTCGTGGCGCTTGCGGAAGATCGGGCGCAGTCTCTTGAACGCGACGGACATCGACGCGACGAAGACGAGGAGCAGCGCGACGGTCATGAGCGTGAGTCGGGTGTTGAGCGCGAGCAGGACGACGAAGGCCGCGGCGGCCGTGAGGACGCCCCCGATCAACTGGACGAGCCCCGTGCCGACCAGGTTCCGGATCCCTTCGGGGTCGGTCATGATGCGCGAGATCAAGACGCCGCTCTTGGTAGAGTCGAAGTAGCCGACCGGGAGGCGTAGGACATGCGCCTGGACGTCCTTTCGCATCTTGGCGATCGCCCCCTGTGCGGCCACGCTCACGATCTGGGACAGGCCGAACGACGTGGCGGCTTGCACGAGGGCGGCGGCCCCCGCGGCGAACACGAGCCAACCGAGCAGGTCGGGGCGCCCCTGTCCGATCACGTCGTCGATCAGGTACTTGGGCATCGCAGGGAGCACGAGTCCGGCCGAGCGGTTGATCAACATCAGGATCAACCCCAGGGCGAGACTCTTGCGGTGCGCGCGAATCAGGTGTCCGGCCTCGGCACGGACGTTCGCGAACTCGATCTTGGAGCGCTCGGCCCGGTCGTGCCGGTCGGAAGAGCGGGGCGGACGGGTGCGCTCAGGAGCGCGCAGGAGTGCCAACAGTACGTTTCCGCGGCTGAGTTGAGATGTCGGACGCGAGAAGATCGCGTCGGGCGCCACGAAGATAGCGCCCCGTCGCGGCGCCGTGGGATGTCGAGGCACGGTCGTCCTCGCCGCGCAGCCACGACAGGCTTGCGGCCTCACGCGTCCCGGGCGTCTCAGACCAGGCGACGGCGACTGTTGGCGCCCGCCGCCATGGTGCAGGCAGGGCCGCTGGGCTTGACCGTGGCCCAATGCCGTCGGGCCCTGCGACGGGTCGCGGCCGCCACCGTCACGGAGTACGGGCCGCGAGCGCAGCGTCGGGAGTCTCGCGCCGGCCTCAATCCTCCAGCGGCGGCTCGCGCCGCAGCCGCTTTAGGCGGCCGCGCCGACGTTTCTCCTCCAGGCGCTTGCGCTTCTCCGCCGCCGGAACGGAGGTCGGCGCGCGGGGCGACTGCCGTTCGTTGCGGCGTTCGAGCTTCCGCCGGAGCCTGGCCAGTGCGACGGCCTTGTTGCGATGCTGGCTTCGCTCGCTCCGTGACACGGCCGTGATCCCCGTGGGCTCGTGGGTCAGACGCACGCCGCTGTCGGTCGTGTTGGCGTGCTGGCCGCCCTTGCCGCCGGAGCGGAAGGTCTCCACCCGGCATTGGCCCAGGAGCGCCCGGTCGGTATCGGGGACCGGGAAAGGCGGCGGGTGAGATGAAGGTTCCATTTCTTCGTATATTGCTGTCGTGCGCGGCTGCGCGCCTCCCCTAGCCCGGACCGAGCCGGATGATCCTCGATCGCATGGACGAGCGCCCCGGGGCAGGCCTGCTGTTGGTGTTCGCCTGTCTCGCGATCATCGTGGCAGGCCTCAAGGCGGCCGCGACGATCCTCGTGCCGTTCGTGCTCGCCCTGTTCCTCGCCGTCGTTTCCATGCCGATCATGTTCGGCCTTCGCCGGCGCAAGGTTTGGGCTCCGCTCGCGGTCGGCACGACGGTTCTCATCAACGCGCTCGTGTTCGGGCTGATGGTCCTGATCGTGACCAACGCCCTGGCGGACCTGAACACCAAGTTCCCCGGCTATGTGAGCCTGTTCGGGGGCCACTGGGATCGCTGGATGATGGAGCTCGAGGCGCGCGGGATCCCGGCGACGGCCTACTTGAACATCGACTTCGCGGACGCCACGCGCGTATTCGCGCTCGTGAGCGGGGCCGTGCAGACCATCGCGCAGGTGTTCACGGTCGCTTTCATCATCGGCTTGATCATGACGTTCGTGCTGGCCGAGGCGACGGTCTTCCCGTTGAAGTTCCAGGCGATCCTGGGGGGCAACCGGCAAGGGCGTCTGCGGCTCATGCAGATCGCCAAGGAGGTGCAGGTCTATCTGGGGCTCAAGTTCGTGCTCAGTCTCGCCACGGGGGTCTCGGTAACCGTCCTGTGCCTGTTGGCCTCGCTCGATTTCCCCGTCCTGCTGGGTCTGATCGCGTTCGTCCTCAACTTCGTTCCCACGATCGGCTCGATCATCGCTGCGATTCCCGGCGTGTTGCTGGCCCTCGTCTTGCACGGAGAGGTCACCGGGCTGATCGTCGCGCTGGGTTATTTCGCGATCAACACCGTCATCGGGAACATCATTGATCCGCATATCATGGGACGCAGGATGGGCCTGTCGACCCTGGTCGTCGTGCTCTCGTTGCTCTTCTGGGGCTGGGTGTGGGGTCCCGTCGGGGCGCTTCTCTCCGTGCCGCTGACCATGGTCCTCAAGATCGCCGTCGAAAACGTGCCGGACCTCAGTTGGATCGCGGTGCTGCTGGACGACGTGCCTCCGCGGGCCCGGGAGCCGAGCGGCGACGGCCCGCCCTCCGCAGCCCCGCAGCCCGAGGGCGACGCCGCCGTCGCGGTAGCGGCCTCGGAGCAGACGCGGGTGGCGAGCTGACCATGCCACTGGTCTCGCTCGATCTGCTGCCCGACGACGCGCGGCTCTGGATCTTCGGTGCCGAGCGGCGCCTCTCGCCGTCCGAGCGGACCGTGCTGCTCACGGAGGTCGACCGCTTCCTCGCGGACTGGAAGGCCCACGGCACTCCCCTCACCGCCGCTCGCGCGCTCAGCGACGACCGCTTCCTGATGGTGGCCGTCGACCAGGCCAGCGTCCCCCCGTCGGGTTGCTCGATCGACGCCATGGTGGATGTCCTCAAGGACGTACAGCGCAGCCTCGGTGTCGGGCTGGTCGGTCACGGCGCGCTGTATTATCGGGATCCGGCGGGTGAAGTCGTCCGCGTCGACCGTGCCACGTTCAGGAGCCGGGTGGAGGCGGGCGAAGTCGACGGAGACACACGGGTCTTCGACACTACCCTGACGAGCCTGGGTGGCGTGCGGTCGGGGCGGTGGGAGCGGCCCGCGCGCGAGAGTTGGCACGGCAGGGCGTTCCTGTGCCCGCCCGCCCGCTAGCGTGAGCGCCCGCCTGCGGACCGGTGACTCCGGCGCCCCGAGGATGATCGACACGGGCGATCGCCGGCCTGGAGGCAGTTTCCTCAACGTCCTCGCCTCCCTGGTGATCATCATTGCGGGCCTCAAGCTCGCGGGACCGATCGTCGTGCCGATCGTTCTCGCCGCCTTCCTCGCCGTCGTTACCATGCCGGTCCTCTTCAGGCTCCGCGCGCGGGGCGTGCCTGGGCCCCTGGCAATCGGCATGGCGATGCTGCTCGACGCGCTCGTGCTCGTGGCGATCGTCCTGCTGGTGACGAATTCGGTCGGGGGCCTGAACGAACGGCTGCCCGAGTACGCCAGGCTGCTGCAGGAGAGGTTCGTGGGCTGGGTGGCCGTGCTCGACGCGCGGGGGCTGTCCGTCGGGGAGTACGTGCAGCTCGACCTGCTCGAGCCGAGCCGTGTGCTCTCGCTCTTTACCGGGACCGTGCGGGTCGTGCTGTCGCTGCTGTCGATGGTCCTGCTGGTCGGCCTGATCATGGTCTTCGTGCTGGCCGAGTCCACCGTGCTTCCCGTGAAGTTCAAGGCCGTCTTCGGTTCGAGCGAGCGCACCGATTTCGACCTGAGACACATGGTCCGGGACATCCAGGCGTACGTCTGGATCAAGACGCTCGTCAGCGTCGGCACCGGGGTCAGCATCGGCCTGCTCTGCTGGTTGCTCGGTGTGGACTTCCCGATTCTGCTCGGACTCGTCGCCTTCATCCTCAACTTCGTGCCTCAGATCGGCTCTCTCATCGCGGCGGTACCGGCCCTGCTGATCACGTTCATCACGCTCGGCGAGCTGCGAGTGCTGGCCGTGGCGGCGGGCTACATGGCGGTAAACGCCCTGTTCGGGAACCTGCTGGAACCGCAGCTGTTCGGACGCCGCATGGGGCTGTCCGTCCTGGTCGTATTCCTGTCGCTGCTCTTTTGGGCGTGGGTATGGGGGCCCGTGGGCGCGCTGCTGGCGGTCCCGCTTACGATGGTCGTCAAGATCGCGATGGAGCACGTACCCGACCTCCGCTGGATCGCCGCCCTCATGGACCGGCATCCGCCGCCCGCGGGGGCGGCTCTGGCCGAGGACGGAGCAGGGGAAGGCTAGCGGGGGGCGGCCGCCGCGCGGGGGCGGCGCGGGCCGGGCCCGGCCGCGCGCCGGGGGGCGGCCGGGCGGGTTTAAAAAAATGAA